>CAWURU010000007.1:0-91234 GCA_963925515.1 uncultured Flavobacteriales bacterium
TATCTTTTGCTTATGCAAAAAATAGTCTTCATTGTACTTCCTTTATTCTTGCTGTGTTGTGGTAAAATCGAGCCCATATCAGAGCCTGTAGTATTTCAGAACACCTTCGCTTTTGACTCGCTCAATGTCGCTAAAGACTATTCGATTGTACCCGATAGCTCTATTGTCCCAATCTCAGTACGTGAGGCTTCCGGAGGAGTATTAGCTACTTCCTTTCCGCATCATGTTTGGCTCGTTAACGATAGTGGAGATGATGCCGTCCTATATTTAGTCAACAGTAAAACTGGAAAAACGACTGCGAAACTTCTCATCGCAGGACTCGTAAATATCGACTGGGAGGAGCTTACTTTTTTTGTTTCGGATAACATTCCCATGTTAGGTATTGCAGATGTTGGAGATAATTTGGAATTGAGAGACTTTGTCACTGTATACACCATGAAAGAACCACAAGCAGGGAGTTTTGACACCTTAGTTTCTAGTGTCGTAACCTACGTCCCCGAATTATTAGATTCTCTAAGGTTTACCTACAGCACTGGTCCTCGCGATATTGAAGCACTTTTTGTTGATCCCGTTTCTGAAAACTGGTATTTCATTTCAAAAAGAGAGTCTAGAAACGGCTTGTATGAATTACCAAAATCCTCAATTGGATTAGGAGTTATAGATACTGCAAAGCTCAAAGGACGTTTCAGCATGTACCTATCAACGGCTGCAGATTCTAGACTACTTGCAAATGACTCGTGTCCAATTATTTTGCGGAATTACGACCGCATATTGCTTTGGCGTCGTGATCAGAATACTTCAGTCATCGATGTTATGCAAAAGGAACCCGTCTTGCTTCCTTATAGCCGTCCCGAACTACAAGGTGAATGTCTTTGGCTTTGGCCAAACGGTAATTACAGCACGACAAGTGAAGAGAACCAAGGCATAAAAGCGCACATTCGAACGTATATAAAAGGTTAATTCTACAAGGTATACGCCAATCCCACTCCTAAAACAGTGCGCCGTTGCCACGCATCGATCTGGTCAATGTCTCGAATCAATTGGAAATGCGCAGTAAAGGAAAGCGCCTTGCGTATTTTATAAATAGCAATGATTTCGAGGTTTAAATCGGTCGCGGAGATCGACTCCAAGTAATTAAAGAAGAGGTCCGACTTAGCCGTGACTTCAAACTCATCAGTAATCTGTTCCGTATAATTCAATGTAATTTTTGCACCAGCCTCAAAACGCCAGCTCGCTCCGGTATCTACACCAAAGGCGGCTTTTTCACGTAATGTTTCGTCAAAAACTGTAGTGCTCTTGCCGGCAAAGGGAGACAAAAACACTTGCCAATGCTCCCAGGAGTTGTTGCCTATACCAAAAGAATATTGACCATATACAGGCGCACCAAATGTAGAAATAGGTGTACGGGTAGTATCCCCTTTCGCAAATCCTGGGGCAAACTGAGTACGCACGTTTAATTGACCTGATAAGTTCCAATCCGTTGTTTTCGGCGAGCCCGTAAGCGTTGTAGTAAACTCCAGTTTATCGGCGTTTTTTGTAAGTAATCCGGCTTGACGACTGAGTCCATAATTGCCTTCTAAGAGATGGACGGTGGTGAAGTTCTCGCCCTTCTTTATCCAATTTTCACGAAGTAATAAACTGATGTTTGAACTGTTTTCCCCGCCAGCGTTCCAATTGTCCAAATCCGTAAAAGAACCCGAAGCACTGTAAATAGCTTTTCGATGATACGATGCAATAACGGTGGAATCGCTCTGGCTAAAAACTGTGGTGGTTATCAAGCTAAAAACGACGAGGAATCGAACCATTACTTCTTTTTAAATGCGTTAATGGCATCCTTTGCTTCCTTGCTCAGAATCAATTCCCCACTGATAGCAGCACGCTCCGCGAGTAACTCATCCCAGTGTTCGGTTCCCTGCCAGAAAACTTGCTTTAAGCCTCGCATGGCTGGAACAGATTTCGTGACTAATCGGTCCACTAGAGCTTCAATGGCCTGGTCCATCGCCGCGGTATCTTCAAATACATCGTTATACAATCCATGTGTTGCTGCCCATTCTGCACTGCGCCACTCTGTAGCGTTAATAGCCAGATCAGACATCCCTGCCAAGCCCAGTTTACGTGCAACAGCAGGACCCACTACAAAAGGACCGATTCCCACGGCTAATTCCGATAACTTCACCGCTGCGTGCTTGGTCGCAAAACAATAATCGACACTTGATGCTAATCCAACACCACCGCCTACAGCTTTACCTTGTATGCGACCTAAAATCAATTTAGGGCATTTACGCATGGCATTTATAACGTTAGCGAACCCGCTAAAAAACACTTTTCCCGTCTCTAAATCCTCAATTGAAATCAGCTCATCAAAGCTGGCTCCTGCGCAGAAGGCGCGTTCACCACTACTTTTTAATACCAAGATTTTTACCCGGTCATTTTCGCCCAGTGTTGTAATTGTGTTAGAGAGTTGAGACAACACCTTTCCTGGTAAGGAATTAGACAATGGGTGGGAAAACTCTACGGTCGCTAAACCGCGACTATCTATGGTGACCTCTACGCCGCCTAAGTGTACTGCTTCATTCATAAAAATTTGTTTAGTCTTGGTTTAGCTTCTTGACCATGGTCAAAATGGTAGTCACCGCCACAATTTCGTCTGTATCATCATAAACCTCAACATAGTATTTCACGATCCCTTTTGCGACATCGTCTTCACTACGTTTCTCTTGGTCTATTTTTTCTTTTACCGTTAGTTTAACGCCTATCGTCGTGCCTGGATAAACCGGTTTAGTAAACCTGCATTCATCTATTCCATAGTTCAATAGGACTGGTCCTTTCTTTGCTTCTACGAAAAGTCCTGCCGCCTTACTCAAAATAAAATATCCATGTGCGACGCGACCCTCGAATATGGTTCCTTCTAAACTCGTTGCGTCGACGTGAGCATAAAAATTATCGCCACTTACATTAGCGAAATTTGTGATGTCTGATTCTGTTACCGTGTGCTTTGCTGTATAAACTGTAGCCCCTACTTCAAGCTCCTCAAAGTGCTGACGGAATACGTGTGGGCTTGCTTCTGGTCGAGCAGCACCTGGCTGGTACTGCTGAGTAATGGCCGTAATATCGTCTGGGTGACCCTGAATAGCGGTACGATGTAAGTAATGCAATACGCCACGCTTTCCGCCCATCTCTTCTCCACCACCCGCACGGCCTGGGCCACCATGTTTCATTAACGGCATTGGTGAGCCGTGTCCAGTGCTTTCCTTCGCCATTTTTGCATTCATGATATGAATGCGGCCGTTATATGCAGCAGCTTCTGTTGTGAATGCCACAATATCTGCCGTGTTTTTACTGGTAAAGGAGGTTACTAAAGAGCCTCTTCCCAAAGCTGTTAACGCCACGGCTTCGTCTAGCGTCTTATAAGGCATCAGTGTACTTACCGGCCCAAAAGGCTCTACTTCGTGAACTGCGGTCTTGTTAAAAGGGTCGCTGTTCACCATAAGTTTTGGTGTGTAAAAAGCTCCTGATTCTGTAGCTCCAATAAGATCTAGGCTTGGGTTATATACCAATTCCTGTTCAACGAGCAACTTGTTCATTTCTGCCTCTACTCGTCCAATCTGCTCGTGTGTGGCCAGAGCACCCATGCGAACACCTTCCGATTGAGGATCGCCAATCACGATTTTTTGTAAGCGCGCAATTAAAGCATCTTGAACGGCTGGCAATAGGTGTTCTGGCACCATCGCCCGTCGAATAGCTGTACATTTCTGACCTGCCTTTGTCGTCATTTCATTTGCCAATTCTTTAACAAAAAGCGCAAATTCAGGATCCTCTATATTAACATCTGGCCCTAACACTGAAGCGTTCAAACTGTCCGCTTCTAGATTAAACGGAACGCTGCGCTCGTTCAAGTGAGGCAATCCACGCAACATCTGTCCTGTCGATGCAGAACCGGTAAAAGTGATCACGTCTTGAAGATCTACATGCTCAATAATACCATGTCCCTTTCCGCTCACAAGCTGCAAGGCTCCTTCGGGTAAAATCTTACTATCAATTATGGCCTTGACCATAGACTCCGTGAGGTACGAAGTGTATTCTGATGGTTTCACTATAGCAGGAACCCCTGCCATTAGGTTAACAGCAATCTTTTCTAGCATTCCCCAAATAGGGAAATTAAAAGCGTTGATGTGTATGGCTACTCCCTGTCTAGGAACCATAATGTGATGACCTATAAACGTGCCCTCCTTGGATAATCGGGCCACATCTCCCTCCACATAATAAGGCAAGTCAGGAAACTGACGGCGCAAGGAGGCGTTCGCAAATAGGTTTCCTATTCCACCTTCAATGTCTATCCAACTGTCCACCTTAGTTGCTCCGGTTGCCCAACTTACATCGTAAAATTGGCGCTTGATCGACGTTAAGTGTAGCGCTAAGGCTTTGAGCATCCTGCCGCGCTCTTGGAAAGTCATCTTACGCAAAGCTGAACCGCCAACCGACCTGCCGTACTCCAAAATAGCTTTATAATCTAGACCTAATGAACTGACCGTCGCGATGTCTGCACCTGTGATTGCATGGCGTGCGGTATACTCTGTTCCTGATCCTGCTTCCCAATTTCCTAGGATGTAGTTTTTAACCGTATTCATTATTTATGTGTTTGATAGGTTCCTTTATGTGTTGGCCGATCTACCTCTAATTCACGTAGCGGTGTCACTTCCTTCAATGTCTCGTTACACTCGCGGGCCAGTTCCATATAAAGCGCTGTACCCTCCGTTTTCCATGTAAGCATTTCATCGCTGACCTGCTTCACTACTTTTCCGGGATTACCCACAAAAATACTCCGCTCGGGAATCACACTATTCTGTGGTACAAAGGCTAATGCTCCAACAATAGATCCCGCGCCCACATTACAGTGGTCCATGACTACGGCGTTCATTCCTATGAGCACATTCTCACCCAAGGTTCCTCCATGAATAATTGCGCCATGACCTACGTGCGACATTTTCTTTAACCTGGTCTCCGTTCCTGGAAACATGTGTACCACACAATTCTCTTGCACATTCACACCCTCTTCTAAAATGATTCTTCCCCAATCCCCTCTCAAAACAGCTCCTGGGCCTACATAACAATGTGCGCCTATGACCACATCTCCGGTCACATTCGCTTGAGGATGAATAAAGGCGGTCTCGTGTACCACGGGGACAAAGTTCAGAAACTGATAAATGGCCATAACTCGTAACTATTAAACGCGTTCTATAATTGTGGCATAGCCTTGACCCACGCCAATACACATGCTCACTAAGGCATATCGCTTGCTTTGTTCTTGTAATTCTAATGCCGCAGAAAGTAGAATTCGGCCACCTGTAACGCCCAGCGGATGGCCTAATGCGATCGCGCCACCATTAGGATTGACACGTGGGTCGTCATCCTTTAATCCCAAGGCACGAGTACAGGCTAAGACCTGTGCAGCGAACGCCTCATTCATTTCAATAACGTCCATGTCGTCTAGGGTCAATCCAGCTCTTAAAAGGGCTTTTTTAGTTGCCTCTACAGGGCCAATTCCCATAATACTTGGCTCTACACCTGCAACAGCAGAACTAACTATTCTCGCCAAGGGCTTAAGGTTGTGTTTTTCCACAGCCTCGCTACTTGCCATCAAAAGTGCAACTGCACCGTCATTCAAACCAGAACTGTTTCCAGCGGTCACAGAACCGTCTTTCTTGAATGCTGCACGCAGTCCACTTAGCCCCTCTATGGTGGTAGCTGGTTTCATGAATTCATCCTCCACAAAAACAATAGGATCTGCCTTGCGTTGAGGAATCTCTACCGCGAATTTCTCCAGTCTAAACCTGCCTCGTTCTTGAGCGCGTGCAGCCTTTTGCTGCGACCAGTATGAAAAAGTATCCTGATCTTCACGACTAATACCGTACTTCTCAACTAAGTTTTCTGCCGTCTCTCCCATAGCATGTGTGCCATAGAGCGCTTTCATTTTTGGATTTGTAAAGCGCCATCCAAAAGAGCTATCGTACATCTTACTGTCTGTTCCATAAGCGGTAGCGGACTTACTGATCACATAAGGACCTCTGCTCATGTTTTCAACGCCACCTGCAATAAACAGATCTCCGTCGCCTGCTTGAATGGCTCGGTGCGCATGAATAGCAGCGCTCATTCCTGAGGCACACAAACGATTCACGGTCTCTCCAGGCACGCTCCACGGCATTCCTGCAAGCAATAATGCCATACGTGCTACATTTCTATTGTCTTCTCCCGCTTGGTTCGCACAACCTAAAATTACATCGTCCACTAAAGAAGGGTCGAGATCCGGGTGTTTTTCCAATAATTTAGCAATTGTCATTGCCGCTAAGTCATCCGTGCGGATGACAGAAAGCGTGCCTTTAAATTTGCCAATTGGGGTTCTTACACCGTCTACAATGAAGGTCTCTTTCATAGTTTCCATGGTTTTTCCGTACGGTATACGGTGCCCTTGAAATAGGCAACGCATTTTCCATCAGAATTGGTGATGTCTATTTGGTAGAGTCCCGTTTTTCGGGTCTCGTTAATTTGTATCGCAGTTGCAATAAGTGTCTCGCCTAATTGAACAGGAGAAAGATGGTTAATGCTCGTCTCAACGCTAAGGCTTTGAGTTCCTCCGCCATTAGAAGCAAACGCAAGTGCCGAGTCTGCTAATGAGTAGGATATTCCCCCATGCGCAATATTAAACCCGTTCGTCATTTCTTCTCTAACGGTCATTGATAACACAACACTCCCAGCTTCCGCATGAACCACTTCTATGCCTAGCCATCTACTAAATGCGTCGTTAGCCATCATGTGGTTTACGATATCTATTGCTTCATCCATTTAAGCGTCTGTGTTTGTTTTGTCCTGTAGCACCGCTATTTCCATAGCTTCAATGGCGCAGTCCAATAAAAATAAAATGTTCCCGGCAGCTTCTGTGTCTGCTGAGTTGTTTTCTGTAACATAAAGGTACAGTTCACTCAATGTGTTTGGTGAGCCGCTCAGTTTAATGAGCGCGGCGGTGTCTAGACCATTGTCCTGTTGGTGGGTTTCATAAACCTCTGTTTTCTGTTCTAGTACAGCGATCCATTTCTCCTCTCCAAGCATGGTCGTGCGCCAACCCATTTTTTGAAATGACCACTTGAGAATAAGTACTGCTTTTAGCATCCAGCTGTGTGCCTCCTCATCCATTCCTTCGTCCGCATCCATAAGGGTGCCCACGATATAGGGTTGCTGGTCTAGGAAATCGTAGAATTGGCTTTGGTAGAACTCCGGCTTCCAGCCCTCTACCTCTAGAATGCCCTCTTTAAGCGAAATCGCTCCGTGGTTTTTAGCTGTATTCATATCTACGAATTTAAGCATAAAAAAAGCCCCAAGTACGGGGCTTTAGGCTTTCAAACTAACAGGTCATAATATGATCATTATCACCGTTTTTATCCCTTAAATACTGTATTCAATGTGGGGCAAAACACTTGAGGTAACTACCAGTACCTGTTTTGCAGTAGGTTGTACTGCTCCTATGATGACAATATAATAATACCTAGACATGGCGAGTTCTTTAGCCCAACACGACGTGATTGTTGTGGCTATTAAACCTTGTTAAAGAGTACTTTTAACCATCGTTGTATGCGGAATTCCGTCCTCTAAGAACTCTTCACCTTCCGCTATATAGCCTTGGGAACCGTACCATTTTAACAGGTAGGACTGGGCCATTATCTTAACTGGGCCATGGTCTCCAGTGTTGTAAAGAATCTCCTCAGATCTGCGCATGAGTTCTTTTCCTAGGTCACCGCCTCTATAGCTTTGTGCGACTACTACTCTGCCTATAGAGGCTTCAGGATAGTAAACACCTGCAGGTAAAATACGGGTATAGGCAACTACTGCCCCGTGGACTTCCTTCCACAAGTGCAGACATTGATCGTCATAGCCGTCAGCGTCTAAATAGATGCATTCTTGCTCCAAAACAAATACTTCGCTTCGTAAACGCATTATCCCATAAATCTCCGTTGTTGTTAACGCGTCAAACTCCTTCACCTTCCAGGCCATACGTATTTGTTTGTTTTGAAACTGCTGTTTTACCTATAAGTACCACAAGAAACACTGCCCCTAAGGTAGAGGCTATGGTTCCCGCTATACTCGTTTCGAACACCTTACTCAGGGTATATCCTCCTAAGGAACCTATTAATGCGAAGCCGGCTGAAAGTAACAGCATTAAGCCTAGTTTCTCAACCAGTAAATAGGCCGTTGCCGCAGGAGCCACAAGCAGGGCAACGACTAATATCGCGCCTACGCTTTCAAAACTTACCACTGTTGTAAGGCTAACCATAGACATGAGGCTGAGGTTCCACGCGCCCACGCCTATGCCTAAAACGGCTGCATAGTCTTCATTAAAACTTGTCATTTTCAGTCCTTTATACCCAAAGAAAAGATAGACTACAATGCTTAAAAGAAGGATTCCTGACGCCCAAAGGGCGGTTGGTCCCATGTTCTGTCCATGAAACATCCACACATCAAACGGTACGTAGGCAATCTCGCCATATAGCACACATTCTTGGTCTAGGTCTACACTGTCGCTCCAAAAAGTAATCATCACCACTCCGATAGCAAAAAGGGTGGTAAAGGTCATGCCTATACTAGCGTCGCTTTGCACCTTTAACCGCTTTCGCAAGAGTTCTATCAATACCGTTGCTAAAACACCTACAGAAGCCGCCCCTAAGAACATCCACATACTAGCCCTGCTCTGGCTCACCCAATAGGCAATTGCAATTCCAGGCAACACCGCGTGAGAAATGGCATCTCCTATCATGGTCATTTTACGTAACACTAAAAAAGTGCCAAGAAGTGCGCACGATAGTGAAATAAACGATGCTGTTAAAGCTATAGATAACGATGGGTTCATTTTATTTCAGGTATCCAGTAAGCGGCATGCGGTAGCTTATGCCCGTGCCTATAAATACTCCTTTTGTCGGGAGATTCGCGCTCGTGTATGTGCTAAGGTTGAAGCCTGCATAAACATCTAGTTGAAGGTCGTTTGATAATAGCTTTGTGAAGCCTCCATCAAAGTAAGGTGTGTTATAGAATTGACTGCCTGCCCAAAGCCACTCAGAAAAATATTCTACATAAATGCCAAAGTCATTCCCTAAATCATAGCCCGCTGCTAAAGAAAACATTCCGTCAGAAATAAAACCATTAGACCCTGCTAGACCTCCAGAAACACCAATGTTTGAAGCTATTCCAAGGCGTTTAGTAAGCGATTTTTCCAGCATCAAGCGCTGCTCATGAAAGACCAGGTTTGACTGAACAGGAGCTCTATAATCTCCCGCCGCCACCCATGGCAATGTAACGTGACTCAACCATGTCGCTTGCGGGAAAAAGGCTGTTTCTTCAAACATGTTGTATTTGATTCCAAGGGTCACGGGATCGACTCCTGTCATCCGCATAGGTCCAACAACTCCTGTACTTGTGGTTTTAACTGTGTTTGCGTTAATTACGGCGCGAACCTCTAGCTTATTGTTGATTCCAAATCGCAACACTTGCTCCAGTTGATTCCTGTCTGCATTAGTCTGCGCTCCATACGTTTCTGCTGCACGTGAAAATTGGAAGCCCCCTTCGTATTGAAACCATCCCACGGGGGTTATTTGAGCACTTTCTGTAATGTCCGGCCTGTCCGTTGCGATGGGCGCCATGTCCAAAATATCACTTGTTTCTTGTTCTTGCGCTAACATCGTTAACGACGACAGAGCCAACGCTCCTGCTAACCAATTATTCATTTTCATAGGGAATTAAACTTTCATGTGGATCGCGCTCAGGCACGCCCAGTTCTTTAATAAGTAGCGCTTCTATTTCAGGGGTAATCACGTGCTCCATGGTCTCCGCTTGCGGGTGGATATGGTCAGGTGCCATTCCTAGTCTTTCTGTGAGGTAAAGCTCCCACAGTCTGTGTAAACGAACCACGCGACGACCTTCTATGCGGCCCAGGTCTGTAAGGGTGAACCCGTCTATATGTTCTATAATCCAAAGTCGCTTTTTTAAATCCTTTAGGCCCACGCGTAACAAGTCCTCGCGCATTGCACGAATGCCTAGAATCTGGAAGCTGGTCAACTTGTTTCCTGTACCGCACTTTTCCTCCTGCCGGTACATGAGTTTCATGATATTTTCGCGATTCGTTTTTGATCTGTTTTTAAACGCTCGTTTTCTTTTAAAAAGCCAGCCTTTTTCAGGAGCTATAAAAAGTGAAGTGAAGCCAATCAAGCCAAGAATAATGACAATCCATGGACCAGTAGGCATCTTCGCAATGGAACTAGAAATAAGCGTTCCTAAGATTGCTGAAACGGCTGAAAAAACAGCTGCTAATAGAATCATTTGAGGGAGTGACTTTGTCCAGGCCCTCGCTGCTGCCGCTGGGGTAATCAGTAATGCCGCCATGAGCACGACGCCCACTGTCTGAATGCCAATGGTCACGGCTAATACAGTGAGTACGGTAAACGTAACTCTGATCAAGCCAACAGGCAGTCCAATTGCATGCGCGAAATCTTCATTGAACGTCATTAGTTGGAAGCCTTTATAAAATAGTGCAACTCCCAGTAACAAAACCAGCGCTAATGCTGAAAAAGTGTACACGTCTAGCATCGTAATAGCAGCTGCCTTCCCAAGCAAGTAACGTTCAAGCCCAGCCTGTTGACCTTGTCCACGCTGCTGAACAACGGACATTAACATAATTCCAAAACCGAAAAAAGTAGAAAGCACTAGACTCACTGCGGTATCACTTTTGAGTTTCGTGCGGTTTTGAATGAATTCTATCCCATAATGTGCGATGAGTCCTGAAACGAGTGCCCCAAAAATTAGATAGGCCGGGTTTCTACCGTCACCCAACATGAAGGCTAAAACAACTCCCGGCAAAAGTGCATGTGCTATCGCGTCTCCCACTAAGCTTTGTCCCTTTAAGTAACTAAAGGTGCCAACCACCGCCGAGGATGAGGCCAGCAAGGTAGTTCCAACAACAACTTTAAGGAAGATAGGATCCATGGCTTATTCTTCAGGTTTGTCCTCTTTGAATTCGGGTTCGCGAAGTGGAAATTCTGTAGACCCTATGATATCTCCAAGCTTGGACAAAACGGTTAGTCGACCACCGTAAGCCTCTTGTAAAAGCTCCTTTGTAAACACTTCATCTTTTGGTCCTGCGGCGACTAGTCGTGTGTTTAATAAAACAATCCAATCAAAGTACTCGTTAGCTGTTTGAAGGTCGTGGTGCACAATTACTACCGTTTTCCCTTCGTTTTTCATGTCTCGCAACAGCTTTAGTATTGCGTCTTCCGTTGCTGCGTCAACGCCCACGAAAGGTTCGTCCATAAGATAAATGTCCGCCTGTTGTGCTAGCGATCTTGCTATAAACACACGCTGCTGCTGGCCACCAGAAAGCTGAGATATCTGGCGATGTGCAAATTCTAATAGATTTACTTTTTCCAGGGCCTCCGTGGCAATACGGCGGTCTTCTTTAGTGATGCGCTTAAAAAGGTTGTTTTTACGGTATCGTCCCATGAGCACGACGTCCATCACATCTGCCGGGAAGTCCCAGTCGACACTTTCGCGCTGCGGCACATAGCTTACGCGCTCACGCACTTTGTCTAATGGTTGCCCGAAGATCTCTGTATAACCGCTGTCTGCATCAAGGAGTCCCATGATGGTTTTCAACATCGTCGTCTTCCCTGAACCATTAGGCCCTACTATTCCTATAATCTTTCCTTTAGGAAGTGTGAAATCCACATCCCATAATACAGGTTTGCTGTGGTAACTAACGGTCAGGTTGTGTACTTCTATGCTCTTATCCATTATTCGAATGATATTAGAATCTGTAATGTATTGTATCTGAATGCACCTATTAACGTCGCCTCCTTAGTCCCTTCACTTCCAAGGGCGTCAGAATACAAGGGTCTTCCAATACGGACTTCTCCACCCTTTTGGGCCACCGCCTCTTGCAAAGCTTGCATGCTTTTTGGGTTGACGCTCGTTTCAGTGAATACAGTATGCAGCCCTCGTTGTAAAATAAATTCTGCTGTTGCTCTCATGTCTCTCACGCCAAACTCTGCGGCAGTACTCACTCCTTGGAGCCCATGAACGTCTATCTCGTAAGCGCGGCCAAAATAAGAGAATGCATCATGCGCTGTAACCATCGCGCGTGAAGAATCTGGAACCTTCATCAGTAGTGTTGCAAACCTCATGTGCTCCTGTCTCAAGTTATTCATATAAACAACTGTACGCTCGTGTATTTCATTACTGTGCTCTGGGTATTGAAGTGCTAAAAACCCGCCCAATTGCTCCACACATCTTGCCCATAAATTAAGATCAAACCAAATATGTGGATCATATGAGTTGACTCCCGTCTCTATTAAGTCCGGCAGCCTCAATGTGCTACTCATGGCATAGACAGGTTTTATTTGTCCCATTTTCTCCAAGATATCCGTCATCTTCCCCTCTAAATGCAGCCCGTTGTGTAGGATTATTTTAGCATTTTGAAGCTTAGCTACATCGCTCTCTACCGGCTTATAAGAGTGTGGGTCAATATTGCTTTGCATTAAGGCTGTGACCATAACAGATTCTGGTAGGATTTGTCTTGCGGCATCTGCTAAAACGGACGTTGTTGCGAGCAGCTCCACTTTCTCGGGTGGCTGGCAACTAGCGAAAAGAGCCAGGCTTAAAAATACTACGACTACCCTATTCATAAGGCGACAGCATAGATATTAGACGACATACTGTGACTGAGCCAAAACAGCGTTCCGTCCGCACCACTTAATTGGATACTCGAATCAAAATTAGAAATAGAGGCCATGGTAAACTCGCTCCCCAGAGTAATATTGAGAATTTGAAGTTGGGTAAAAAAATCAGGTCCTGCATCTTCTACCCTCACTACTCGCAGGGTATCTGAGATTGCAAATTGTTGCAGCGGTTTCCCAAGAGATGGAGGTATTGCACCGTTAGGCTGTGGTATAGGATCACCATGAGGATCATGTATAGGAGAGCCTAAGTATTTCGCTAATTTTTCCACCATTTCAGGGCTTTGAACATGTTCAAGCTGCTCCGCTATATCATGTACTTCTTCCCAGCCAAACCCAAGTTTTTCTACCAAGAACGTCTCCCATAAGCGATGCTTTCTTAATATATGAGTGGCCAGCGCAGTTCCTTTTTCAGTCAATTTCACTCCTTTATAAGGAATAGCCTCTACAAGGTTTTTATTGGCCAGGCGTTTCACGGCCTGAGTCACAGAAGGTCCTTTCGCACCAATTCTTTGGGCTAAAGCACCGTTGTTTACGGTTTTTTCGCCTCCTAAATGGTACAATGCTTTGATGTAGTTTTCTTCGCTTTCTGTGTGGGTTTTCACCTGACTATGTATTAGTTTAGGCAAAGCTAAACTTTTAATTTGTCCCAGCTATATCTGTGCGCTGTAAATTTTACAGAACGTAGTACCTTGCACATTGTGAAAAACAACACCTATTTTATTTCAGACATTCATTTGGGCGCTCCTTCCGCAAAGGAGAGTCAAGCCCGTGAACGTAGATTAGTGAAGTTTTTAAACACTATTGAGCCCGAATGTAAGACCCTATATATTGTCGGGGATTTATTTGATTACTGGTTTGAATATAAGCATGTTGTTCCAAAAGGACACACCCGTTTACTGGGAACATTAGCCCAAATGGTTGATCGCGGCATGAGCCTTCATGTTTTTACGGGTAACCACGACTTGTGGATGCACGACTATTTGAGTGACGAACTGGGCGCAACATTGCACCATGGACCTTTAACACTTGACTTGGACGGTAAAAAATTCTATATCGCGCATGGGGATGGATTAGGTCCTGGAGACCTTCGCTATAAATTCATCAAGCGAATTTTCACAAATCCCTACTGCATCTGGATTTACAAGCGTTTACACCCAAATTTCGGTGTTGGATTTGCCGCAAGAATGTCGCGGTTGTCACGAAACAGTCAAGATGAGAAGGATCATGATTTTTTAGGAGACCGCGAGCGTCAATTACTTCATAGCAAAGCCCTGCTTGAAGACGAATGGTTTGACTACTTCATTTACGGACACCGTCACCATTTAAAAGATATCGTCATTAAAACCTCCGAAAGCGGCTCTACTAAAAATGACTGTAGATATATTGTGCTTGGCGATTGGATCACATTAGACTCCTATGCCGTCTGGAACACCACTACTTTAACCACCTCTACCCACAGCTCAGGACAATGAAAAAACTACTCACGGTTTCCGTAATACTAATTGGCCTTCAGGCCCTTGCACAAGATTATAAAGGTCATTACGGCATAGGGCTCGCCCTCGGGGAGCCTTCTGGATTTAGCGTAAAGAAATTTACAGATGGCGAACAAGCGTTTCAATACACCGTAGGGTACAGCCTTATTAAGGGCGAAGAAGGTTTAAGCCTTGGTGTCGATTACCTTTTCCATAATTACGATATCATAACCGCAGAAAAAGGCAGTATTCCTTTTTACTATGGACTAGGAATACACTTAAAAAGTTATAATGACTCTGGAAGTCAACTTTATGCACGCGTACCATTGGGGGTCGCTTATGAAATAAGTGATTTTCCTGCAGACGTATTCTTTGAATTTGCGCCCGGTATAGCCGTGGTGCCCACTCCAAAGCTGGTAACAAATTTTGGGATAGGTGGTAGGCTTTATTTCGATATTAAACGTGCCGTTAAAAAAATAGAGGACGTCCTTTAAAACGTTCTATTGCTCTCCAAGAGCGCCTGTTTAAAGCAAAACCCCCACTCGGCTCCGCCAAGTGGGGGTTTTTATTTTCCGGTATTACCACTTATTTAGCAGCGGCAAACTTTTTAGCAACAACCTCCCAGTTAATCACGCTCCAAAATGCGGAGATGTAATCTGGGCGACGGTTCTGGTAATTCAGATAGTATGCATGCTCCCAAACATCGAGACCCATGATCGGGTGACCTCCGCAACCTACGCCTGGCATAAGTGGGTTGTCTTGGTTTGCTGAAGAGCAAATTTCCAGCTTACCGCCATTAACGCATAGCCAAGCCCATCCTGAACCGAAACGGGTTGCCGCTGCAGCACTGAACTGATCTTTCATAGCGTCCAAAGAACCAAAAGCTGATTCTACCGCTGCCGCGAGCTCGCCTGTTGGAGCACCGCCGCCGTTTGGACTCATGATTTCCCAGAACATACAATGGTTGTAGTAGCCGCCGCCGTTGTTGCGAATCGCGCCAAGATCAGAGTGGTCTGCTAAAAGAGCTTCAATGCTCTTGCCTTCCATTGCCGTTCCTTCAACGGCTGCGTTCAATTTTGCCGTATACCCAGCATGGTGCTTTGTATGGTGGATTTCCATAGTACGTGCATCAATGTGCGGTTCTAGCGCGTCATGAGCGTACCCTAGTTGAGGTAATTCAAATGCCATAATCAGTTGTGTTTTCTTATTAATTCTGGTATAAAGTTAACGCAAATTCCCCTTGAAGGTTTTAACTTCCCCTTATATCCACATTGGCACTTTCTATGAGCTCCTCATCTGTAACCTCTCCTCTTCTGGCAAAGGCACCATTCATCGTGCTAAACGCCTCTGCTGGCTCTGGCAAGACCTACTCGTTAGTTCAGCATGTTTTGCTGAATGCTTTACGCCCAAAGGACATGCCCAATGCCTATCAAAAAGTATTGGCTATTACTTTTACAAACAACGCGGCAGAAGAAATGAAAGCACGTTTATTGGAGCAATTACTGGCTTTTAGTGTACAAGATCAGCCAGAACAAAATGAGTTTTTTCAGCCTATTTGGAAAGCGCTAGAGCTTTCGTCCAACGAGCTTCAAATACGTGCAAAAGCAGCGTCTAAGCACTTGCTTCATAATTACAGCACGCTTAACGTTGGCACTATTGATCAATTCACCCACCGACTAGTACGCACCTTTACCAAAGACCTCAACCTTGATGATAACTTTGAGGTCCGGCTGGACCTAGACGCCATGGTCACAGAAGCCCTGGACCTTCTTTACAGTAGTTTAGGAGAGGACCCTCAACTACGTGATACCTTGGTGGCGTTGGTTCAAGAGCGCATGAATCGTGACCAAAACCATAATCCAGATCACACCTTAAAAAAAGAAGGGAAAAATAGTTTTAATGAAGACACTTGGGTACACTTAAAAACCCTCCCTGAGCCATCACGCATGCTCGAAATAGAGCAGGAGTTAAATCAAAAAATTAAAAGCCTTTGTGCCCAGGCTAAAGCACTTTCTCAGGAAGCGCGCGCTATTGTTAAGGAAGAAGGCTACAGCGCTAGTAATATGACACGCTTTAAGGATGTTGAAACCCATCTGCTTAAACAGTGGCAAAACCTTAAGCGTCACGAAATGAATGCTGGAGCGTTTGTTTGGAAATCACGCGTAAAGCAGGGTGACGAGTCTCGGTGGACTGCATTCAAAGAAAAGGCACAAGAGTTTCAAGGGCAGGAAAAACAGAATCTTATGTTGCTCAAGCAAGCAACGGCGAAGCTTCAACAATTGGCGGCAACTAGAGCGCTTCTTGACAAGTTTGATGAGATTCAGAAAAATCAAAACACCATGCCGCTTAGTGCTTTCAACAAGCTTATTTCAGAGGAGTTGCAGCGTGAACCGACCGCCTTTATTTATGCCCGGTTGGGTGAAAAATTTTGGCACTTTTATATTGACGAATTTCAGGACACTTCAACCATACAGTTCGAGAACATTCATCCCCTGATAGAACACACCCTCACAAAAGACGAAAACAACAACACAGCGCTCATTGTGGGCGATGCTAAACAAAGTATTTATAGATGGCGCGGCGGAAAAGCGGAGCAGTTCATGTCATTAGCCCAAGACTCACACCTTTCGAACCGTTTCGAGCAACTCCCTCATGGTCACCAGCTCTACCAGCGCGAAACCATACAACTGGGAAACAATTTCCGCACTCATGGTGCTATTGTCACGTTTAATAATGGATTCTTCCCTCACCTCTCTTCGAGCTTAACGAGTGCACAACATAGTGATGTCTATAGGGGTAATAGCGTAGAGCAACGGCCAAGGGTCAGTGATGATCTCGGTGAGGTTCGCGTGAACCTCTATCGGCAAACGGAGGGAACGGCGCACTCAGCAGAAGAGTTTGGCGTACTGGTTTGTGAAAAAACATTGGAACGAATACGTGAGCTTAACAACCAGGGGAACTCATACTCAGATATTGCCATCTTGGTCAGGGGAAATGCACACGGAAAGAAATTGGCTAATTATCTAACACAGCAGAGTATTCCCGTATTAAGTGCAGACAGCCTACTCTTGAGTAACGCACATGAAAGCGCCGTACTTGTATCTACGGCAAAGTTATTTCTCAATCCTTCCGACAAAATTGCCCGCTTCGAGCTGGCCTATGCGCTAGGAAAGCTTGATAAATTAGACCCCGCGACAGAGGCGTTTGTTTTTGAAAAAGCGGTTGCCCACTTTGGTATATCAGCATTAGTACCGACATTTCCAAAGTCAGCAACTTTACTTCAGGGATCTGAAAGTTTGTTTTCATTTGCAGTGCGCGTTTTTGATGCTTTCGACATGCTTCGTGTTCCTAACGCAATGGTAGACGCTGCGCTAGACTTGATCTATACTTTTCAGTGTACTGATGGCACTTTCGCAACACTACCTGGCTGGTGGGCTGATGAATCGGCAAAAAGAAACGTGCCTGTACCTCAAGACAGACCCGCAGTTAGAATCATGACTATTCATAAGAGTAAGGGATTAGAGTTTGAGCATGTGATCTTGCCGTTTGAAGTCAATTTAAAGTCTGACGATAATGATCATTGGATCCCATTCCCCCTTCACGAAGAATTGCCAAGAATGCCGGTCTCAAAATCTGATAAGACCCAGGAGCTATTCGATCCGGAAATAGCAGATCATATAGACAATCAATCTTACTTCGACTGGATGAACATGGTATATGTTGCTATGACAAGGCCCGTTAGTGGGCTTCATATTTTCCTGAACGGTGATAAGCTAGGAGCGTTTGGAAAACAGCTTATTGAGTATATAGGTTTAAATACTGACGATTGGCGCATAGGAAAAAAAGCGCCAATACAAGAACGACTAAACGATCATGTGTCTGTGCCAAAGCAAGGTCCTTTGGCCCTGTTTAGCCCTGCACATCTTAGAATGGCGAACACAGCACCTGAAAAATGGCAGGAAGGCGGAACAGACGCGAAAAAGTGGGGAACTGCGTTACATCGAATTTTACAACTGCCTGAGGCAATGCGAGAAACTGCTATTATGCGATTATATAGATCCGGTGAGTTTTCCAAAAATCTTCAAGACAGAGCGCGACAGGTACTTGCGGAAATGGATGTTAAGCCAGAATTATACCACTTAAATTCTGAGGGTACTATTGTTTATATGGAGCGAAGTCTTATTAGTAAAGACATTACTCTGAGACCAGATCTTATCTTTCATACCCCGCAAAAAACAACAGTTATTGATTATAAAACGGGGCTTCCAAATGACAAACATGACCAGCAACTTCGGGAATATGTAGATGCTTTGACTTCTACCTTTGAAAACGTGACAGGTGAATTGCTCTACTTATAGATTAGCTCAAGACTCGCTAATCAAATGGCTATTACTACTTTTATATAATTAGCATTCTTTCATGTTGATTCTCATCAAAATTGCTCCATAAAATCTGGTTATTATTATAGCGACCGGTTGTTATAAGAAGGTGTTATATTTAGTTTTTAAAGAGAGGTGATAAAACATGGTCTCGCAAAAGAAGGCGTTTTCTTAAATTAAACTTATTCCATGATAAAGTTTTTACTCATTTGTACTGCATTAGCGATGGCGACAAGCTGCACCTATAATAACGCACAGGACCTATACGGTGGCGTGACAGCGCCTTGTGACACATCTGCAGTTACTTTTAGTCAGGATATTAGCGAGATACTTACCCAAAACTGTGTGATTTGTCATAACGACAATGATCCAATAGCAGGGGTCAACCTAGAGGGGCATTCAAACGCAAGCGCATGGGCCGAGCTTTATACCTTTATGAATAGAGTAGAACGCCATTTGGGGGACGCACTGCTTATGCCTCCAAGCGGCCCTCTTTCACTTTGCGACCAGTCCAAGCTACGCGCTTGGATTTCTGAAGGTGCGCCAAATAACTAAGTCACTCTGTTATGAAGTTCTTTAACCTAATTTCTATATCCCTACTTTTAAGCACCGCTGTTTCCGCCCAACAATTCTTGACCCGAGAAGGAAGTCTCTCTTTTGACGCAGGTTCGCCACTCGAGGATATTATGGCGGAAACAAAAAGTGCCACGGCTGTTTACGACGCTGCCACAGGGAAGATTGGCGTTCAGGTGCTTATGACCTCGTTTAATTTTAAACGCGCCTTAATGCAAGAGCATTTCAACGAGAACTATGTAGAAAGCGTAAAATATCCAAAAGCTTCTTTTAAAGGCTTTTATACTGACGGTTTTGCTAAAGGTGAACTCACCATACATGGTGTGACAAAATCTATGAAAGTACCTGCTGTCTTAGAGGAGACTAAGGATGGTATGGAATTTAAAACCACATTTAAAGTAAATCTGTCAGAATACGACGTTTCTATTCCTAAAACAGTTTCTGACAAGATTGATCCGTACGCGACCATAACGGTGTTTTGTGTAATGAAAAAAAGACCCTAAATGAAGTGTTTAGTAATCACCTTATGCCTATTGATTGGCCAATTAGGTTTTGCCCAGGAAGATGTTTTCGACTTGTTCGAGGAGGAGCAAACTAAGGAATACGCGTTCGCAACGTTTAAGGGGACACAGCTGGTTAACTCCGCCACAAACGAAACACCTGGCGCTGGTGTGCTTCAATATGTAATTGCTCATAGGTTCGGAAGCTTTGGGGAAGACTATTTGTATAATTTTTTAGGCTTAGACAATGCTCAAATTCGCATGCAACTAGACTATGGTATAACGGACCGCCTGAATGTTGGCATAGGTCGCTCGTCTGTTTTTAAGGTTGTTGACTCATTTATTAAACTCCGCACGCTCCGACAGTCTAGTGGGCCGAGCCCAATGCCGGTTAGCCTAACCCTTCTTTCCTCTGTCAACTACAGGGGCGCCCGATACACTGATGGTGTTGACCACTTAACTACCGACAGACTCTCCTTCCACCACCAAGCAATTTTCACGCGAAAGTGGAATTCCAAACTAAGTACCCTGTTCTCCCCGTCAATCGTTCACTGGAACCTGGTGCCGTCAGTCGAAGACCCTAATTCAACCTATAACGCGACTCTAGGAGCACGATATAAGCTCACCAAAAGAATGGCCTTAACGGGAGAGTACTCTTTAATAAGCAACAAGTCTTATAGCGATGGAAGCGTTTTTACCGTGCCGTTCGGCATCGGTATTGACATTGAGACAGGAGGCCATGTTTTCCAGTTTCACCTATCTAATACAAGAGGCATGAGCACGCCTTATTGGCTGTCACGAAACAGCTATAGCGCGTTGAATGGCGGGCTGTTTCTTGGATTCAATATTTCACGTGTGTTTACGTTACGTGATTAGTTTTTGGACATAAAAAAACCCCGTCCTAGGACGGGGTTTAACCAAACCAATAAACCTAAGCTACTCTTAAGTTAGGTTAAATATACATCCTTCTTTATTTGCTCGCTTCTCCTAAAATAAATTATTTATACTCTATTGCGTGATTATCTGTTATGTTATATTAAAACGACTCATTTACGCTAATTATTATCGAGTAAATAGTACAGCGCAGTCATCGAAGCGGCGCCCATTTCTAAACTTCGGGGATGAATAGCGTCAATGTTGTCTCTCGCGCTGTGGTGAAAATCGAAATATCTTTGACTTTCTGGACGAAAACCTATGAAAAAATCATCATGCCCTTTCAGAGGCCCTAAGTCCGCTCCACCGCCTCCCTTCGCTAACACATTAATACCATAGGGACTCAGGAGCTCTTTAAAGCCTCTAACCATTTTCACGCGCGCTTCGTCCGCGCCTATTCCAAACCCTCTAGGGACATCTCCACCACCATCACTTTCCATAGCTACCCAATGGTGAATATCTTGTTCCCTTGCCCAGCGTGCGTATTCCTTCGCGCCGTCAAGGCCAAACTCTTCGTTAGCCCATAAGACCACTCTAATAGTTCTTTTGTTTTGATAACCAACTTGCCGCATCAAGCTAGGAACCTGCATCGCATGCACGCATCCTGCTCCATCATCTTGCGCACCTTGCCCAAGATCCCACGAGTCTATGTGCCCACCAACCAACATGATTTCATCCGGATTGATGCTTCCATTAAAGTCTGCAACTACATTATAATTTATAGCCGTTCCTTGCACGCCACAATCTAGATATAGGTGCATCTTAGCAGCAGGGTCTGAACTAATCATTTGACTTAATTTGTCCGCTGCCTGCCAAGAAATAGCTGCTGTTGGAATCTTCTGTTCACTGTCGCCGTAACTCATAGCTCCTGTATGAGGCAGGTCATCACGTAATAGTGTGACAGAACGCATCACGGTCGCAACAGCGCCGTGTTTTATGGCTTCCATGGCTCCGGCCCATCTATATTTCACAGCGCCGCCATAGGCGTTGAATGTGCTAATCATAGTGTGATCCATGAACGTGTTATAGAAGACTATTTTCCCCTCTATACCCGCTCTTCCAAGTCTTTCTAGCTGTTCAAAAGAGTCTACCTCAACAACCTCTGCTAGGATTCCATCTAACGGGGTTGGAACAGATCCGCCTAAAGCAGTCGTTGGCAGCACCGTTGTAACTCCTTTGGAAATCACTTTCGACCATTCGGCTCCTCTATACCATTTAGGAACATCAACGGGCTGCAGCCATGCTGTGTCTGCTCCAGCTTGGAGCATTTCCAACTGAGCCCAGCGTGCCGCTTCATTAGCTGCTTCAGATCCGCTTGGCCTTGGTCCAATCTCTGTACATAAATGGTGTAGCCATTGGTATCCTTGCTGCTCGCCCAATGCCTCAGTGTAGAAACTCCTTATTACTTCTTTAGCATTAAGAGGTATCTCTTGGGCCGACAATAACGTGGCCATCAATAGCCCAAATATTAAAACTGTTTTTTTCATCTTATTATTTCTTTCTTAACCTTGTTTTTGTCGTCACCATAGGCTAATAATTGTTCTGAAACCATCACGCCAGCTAGAGCAAGTAACGTAAATACATAAAACCTTAAACGATGCTCAAACACAAAGCTATTATGAATATGTAATTCCCTAGTACACACCAGCCGCACCTTGCATTAATAGTCCACAAATGTACGCTCCGTAAGTTCCAAGCGCATAGCCTAAAACCGCTAACAATACTCCTACTGGAGCAAGCGCTGGATGGAACGCCGCAGCAACAACTGGAGCGCTCGCTGCTCCGCCAATGTTTGCCTTTGAACCTACCGCAAGGAAAAAATACGGCGCCTTAATCATTTTAGCAACGATAACCATAAGCCCAATATGAATCATCATCCATACCAGTCCTACTGCAAAAAGACCTGGATTGTGAAAGACCTCCATGACATTCATACTCATCCCGATCGTAGCGACAAGAATATAAATAAACACAGACCCAACCTTAGAGGCGCCTGCACCTTCCAGGTTTCTAGCTTTCGTAAAGCTCAGTAGAATACCCAGCGTAGTCGCGATAACCACGAGCCAAAAGAAGCCTGACGTCAAGCTGAATTTAGCCAATCCAGGATAGTGCTCCCCTATAAAAGGAGCAATCAAATCACTCCCTAAATGAGCCAGTCCTGTTGCGCCAAAGCCAAGCGCAAGAATATATATGAGGTCGTTAAACGTGGGTATTTTCGAGATGCTATTAGTATAGGCCTCCATTTTGTTTTGCAACGATTCTACTGAGCTTGCATCTGCCTTAAATATTTTATCAATATCCTTAGATCTCGCAACACCAATCAGAAGAAACGCCATCCATAGTTCCGCTACCAAGACATCCACCGTCACCATCGCGCTAAAAATATCTTCGCTAACCTCGAATACTTCTTTCATCGCTGCCTGGTTTGCTCCACCACCAATCCAAGAACCAGCAATAGTGGTCATTCCTCGCCATATTTCTTCAGGATTAGCTCCAACTATGTCTGGTGCCACAGCGCTGAAAAACAAAATACTAAGCGGGCCACCTATAATCACACCTACGGTTCCTGTGAAAAACATGATCAATGCCTTTGGACCCAGTTTAACAACCTCCTTAAAGTCTATGCTCAACGTTAAAAGAATCAATGCCGCAGGTAGCAGGTAGCGCGATGCCATAAAATAAAGCCTACTCTGTTTAGGGTCAATAATTTCGAATGTGGTTAACAGCGAGGGCAAAAAATAACACAGCAACAAGGCCGGAATGATTGAATAAAACTTTTTCCAAAGCCTGTGATTACTTTTTGATGTATAGAAAATACCACCTAATAAAGCCGCTAAAATGCCAAAAAGAGTCGCGTCGTTAGTGATCCAAGGATATATTTCGTGTTCCATGTGCTAGGGAGTTATTTGTTCGAGACGTTCAATCTCTGATTTTAAAATGGCCTTGTCAAACTTATGTCCACCTTCGTAAAGCGAAACCGCTAAGTCCAATTCAAACTTGTCCTTATAATATGCTTGAATTTCTGTTTGCTTCTGTCTACTTATAAACTCATCCTCATCTCCAAACCAGCCTTGGAAATTGATCTTAGAAAGGGCTTTAACATTCTCCTCCGAAGCGTCCGGCGGCCAACTTCCTGCCCAGGCTAATAACGTACTTATACGCGCAGGTGAGTGTCCTAAAAACCGCATAATGGTTGCAACTCCTTGGCTAAACGCTAAAACATGAATAAGTGCAGATGGTGCTTTTGAATGCGCCCAGTTGATCACAGTAGTCAGGTAATGTTTTTGATTATCTATGTCTTTTAAGCGCTCGTCCTTGGTCATCCAAGAGGCTCCAACGCGTCCCGAAACACCGTTAATATAAAATTTATGGGGGGCCTGGGGGAAAATAAATACCCTGTCTTCTGTTGCTAAATCTCTAAAAGGCCGTTGAAAGAACTCAACTAATTGGCCATAGCCATGAAGGCCTATCCAAATATGCTTTGTAGACGGCTTAAGCTCACCCAACACGTCCATCCGCTGTTCCTGCTCAGTAGAGATCCAGTGCTGTCTCATTATGCTCCTGGAAAGGTCGGCTTACGTTTCTCTAGAAAGGCTGTTGTGCCTTCCTTGAAATCTTCAGTATCAAAGCAATCGCCAAAAGCTTGTACCTCAACATCATATCCTATTGCACCTTCTAGCATCCCCGCGTTTACTGCTTCTATAGCGAAACCCATTGCTACGATGCTGTTTTTCATAAATGATGATGCCATTTTTTGTGCAGTTTCCAAAAGCTCTTCCTGAGCAACAACATGGTTTACCAAACCATAATTCAGCGCAGTTTGAGCGTCAATCATTTTAGCGCTGAACAACATTTCAAATGCGCGACCCTTGCCTATTAACTGTGGTAAACGTTGTGTTCCTCCATATCCCGGAATTAGTCCCAACGATGTCTCCGGGAGTCCCATCCTAGCGTTCGAAGAAGCGATTCTAACGTGAGCGGACATAGCCAACTCTAATCCTCCGCCCAGTGCAAATCCGTTAACCGCGGCAATAACTGGTTTAGGGAACTCTTCTATGATATTAAAAACCGTCATATGGCCAGTCTTTGCCAATTCTGTTCCCTGCTCTCCGTTGAAGTCTACGAACTCCTTTATGTCTGCGCCCGCAACAAAAGCTTTGTCGCCAGAACCCGTAAGTATCACCACCTTTACGTCATTGTTATAACGGAAAGCTTCAAACGCGACAGCAATCTCCTCTAGCGTTTGTTTGTTCAATGCGTTTAGTTGCTTTGGTCTGTTGATCATTACCAGCGCAATCCCTTCGTTAATCTCTACGATTATATGTTCCATCATTATCTTATTTTATACTTGTGATAGGCAGCTCAATTCTAAATGCTGTGCCGTGGTCTCCGGTACTAAAATTGATTGTTCCACCAAAATTTCCTATTAAATTTTTTACCATAGCAAGCCCAAGTCCCATGCCTGAACTTTTTGTGGTAAAGTTGGGTTCGAACACCCTGTCTTGCATCTCTAGAGGTATACCTGTTCCGTTGTCTTGAATTATAACTATCGCTTTATTAAACTCTTTTTCAATAGATATATCCACGACCGCTTCTGTGCCTTCCGGTATACTTTGAAAGGCATTCTTCACAAGGTTGTGTATTATTCTTGACCACTGATCCTTATCAACCTCCGTGTAAACAGGCCCCGTGGATAGAAACGTGACGCCGCGATCAATATATAGGGAAACCGCGCGATTGGTTTGGTATGAAATATCTAGGCTCTCTGCCTTAAGCCCTGGCATTTGAGCGAACCTAGAAAAGGCCTCTGCAATATTCGTTAGAGACGCTACTTCTTCGAGCAGGTAAGTTGCCATGGACTTCATCTCCGAAACCTCTGTTTCACGCTGCATCATCTGCAGGGTGAGTTTCATGGGGGTAAGGGGGTTTGTGATTTCGTGGGCGACTTGCTGTGCCATTTCTTTCCATGCGCTTTCTCTTTCACTTCTCGCCAATTCTATCGCGGTAGTCTCCAGCTTATCTACCAAAACATTATATTCTTGAATAAGCTCACCTATTTCGTCATTCAATCGCCACGTCAATTTTTCGTTGGACTTATTGATGCGCACCTTTTTTAACTGATCAATAACAAGCCGCATGTTCTTACTGATATAATTGGAGAAAAACACAGCAAACGTGATTCCAATGGCGAACAAGAGTATATACAGCAGAAGCAACTGACGTAAAAAAGCCACGTCCTCCTTTGGAATAGCGGAGGGGTCTATTTCATACGGTATTCTTACGACAAGCTCTACAAGATTATTGCTTCCAAGAATCTCACTGGTTGAAACCAAGAAGTTTCCTTCATTCGTGACTTTACGCCCCTTCCTTTTAGTGGAGTTAGCATACTCTGTAAGGAGCGTTGGGAAAAGTGTACGGTCCTCGTTTTTCAAAAAACTTCCCGCTACAAATACACCAGAAGAGGTGTATATTCCTACGTCTAGCTTATGAATTGAGCTGATTTCTGCCACTTTACCAGAAAGAAGACGCTCCCATTGGTTGGCGAGAAGGCCTTTGTTCTGGTCGTTACTAGTGAAATAGTCTATGTGACTAATAATAGCTTTTTCCTTGCGCTCGAGCCGCTCAAAATGATAGTTTCTATTCTCTAGTCGAAAATGATACAGGCTGAATGTTCCTGTCAATAGAAATGCCACCACTATGATGAGCAGCATTAACAGAAAGGTGCGAACACGCAAGGTTAGAAACGACATGTCTCGAAGTTAGAACATTAGACGCATCAACCGAAGCTGGTCCTACAGGTTTTATACAAACTTCTCTCGCAACGGCCTTGTTGGGATAATCACTTTTCCTCCAAGCTTGGCGCTTAGAATTTCGCCGCTTTTTAACAATCGTTGAGCTGTTGCTCTGGAAATATCAAAAATTTCCATCATTTCATTTACACTAATGAATTCCTTTTCGAGTAGAGTAGCTTGTCGCATGATTTAGGGTTTGGTTTGGACCAGCAATTTATTAAAAATGAACCAGAGTAAGCACTTTTGATAACGTTCAATACATCAATCTACTTGTACAGGTTTTTTTGAACAGCAAAAAACCCGCTCTTTTGGAACGGGTTTTTTAAATAACGTGGGATTAGCTCAGTTTTACGCAAGAGCGTCTGCTCCTCCAACGATCTCAAGAATCTCATTGGTAATAGCTGCTTGTCGCGCTTTGTTGTAGACCAGTTTCAAGTCTCCCTGAAGCTCTTGTGCATTATCTGTCGCTTTGTGCATTGCTGTCATTCTGGAGCCGTGCTCGGAAGCGTTAGCGTCCAATAACGCAGCGTAAAGCTGGGTCTTTAAAGAAATGGGGATCAGATCATCCAAAATCTCCGCCATAGAAGGCTCATAAAGGTATTCTGTAGTGTCTACATCAACTACCCGGGCATCTTGAGCCAAAGGTAAAAACTGTTCCGCCGTAGGTATTTGAACCGCTGCGTTTCTGAAGGAGTTGTATACAATAACAACCTTGTCAAAGTCTCCAGCTAAATAGCCCTTCATCAGTGATTCAGCATATACTGAAGCGTTAACGAAATTAATCTCGTCCCACAGCTGAGTGTTGCTGTCGGTTAATCGAGCGTCGTACTTAAATGCTTCTCCTGCTTTTTTACCTATCGACGAAATGCTTATGTCCTCGTCGTTGTTGATCATATAGGCCTTCGCCTTTTTTACAACGCTGGAATTAAAGCCTCCACAAAGACCACGGTTTGAAGTAATAACAACTATTCTTGTTTTGTTGCCTTCTTTCACTTCGCCATATACGTTTTCGCTACTGTCTAAAGTGCTTGACGCCTTCTGAAGAATTTCAGTCAATTTAGACGAGTACGGGCGCATTTGCACGATAGCATCTTGAGCTTTCTTCAATTTAGCCGCACTCACCATCTTCATCGCTGAAGTGATTTTCATCGTGCTTCCGATAGAAGTTATTCTGTTTCTGAGCTCTTTAAGATTCGCCATAGTGCGTATATTAAATCCAGGCGCTTTGCGCCTGGATTATATAATTATTAAGCTTCGTAATTAGGAAGCACCTCAGCAATTGATGCTTCAATAGCGTCAATCTCTGCGTCTGACCATTTGCCTGCAGCAATACTCTCTAGTGCAGCTTTTTGATTGGCCTCCATGTATTCAATTAAAGACATTTCAAACGCCTTGACCTTGCCTACAGGGACTTTGTTGAGTTTTCCTTTAGTTCCAACATAAATGATGGCAACCTGATGGGCAACGGAAACAGGTGCGTTAACACCTTGCTTCAATATCTCAACATTACGCTGTCCTTTATTGATTACAGACATAGTTGCCGCATCTAAATCAGAACCAAACTTAGCAAAGGCCTCTAGCTCACGGTATTGTGCTTGATCTAACTTAAGCGTACCCGATACTTTCTTCATTGGCTTAATCTGAGCAGATCCTCCTACACGCGATACCGAAATACCAACATTAATAGCCGGACGAACACCTGAGTTAAACAAATCCGACTCTAGGAATATCTGACCGTCTGTAATAGAAATTACGTTTGTTGGGATATAGGCAGAAACATCACCTGCTTGTGTTTCAATGATTGGAAGCGCTGTTAAAGAACCTCCTCCTTTTACCATGCCTTTCAAGGACTCTGGTAAATCGTTCATTTGAGATGCAATAGTGTCGTCTGCAATCACTTTTGCAGCACGCTCAAGTAATCTTGAATGAAGATAGAACACGTCACCAGGGTATGCCTCACGGCCCGGGGGGCGACGTAGCAATAATGATACTTCGCGATAAGCAACTGCTTGCTTTGAAAGATCATCAAAAATGATTAATCCAGGGCGACCAGTGTCGCGGAAAAACTCACCGATCGCAGCACCTGCAAAAGGTGCATAAAACTGCATAGGTGCGGGATCTGAAGCATTCGCTGCAACAATAGTAGTATACTGCATTGCACCTGAGTCTTGCAAAGTCTTAGCAATACCTGCCACTGTAGATCCTTTTTGACCTATAGCAACGTAAATACAATAAACCGGCTCGCCTTTGTCAAAAAACTCTTTCTGATTGATAATCGTGTCAATAGCAACCGTTGTCTTTCCTGTTTGACGATCACCAATAATGAGCTCACGTTGTCCACGGCCAATTGGAATCATCGCATCAATAGACTTGATACCGGTTTGCATTGGTTCGTTTACCGGCTGACGAAAAATAACCCCAGGAGCTTTACGCTCAAGTGGCATTTCATAGGTCTTGCCTTGAATTGGGCCTTTACCATCAATTGGTTTTCCTAAGGTGTCCACGACACGACCAACCATTCCTTCACCTACGTTGATAGATGCAATAGTGTTGGTACGCTTGACGCTTGTCCCTTCTTTAATGTCATTAGACGGCGCGAGCAATACAATACCCACGTTGTCTTCCTCTAGGTTCAAAATGATGCCTTGCTGGCCACTTTCAAATTCAACCAATTCTCCAGATTGTGCATTCGTTAGGCCGTAAGCGCGAGCGATACCATCACCCACCTCTAACACGGTACCTACTTCCTGAAGATCTGCACCTCCAGCCATTCCGGAGAGTTGTTGTTTAAGAATAGCTGAAATTTCAGCTGGATTTACTTCTGCCATGATCCTCTATATTAAGGTCTTTGTTTTCTTAATTTTTTGTCTCGTAAGACTTGTCAACTAGTTGACTTCTCAATGCTTTGAGTTTACCTGAAATTGTGTTGTCTAACTGAAAGCCTCCCACTAATAGTTTCATGCCTCCAATAGTCGACGCGTCAATCTTCTCAGAAAGTATTATTTCCTTGCCCAATTGCTTTTTCAAAGTCTCAACAAGTTTTGTTCTATCTGCTTCCGTCAAGGCAACCGCTGTCGTTACCTCTGCCTCTAAAATGCCCTTATATTCTAAAACATCCTTCTCGAACTTCTCGCATATTCCTGCAAGTACGTTTTCCCGGCCGTTTTTAGTTAGCAAGGCAATAAATCGATCAAACAGTGGAGAAAAAGAACCACTGAAGATTTCGTTGAGAACGGCTTGCTTTTTATCTGCCTTTACTACTGGGCTTTTCAGCAACGACTTCAATTCCTCAGAACCCTTTATCGCTTCCTTTAAAACCGCAACATCTTCACTTATCCTGTCTAGGTCGTTTTGTTCAACGGCCAAGTCAAGTAATGCTTTGCTGTAGCGTGTGGCAACTCTTGGATAATTCATATCCTCTTAGTTGAATTTTACTTCGTCAATCATCTTGCTGATCATTTCAGCCTGCTTATTCTCGTCGCTTAGCTCCTTGCCCAAAACTTTTTCGGCAATCTCGATGCTTAAAATAGCGGCTTGATTTTTAAGCTCTGCAATGGCAGAAGCTTTTTCAGCCGCGATGGCCGCTTTTGCAGAAGCAATTGCTTTTTCACCTTCCGCGATAGCAATGTCCTTTGCGTCAGAGACAATCTTGTTCTTCATCTCACGGGCCTCCTTTAAGATTCGCTCGCGCTCTTCGCGTGCTTCTTTAAGTACTGCTTCGTTGTCTGCTTGGAGAGACTTCATCTCATCACGGGCTCGTTCCGCTGCTTTTAAAGCATCTTCAATACTTGCTTCACGGTCATTTACCATTTTGAGAATAGGCTTCCACGCGAACTTGCTGAGCAAGAATACAAGAAGCAAGAACGTTACGAGCGTCCAAAAAATGAGACCGAAGTCTGGAGTAACTAAATCCATTTTATGCTGTGTTTAATCTATTGTAGTTTAAAAAGTAGCCCGCCGGCAATCCCGACTTGGGCTACTTCATAAAGGAAATGATTATAGACCCAACAACGAGACAACGATACCGAAAAGACCGGCACCTTCAATCAAGGCTGCTGCAATAATCATTGATGTTTGAATCTTACCAGAAGCTTCTGGTTGACGCGCGATACCTTCCATGGCTCCTTTGCCTATAAGGCCTATTCCAACGCCAACGCCGATAACGGCTAATCCTGCTCCTAGAGCTGCAATACTACCTACCATCTTATTATATATTTAATTAAACTATGGTTCGTGAACTAGTGGTGGTCATGCTCCTGTGTCGCTTGGCCAATAAAAAGCGCTGTTAAAAGCGCAAATATATATGCCTGAAGGAACGCAACAAGCACTTTAATAATGTAAATAAAGAGTGTGAGAATCACTGATGCTGGAGCTATCCAAATCGTTTTAAAGATGAATACCAATGATATCAAGGATAGTATTACAATGTGTCCTGCCGTCATGTTGGCAAAGAGACGGATCATCAAAGCAAACGGCTTAGTGAAAACCCCGACAATTTCAATAAGCGCCATAAGCACTCTGACGGGATAAGGAACTCCTGGCATCCAAAAGATGTGTCTCCAATAGTCTTTGTTGCCGTTGATGTTCACAATAACAAAGGTTAGAACAGAGAGCGTAAGCGTAAAGCTTATGTTTCCCGTTAAATTTGCGCCACCAGGAATAAGACCTAATACATTGTTTATCCAAATAAAGAAAAACACCGTCAATAAGTAGGGCGTAAATCTTTTGTAGTGTTTTTCTCCAATATTTTGAAGGGCAATATCGTCTCTTACAAACACGACCAAGGGCTCGACAAATTTAGCAACCCCTTTTGGCACCTGGCTTTTGTATCTTCTAATGATTCCCGCAAAAAGAAGAAGCATAACCATGGCCCCAAGGAACATGTTAAATACGTTTTTCGTTATGCTGATGTCGGCATCAGGGGTTGTGTTAGTGATCTCATGAGAGTCGCTGAAATGGGCGTATGAGTTGTTTGTTGATTCTTCTTTAGCAAGATATATTTTGTCGTGAACCTTAATGAACCGGTCTCCGTTAGGTGACTCATGAACAACCGCTCCGTCGTCATTGTGATGAAATCTACCGCTAGAAAAAAGACTAAATCCGTTGTTCTTAGTATAGACAATTACTGGCAGAGGAAGAGAAACTGGTTGGTTATTCCAATCGAAAAAATGCCATTCATGGGAGTCACTAATGTGGTGCATTATCAGTTCCGTGATCTCGAATTCTTTTTCATCACCGGCTTGACCGTGGATTTCGCTAGCCCCTTCTTCTGTTGCGGCAAGCTGGCTTGTTTCGTGAGTTGACGATTCTAATTGATCGTCATGAGGATGATCTTGAGCTTTCAGCGAAGCTGGGGCAAAAAGGAACGTTAATGCCGCGATTATTATATAACGTGAAGTAGCTTCAAACATCTTAGTCTTTGGGTATGCCGTAAATTCTTGGCAAATGTAACACAGAATGCGCCTAACAGCAAGGCCTTGTTAAATCTTTTTTTAATCTACTAAGGGGTCTTTTTCGATACCTCTTTCACGGTATTTAACGCATCATAAACAACCGTTAAAACCAAGGGTATTGTAAGGGCAATGGCAGCTCCTTTTGACACATCAAGGGATGTTCGGTGCAGTAGCGTAGGAAGAAGTGCTGATAAAAACAGGAAAAATCGGATCGTCGAAAACGCTAAAAAAACCAAGCCCTTTTCAACTTCTTTTACCTTTGTAATTCTTCCCAAAAGCATAGTAAATAACAAAAGAATTAGTGCCACAGCAAAATAGATGCTTGTTATTTTATCAATTCGAAATGCCCATAATTGGAGGATGTAAGCCGTGGTATAGGCAAGTACAAACAGGATGTTTTTCATTTAATAAAATCTTTCAGCGCTAAATAAAGGCCCGCAAAGGTTCCTGCAAGGGAAAAGATAATTGTGTAAAGGGGCGTGCCTCCTTCGTTATCAAGATATTGGCCCACTAAAACGCCTACAAAGATGGGGCCGGCCATTTGAAAAGCAAGACCAGAGTATTTCAAGAAAGGGTTAGGCTGTTTGGACACTTTTCTCTTCTTTGGCACCTATTTTATGCATTACAGCTCCCATTGTGACGCTCCCATTAAGCTCTGCGCCTGGTTCTATAGAAAGCTTTTCAGAATGAACCTTGCCCTCGATCTTCGCAGACGCAGAAAGCGATAGCGTTTGATGGACCTTTAAAGTGCCGCTCAAGCTGCCTGCGATGGCCGCGTTTTTACACTCAACATCGCCTTCAACGCTTCCGAGCTCACCTATGACCAGTTTTCCGTTGACGGTCATGTTGCCTGTTATTTTTCCATCAACCCGAATATCTCCTTCAGTTTGGATGTCTCCTTGAATGGCTGTCCCGACTAAAATTCTATTTGAAGCCTGGGTGAGTTCTGGGGTTTTTTTAGCTGCTGAAATCATAACTCTTTAAAGTATTGAATATATTCTTTTAGGACCTTGTCTCTATACACCTTGCCAAAGTTCGGGTTATTAATATAAAATAGCTCCGTCATTTCCTTCGGATAGAGTTGGCCTAATGCTGTTCCTTGTTCGTTAAAGGTATTCAAATAAACCAAGGCTTTTGCTTTTGACCTTAAGCCGCTGACAATAACAAGCTGGGTGCTTTTATCGTAAAATATATTTTGAATGCGCAGATTATCAAACTTAAAGTGCTCCTTGTTAAAGTCGGCAATTCCGTTTCTAAGTTCATTAATTTTTGCATTCTCTGCAGGTAAAACAAGGATAACTTTATGTGGCGCGTTAGACTGGTCTTCAAAGTCCACTTTTATTACTTTTTGATCGCCTGAACCTTTGGTTTGTTTTCCGTCGACCGTTTTTTCATCCATCAATAAGGCTAAAATCTGGGCCGCTCTTGTTGCCTCTTCAGTACCCGCATACAATTTAATGACCGCCTTAAGTTGGTCTTGCGTTTCTTTTTCATCTCCTTTTGCGCCAAAAACATAGGCCTCTAAGAGCGCTGCTTTAGGGCTCAAAGCACTGTTTGGATACGCTGTTTTAAAGCTTACTAATGCTTCTTGAGCACGAGCAGTGGCGCCATCATTGTATGCGGTGAAAGCCTCGTCATATGCTCTTTGCTCTTTCGTGGGGATAGAGGGGCCTTGTTTTTCACCTCTCAATAATGCTGCGAACGAACTATTTGGAAAGTCGTTTAGCAGCCTTTCCCTTACCTCGTCACGTTGCTCTTCACGTGCTGTTTCGTTAAATAGCAGGTATTCTCCGTAAAGCACCTTGGGTGTGGTTTGTGACAACGAGCTAAACTCCTTCATGTAAGACTGCCAGATGTCTTGCGCCGCCATTAAGTCGTGCAGACCATCTTTATAAACAAAGCCCAAAGACGCTTTTGCTACTCCTTCTCTCGTTAAGCTTTTATTAAGATCGTCATCATCCTGAAGTGTTCGGGCCATGTAATAATCTACGTTATTGTCGTCCACAGGCAACACATCTTCCGGGGCGGCAGAGGTGTCTTCTGGATTGCTGAGTACCAGATCTCCTGTCCCAAAACCTTCAACGGGCTTGTCCTTGGTCCTCCAGTGGTCTTCGAGTACCCGGTCTCCCCAGGCTCTTTTAAAGGCTGATAATCCTTTTGACCGTACTTGTGGGTTGTAAAAATACCATTGCCCAGAACCGGAGCCGGCAGTTGGGCCAGCGTCTGCTAGTTGTGCGTTTTTAGCCGCGTTTAACGTGGCTATTTCAGCCCTTCTAGCAGACTCTTCTTCCTGTTTTTTCTTGTTTTCAATATGCGCTTGAAATTTTTTTCGAAGCTGCCCTTCACTCATGCCAAACATGGACTGCAAGCTGTCCTCTATAGCCACGACGTCGATCAGCGCAACGAGCTCGTTCAACACCTCTGTACGATCTTTTAAAGTATCTAGGCCCGCGTAGTCTGCGGGAAGAAACGAAATAGCGCTATCGTAGTATGCTTGGGCACTATAAAAGTCTCTAAAGTCAAACTCTATTCCTGCCAGGCGTAAATAGCTTTTCCCTTTTTGTTTTGGATTAGACACTGAGCTCTCAATGCTGTTTCTTAAAAGAGCCTCTCCATCAGGGTAATGCTCCAGATCCAATTCTTTTAATGCCCAGACGTAATAAATTTGATCCCGATAAGTAATGTTTTTATCGTCTTTCAGCATTTTTGTTAACTCCTTAACGATCACGGCGATGTCTTCCATGTAAACATCAAAATTCTCAGCTCTCTTAATTTGAGCTGAAAAAGTAATGTCGTAGTCGTTCGGGTGAAGTTTTAAGACCTTATTGTAGGAAATCGCACTTTCATAGCCCATCCCGAGTATTCCATATAATTGAGCGCTTATATAGGTCAGTCGTACTTTATCTTCTTTTGTAGGTGCTGTTAAAGCAGCGGCGGCAACCCACTCTAGTGCTTCTGTCCACTTCTGTTCGTGCAAGAAATAATAGGCATAGGTCTTTTGAGCGGCGTGCTTTTGATCTTTTGGCAATTCCTTGGTATACGCGTCGTCTATAAGTGTTTCCGCTTGAAAAGCGTTGTCCATGCGGATATGAGTCTGCGCGGCAAGTATTTTTGCCCAGAAAAGCTCTTCCTTTGCTTTTTCTATCCCTCCAAATTGATCCTCTAAATAACTTGTTGCCTCAAGTGTTTGAATAAGCTCGTGTTTGTAAAACCTACTGCGCGCAATGAGTAAATAAGCCTTAACTACGTAGTCATTCTTCTGTTTTCCACGGAACACCATGCTGTGCTGCTTAATGACTTTAGCGCTTTTCTCTAAAGCGCGGTCCATTTTGGAAAAAAGTGCCGTGGATTGTTTTTCATCAGGCCAATAATAAAGTGGCAGTAGGTTCTCAAAGTCCAATTCCTCTGTCTTTTCGAAATCTAAAACCGCTTTGTCATACGCCTCTAAACCATTGAAATACGCATTGAAACGTGCGGTAGTTTCATGGTACTTTCTATTAACCCACTTATCCTTGGTGGTGGAGCAGCTGGCAAAAAGAAGCAGCGTCAATAAAACAACAAGTGGGTACCTTTTTAACATAGAACTAATAACGTGCTAAAATTATTTTATTTCAGCCCTATGAAGAAATTCATAACACGATATTTACACCACGATGGGATCTGATAAACAAAAAAGTACTCGTGTTCAACGCTGGCGAAACAAGTTTCGCTTTGTAATACTTAATGACGACACGTTTGAAGAGCTGCTAACACTGAGGTTAAGCCCTCTCAATGTTTTTGTGTTTTCCGTTGTGTCTGTTTTCACCACCATTACATTGACCACCACATTAATCGCTTTTACCCCTCTAAAAGAGCTAATTCCTGGCTATGCATCTTCAAAATTAAGGAGAGAAGCTATTGAATTGGCGCTTAAAACAGACAGCTTGGAGCTGGTTTTGGAACAAAACGAACATTACATAGGCGCTGTGCAGCGCATTTTACAAGGGGAGGTTATTGACAGCGTCCTTGTCAACTTGTCGTCTCAAGACTCTTCTCAGGTCGAAATAATCCTGTCTAATCCGAGCACACAAGACAGTGCTTTTAGAGAATGGGTAGAAGAAGAAAACGCTTTTACGCTAAGTCAAAAAGCACCTAAACTGAGCATCCCTCAGCTGATGTCTCCATTGGACGGAATGGTCACCAGTTCTTTTGATAAAGCCACGGGGCATTATGCTGTGGATATTGCCGCAGGCAAAAACACTCCTGTAAAATCGTGTTACGAAGGGACTATTGTCTTTGCAGGCTGGACTAGCGAAACAGGTCATATTATTATTATTCAGCACGAGAACAACCTTATTAGCGCATACAAGCACAATTCAGCGCTTCTTAAGGAGGTAGGTGATTTTATACGAAGTGGGGAAGCAATTGCCATTATAGGAAACAGTGGAGAGAACTCTACGGGTCCTCACTTACATTTTGAGCTTTGGTATGAAGGCGCTCCCATTAATCCAGAAGAGTTTTTAAAGCTTTAAAGACTGCTTTCGTAGCCCGTATCCGCTGGAAGCTCTGGTTTTTTACTCGCAAGGACGGCCAGAACATCACACCGCTCGTTTTGAGGATGGTTATTGTGTCCTTTAACCCATTGAAACGCTGGCTTGTGTTTTTCCAGTAGAGGCACCATTTTGCGCCAAAGATCTGGGTTTTTCTTGTCCTTAAACCCTTTTTTCACCCACGAAGCTAGCCATCCCTTGTTGACAGAGTCCACTACATACTTGCTGTCGCTAACCACGACCACTTGTAGTTGGTCGCCTTTTAATTCTTTTAGGCCAGTGATGGCCGCGAGAAGCTCCATTCTGTTGTTTGTTGTTCTTCGAAATCCCCCACTGAGCTCTTTTCTATGCCCTGCGCTGCTTTCTAAAACCACACCATATCCTCCCGGACCGGGATTGCCGCTTGCTGCGCCGTCTGTGTATATCGTTACCTTCACTTGTTTTGAGTCATTTGTTCCAGCCAGCGCTCGACAGCAGGGGCGTAATTATTAAGCTCCAGTGCCCTTACTTTCTTTTCAATATGTTTAGGATCTTCTCCCGGAGTTAGCTCAACACTAAATTGAGCTATCGTTTTTCCCTCATCATACTTTTCGTTTACCTCGTGAATCGTTATTCCCGTAACCGACTCTTGTTGCTGGCTCACCGCACGGTGTACGGACATTCCATACATCCCCTGGCCGCCAAACTTTGGAAGCAACGCGGGGTGGATATTAAGTATTTTACCTTCAAAGGCCTTGATCCAGCTCTTGGGAATCATCTTTAAATATCCCGCTAAAAGAATGACGTCTACCTTATCCATCAAAAGACTCAAAACACTAACTTGTTCCTTAGGGTCTTCGAAAAGCAAAACAGGAACGTTTATGTCTTGGAAACGATCAATTACGCCGGCATTTGGGTTGTTAGTAACTATTAATTCTACACTTGCCAGCTTGCTTGACTGGAAATGTTTTACTATTTTTTCCGCATTAGTTCCTGATCCTGAGGCTAGTATGGCAATTTTTATCATGCTATTTGATGCATTGAGAGCACAAATTTAACTCTAAGTAAAGGCAGTAGAGAATAACTAAACTTTTATTTTCTTTGTTTCGATTATTAAAACAAACTAATCATGTCTGACATTTCAGCAAAAGTAACAGCAATCATCGTTGACAAACTAGGAGTTGACGAAAACGAAGTAAGCATTGAAGCAAGCTTCACAAACGACCTTGGTGCAGATTCACTGGACACGGTGGAATTGATCATGGAGTTCGAAAAAGAATTCGATATCCAGATTCCAGACGATCAAGCAGAGAACATCGGAACTGTAGGTCAAGCTATCTCGTACATCGAAGAAGCTAAAGCATAAGAAAAAGTCTTTCTATGAACCTTAAACGTGTAGTTGTTACAGGGCTTGGCGCACTCACTCCGGTGGGTAACTCAGCTTCAGAAACATGGAAGAACCTATTGGCCGGTGTCTCAGGCGCCGGACCCATTACTAGGTTTGATTCATCCTTGTTTAAAACACATTTTGCGTGCGAGGTTAAAGACTTTAATCCAAACGACTTGTTAGACCGAAAGGATGCACGTCGTATGGATCGATTTACACAATTCGGAATGGTCGTGGCGGATGAAGCCATTGCTGATTCCGGATTGGATTTTACCAAAGAAAACGTCGACCGAGTTGGTGTTATTTGGGGATCTGGAATTGGGGGAATTGATACCTTCTATGAGCAGGTAAAGGGATACGTAGAAAGCGGCTTCACGCCAAGGTTCAACCCCTTCCTTATACCAATGATGATTTCAGACATTACACCTGGCCGTATTTCCATGAAACATGGTCTTCGCGGACCCAACTACACCACGGTGAGTGCCTGTGCTTCTTCTACAAACGCCCTAATTGACTCTTTCAACCTTATTCGTTTAGGAAAAGCCGATGTTATTGTAACCGGTGGTTCTGAAGCGGCTATCAACCCTGTTGGGATGGGTGGATTCAATGCTATGAACGCCCTTTCAACTAGAAATGATGATCCAAAAACAGCATCGCGTCCTTTTGACGCAGACCGTGACGGTTTTGTTATGGGAGAAGGCGGCGCTGGTATTATTTTAGAGGAATACGAGCACGCTAAAGCGCGTGGTGCTAAGATTTATGCGGAGATGGCGGGCGGAGGCCTAAGCGCAGACGCACACCATTTAACCGCACCACATCCGGACGGTCTGGGCGCTAAAAACGTTATGTTATTCGCCCTTGAAGACGCTAACATGGCCCCTGAGGACATTGATTATATCAATGTGCACGGAACTTCTACTCCACTTGGAGACATTGCTGAAACCAAGGCAATTAAACATGTTTTTGGAGAACACGCTTACAAGATTAACATCTCATCAACCAAGAGCATGACCGGCCACCTATTAGGAGCAGCTGGCGCGATTGAGGCTATGGCGGTTATCATGTCTATTTATACGGATACCATACCGCCTACAATCAATCATTTTACGGATGATGAGAATTTAGATTCTAAACTTAACTTAACTTTCCATTCGGCCCAGGGGAGAGAAGTACGAGCAGCGTTGAGCAACACCTTTGGATTTGGTGGACACAACGCTTCTGTACTTTTCAAGAAAGCTGAATAATGCGGAAAGTGTCTGGCCTGCTTCACTTGATTAAACGCTCATCCTTTGAAAAAGACATCAAAGAGATTGTGGGTTTTTGGCCTAAAGACACAGCGCTTTACCGCCTCGCTTTAAGACACTCTAGCGCATATCCTTTTCGTAAAAAAAAGGGCGAGCGCAACAACGAGCGGCTTGAATACTTAGGCGACGCTGTCATTGATCTTGTAGTTGCAGAAGCCTTGTTTTACCGTTTCCCAACTGACGACGAGGGGCATTTAACAAAGCTTCGAAGCATGCTTGTTTCACGAAACAACTTGAATAGAGTAGCTGATGAGCTAGGCCTCCCAAATAAGGTTGTTTCTAACCTTACAGGCAACCAGAGCGAAAGTATCTACGGTGATGCTCTAGAGGCTTTAATTGGCGCGTGCTACCTAGACCATGGGCTCAAGAAAACCCAGTTTTTCATTATGAGGGCTATTGTAGAGCCTTTTATATCAGATGATGAGCTCTTGACTAGTACGCTAAACTACAAGAGTGAGGTTATTGAATATTTCCAAAGTCACAAAAGGACGTTCCGGTTTGAAGAGGTTCAGCGGCTAGGAGAACAACATAACAGTACCTTTATCATGGGTTTATATGTAGACCATGTGTTAGAGGCTAAGGGCGAGGGATCCTCAAAGAAAAAAGGAGAGGAGCTTGCGGCAAAAGAATATTATCACAAGTACATAGCGGCTAATGGCTAAGATGAAGCACATCAACGCGCTAGAGCGTGTAAAAATGAATTTTAGCACCGTTGGTGTTAGGACCGCTCTGCGTGATTTCGAGCTTGCTTATTGGTTAAACTTACAATATGGGCTTACGCTTGTGTGTAGGCCTGATCCGTTAGACACTTGGGAAGAAAGTGCTGTATGGGAATACAACGTTTTTGACGGAAAAGACCAAAACGGCGAGGCCGTTTGTATGATTATGAACATTAGCTCAGGAGCAAAGACCAACAAGGTTGAGGGATGGAGCCTGTTTGAGAGTATGCCGGAAAAACATCTTTTGCCCTCTGTTAAGCATTGGGACTATGTTTTAATAGCGGAGAACTCGGACTTTGCGTTTGATTTGGAATCGGCGCTTAAAAAAAATCCTAAAATAACTACCGCCCAGTATTTTGAGGCACACACACAACTAACGCAACAAGAAACACATCTTTTATATGAGATCAGAAACGTCTAACAACACGAAAATTGTAGCCACATTAGGACCTGCCTCATGGCATAAAGAGGTCTTGATTGAAATGATCAAAGCTGGGGTTAATGTTTTCCGCGTTAACTTTTCTCACGGAGATCACGCTACCCATAGACGCACCATACAATTGATTAAACAAATCAACGCTGAGCTCAACTGTAAAATCGCTGTTTTAGCAGATTTACAAGGACCTAAGCTGCGAATTGGAGATGTAGAAGACGGAGCGGTGGTTAACGAAGGGGACCTTCTCAGTTTTACCACAAACAAGGTAAAAGGAACGGCCGATCTTGTTTACATGAACTATGCTCAATTTCCTCAAGACGTCAATACCGGAGAGCGTATTTTACTTGATGACGGGAAGCTAATGTGCGAGGTAATAGAGACCAACAAGAAAGACCTGGTGGTAACCCGTGTTGTTCAAGGAGGACCGCTTAAAAGCAAAAAGGGTGTTAACCTCCCAAACACGAAGGTTAGTTTACCGTGTTTAACTAAAAAAGACCTTGAAGACGTCGTTGTAGCGATGGAAGAAGGGGTCGAGTGGATTGGCCTAAGTTTTGTTAGGGGCGCCGCAGACGTTCAGGAGCTGAGGGCTATTATCAATGAGTTTGGCAGTTTTGCTAAAATTGTTTCTAAAATAGAAAAGCCGGAGGCAGTTGATGATATCGACAACATTATAAATGCCACAGACGCTATTATGGTAGCTCGTGGTGATTTAGGTGTTGAGATCCCTTACTCAGCAGTTCCAATGGTCCAAAAAATGATCGTGAAAAAGTGTCTTGAAAAAGCTAAGCCTTGTATCATCGCTACGCAAATGATGGAGAGCATGATTGAGAGCCAAAGCCCTACTCGTGCAGAAGTAAACGATGTAGCAAACTCTGTTTGTGACGGCGCTGATGCTGTAATGCTGTCTGGTGAAACCTCTGTCGGTAAATGGCCTGTAAAGGTGGTTGAGACCATGGCAAGCATCGTCGCTAATGTGGAATCTAGGTTTGATATAAGTCCTTTATTGGATAACGAGCCTTCCATTAAAAATGAGAGATATATCACTAAAACCATTTGCTATAACGCAGCTAAAATTGCAGACCAAGTAGGTGCTGCTGCAATTCTCACGTTAACCTTCAGTGGATATACCGCCTTGAAAATAGCGGGTCACCGTCCTAAAACGAAGATCATTGTTTTTACCGCCAACCAACACATCATGAACCAGTTGTCTTTGGTATGGGGTGTCGAAGCTTTCTACTATGATGGAATGGATAGTACAGACCGTAGTTTCGGTGATATAGAGCATATTTTAAAAGACTCTAAAACTGTTTCTAGCGGAGATCTCGTCGTGAAAATTGCGTCTATGCCTATTGGAGAAAAAGGCTTCACAAACATGCTGAAAATAGTGACGATCGACTAGTTTTCGCGGTTTCTTAATCAAAAAAGCCCACGCTTAGAGCGTGGGCTTTTTTGATTTTATTCTTTTTATAACGCACGTGTTTTATAGTCCCGTCTTAAACTGAGACAAGAACCTTTTATCGTTTTCTGTGAAGAGTCTGATGTCTGGAATCTGATAGCGGTTCATCGCTATTCTTTCTATTCCCATTCCAAAGGCGTAGCCTGTGTAAATTTCAGGATCAATTCCATTCGCTTTCAATACATTTGGATCCACCATTCCGCATCCCATAACCTCGAGCCAACCCGTTCCCTTAGTTATCTTATGGTCTATTTCGTTCTCCAATCCCCAGTATACGTCAACCTCTGCGCTAGGCTCTGTAAAAGGAAAATAAGATGGCCGCATTCTGATTTTTGCCTTGCCAAAAAACTCCTGTGCAAAATACATTAGGACTTGTTTTAAATCTGCAAAACTGACGTCCTTGTCTATGTATAGACCCTCTATTTGATGAAAAACACAATGGCTTCTTGAACTAATAGCTTCGTTTCTGAACACTCTTCCGGGACTAATAGTGCGGATCGGTGGCACCACGTTTTCCATGGCGCGCACTTGCACGCTACTAGTATGTGTTCTAAGCGCCCAATCTGGATTGCGTTGAACGAAAAAAGTGTCCTGCATATCTCTTGCGGGATGCTCCTCTGGAAAGTTTAAAGCTGTAAAGTTGTGCCAATCATCTTCAACTTCTGGGCCTGTGCTCACGTTAAATCCTATGCGTTTAAAGATGTCTACAATCTCGTCTTTAATAGCATTAATAGGGTGTATCGAACCTAGGTCATGGGGTTTACCGCTGCGTGTCAGATCTCCGTTTTCGCCTAAAACACTTTTGCTCTCAAAAGACTGTAGCGCCTCTATGTGCTTCTGTTCTGCTGATTTTTTTAGCGCATTCAATGCCGCGCCAAAAGCCTTTTTCTCAGCTGGAGGAACCTCTCTGAAAGCTGTAAAAAGCTCTTGTATCGAACCTTTCTTGCTTAGGTGAGTAAGCTTGAACTGATCCGCGTCCTCCTTAGTGGCTAAAGTGGTCGCTTCTATTTGATTATGAAGATTTTGAACGTTTTCAAGCATAACTGCCTAGTCTATTACGATTGCTTTGTTGTAGATTTGACAAAATTACTGAATTCCAAGCATGAAACGTCTTATTCTTTTACTTGTAGTTGCACTGTCTTTTTCTTCCTGTGAAGAAGACCCTACTCAATACTTTGTTAAAATCAAGGTAACCAATGAGGATGGTGTCCCTGTGCAGAATGCCGCCGTCAAGATGTTCACACCTGTTCCTGGATCCGTAGAGTGGTATAGCTTTACAAATACCGCCGGCGAAGTTGTCTTTAAGTCGGGCTTCGAGGCCTACCAGGATATTAAAGCCTGGAAAATGGTCTACGAAGGATGCAGTTATGTCAGGCTTGTTCGCGGTGAGACTATTGCTGTAAATGTTGTACTTTACCCTATTGGAGACCCTAACGGTTGTGTAGAATGATGAAGAAACTTATAGCCCTTTCGATAATAAGCCTACTGGTAATTACCGGTTGTAGAATTGATAATCCAACTTACGCCTTCCGTGTTAAGGTGACTAACGCTAATGGGGTACCCATCCAAAACGTGGTGGTAGAAGCGTCTGTAGACGTGCCTGGGCATCGTGACGAGGCCTATATGATTGACACAACAGGTCTAGACGGCATGGTTGAGTTCGAATATGACTACGAAGCTGTGTTTAAAGTTTTAGGCACTAGAGGAGGCAATCCTTTCACACACATAGGTTGTGGGTTTATTAAGCTGGAGGAGAATCAAACCGTGGAGTCCACTATTATTCTATTGCCATATGACCCAACTGATCCTGGCTGCTAGCCTTACTGGTATTTTATCATTTAACAAAAAAGCCGCTCAATGAGCGGCTTTTTTGTTGTTTATATGTATGAACTCTCTTTAAAGTAATTTACTACCGCTTGTTTCATTAATATCGACTGCTCACCTGCTTTTAGGTTGGGTAGTGTTTTTAATGTTTTGAAATGCGGCCAGCCTTCTTCGTCTCTCTTTTCAAACTCATAGTAGCCATACGGCTCTAAAACAGTGCATATTGCAACATGAAGAACATTTATTTTTACGTCTTTCTTCATTTTTACATAGCCCATCTGTAGTTCTTGTGTTCCTACAAGGAGTAAAATTCCGTCAAGATCGAGGTCTCCATCACCTGGGAATTGGCTGGTAAGTTTCTTAAGTAATGTTTCCCAATCTGCTTTTAATTCTGCGCTTCTCACTATTTTGTGGGTGTTATGCAAGGACTAGACCTCGTTATATTGATTTTTACCGCTTTTCTACTTGTCAAAGGTATATGGAAGGGTTTTGTTAAAGAAATCGCCGGAATACTCGCCGTCGTGCTCGCTGTGGTTATTTCCTTCCGCTTTCACAAAGATACAGCGGGATATTTAGTCTCGTTTATAGGACAAAAATACGCAACCGTTGCTGCCTACCTAGCACTTTTCTTAGCTGTTTACTTAGTTGTAATGCTGCTGGGCAACGTGCTAGACAGGGTGTTAAAATCTATTTTTCTTGGTGGTTTCAACAGGATTTTAGGTGGTGTTTTTGGCCTTTTAAAGTCAGTACTATGGCTGACTTTAGTCACATTCGCTTACTCCTCTGTTAAAGACGGAACGGAATTACAGCATCCAGCGTGGATAATAGACTCCCTTTTTTATCCGTTTCTTCTGGACCTCACTGAAATTATAGCATCTTACCTAGCTTAATGCCGCCACGCCCGGAAGTACTTTACCTTCCAGGAACTCAAGCATTGCGCCACCTCCGGTGCTTATGTAACTCACTTTATCCGCGTAGCCAAACTTGTTAATTGCCGCTACGCTGTCACCACCACCTATCAATGAAAACGCTCCGTTTTCAGTGCTTTTCGCTATAGCTTCCGCCACAGTTTTTGTGCCGCTGGCATAGTTTTCAAATTCAAACACTCCCATTGGACCATTCCAAATAATAGTAGTGGCGTTTTGCAATACTTTCTTCACCGCGTCAATACTTTTTGGACCGTTGTCTAAACCCATATAGCCCACAGGGATCTCGCCTATCAGACAGTTGCGTTCAGCGGGAGTGTCGCTAAAGTTTTTAGTGATTAATGTGTCTACTGGTAACAAAAGGTTACATCCGTTATCCTTAGCTTTAATAATAAGTTCTCTGGCTAATTCTAATTTATCGTCCTCCACAAGAGACGTGCCTATCTGTCCCCCAATCGCTTTAATAAACGTAAACCCCATGCCGCCGCCAATAACTACTGTGCCTACTTTTTCAAGCATGTTGCTTATCACTCCAATTTTAGAGCTCACCTTCGCACCGCCAATAATGGCTACCGTTGTTGCTCTGTCACTGCCCAGCGCTTTTGAAATGCTATTTACCTCAGCTTCCATTAAAGAGCCAAAACCCTTATGGTCATCATCAAAATACTCAGCTATAATCGCCGTTGAGGCATGCGATCTATGCGCTGTACCAAACGCGTCGTTTAAATATATGTCTCCCAGCTCTGCTAGAGCCCCTGCGAACTCACGATCGCCATCAGTCTCTTCTTTGTAAAACCTAAGATTTTCTAGTAATACAATTTCACCTGGACCCGCCGCTTCTATTACATCCTTTGCTACGTCGCCTATACAGTCTTCTGCGAAATGAACGGTGGCTCCCGTAAGAGATTCAAGCTCCCCAACAAGTGGTCTTAGACTATGTTTAGGGCTTCGCTCTCCGTTTGGACGACCTAAATGACTCATTAAAACAGCTGTGCCCCCAGCCTTTACGACAGAAGATATCGTTACTAAAGCCCCTTTAATACGGGTGTTATCGGTTATATTCAATTGGTCGTCTTGAGGAACATTGAAGTCAACGCGAATCAAAACGTTCTTTCCAGAAAAGTCAAAGGTTTTCATATAAATTTGAATATTAAATGGTGCGCCAATTTACCATCTATTTTAGACTCTTCATCTATGTTCCAAACATATAACAACGCGGCAATTGTTTCTCAATTAAAGCACGCTGTTAAGACCAAAAAACTACACCACGCTAACTTAATTACGTCTGGCCCAGGAGAAGATGGGTTGCCTCTTGGCCTAACGATTGCGCGCCTTTTATTGTGTGATAATAACACCGACTGCGGAACATGTAAAGGGTGCATAAGGGTTAACAAGCTTGAACATCCCGATCTTACTCTTACGTTTCCTGTTGTTAGCGGCGGAGCTTCTGGCACGTCTGATGATTATATCAAAGACTTTCGCTCGGCCCTTGTTTCCAATCGCTTTTTGGACCCCGATAGCTGGCAGCAGCAAATTTCAACAAAGAACCAGCAGCTACAAATTCCAGTAAAGGAAATTCAAAACCTCCAGCACAAGCTCAGTTTAACTGCTGCGGAAGGTAAAAATCGGGTTCTTTTACTGTGGATGCCGGAACAAATCAAGCCGGTTGCCTCCAACAAGCTGCTTAAGCTTATAGAAGAGCCTCTTCCTAACACTTATATTGTTCTAATTAGCCATCGTAAAAACAGACTTCTTCCTACAATCATCTCTAGATGCGCGCCATGGCACTGTAGGCCGTTAAGCAGTGATTCTTTCAATAAAGAATTAGGCTCTGAAACAAGCGCCACTGCTAGGCTATTAGAAATGGTTTACGCTCCTAACCTAGGAGCGGCAATAACCGCTAGGCAGAGTCCTGATGCAACGCAGATTGAAGGTTTCGCTAGTTGGATGCGCACCTGTTATAAAGGAAACCCTATTGAAATAACGGAGATTGTCAATGAGCTCGCGTCACTGCCAAAAGAAAGTCTTAAAACATTGATTTACAGAGCACAGCACTTTTTAGAGAGAGGTTTTTATCACAATGTTCAGGCTACCGAGAGCAGCGCTACAGACCTGGGTGCCATCAATGTTCAAAAGCTTAGCAGCTCCATTATGCCACGAGGAGCGCAAACTATAACCTCCGCACTCGGCTCTTGTTTAAGGGATCTAGAAAGAAACGTTCATGTAAAAACATCAATAACACACACTAGTTACGAGCTTCATAAAGCCTTCCGGGGTTTAGTTTAATCTAAACGTGTAAATCAAGGAGCTTGTGTTGTCTTTTTTACTGTTATAATTACTCTTAAAACCCTGTAAAACAGCGTTTAACCAGTTTTTTATGGATTTGCTATCGCTTGCTGACTTGTACTGCTCTGATAGAAGGCTGATGTAGTAGCTGTCCATGTTCATTGGCGTGATGCTTAGGTGTTGAAAACCAGATTCTTCCATCATTTTAATCATGCTTTGCTTTGTAAAGTGATGAACGTGTATAGGAACGTCCCACGCTGCCCAATGCTTTCCGTAGTGCTTTGCATCATGACTTTCTGGGTTGGGGACAGCGATTAGTACGTGTCCACCAGTGAGTAGTCGCGATTTAAATTCGTTAAGCAGTGTTTTTGGATCATAAACATGTTCCATTACGTGCCACATGCTTATTGTTTGAACCCCTGGTTTCACTGTCTCGATAGAATCGTGCACCTTACCAAACTTCGATGCTTTTTCTCGAGCAGCAGGGTTTATTTCCACGCCTTCTGGTTTAAAGTTTTTTCCACGCAGTGCTTCTAAAAACTGACCCGTGCCGCATCCGTAATCCAACACACGGCTATCACCTGGTGATACAGATGATACGTATGATGTTTTACGCGAAAGGTTAAGCCTCCGTAAGCGCTGGTAAACTTTAGAAAAAAACGTGGCCTGGTCGTCGGTATGGCTTATATAATTTGGATTGTCATAATAAGGGGCAATGTGAGCTTCTTTAATACGGGGATTGGTATATAGGTGTGTGCAGGCAACGCACTGGGCTATATCAAAAGACTCCTTTGTTGTAGAGTAGTCCACGGTTGAAACCACATTCATGTATTGATTGTCTCCGCATACCGGACAAGTAATTACTTTTTCTTTCATAATGGTTTCACGTGAAACGTTATCTACCCATGTACACCAGCAGCACGTGAATATCACTTTGGCTTATGCCGCTGATTCTTCCTGCTTGAGCTATTGTTGCGGGTCTAATCATTTCTAGCTTGTCCCTTCCTTCATAGCTAAGGCCTTTAACTTTTAAGTAATTAAAGTTTTCCGGGATCTCTTTGTCGTTCAGTCGCTTCATTTTAGCTACATTATCACGCTCTCTTGCTATGTACCCGCCGTATTTAATGTCTATCTCCAGTTGTTCAATAACATCATCGTTCCACCAATGTTGCTTTTGAAATGATTCTTTAAAGTCCTTTAGGTATAGGCCTGGGCGCGCAACAAGTTTGTTGGTTTTTATCTTTTCCTTCGCTAGTTTCTCTTCCTTGATTTCTAACACCTTGTTTATAGCAACCAGTGAAAGGTTTTTGTCTAGCTCTTGTTGTCCCTTTTGTATTTGCGCCTGCTTAAGCTCTAAGGCTTTCATTCTTGCGTCACCTGCAAGTCCGATGTTATGTCCTAAAGCAGTTAGCCTTATGTCCGCGTTATCTTGTCTCAAAAGAAGCCTATACTCCGCTCTTGAAGTAAACATTCTGTAAGGCTCATCTGTGCCTTTTGTAATTAAGTCATCTATCAAAACACCTATGTAAGCGTCTGCCCTTCCTAGGATAAACGGCGTTTCTCCTTTTACTTTGCGCGTAGCGTTAACGCCAGCCATCAGTCCTTGGCAAGCAGCTTCCTCATATCCTGTAGTGCCGTTTATCTGACCCGCAAAATACAAGCCGCTAACAAGTTTGGTTTCTAGGGTGTGTTTTAACTGAGTAGGTGGGAAATAATCGTATTCAATAGCGTAGCCTGGTCTAAAGAACTTCGCGTTCTTAAATCCTTGTACTTTCCGCAACGCTTCGTGTTGTATTTCGATCGGTAATGAAGTAGAGAAGCCGTTAACATAAACCTCAACGGTACTCCAACCTTCTGGCTCCACAAAAATTTGATGTGATGATTTCTCAGAAAACCTATCAATCTTGTCTTCTATACTTGGACAGTATCTTGGTCCTGTTCCTTTAATGGCTCCGTTAAATAACGGAGATCTATCAAACCCTTTTTTCAGTGTATCATGAACCTCTTGCGAAGTGTGTGTAATCCAACAACTGCGTTGTTTCTTAAGCTTGTTTTCACCGGTAAAGCTAAATTGGCCTGGGTATTCATCACCCGGCTGCTCTTCCATTACGCTATAGTCAATAGTGCGTCCATCTATTCTTGGAGGGGTCCCTGTTTTCATTCTTCCTGCTTCAAACCCAAGTTGAATCAGCTCCTCTGTAATCCCTGTGCTCGCTCTTTCACCAGCCCTTCCTCCTCCAAAATTTTGATCACCCACATGAATTAGGCCGTTCATGAAGGTGCCGCTGGTTAAGATGACCGTTTTCGAACGAAACTCTAGACCAAGAGATGTTTTTACCCCGTGAATGGTCCCGTCAGAAACCAATAAACCAGACACCATGTCTTGAAACATACTGAGCCCATGGGTAGACTCAAGTTGTTCTCTCCAATATTGGGCAAAAAGCATTCTGTCGCTCTGTACGCGAGGGCTCCACATTGCCGGGCCTTTACTCTTGTTCAGCATTCTAAACTGAATCATGCTTTTGTCGGTAATGATTCCTGATCCCCCACCCAGCGCATCTATTTCCCTCACAATTTGTCCCTTAGCAACCCCTCCCATAGCGGGGTTACAACTCATTTGAGCAATGCTTTGCATATTCATGGTTATCAGCAACACGCTTGATCCCATTTTTGCTGCGCAGTAAGCTGCCTCACAACCAGCGTGGCCACCTCCTACTACTATCACGTCATATGTTTCATCTAATATCATAGTCTATAATCGAGAGAGTACTTCATTTTCTTTAATTCTCATGATCTCCACTTCTTCTGGGGATTTATCGCCAAAACCTAACAAATGAAGTATTCCATGGGCAACAACCCTTTGTGTTTCTGTTAATTCCGAACAACCGTGTTCCGCGGCGTTATTCTGAACCATTTGAGTACTAATAAACAGTTCCCCACTTATTCTAGTTCCTCGTGAATAGTCGAACGTAATAATGTCTGTCAGGTAATTATGATTGAGGTGCTGAATATTTAACTCCAACAACTGTTTGTCTGTCAGCCAGTGAACCTCTATTTTACCTAGCCGTCGCTCCGTGTAAATTTCCTCTATAGTTTTGAGAACATCCTTTACAACTTGTCCTGAATTCATTACTTTTTATTTTGCTTTAGGATAGGTAAAGGTAGTGCCGATCTTGGATATTCTATTACTTTGAAGCTCTGCTCTTCTCCACCGCTAAAAACATCCTTCTCAGATTCGTTTGCGTCACGTTGATTTCCTGTTTGTTGCTTGTTATACACTGCTTCCAGTGTTTCCCACAGTCTGTCGTTAAAATCTCTATTATCAACAGATAGTGCGCTTGTGTTAAATAATAATTCCTCAATCAGTTTTTTTATTTCTTCTTCAAGCGCCTTGGGAGAAGTCACCCCGGCCAGTGACGTCTTGGCCTCTTCTAACACCTTTAGAAGTTCACTGACAGGGACTTTCTTTCCTGCTGAACCAGGTTTTACCGCTCCGTCGCCTTCCTTCGGTCCGACCTGAGAGGTTGTCGTTCCTTTTTGCCGGCCATTAGGAAGCTTGCCTAGTTTATCGTTACCTGTTTTACCCTCTTTGCCCTGTCCCGCGATGCTAGGCTTACCAGACCGCCCTGGTTTGCCTTTTTTACATTTCTTATTAGCATCAACGAGCGCATTTTTTTCGCTCTCTAAAATAAAATACAGCGTCTCTGACAATTGGTTTAACGCTTTGACCAGATACCCAATAGTAGCTGGGTTATAACGTGCCGTTTCTAATTCATGCCTAAAGGAAAATAGCGCGTTGTCTAATTCCTCTCTGTTTGCCGTCAAGGCAAGGTTAAGCGCCTGGTCTGAAACCATAATGACATCCACTGTATCTGAGATGAAATTCTCAAGCTCAAGCAACGCACGCTGCTGTTTCACCTTACGCTCTTGTGGGTCTATACCCAGCTGCTCTTGTAACACGCTTACAGACCACGACCCTTTTAAGAGTCTCTTCAAACGCTCAACATTATCTGATTGAATACTCGCGGTGTCTTCGTTTAATATTTCCTTTAACTTTTGAATAGACTCCTTGGCTTTTTCCAATCTTTCCTCACCTATCTCTGGAATTTTTAACACCTCAGCAGACACCTCTTTAATGTTCTTATCATGTGCTTTTTGTATTATTTGATTACTTAGTTCAAACAGCGCCGTGTCTAGTGATTTATTTGATGTCGTGTCTACGCCTTCTAATAATTCAATGAGTTGCTCTGTCTTCCATAAGATGTCCAGTTGATTTATAAGGTCCTCTTTGGTCTCGTTTCTGTCCCCAAACACTTTTTCGTCTTTAGCGTTTGTTTGTTGTTTTAACTCCTGCTTAACCCCTAGTTTAGTTGTGTTTTCTGATGTGTTTTGTTTGTTTGCTTTAAAATCCTGGAATCTTTCCGACTTGCGCGATATACCAGTTGCTACATTCAACAACAACTCAGATGATAGCGGCATTGGTTTTACGGTAGATGTTTTTATGGATTGGTTATGGTTGTCCCAGACACGTAGCTCCATTTTAACCAGGTTGTTCCAGCTAACCTGAAGGTCCAGCTGGCTTATGTTTACCGTGGTAATCTTCCCATCGTTGAATTGAACGCGTTGGATAATAAAATCATCCTTTATTGTATAACGCACATATTCCGTGTTGTTCTCTATCACATTAATAACCGGAAACTTATCAAGTATTAGTTTGACCGGAATCTGTATGGTATTTTTTAAATGGAATACAGAAACCGCTGTGTCCACGGCTGTGATCCGGAACGCATCGCCAACTCTATATGTTCCACGTGAAACCTTAATTTTAAACAAATCAACAAGCACGCCCTTAATCTTTAACTCAACTGTTGACCCGGGATACGCCATAACAGTGTCTTGCACACTATATTCTTCAATATTTAAATACTCCGGTGCTTTTATAGATGCAGACCAGCTCGCTAAAACCGGTAAGCTGTCACAAATAATGTATTGTTCCTTAGCTTTTCTATTAAGGTATTTCCAGGACAGAATAGTATCTTTTTCAATTGTAAATACATCATTAGTTCCGGTACTCACAAACCCTTGATTACGGATAGCTTCTGTGTTATAGCTCTTTTTGTAATTTACGTGTACCGTGTCTTTAATAATAGAATCATTGAACGACCTCCTGAGGTTTCCAAAGATTAATTCTTTTGAACTCTCTATAACCGGAGAACGCGGAATAAAAAGAACTATACCCACTAGAGTTATTAATAGAACAAGTCCTTTTTTAACATTAAACTTCTTTTTTAAAGTGGGTAGCGTTTTGGTAAGTATTAATTCTGAGTTGAGTTTTACTTTTTTCGAGGACCATATTCCTATAACTCCTTCTTTTTTCAGTTGACTAGCTTGAAGAAATAAACCATGATCATATCTACTTAATAAATAACCAAGTCCATAGTCAGATAACCAAGGGGACAAAAGAGTTAACACAAAATATCTTAATGGGAACAATACATTGATAAGTAATAATAATATTCCCGCGCTTACAGCTAGTAATCTAATTACCTTTAAATCTGGCAGGTACAGGTAATTATACCCTACAATTATTAAAACAAGTATAGTTGATAAAAACAACCATAAAATACTGTAATACAGTGATTTACGTAAAAATAAAGCTTTTGCAAACTCTTTTATATGTTTGTTTTCTTTCATTTATTCTTTCCAGCTGTGCGGAGCTAGTACCGCTTGAAACAAACCTACCTAATTATAAAGTGCGTGGAGAGGGGAAAATAAAAAATCCTGTGGTCTTGTTTTTTAGAGATCCTGCTGTTCTTGTTAATGACTCCATAGCAGAATATTTAACCAATACCTATTATGTAATCAATATTGAAAAGACTCACACAAACCCTTTGCAAGTACTTAATGAAGATCATCCAAAACTACGGGGGATAGAGGGATTAGATATATATAAACAATTATCTAATCAATTTCCTATTAATAACATAGCGGCCTCTGGTATGGAAGCCGCTGTGATAATAACATGGTTTACCAGTTTACCTTTTAAAAAAGCATTGTTATATCCCTATTATCAAGGTTCTTTGATAGATCATTTAAAAAAAGCAATAGGGACGGGGTCTAAATACTTACAGGCTTATAAACCTATGTTAACTGCAGTGGAGTTTTATACAATACTTCATACAGACCCACTACCTTCAGGCCGATTAGGAATTTACTCCTACCGCTTTATAGAGGCATTATGGATAATGGAACCTAGTTTATTACTAACACCATACGAGGGAATTATTGAAACACATATAATTCATTAACAACAAGCTATTTTATCTACACGACGTTTGTGTCTTCCTCCTTCAAATTCAGTATTAAAAAACGCATGTATTATTGCTTTAACCTCTTCTGTTGTTATAAATCTAGCTGGTATAGCAATGATATTAGCGTTGTTGTGTTGACGGGCTAAAGATGCTATCTCTGGCAACCAGCATAAAGCACCTCTTACTTTTTGATACTTATTTACCGTCATATTAATTCCATTTCCAGAACCACAAATAACAATACCAAAATCAACCTCTCCTTCAGAAACAGCCTCAGCGACTTTATGACCGTAATCAGGGTAATCCACACTATCATTTGTAAAAGGCCCTTTATCTACTATACTTAACCCTTTATTTGATAGTAATTCTACTATAACTTTTTTTACATCAACCCCAGCGTGATCACATCCAATAGCTACTTTCATCTTTATTATATTTAAATGCAAGTTCGTAATACTTGTTAATAACCCTGGTTATAAAAGTGAATAACCTATTAACATAAAATAAAAACTTATCCTTGTTTAATTCAAAAAATTTTCTAATTCAAAAAAAAAATAACATACCTATTATGAATAACTAAAACTTTTAAATAATCAGTACACATATAAAATACTATTATACACTACTAACTATCTAAATACTATAAACAACTGTTTGTTTACAATCATATTAACAGTGTTTTTTTATTTTTGTAATATCCTTATACTAAGTAATATAGTGTTAGTAATTGGTGTTTATAAAATATTAGACTTGTTCGTATCTTATAATTATCACTAAAGTTACCACGGTTACTAACACCCTATTATTATTACTATATTTCTTTTAAATGAATACTTATATATATAAAGGAGACTGGCAAATTGTTAATACTGAAGAAATTTATACTAATCCTTGGATTTCTTTAACGCATCACTCTGTTATAACTCCAGGAGGAAGTGATGGTATCTACGGTGAAGTAAATTTTAAGAATATAGCTATCGGTATTATTCCACTTGATGATCAAGGTTATACTTGGCGTGTTGGACAATTTAGATTTCCAATCAATCAATATAGCTGGGAAATACCCGAGGGTGGAGGATTACTTAAAGATGATCCTTTATCAAGTGCTCAAAGAGAATTAAAAGAAGAGGTAGGTTACACTGCTGAGGTGTGGGAGTTATTTTTAGAGATGGACTTAAGTAATAGTGTGACAAATGAGCGTGCTCACGTCTATTTTGCGGAAGGTTTAACCTTTTTTGGTACAGATCATGAGGATACAGAAAATATAACGTTAGAACGCTTACATTTTAGTGAATTACATAATCAAGTGCTTCAAGGTGAAATAAGAGATGCTATTTCCGTTGCTGCGGTATTAAAATTAGGACTACTTAAACCAAATCTATTAAATAAATAAAAACTCTTTAAATCTATCCATTACAACAGCTACTGCTTTTTGATTTGGATGAGTTCCATTCTCTTCAGAGAAAGAATAATCTCTTAATTCGTCTGTAATTATCTCATAACTAGGAAAATAGAATGAATTATCTCTAAGGGATAATAATTCTTCTATAGATGATCTTAATATAGATTTACCTAGAAAATTATCTATTAAACCAATTTTAGTGTAACGTACTGGACTCACGGTAAAAATAATATTCCAATGCTGAGGTATTTTATTAATCACTTTTTTCCAGGCTTGTATTATTTCTTGTTGAGTGAGTATTCTACGTATAAAATAATCTCCAGGAAGTTTATGACAGTTATTTACAATACGCCCATTTCTTTCCCAAGCATGTGCTGTTCCAAAAGAAAATACCAATGTCACATTATATTGAGATGTGTTTAGAAAAGAACTATATAATTTTCTTTGCTCATTGATTTTAGAGAATAATAATTCCTTAGAACTTGCTTGGAATTTATTACCCGCTGCTAAATGATGCACAGAAGATTTATACATCTCTATTGGTTCTAAAGAATATTGCTCATCCAATAACCAATTTAACTGTTCCGAGATACTCACAGGATTAAAACTGGTCCCTAAGGGGTTAAATTTATAAGGAATATTCCAAGAAGATAAAGACTCTTCTAGGTGACTTATAAAACAACTACCTAATCCTAAACATAAAAAAGGGGAGACCAGACAAGGCCCGGCTCCCACTTTTACTTTTGTAATCATTATTGTATTAAATATTAAATTCAATACCCTGTGCTAAGGGTAAATCAATACCATAATTAATGGTATTGGTTTGTCTTCTCATATAAGCTTTCCACGCGTCAGAACCACTTTCTCTTCCCCCACCAGTTTCTTTTTCTCCACCAAATGCGCCACCAATTTCAGCGCCAGAAGTACCAATATTAACATTAGCAATTCCACAATCAGAACCTCGCTCACTTAAAAATAAATTAGCTTCCCTAAGGTCACTAGTCATAATAGCACTAGATAAACCTTGTTTTACACCATTTTGTAAAATAATAGCATCTTCTACAGATCCTGAATACTTCAGTAAGTATAAAATAGGAGCAAACGTTTCTCTTTGAACGCTTTCATAATTATTATTAGCTTCAATAATACAAGGCTGGACATAAAAACCTTGATCATAAATTCCACCAGATAAAACCTCACCACCACATAAAACAGTTCCACCTTCTTTTTGGACAGAGTCAATAGTATGAAGGAAATTATTTATAGAATCTTGATCAATTAAAGGCCCTACATGATTATTAATATCTAATGGGTTTCCAATTTTTAATTGGCTATACCCTTGGATTAAAGCGTTCTTAACTTTATCATAAACACTATCATGGATAATCAACCTTCTTGTTGATGTACAACGCTGACCACAAGTGCCAACTGCACCGAATATAGCACCAGTAATTGTAATTTTAAGATCACAACTAGGTGTAATAATTATAGCGTTATTACCACCTAACTCAAGTATAGATTTTCCAAACCTCTCTGCTACCTTAGCGCCTACAATACGACCCATTCTTGTGGATCCCGTTGCGGAAATTAAAGGCATTCTATCATCTGTTGTCATCCACTCACCAACAGTATAGTCTCCTGAAACAATAGAGGATATACCTTCAGGTAAATTATTTGCAGCTGCCACTTTATTCCATATGTTTTGGCATGCTATAGCACATAATGGAGCTTTTTCACTACCCTTCCAAACAACAGTGTTTCCACAAACCAGTGAAAGCGCTAAGTTCCAAGACCAAACAGCTACAGGAAAATTAAAAGCAGAGATAACACCCACAACTCCTAATGGATGCCATTGCTCCATCATATTATGTTCAGAGCGCTCACTTTTTATTGTCAAACCATAAAGTTGGCGGGATAAACCAACAGCAAAATCACATATATCTATCATTTCTTGAACTTCTCCAAGACCTTCTTGATAACTTTTACCCATCTCTAAAGAAACCAACGCGCCTAACTGTGCTTTTTCCTCTCTAAGTGCATTTCCAAATTGACGGACATATTCCCCTCGTTTAGGAGCTGGAGTTTTTCTAAGTTCTTTAAAAGCCAAATCAGCTTTTTTAATCACCTCATCATACTGAGATTTTGAAGTAACACTAACCTTACCTAACTCTTTCCCGTCGATAGGTGAAAAAGAAGTGATCCATTTATCAGTACTCATCCAAGACCTTCCTGTAGAGGTTCCGGGGTTAGATGGTTGAAGCTTGAGTGAGTGAAGAATTTCTGATGGTGTGAAGTTTGACATGTATATGTAATTATGATTCTGTATAAAATTAAACATAATGAACCACTTCTGTTTTATTTAAAAACTTCAATTCAGGGTTTTTATCGAGAGGACCTAAAGTGTATATTTGTTATTTAGAATTAATACAAATAAGATGAGAACCATTCTCAAAGCACTCCTAGTTATTGCAGTATTTCAGTCGTGTGAGCCTGGTCCTCCAAAAAAAAACGAATTGTCTGAAAAAATTAAGATAGTTTGTACCACAAGCATATTAACGGACTGGTTGTTAAACATAGCAACCGAAGAAGCAGCCGTCTATTCTTTATTAAACAAAGGAATAGACCCTCATGTATATAAGCCATCAAAAAAGGATCTAGACTTGCTTCGTTCGGCAGATATAATTATTTATCACGGACTTCATCTTGAGGGTAAAATTATTACTGTTTTAGAGAAGATGAAGGGCCCATTAGTTATAGACGTATCAAAAAACTTCCCTAAATCAGCTATAATAACAGACCCAAGTTTCCCTGCTTCACAAGACCCTCATTACTGGTTTGACGTAGCGCTAGTTAAAAACGCATTAACCACGGTAACAAAAGAGATTTCCGTTAATTATCCGGGCCTTGAGGCAGAAATGAAGGTTAATTTACAGGAGTACCTGGGAAAAATAGATTCAGTTACTGTTGAGGTACAAAAAACGATAAGCAACATAGATCCTGGCCAGCGGATTGTGATAACCACACATGATGCACTCAGTTATTTCGCTCGCGCTTTTGGCCTTACAGTTAAAACTCTTCAAGGCGCGTCTACCGTAAGCGAGTATGGTCTTAGAGAAATTACAGATCTTGTTAATTTTATATGTGAGAGAAAGGTTAAAGCAATATTCTTAGAAAATATAGTCAGCCCACAGGCCATGGAAAGTGTTCAGAGGGGGTGTCAAGAAAAAGGATGGAACGTAGCGCTTGGTCCAGAGCTCCTCAGTGACTCCCTAGGTCAAAAAGAAGACCAGGATACTTATTTAGAAATGCTCCTGTTCAATGCACGTACGATAGCTTTATATTTAACTAAACAGTAGTTGGAAATACTCTATAAATATTTTACCCTCGCTGACCCAAACGTCAGGTATGTAGTGCTTTCAATAGTGTTGTTAGGGGGGGTAAGCGGTGCTGTAGGTTGTTTTAATTTTTTGCAAAAGAAAACACTGGTTGGAGAAACCGTAGCGCACAGTATGCTTCCAGGCGTGTTGGTTGCTTTCCTGCTTAGTGGAGTGAAAAACCCGTATATTTTAGTTACTGGAGCCGCTATTAGCGGATGGCTAAGTATTTTACTAGTGGACGCAATCACGAACCACAGCAAAATAAAAAGTGACAGCGCCTTGGCTATTGTTCTATCAAGCTTTTTTGGGTTTGGTATAGTGTTGCTTACGATGATTCAAAGTAGGTACTCTGGAAATCAAAGCGGACTAGATCATTATATTTTTGGAAGCGCAGCAGCGATGTCACCAGAGGACAGTACGGCGTTTGCTTGGGTATCAATTCTTGTGGTCCTCCTTGTGATTGCATACTATTTTAATTTAAAGGCCGTCGTTTTTAATCCCGACTATGCACAAAGCATAGGTATTAATAGTAAAAGAGTAAATAGACTAATCAGTTTTATCACCATTCTTAGTATTTCCGTAGGAATAAAAGCGGTAGGCATTGTTATGATGAGCGCCCTGCTTATTATACCCCCTACAGCAGCTCGATTTTGGACGTCGAGGTTAGTGCCCATGCTTTTGCTTAGTGGTTTTTTTGGTGCCTTTTCTGGATGGATTGGGGCTTTTGTTAGCTATGCAAAAACCTCTATGCCCACCGGGCCGTGGACTATAGTAGCAGTCAGTTGCATTGCTTTTGCATCCATGCTGTTTGCGCCTAAAAAAGGCGTGTTACATCAGCGCTGGAGTAAATTGCTATTGAAACGAAGAATTAATGAGGAAAACCTTCTCAAGGCTGCTGTTCAAAACGAGGTTAGGGGAAAAGGGAAGCTTTTCACAAGAGAATCAATCATTCAACGTCAATTTTTCGAGTTCAAGCGCTGGAAAAGAACAATAAAAAGACTAGCTCGCAAAAAACTAGTTCTTAAAGTAAACACAGGATATACGTTAAGCACAAAGGGGCGCAGCTATGGCGCTGAGATCGATAGACGACATAAGATATGGGAAGTATATTTGCAGCGGAGAATGCAGATGAGCCTTCATCTTGTCCATGACGAAGCCGAAACTATGGAGCATTTCCTAACGCCTGAAATAGAAGATGAGATTTTAAGCGAACTAGGCTTGTGTTCAAGGTTTAACCCGATACTAGAAATTCACGAACTAATCCCAGATACCAACCTACTTTAATGGACGCGTTTTGGATCATATTGACAGGATTTTTAGTGGCCTCCTCAACAGGAATGCTAGGGAACCTGCTGTTGCTAAGAAAAATGAGCATGATGGGTGATGCGCTTAGTCACGCTGTATTGCCAGGAATAGTTGTGGCCTACCTAATCAGTGGCTCCCGGGCTTCCCTGCCACTTTTTTTAGGAGCTATTATTATGGGTGTTCTAACCACGTTTTTAATACAATTCTTCTCCTCTAAAGGCAAAATTCAATCAGACGCTGCTATGGGAACCGTATTCACGTTTTTGTTTGCCGTTGGAGTTATAATGGTAACCCGTTTTGCAGGGGAAGCGGATATAGACGCGGATTGTGTACTACACGGTGAGCTAGCGTTTGTTCCTCTACAGGTTTCTGGTTTTATGGGACTAGGTGTTCCAAGCCCTGTTTGGACGCTGCTGGTGCTTTTAGCAATAATTCAATTTATTTTTTGGACGGGTTATAAGGGGTGGCTCATCACCTCTTTTAATGCAGAATATGCGCAAAGCATAGGGGTTAAAACCATGATTTGGCACTATAGTCTTATGGCCGCAACAAGCGTCGCAACGGTTGTTAGTTTTGAAAGTGTAGGAGCTATTTTAGTGATTGCATTTCTGGTAGTTCCAGCTGCAACAGCATACCTACTAACAGATAAGCTTCGCCTCATGCCTGTTTTAATAATGGTCCAAGGCGCGCTAAGCGCTGTAGGCGGCTACTTTATATCTGAGGCGCTGGAAGCATCTATAAGTGGATCTATGTCTGTAATGAGCTTTTTTCTGTTTATTGCCGCTTTTCTTTGGAGCAAAAAAAAGGGCTAAAGTCCCCACCTTAGCCCTCACTCGCTTAACACAAAAACACTTACGATTACTACATCGTTATAATACTACCGCAAACATAATGCCGCAATAGCGCGGCCGCTATAGTTTTGTGTTAATAAAATTGATATCTAAACGAATAGCAAAGAAAAAAGCTACCAAGTTGCCTCGGGATGTGTTCTTGCTAGGCTTTGCATTTCCGCAAGTATAAACCCAAGCTCAGAGGTGTGAATGCCATATCTACCACCGGTTTGCATCCAGAGCTCAGGACTAGGAACAACTAAGGTAGCCTCTTTAAGCACCTCTCCTATTTTATCTAACCAAACCTCTCTAAGCGATTCAAACCTCACAAAAGAATCGTCCAGCTTATCAAACATGGGATGCGCCTCGAACAACTCACCGGACCACATCCAAAGACTGTTGATGCTTTCCTGAATTTTATAATGACTCTCGTCTGTTCCGTCTCCTAAACGAATAACCCATTCAGCACTCCACTGCGCTTGGTAGGCAACCTCCTTTAAAGCCTTCTCAGCAACACCCGCGAGGGTTTTGTTAGAACAACTACGAAGCTTATCAAAGAGATAAAAATTAAAAGTATCAACGAAGAAACTTCTCGCAATGGTATCTCCCCAGTGCCCGTTTGGTTGTTCGAGTAACAGCGCGTTTCTAAACCTCAAGTGATCTCTAAAATAAGCCAGGGTGTCTTCTGTTACCTCGCCGCCCTCCATTTTAGCAAGTTCTTGGTATAACAAACGAGCTCGACCTATATGGTCTAGTGAGGTGTTAATGATTGCTATATCCTGTTCTAAAACAGGGCCCTTAGAACACCACTTACTTAATTGCTGTCCTAACATTAGAGCGTCATCTGCAAGAAAAAAGAAATACTCCTTGAGCGCTTCTTCTGAAGTAAAATCACGTTTTACTCCGTTTAACCAACCTCCTGCCATGGCTTACATGTGTTGAACATCATCTGGGATGTCGTAAAAAGTGGGGTGTCTGTATACTTTGTCGTCACTTGGCGTAAACAAAGCGTCTTTTTCATCAGGAGAACTCGCTGTAATATCTTCTGAAGGAACGACCCAAATACTGATTCCCTCAGAGCGACGAGTGTATACGTCTCTGGCGTTTTTTATTGCCATATTAGAATCAGGAGCGTGCAAGCTGCCTACGTGTTTATGGGAAAGCCCATTCTTGCTTCTTAGGAAAACTTCCCAAAGCTTCCAGTTAGTTGTGCTCATGGTGGTTTTTTTAGGTTTATGCGGCGGACGCTTCTTTGTTTTTCAGCTTCGCTTGTTTTTCAGCAAATGCGCTGGCGGCTTCTCTCACCCAAGCACCTTCTTCATGTGCTTTAACATGATGAGCAATGCGTTCTTTATTGCACGGCCCATTACCACTCACTACATGATAGAACTCGTCCCAATTAATATCACCAAAGTCATAGTGTCCACGACTCTCGTTCCAAACCAAGTCGTTGTCCGGAATAGTTAAACCAAGGTATTCAGCTTGAGGAACGGTTTTATCAACAAACTCTTGGCGAAGCGTGTCGTTGCTTTTCCTTTTTATTTTCCAAAGCATGCTTTGCTCAGAATTTGGGCTATTATCATCAGACGGGCCAAACATCATTAATGAAGGCCACCACCATCTATTCAAACTTTCTTGTGCCATTTCTTTTTGCTCAGGTGTTCCTTGGGTCAATTTCATGACAACTTCGTATCCCTGTCGCTGGTGAAAACTCTCCTCTTTACAAATTTTAACCATCGCCCTTGCATAAGGACCATAAGAAGTGCGCGTGAGCATTACTTGGTTTTGAATGGCCGCACCGTCTACAAGCCAACCAATAGTTCCCATATCTGCCCAAGAAGGGGTGGGATAATTAAAAATCGAACTGTATTTGGCTTTTCCGCTCTGTAAATCGGCGATCATTTTGTCCCGCGGCTCCCCGAGTGTTTCAGCTGATGAGTAGAGATAAAGACCATGTCCTGCCTCGTCCTGAACCTTTGCTAGAAGGATTAATTTAGCACGCAAAGAAGGAGCGCGAGTGATCCAATTAGCTTCCGGCTGCATTCCAACTATCTCACTATGAGCGTGTTGAGATATTTGACGTATTAGCGTTTTGCGGTATTTCTCGGGCATCCAATCCTTTGGCTCTACCTTGTTTTCGGCGTCCACATAAGATTGGAATTTGTCTTCCAGCGATACATTCGTTCCCATGGTCTGTGTATTTGGTTCTTTACAAAGTTAAAACACAACGCGCTATATGGTGTTATGGTTTAAAAATGAGAACTACCTTTACCATTCAACTTGATATAGATGCTGAAGTTTTTTAAGAAAAACAAAGAAGAAAAGACCTCTTTACTGGCCAATTCCAAAAAGTCAAGCGACACTAAGTTTTACCAGATAAAAGTAAAAGAGGTGCGTCGCGAAATAGAGGATGCGGTGAGTGTTGCTTTTGACATACCAGAGGGTTTAATGTCAACATTTACCTTTTCGCCCGGCCAGTACGTGACGTTAAAAACAAACGTTCAGGGAGAAGAGCTAAGACGCTCCTACTCTATTTGCTCTGCACCCCACGAAGGTGAGCTTCGCGTCGCTATAAAACAGATAGAAGGAGGTAAATTTTCTACCTACGCAAACCAAACCCTAAAAGAAGGAGATTCACTAGAGGCTATGCCTCCAATGGGAAACTTCAAGTGGTCTCAAGGCACAGAGCCTTCTCATCTTGTAGGCTGGGCAGCAGGATCTGGGATTACCCCAATGATGTCTATTGCAAAAACGGTCCTACAATCAGACGAACACAGCACGTTTACTCTTTTTTACGGGAACAAAAACAGCAACAGCATTATATTTAAAGACGAACTGGAAGACTTGAAAAACTCTTTTGTAGATCGCTTAGAGGTGCACCATATTTTAAGCCGTGAAGACCAGGGTAGTGACGCAACTAATGGCAGAATAGATGGAGATAAAGTAAAGTCGTTTAACAACAAGTTTTTTGACATTAACACATCTACAGGTCATTACTTGTGTGGGCCCCTAGGAATGATAGAAAGTGTTACAGAAACACTTCAAGAATTGGGCACGGAAAAGGATAAAATTCATTTTGAGCTATTTAACACCACCTCCTTGTCAGAGGCAAAACAGAAAGAAACAGCTTCAACATCTTCTGGACGATCATCTGTTACCATCTTTTTAGACGGAGAGGAAACACATTTTGAAATGAAAGGCAACGAGTATCTCCTGGACGCAGCGCTTGACGCTGGTGCGGACGTTCCTTATGCGTGTAAAGGAGCGGTGTGCTGTACTTGTCGCGCTAAGGTTTTAGAAGGCTCAGCGGAGATGGTTATGAACTATGCTCTTGTAGATGAGGAGGTAAAGGACGGCTACGTACTAACGTGTCAAACACGCGCGACTAGTGAAAAGCTAGTTGTGAGCTTTGACGAGTAAATAAAAAGACCATGACAGACGACAAGCCGGGACCCGCATTTCATGAAAAAAAAGACAAAAACAAAAAGGACTTCAACATAGGCGGCGGCGAAAAAATAAGAATGAACAAAGCAAAAAAATACAAGAAGTCCATCAAGAGAGGTCCTAAGAAAAAGAAATAATAAAAAGCCCGGCATTATGTGCCGGGCTTTTTATTATTTCATCCAAACGTTATTGCCGGGAGAAACATCAAGTAGCCTGCCTGTTGGGTCTATTTTAACAGCGGTTATTTCTTGCCCGCCGGTATTAAGCTTTAGCTCATAAGTTGGGTGTGTCCAGGCCCACGGGGATTGAACAACATGACCCGTTCCGTTTTTTGCGCCATACATACTTACCAAAGGAATAGTCATGTGTTCTATACGCCCACCAGCATACTCCACCTCAATATCAATAGGCATAGGAAACTTACCCAAGCGAGCTAAGGAAATAACCACACCGTTCATCACTGGAGAAACAGAGGTTATGGCGTAATCAACAGATTTTACTTGGTCCACATAATAACTCAAGTACCAATCCAGCTCAAGGTCGGAAACGCGCTCCATGATTCTAATAAAATCCTCCGGGGTAGGATGCTTAAACTGCCACGCGCTCCAATAGCGCTTCATTCCCGTGTCAAAAGCAAATGGTCCGACGATATATTCTAATTGGTTTAAAAACAAGGAACCCGCACTGTAGCTATTGACGCCGTATACCATATTATAATCAAAGTGATCCGCGGGTGTGCTAAGTGGCTCTCGTAGCCCAGCCGTGTCTATGTACATGTAGCTTCGGTATGCTCCTAGGTGAGGGTTGTCTAGCTTGCGGTCAAAGAGAACATTCATGCACTCTTCTTCTGCGTAGGTGGTAAAGCCCTCGTCCATCCAGGGATATAAAGCTTCGTTAGTACCAATGACCCCATAGTACCAATTATGTGTTGCTTCATGGACAAACAGACCGGTGAAGCCCTCAAAATCAGCACCTCCGCCAAGAATCATGGTACACATAGGATATTCCATGCCGCCGTCGCCACCTTGAATAATAGAAAACTGACGATATGGATATTTACCAAAATTAGAGCGCATAAAGTCAAAATAATCCTGTAGATACCCCTCTTGTAGCTTTTTCCAATTCTTCACATTTGCCGTTGCTGGATCATAAAACAGGTGAACTAGCGGGCCGTTTTCAATTTGAAGCTGGTCATGCACAAAGTCTGGATCTGCCGCAAAGGCAAAGTCATGTACTCGGTCGGCTTTAAAGCGCCAAACGCGTTTTTGATTATTTTTTACTCGAACCTTTTCGAAGCCCCCGTAACCAAACCCTATAGCGTCAGTGTTTTGTAAATAACCGGTACCGCCAAGAACATAGTCTCTGTGCACACGAATAGTGACATCAAAATCTCCCCAAATCCCATAAAACTCACGCCCCACGTATTGATCAGGGTGCCATCCGTTTTTGTCATACTCTGCTAATTTTGGATACCACTGAGTCATGGTAAACTCTACTCCCTCCTTGTTGCCATACCCAGAACGTCTGATTTGCTTAGGAACCTGTGTATTCCAAGCCATATTGAAAGTGGTTTGCTCGCCTGGCAGTATGGGAACAGCGAGCTCCGCCTTAAGTACCGTGCCAGAAACACTCCAGTTTAAACCCATGTTGTTTTGGCTCAATGAGATAATGTTATGATAGCCTATTTCGTCTTTTTCAAGCTTGGAAATCCGGTCTGTAACACGGCGGTCTGGATCCGTTATGTTTAAGCTTCTCACGTCCATCATGCTTCCTGGTTGAAAAGCATTAAAATAGAGGTGAAAATAGACCTTAAGCAGTGTGTCAGGACTGTTGTTGGTATACACTACGGAGCTGGTCCCGTCATATTGATGTGCTTCAACATCGAGGTCAATATCCATGCTGTAGCTCACAGATTGTTGCCAGTATTGGCCAAAAACTAATGGGCTTGCGCAAAGCGCAAGAAGAAGGAATGTTTTTTTCATAATGGCCTAAGAGATGAAGTGGTTAAGACGCCCGTTTTCTAAAAGACGTGGTCCTTTTTCGGTGATTTGAAGCGTACAGACCTCATTGTAAGCGTCGTGCTCAAGGAACAGGTGATACCCTTTTTTAGCGGCCTCCGTAAAGATACGCTGACGCTCATCTATGGTAAGCAGTGGGCGAGTATCGTAGCCCATTACATAGGGTAACGGTATGTGGCCGGTTGACGGCAATAGATCCGCCATGAAGACCAAGGTTTTTCCTTTATAATCTAAAATAGGACACATCTGTGCATCCGTGTGACCGTTCACCACAAAAGCATCAAAACCAAGTGGTGTAGTAATGCGATGCGAGTCCTCAGGTGCATCAATAAACCGCAGCTGGCCACTCTCCTCAAGGGGAAGAATGTTTTCTTTTAAGAAGCTTGCTTTTTCTCTAGGGTTAGGCGCTGTCGCCCATTTCCAATGCCTTTTGTTCGTCCAATAAATGGCGTTTTCAAAGGCGGGCTCATACCCTGTTCTTTCTTTGTTCCAGCGTACTGCACCGCCTACATGGTCGAAATGTAAGTGGGTAAGAAAAACATCAGTAATATCACTCCGATTAAAACCAAGCGCAGCCAACGAAGCATCCAGGCTGTGGTCGCCATGGAGGTAATAATGACTAAAAAACTTTTCGTGCTGCTTTTCTCCAATGCCGGTGTCTATTAAAATCAAGCGGTCTTCGTTTTCAATCAACAAGGAGCGCATTGCCCAGGTGCAAAGATTTTTTTCATCAGCAGGATTGGTCCTTTCCCAAAGACCCTTTGGAACAACACCAAACATGGCGCCGCCGTCAAGCTTAAAGTTACCAGTATGTATAGGGTATATGGTCATCTGTCTTGGTTTTGGACCAAGTTACAAAGTGTAGCACTTACTTACGAACGCACAGTTGTTAAAATGAACATATTGGTTAGCTTAACGCTTATAATTGAGAACAACACAAAAAAGCCATGAAGTCCAATTTCAACCACCCAAAAATTACACAGCACCAAGCGCCTCAACCCATTAAGTGGGACAAATACCTTATTAACGGGGAGCTAAAGACCTGGGACGGGCCTCTAGAACGTGTTTATAGCCCAATGGGAACGGTCGACCAAGAAGGCGTTGTTGACCGTGTTTTTTTAGGGGAGGCACCTACGTTAGACAAAAGCGCTGGGCTTGAGGCGCTTGATGCAGCAAAACAAGCCTACAACAACGGAAGGGGTTTTTGGCCTACCGCTAGCGCTACCCAGCGTATAAAATGCATGGAGCGTTTTCTTGAACTAATGGCTCTCAAGAGGGAAGAAGTCAGCACCCTTTTGATGTGGGAAATTGCTAAAAACAAAAACGCATCATACAAAGAGTTTGACAGGACGATTGACTACATAAGAGACACCTTAGAGGAATACAAGGAACTACAGCGCCGCGGATCACATATCGCGAGTAAAGGCGGCGTGATCTCTCAGGTACGCAGGGGTCCACTAGGCGTCGTTCTGTGCCTAGGCCCCTACAATTATCCGCTGAACGAGACCTTTTGCCTGCTCATACCCTCTGTTCTTATGGGAAACACAATCGTTTTTAAGCCAGCAAAGTATGGGGTGCTTTTACTAACGCCTCTAATGGAAGCGTTTCAAGAAGCATTCCCGCCAGGTGTAATCAACGTGGTTTTTGGAAGAGGAAGAACCCTTGCAGGACCCATTATGAAAACAGGAGACGTAGATGTCTTGGCTTTAATTGGCAATTCAAAAAGCTCAAACGCATTAGCCGCACAACACCCGAAACCAAACCGACTAAGACAGGTTTTAGGATTAGAAGCAAAGAATCCAGCCATTGTTTTTGACGACGCAAATCTAAACAAGGCCATAAAAGAGTGTGTTGCGGGGGCACTAAGCTTTAATGGCCAGAGGTGTACGGCGCTTAAAATTATTTTTGTCCATAAAAACATCTCTGCGGACTTTGTGCGGCGATTCAGTGACGCTGTTGATGAACTAAAGCTAGACCACCCAGAAAACAACAGCGACCTTACACCGCTACCAGAAGCTAATAAGGTAGAATATATGGATGAATACGTCTTTGATGCTAAGGAGAAGGGGGCAAGCGTGATGAATAAAAGAGCAGGAAAGGTTAATGAAACAGCCTATTTTCCAGCCGTTTTGTTTCCTGTAAACAAGCATATGAGAATTTTTCACGAAGAGCAGTTTGGCCCTGTGGTGCCTATTGTTGAATATGACAAATTAGAGGAGGTTATGGATGCTATAGCGGAGTCAGATCACGGCCAACAGTGTAGTGTTTTTAGCGAAAACGAGTCTACAATTTCTTACGCCGTGGACAACCTGGTAAACCAAGTGTGTCGTGTTAACATCAACACGTCCTGTCAACGCGGTCCTGATTATTTGCCTTTTACAGGAAGAAAAGACAGCGCTGTTGCTACACTAAGCGTACATGATGCGTTGAGGAGTTTTTCCATTCGCACTGTAGTTGCTGCGGGAACAGACCAAAAGAATTTGGTCCGGGACATTGTTTCGTCAGGCCAAAGCAACTGGATGACGACAGACTACTTGTTGTAAAAAAAGAAACCCCCGCTGCACATGTGCAGCGGGGGTTCTACTCTGAGGTTCCGAGCGGATTCGAACCGCTGTACATGGTTTTGCAGACCATTGCCTAGCCACTCGGCCACGGAACCTTAGGGAGGCCAAAAATAGCAGAAAAAATCTGTTCACCACAGAAATATTTCAACTAACGTTCAGCTGTAAAAGTTAGAGCGACTCTTTCTACATCGCCATTAATAGGCGGGTTGAGCTTTGCCACATTCACATATGCCCTTTGAACGGAAGGGTGCTCGTTCATTATCCTGTCTATAATTCGCTGACAAACAACCTCAAGAAGTTTTGCGCGCTTGCCCATCTCTTCTTTTGTAATCTCATAAAGAGCTACATAATCAACGGTATCCTTTAGCTCATCTGTTTGGACAGAAACAGAAAGATTAGCCCAAACACTAATATTAACCTCGTAATGAGATCCTATAACAGCTTCTTCCTGCATGCAGCCATGGTTAGAATAGAGCTGTATACCATGAACATCTATCTGTTGAAGCGTCGCCATTATTTAAGTTTTTCTATCGCTAAACTGATGCGTGCGAGAACCTCTTCTTTCCCCAACACTTCACATATCGTAAACATGCTTGGACCCATGCCTTTTCCAGTTACAGCTAACCTGAACGAAGGTCCAACCTTCCCAAAACCGAGCTCTTTTTCCGTCAAATAACCCTTGAAGCAGGTTTCTATAGAATTGGCGTCGAAGGTGCCGAGTGCACGGAACCTAATGGCTAGATCACCCATCATTTGCGGGCTGTCAGCGGTCCACTTTTTATTAAGCGTTTTTTCATCATAGGTAGATGGGCGCTCAAACAAGAACAAGCCTTCTGATACTAGGTCTTGCGGAAAAGTAGCTCGCTCGCTCATCATCATCGCCACCGTGCCCAGGTGTTTTTCGTCACAATTCAGTCCACGCGAATTAAGCTCGGTCTTTAGCTCACCAGCTAACTTCTCCTCACTCATTCCCCTTAGATAAACCTGGTTGAACCATTTTCCTTTTTCAAAGTCAAACTTAGCACCGCTTTTAGAGACGTTACTCAGGTCGAAAGTGTCTATCAGCTCTTGAAGGCTGAACACTTCTTGCTCTGTTCCCGGGTTCCAACCAAGTAACGCAAGCATGTTTATAAAAGCATCAGGATAGAAGCCAATTTCTCTGTATCCACTTGCCGTCTCTTGAGTTTCTTCATTTTTCCAGTCAATAGGGAACACAGGGAAGCCCAGCCTATCACCATCTCGTTTTGATAGCTTTCCTGGCCCGTCGGGCTTCAAAAGCAGAGGTAGGTGAGCAAATACAGGGCGCTCCCATCCAAAGGCCTCGTAGAGTAGCACATGCAAAGGTGCTGAAGGAAGCCATTCTTCGCCGCGTATAACGTGGCTGATTTCCATTAGATGGTCGTCCACAATATTAGCGAGGTGATAAGTAGGCATACCATCACCTTTAAACAGGACTTTATCGTCCATGTTGTTTGTGTTTACACTCACCCATCCACGAATGGTGTCTTCAAAGCGAACCTCGTGATCTCGCGGAAGCTTCATTCTAACAACGTAAGGCTCTCCAGCGGCTATTTTAGCAGACACCTCGTCCTTCGCAAGGGTCAGCGAGTTTTTCATATTCTCGCGAGTGATGTAGTTGTATTGCCAGTTTGACGCCCCAGCTTCCTTAGCGAGTGCGCGTACCTGCTCGAGTTCTTCGGCGGTGTCAAAGGCGATATAAGCTTTTTCGTTTGCAAGTAAAGTCTCTGCATACTCTCGATACATGGGCTTGCGCTCACTTTGACGGTAAGGGCCGTTTCCGCGGTCTTCCCCGCCGATACCCTCGTCAGGAGAAATGCCACACCAGGCCAAGGCTTCAATGATGTATTTTTCTGCTCCTGCAACAAATCTTGTCTGGTCCGTGTCTTCAACGCGAAGCAAGAAGTCTCCACCGTGTTTTTTGGCGAACAAATAATTATACAATGCAGTGCGCACCCCGCCAATATGCAGGGGTCCTGTTGGAGATGGCGCAAATCTTACGCGAACTTTTGAGCTCATGTTATTAACCTTAGAATTGTGACAAAGGTACAATCGGCCAAACCATTAGGAAACACTAACTTTGTTTTATAAACACATCATATTATGTACCCAGAAGAAATGATTGCGCCTATGCGCGCAGAGCTTGCTAACAGCGGATATACAGAGACAAAAACGCCAGAAGAAGTAACCGCCGCAATAGAAGCTGAAGGCACAACACTAGTTGTGGTAAATTCAGTTTGTGGATGTGCAGCCGGATCTGCTCGTCCAGCGGCAATGGCGCTTGCGAAGTCTGAAGTAAAGCCTGATAGAATGATTACGGTTTTTGCTGGTAACGACCGTGAAGCAGTGGACCAAGCAAGAAAGCACATGATGCCGTTCCCTCCCTCATCCCCTTGTATGGGCTTGTTTAAAAACGGAGTGCTTGTGCACATGGTAGAGCGTCATCACATTGAAGGACGTACGGCACAAATGATTGCCGGAAACCTTCTTGGAGCTTTTGAAGAGCATTGTAAATAAGTACGCTATGAACAAGAAGTTTGCAGTTATTGGATTAGGTGTTTTTGGCTCGGCTATTGCAAGAAAACTTGCCGAACGCGGAGCTGATGTAATGGCTATTGACGAGAATGAAGAGCGGGTTCAGGAACTTGCACAAGAGGTGGCCTTTGCGGTCACGCTTGACGCAACGAACCTTCAGGCACTGGAAGCTCAAAACCTTAGAGACGTTGATGCCGTTGTGGTTAGCATCGGATCAAGTTTCCAGGAAATGCTTTTGTGTGTGTTTCAGCTGCAAGAAATGGGTGTTCCTAGAATCATTGCGCGTGCTCAAGGACCGGTTCAGCGTAAAATTCTGGAAAAAATGGGTGTTCAAAACATCCTGAGCCCAGAAATGGAGGTTGCAAACAACGTCGCAGAACAACTCATCAATCCCGGTGTGTTGATGTGTGTCCAGCTTCCGGACGACTACGAAATTATTGAGGTTGAAGCACCGTCTAAAATAATTGGTCGCTCGTTGGAAGACATAGGCCTTCGCAAGAAATACAACATTAACCTGGTTACGGTTTTACGTAAATCAGAAGAGGACAACACTCTCCATATCAACGGTGTCCCAAGTCCTGATAGTTTCATCAACCCAGGAGATATTATCCTGGTTTTCGGTCAAGTGAAAGACATCAACAGATTTATTGAGATCAACGTATGATAGGCGCAAAGGGCCAAATTATAATCACAGGAGTGAGCTCAGGAATAGGACTTGCCATAGCAAGATTAGCACTGGAAACAGGCTTTAGCGTGCAGGGAATAGGAAGAAATGAGCCAAAAGAGTTAACGAGCAACCCGTATTGGGCCTTCACCACAGCAGATTTATCACAAGAAAACGAAGTAGAAAACATTCAGTTTAAATTTGCCGCACAACAACATCCAACGGTGCTCATCAACAACGCCGGAACACTTGGAGCAATGGGCCAGGCCAAAACAATTGACTGGAACGACACCAATGAATGTATGACACTGAACGTGACTGCTCCAATGAGATTGACCGCACGTTTTATGTCTTTATTTCAGGGGTCAAAACAGGTCTTCTTTACAGGTTCAGGCGCCGCGGAATATGCGATTAACGGATGGTCATCCTATTGTGCTTCAAAAGCAGCAATCCACATGTATGCTGAGGTTTTAGCGCAAGAAAACCCCTCAGTACCTATTCATGTGTTCACGCCCGGAAAGGTAGACACCCCTATGCAAGCACAAATACGAGCGGCCTCTGAGGAAGATTTCCCCGGAGTGGAACACTTTAGAGAAGAGTACGCAGATGGACTGCTTGTAAAGCCAGAAGCGGTCGCTAAAGCAGTTTTACACGTAGTACAGAACCCCGGCGAACAACCGGTTGTTTTCCCGACATCACAAATAACAACAGCATAATGAACAAGATTCTATTTACCATTACCCTTGCCATTTTTTTCACCTCTTGCGACACAACGCCGCATGCCTCAGAAGTTTTTGTCCGCCAAGACTTGTCGGGAGAATGGACCGTAAGCCAGGTGGCTTACAGTGGAGAAATGCCCAACCCATTAAACCCGTCAGCGCTCATGCAGTTTAGCGGCTTAGGTAGTCAATTATTAGGTGAGGTAAGCATTTATGAAATGCCGGACAGCGGTAGTATAAGTTTACAGTTTGTCGCAAACCTAAACACGATTCAAGTTCCTGTAGAGTTAGCAAGCGCAGGAACATGGAGCTTATGGAACAGTGACAGCATTTTAGTTTTAGACAACGATAGCGTAAGCTACAGTTTTGTTATGGTGAGTAGTCTTCCTGCCACCCAAGTGTGGAGAACGTCCTTCCTGCAGGTTCCGGCGGACAGCAGCTACTGGGCAGACATTGACCTTGAATTAACGTTGATCAAATAATAGATATTCGCTAAAAAATGGCAAGAGTACTCACAGGAATTCAAAGCTCAGGACGTCAGCATCTAGGAAATATTCTAGGTGCTATTCGACCTGCAATTCAAATGAGCAACGACCCTAAAAATGAGGCGTTTTTATTCATTGCAGACCTCCACAGCCTCACCTCAGTGAAAGATGCGGGATTGCGTAAAGAAAACCTGCTAGCGACAGCGGCGGCATGGCTCGCGTGTGGTCTTAACCCTGAAAAAGTGGTGTTTTACGCGCAAAGCGATCTTACGGAGTGCACAGAATTAACATGGTACCTAAACTGCTTTACCCCCTTTCCTATGCTGGCTAACGCCCATAGTTTTAAGGACAAAAGCAATAACCTCAGCGATGTTAACGCCGGGCTGTTTGACTACCCTGTACTTATGGCCTCTGACATCTTGCTTTATGACGCTGAGGTTGTGCCGGTTGGCAAGGACCAGAAGCAACATCTTGAAATCACACGTGACCTAGCGCTTAGCTTTAATCACCGTTATGGAGACACTTTTGTGGCTCCAGAAGTTAGTATTTCAGAAGAAGTCATGACTGTTCCGGGTACAGATGGGCGTAAAATGAGCAAGAGCTATGGCAACATTATTGACGTGTTCTTGCCAAAGAAGCAGTTGAAAAAACAAGTGATGGGTATTCAAACGGACTCTACACCTCTTGAAGGCGCTAAGGACCCGGACACCTGTAATGTATTCGCGCTTTATAAGTTGCTCGCAACAGCGTCACAAACAGAGGAAATGTCAAGGCTCTACAGAGCAGGAAACTATGGCTATGGACACGCTAAAACAGCACTTCTTGAACTTATTCTAGAGGAGTTTAGTGAAGCACGTGATAGATTTGATCACTTCATGGACCACCCAGAAGAGGTTTTTACAGCGCTTCAACAAGGAGCTGATAAAGCGAGGCCTATTGCTAAAGACACTTTGCGTCGTGTTCGCGATAAGCTCGGCTTTTAGCGCCATGAAAAAATTACTGAGCTACATACACCACTGTTGGTATTATTTGGTTGCGCTAATCTCTATCGTAGTGCTTTTACCAGCGCTTCTTTGGGCCGCAAGACCTGGAGCTAATTATGCCCATTTTTTTAAACTAGCCAAGGTTTGGTCGTGGTTGTATCTATTGGGAATGGGTGTTTGGCCTAGACCGGGAAAGTACAAAATGAAGCACTCTGGCCCTATGGTGCTAGCGGCAAACCACGGATCAGATCTTGATATTCCTATGACCTTTTTAGGGAGCCCTGTGCCAGTGGTCTTCATGGGAAAGGCAGAGCTTTTGAAACTCCCCTTGTTTGGCTACTTCTTCAAGCAGACTAGCATTGCCGTGGACAGAAGCAGCTACTCAGGAAGGAAGCAAGCGCTTATAGATGCTGACCGGAGGATAAAGGACGGATATAGTGTTTGCATCTTTCCAGAAGGTGGAATACCGCCACAAAAAAAGCTACTGGGCGCCTTTAAAGCGGGCGCCTTTAAACTGGCTGTTGACAACAATGTCCCCATTGTGCTTATGAGTATTTACCAAAACAAGTTTAGACTAGGCGACTGGGGAGAGCCCTCAAGTCTTGGGCCCGTGGACACAAAGGTGATAGGAGAGTTTTGGCCAAATACTGATGCTGAAAACTCGCTAAAGGAGCTGAAGGACCTCTGCTATACCACCCTTGCTGAGGACTTAAAAAATTGGGGACACACCGGTAATCTTGCCTTACCTTTGCGTTCTTAAGGGCACATTATGAGCATCACAAAAGAGCAAATCAAACACCTTGCACACCTAAGCCGCCTTGAGCTTAATGACAACGAGCTGGACTCTATGCAAGGGGACATGGAAAAGATATTAGAGTTTGTCGCGAAGATTGACGAGCTAGACCTCACGGGTGTTGAGCCGTTAACTCAAATGAGCGGCAGTGTTGATGTGATGAGAACGGATGAAGTGCTGAACATGATCACTAAAGAACAAGCGTTGAAAAACGCTCCAGACGCTAACTCAGACTATTTTCGTGTGCCTAAGTTTGGAAAGAAGGTATAGCCCAGCAACATTTCTGCTATCACGGTGTTGTCCGTGTAATTGTCCCATCATATCCTCTATGAAAATCACTATTGTTCAAGGAAGCCCTAGAACGGGATCCAATTCTAGTAAAGTTGCGATGTTTTTAGCCTCAGAGCTTGAGCGAAAATTTGGAGCATTAATAACAATGGTTGATGTTCAAAAAATCAACGCGCCTAATTACGGCTCTGACACTAATTTTGACCAAGAGGAAGAGGTTGCTAGACATTTTGGAGATGCTGATGGACTACTCTTTGTGGTTCCTGAATACAATGGCCGCGTCCCGGGATCTTTTAAGAATCTCACAGATTACTATCGGGCAGAGTTCAAAAAGAAACCCATGGCGACATGTACTGTAAGCGCGGGTGCTTTTGGGGGGCTAAACGCTCTTCATGACCTGCGCTCGTGGATGCTTTATGTAGAAGGTATTGTTTCCCCAACGAAGCTTTTAGTGAGTGGGGTAGGAAAGCTTTTTGATCAGGAAAACACTCCTGTTGACGCTCATTTTACCAGTAACTACCCCGCCTTTCTAGAGGACTTTGTTTGGCTGACCAAAAAGCTCACCTAGCAGCCAACTGAAAGCGGATGACCCTATCCCATGGCGTTTGCAACAAGACATCAGACAAATAAAAAAGCCCCACATTACTGCGGGGCTTTTTTGTGTTCAATTGTGGAGAAAACGTTTAGTTATTCTGAAAGGAATCTGCCGCAGCAAGATATCTTTGGTAGAACGACTGCGTGTTTTCGTTGTCATGTGTTTGAATGTTGCGGAACAACATCTGATAGAATTGTAGATCTGTTTGCCACTCGTTCTTAGCTCGTTTTTTATCGGACCTGTTTAATCCCTCAAAATACAAGAGCTCCTCGTCTAAAAGGTCTGCAAAGTCATTCGTGAGTTCTCGAGCTTGATCGAAGGCGTCGGCTCTGTAATAAGCGTCGATGATCCCAAACAAGAAGTAGTTGTATCCAAATTTTTCCGAAGGCATGATGTCCATCGCAAAGTCTAAGACCTCTACCGCCTTTTCATTATTTCCTTCTGCAATAAACTCATTGGCTAATCGGCCAAAAATAGTGCGCAGGTTGTAACTCAAACGCCTGTTAGTTTCGTCTAAGTAGACATCAGGAAGCTCCATATTACCGTACGAGAACTTATTGATTAAGTTGTCGTACATGATCTCCGTGTCCACTTTTCCAAAGTCTATTCCGCTGTTTGCTCCTGGATTGAATACCGGGACAAACCTGTACGCCATTCCCTCTAATCGGAAGTAGTCATTGAGCCAAAAGAATGATTTGGCGCTGTTTCCAACGGTAATAGAGAAATAGATAGGTCGTTCCCAGTTGTTGCTTGCGATGAGGTCAATAACCATAAGATCACGCTTGGTGATTACGTTACTTTTCCAATCCCAATCAATATAGTCCACTACTTTTGCAGAATCAGCTGCATCAACCACACCGTTTGCCAGCACAGCGTCTTTATCAATACTGATGCGCAGTTTCTTTTGTGGGTAAAGAGGAAGCTCTTTGTTCCCGCCCGTTTTAAATTTTACTTGGGCATCATCACGTTTTGTGAACTGAACAAAGTCTTTCACGTCCCAGCGTCCTTTCACGCCCATGTCTCTGTAGTACAACACGTCACGTGTACCTTGAACGTACTGATTCCATTCAAAACTGAAGGGCACAGCTTCTCCGTCATAAGCCTTGCGGCGCTGCTGGTCAATGTACCAATCGGTATTAAGTAAACTCAAGTTGACCACCCGAACATCCGTCCTATAGCCCTCAACTTCTTGAACATACCATAACGGGAACGTGTCGTTGTCTCCGTTTGTAAAGAGGATCGCGTTTGGATCGCAACTATCTAAATAGGCTTTTGCGATGTCACGAGCAGTATAGCGATTGCTTCTATCGTGGTCGTCCCAGTTCTCAGCGGCCATACGCACGGGCACGGCTACCATAGTGATGCCTATAACTAGATAGGAGGCAACCATAGGACTCATCTTTTTTCGTAATAAATCCCATAACCCAAGTGCGCCAATCCCAATCCAAATCGCAAAGGCGTAAAAGGACCCTACAAAGGCATAATCACGCTCTCGAGGTTCAAAAGGCTTGTGGTTGGTGTATACAACAATTGCAATTCCAGTCAGCAGGAAGAAGAGCGTGACCGCCCATGCATCTTTGTTGTTTTTCTTGAATTGGTACCAAATACCAAAAACACCGAGTAGAAATGGCAACATAAAGTAACTGTTGCGCGAAGGGTTGTCTTTCCAGGACTGAGGTAGGTTGTCCTGATTTCCTAGTCTGATGGAATCAATGAAACTGATGCCCGTTATCCAATTCCCCTTCGTTAATTCATAGCGGTGCTGCTCATCGTTTTGCTTTCCGGAGAAGTTCCACATGAAGTAACGCCACCACATTTTCCCCACCTGGTATTCAAAGAAGAAGCGCACGTTTTGCGCAAAAGTGATGGGCTCATCTGGGTCAGTTATGCCCATTATATTTATATAGTTCTGCTTGTACTGTGGATCGTCGTTCCAAATCCGAGGGAAGAATCCTTGATATTTAGGATCATAATTAGGCTTACTGGCCTTTTTGTCATCCGTCATCAGGTACTTCGCTGAGATGCTCAACGCTACGTTTTTCTCTGCGATGTAGGCTTCTGCCTCACCCCTGAGCTTGAATGTGGTAACCTGTTTAGGCCCCTTCATCACAGCGAATCCTTTTTGATATACCGGAGTTCCGTCGTCAAAAGGCTGCGTTCTGTCGTAAGGAGCATTAAAGCTCTTTCCGTAAAGAATAGGCCAGTCACCGTATTGCTCACGGTTGTAGTAAGCGAGTAAAGACATGGCGTCTTCTGGGTTGTTTTCGTCAATCGGCGTGTTCGCGTTAGAGCGGATGGCAAGAATGATAAACGTTGAATAACCCATAACAAGTAACATGATGGCAAGAACAGCTTGCTGGGCTAGCGGACGCTCTTTGCGCTTGGTCCATACCAGGCCGGCAACAACGGAAGCGGTAAGAATAACTGTTGCAGCAATAGTTCCAGAATGGAAAGGCATGCCAAAACTATTGACAAAGGTGATTTCTAGCGTGCTAAATAAACGCAATACCATTGGAATGATTAAAGCAAACACGATAGCTAACACACCAATACCAGTTGCATTAGCGACGATAAAGCCATTGCGGGTAGGGTTGGGGTTTTTCTTAAAGTAATAGATCATAGAGATCGCCGGGATGGTCAAGAAAACAAGGATGTGAACCCCAATAGAGAGACCAACTAAATAAGCAATCAGAAGCAACCAGCGATTTGCATAGGGATCTTCATCAACAGCTTGTTCCCATTTTAAGATGGCCCAAAAAGCCGCTGCGGTGAAGAAGGAGCTCATGGCATAGACCTCTCCCTCTACAGCGGAGAACCAAAAACTGTCAGAGAAGGTATAAGCTAATGCACCGACGGCACCTGCGCCTAAAACAGCAACAATTGATGGATTATCAAGTTTTTCCTTGCCGCCAAGAAGTTTTATGGAAAGCGCGGTAATGGTCCAAAACAAGAACAGAATACTAAACGAACTCGAGAGCGCACTCAACGCATTCACCATTAGCGCTTGATTTTCAGGGCTGCTGGCTAATTGACTAAACAGGTTTCCCATCAACTGAAAGAAAGGAGCACCTGGCGGGTGACCCACCTGCAGCTTTACAGAAGTTGCGATGTATTCCCCACAATCCCAAAAACTGGTTGTAGGCTCTATAGTCATGAAATAAGTGAAGGTGGCTATCCCAAAAATGGCCCAGCCTACTATGGTATTAAGCTTCTTGTAATTCACGGAGCGGTATTTTTTAACCAATTCTAAGATTGGTGATCTAGTAATTGCCCCGAAAATAAGAAAATCCAAGCCCTCAGCTGAACAAAAGATTGTTAAACAACGAAAATTTTGCTCAACTCTTTTTTGTAGTTTATCAATTGGCGTATATTTGCCGTCCCTAAAGGGAGAATTGTCCGATGGTGTAATGGCAACACTTCTGTTTTTGGTACAGACATTCAAGGTTCGAGTCCTTGTCGGATAACTCACGAAAAGCCCCTCACGAAAGTGTGGGGCTTTTTTGTTGAAAAAGAGCAGATACGAACTAAAAACCCTGAAGAACAAACGCTCTCTGAGTTTTTGTAAGAGTTACCTCACTAAGCGGCGTCTACTAAACTCGGAAGGAAGCTGTTTCTTGATTGCATAGCCTAGCGTCACAGATCCTATGTAGACCGCTTCTTGGAAAGATCCCGCCTGAAAGAATGTGCGGCCATCTAGACGCCCAGTTACCTTCCATGCCCTCATTCCTAGTTGAGCCTGCAGCCCATAACGGAATAAATGCGTGTTAAAGTTACTAGAGACCCTTGTCATCAAACGCTCACCCTCCCAATCTGAGCCGAGTACCAGGCTTTCACTCCCAAGCCTTACGCCTGCGTAGGCACCAACCCCTAGAGATAGGCTCTTGTCAACAACCCCTCGTTTGCTAAAATCTAGATTTGCCATCACCGGAATCTCCATATAGACCTGGCTAAGACTATTCCGGCGTAAAGAGAAAACCTCGGTCACAGGAATTATTTGAGTAAGGGATCCTCCGCTTAAGTCGCTTGACTTTATAATTTCATTGTCTCCTTTAAAACTATACTGGTTGGTTTCTATTCCTAATCCTGATTGGAAGACAAGGGGGCTTGAGGGGCCGCCAATTTTTTTCTTGACTCCCCAAGTAAATCTACTGGTCAAGCTTTCCCATCCGTTAAGTAAGCTTTCGCTATTAGCGGCATAACCAGAAGCGTCTCTAAAACTGTTTGCTCCGACATGAAACTCAAAGTAGTCAAAGGACGTACGGCTAGGCTTTCTTGAAGGCACCGTTTTCTCAGAAGCATCATTGCCTAGGCTATCGCTCAATGTTGCGGCCTCCTTTAGGGATTTTTTCATAAACTCTTCTTCCCAAACTTCACTGCTAACGCTTGTTGTATCTACGTTTTGGGAGCTGTTAAAGTCCAAGAAAATAGGCCTTGCGCTAAGGCTCAGTCCAAGAGCCAGATAACCAAGACCAAGCAATGTTACGGTTGTTAATTTTTTCATTGGTTTTTAATTTCAAAGATTAAGGTATCAGCGAATTGGGTTTCAAATATAAGTCAACGGCACTTTTAATGCCAAGCCTGTTAAAGCAACGAGCTAATCAATGGCTATTGGTAGCAAATAGCCAGCGCACGGACAGCTCTGAACCATAAAGGATGGTATCTTTACCTTACTATGGCAAGAAAGCACAATAGACGGGCAAACAAACGTTCACAAAGTGTGGATATCAAAGAGTATGCCCAAAAGGTGGAAATAGTATTTCGCACCTATCCTACCAGAAAATTTAATTACAAGCAAATCGCATCACAAATGGGGTACAAACCTGAGATGGTGAAGGCGAAAGTGGAAATGGCCCTGTCTGACTTAGCTCAATCCGGAAAGATTCTTATGGTTGACAGAGGTAAGTACAAGCTTAAACACACCGCTACTTATGCAGAGGGAGTTGTTGACATGGCCAGCAACGGCAATGGCTACATCGTGAGTCCAGATGTGGAAAGCGACATCATGGTTAGGGCTCCTAACTTAATGCACGCCCTAAATGGCGATAGAGTCAAAATAGGTCTCTTCGCTACAAAAAACAGTAAGAAACTAGAGGGTGAAGTAATTGAAATATTAGAGCGTAAGCAAACAGATTTTGTAGGAACGATAGAGATTGGCAAGGGTCATGGATTTTTAGTCGCCTCCAGCAGAAAGATGCTGGTGGACATATATATACCCAAGGCTAAGCTGGGCGGCGCAGAAAATGGCCAAAAAGTGATCGCCAGAATAACAGACTGGCCAGAAAAAGCCTCTTCTCCTTTTGGAGAAGTCATAAAAGTTCTAGGCAACGCTGGGGACCACAACACAGAGATTCACGCTGTCCTTGCTGAGTTTGGATTGCCTAATGAGTTTCCTGTTGAGGTTGAGTCCGCGGCTGATGAACTAGACACAAGCATTAAAGAAGAAGAAATAGCAAAACGCAGGGATTTCCGAAAAGTACCCACATTTACGATTGATCCCGCAGACGCCAAAGATTTTGATGATGCCTTGAGCTTACTAAAACTGGAAAACGGTCACTGGGAAGTAGGAGTGCACATTGCTGATGTAAGCCATTACGTTACTCCGGGGTCTATCCTAGATGATGAAGCGGTAGTGCGTGCGACGAGTGTCTATTTAGTGGACAGGGTGGTTCCGATGCTTCCAGAAGTGTTGTCAAACGGAGCCTGTTCTTTGCGCCCTAACGAGGATAAATATACCTTCTCTGCCGTTTTTGAAATGGATGAAAAAGGAAGGGTTTACAACGAGTGGTTTGGCAGAACAGCTATTCATTCAGACCGTAGGTTCGCTTACGAGGAGGCGCAGCAAATCATAGAAGACAATCATCCAGAAGGTGACCAAGCAACCTTCTATGAAGAGATTAGGACCCTAGACAAAGTGGCTAAGGTTATGCGCGGTGAGCGCATGGACAAGGGCGCCTTGGCTTTTGAAAAAAAGGAAGTTAAATTCCGATTGGACGAGAACAGTAAGCCTGAGGGCGTCTACTTCAAGATAGGCATGGCGGCAAACCACTTGATTGAAGAGTTTATGCTGCTAGCTAACAAAAGCGTGGCAGCATTTATTGGTCGCGCTAAGGACGGTGAGCCTACAGGTAATACGTTTGTTTACCGCATACATGATGATCCAGATCCAACAAAACTTCAAGACCTGAGTACTTTTGTGCGCCAGTTTGGGCACGAGATACGACTAGGAAATAAAAAGACAATCACCCAAAGCTTAAACAAAATGCTTACAGAGGTAAGAAATACTCCTGAGGCAAACATGATAGAGACGTTGACCATTCGCACCATGAGTAAGGCGAAATACACCACTCAAAACATAGGGCACTACGGCCTGGCGTTTGACTACTATACCCACTTTACGTCTCCAATAAGGCGCTACCCGGATGTCATGGTACACCGGTTGCTTGAGCATTATTTAGAAGGCGGGAAATCACCTCACTTTGGCAGCTACGAAGAAGTATGTGAACGAAGTTCTGAGCGTGAAAAAGCAGCGTCAAATGCTGAACGGGCATCTATTAAATACATGCAGGCGGTGTTCTTAGAAAAGCATGTGGGCCAGACTTTTGCCGGGGTGATTTCGGGCGTGACGGAATGGGGCGTTTTTGTGGAATTGGCAGATAATTATTGTGAAGGAATGATCAGGATTCGTGACTTCCGTGATGACTACTACACCTATGACAGCAAGAACTATTGTCTTTCTGGCGAGCGCAAAGGGCGTAAAATACAACTGGGTGATGCCATGACCATTTTAGTTAAAAATGTAGACCTCGAGCGTAAACAGATTGATTTTGAACCATGTGTCGGAACATAAGAATAATAGATGTATTTTTAGACAGTTATTAAAATTTAAATAAAACCATGCCCTACACAAAGTCTAAAAACTCAAATGTTAGCCTAGAGTGGGCTGCCATGCTTATTGGCGTTACTGTCGTCTCAGTATCAGCATATCTCATATTTGGAACAGAGTGGAACGCATATCGTGTGGCAAATGTTTTAATGGCCATCGCTTTTATTACGTTTATAACCTATTCATACGTGAATTCGGGAGCACTAAAAAAAGAATTAAGAAAGACCACCAAGGAAGTGCATCAGCGAGCCATTGAAAACGAAAAGTTAAAAACTACATTAGCTGAATTGGAGCTTTCTATTGAACAGGCTAATAATGCAATTGAAAAGCTGGAGTCGTCGTTAGCTCAGCGGGCAGAGCGAATAGAGTACCTAGAAGAACAGCTGGCGCCCAGTGAGGCGTCTACAAATAAAAAGAGCTAGCGTTATGTCTACAGCTGAAAGGTCAAAAACCATAGAAATTGCTGCCATCGCTATTGGAGCGTTCGCTATTGCCGCTTCTGCATATTTTATTTTCATGACAGAGGGCAACGCGTTTAAAATGACGAACTGGGTCATCTCGCTCGCGTTTGTGGTCTTTGTTGCATACAACTTTGTAAATGTTAGAAACTTAAAAGGCGAGCTCAATGAGTTGTCAGATAAAAATGACGCCTTGACAGAGAACCTTCAGGTGACTAAACAAAACTTAGCTCAGGCACAGTCAGATGTTGAGGTAATTAAGGCGGACTTAGTTGCAACACAAAATGATCTTCGTCATCGAGAAAAGGAATTGGAGGCATTGCGCACCCAAAAAGAGCAATAACTTACTTTTTATCAAAGAAGGCTTTCAGCTTTTCTAAATCTGCATCTGTCGCTACCTTTTTTTCTTCGGCACTTTCTTCTGCTTTTCTCACAGGAGGAGCGCTTTGATATTGTTGTTCAGGCGTTAGGACTGGCTTAGCGACCCCGGTTGATTTTTTAACAGGATTCTTTTTTAGTGGTGCTGAGTGCGCGACCTCGTCAAGCTTTTCTTTTGAGGTTTTCGGCGGATCCACTATTTTTTGAAAAAGCGTATTTTTTGAGCTTTTTTTGACTGTTTTGCCATTGTTTTGCCATTGTTTTGAGTCTTTTTCCGACTTTTTCGCTGTTTTCTTCTCAGCACGCTCCTCTTCTTTGGTCTTTGGAGCAGCTTCGACAGCTTCATTTTTCACTGCCTCATGCATACTTGTTCCGCCACGAGCTTTGCCTTTGACAGTGCCGTGATCGCCATGCAGACTTTGAGCGGGAATGAATTTATCTCGGGTTACCCAGGTGCTTAGCGCACCTATAGAGAGCAGGTATTGGTCTTTTTTGATTTCAATAAGTAGCCCAGGCTGTCTTGAACCAATTAATTTGACGCGATCACCCACCTTAGCCGGAGTCGAGATCAGTTTTTTGATGGCTTTTTCCTTCTGCTTTTGGTATTGGGACGTTTTCTTTAGACTGTCGTCGGCTGTTTGGGAGGCACGTTCACCAGCGTAAACCTTAAATCTCCCCACGACCTCTTCCTTACCTTTCTTAGAGACTTGCTCGCTGTATTCGACAACTAGATTTTGAAATTTCTTCCCCCAAGTAATCATGGCGTTCTGTTGCTCATTCATTGCGCTTTGGCGACGAACTTTATCTTCGAGAAGCTGAATTTTATGATCTTGCTTTTCCTTCATTCGCTCTAGCTCTTGAAGGCGAGCACTCAGGAGCATACTTTTTTTACTGAGGTCGTTTTTCTCTTTTTGAATGCCAACTAGAAGCCTGTCTACAGCGACGGTACTTTCGTTAAGCAATTCTCTGGCGTGTGATATCAGCGCTGTTGAGACGCCTACTTTTTGTGCCACCTCATACGTATATGAGCTGCCGGGAACCCCTTGGTTTAAAACATACTCTGGCGATAAATCAGAGGAGTCAAACTGCATGGAGCCGTTTTCTACACGCGGCAATTCGCTGGCAAGAGCCTTGATGCTATTATAGTGGGTTGTCATGACCCCAAATGTTTTGCTGTTGTTCAGCTCTTTTAAGAAGACCTGTGCCATAGAGGAGCCTAGGTCGGGATCTGATCCCGATCCAAACTCATCAATAAGTACTAATGTTTTCCCATAAGCGGCATTCAGGAAATGGTTCATTTTAGTCAGCTTGGAGCTGTAAGTGGACAACTCATTTTCTATACTCTGAGAATCACCTATATCTGCCATCAGGCCATTAAACCAGCCCATGGTGCTGTCTGGATGCGCGGTAACCAGCAAGCCGCTTTGTAGCATGAGTTGCAACAGGCCAACGGTCTTCAGGGTAATAGACTTGCCCCCCGCGTTAGGACCAGAAATTACCAGAATACGGCGCTCTGAATCCAGAAGCATATCTAAGGGCACAACGGGCTTTCCTTTTGGGCCGTTAAAAGAGCGCAATACGGGATTAATCGCCTTTATTAAATGTATGCTGGGTTTATCCACAAGCTGGGGTAAACAAGCGTCCTCGTCTAGTGCGTAAAGTGCTTTTGCGTTTACAAAGTCAATCTGATACAAAGCGGTGCTGTAATCGCGTAAATCGTCTCTGTAGACCGCGACAAAGGCGGTCAGCAACCTAAGGATGCGGGTAACCTCTCGCTTTTCCTCTTCTTCTAATACGGCAATTTCATTATTGATTTCTTGAGTTTCGCTGGGCTCCACAAAAAAGATAGAAGACTTGGCTGAAGAACCATGAAACACACCGCTAACCTGCCCTTTATAAGCCCCTTCAATGGCCAGAACCCGCTTGTTATCATGGACGGTTTCTTGAATGTCTGCGAGCATGCCAGAGGCCTGGTACTTTTTTACGGCGCGATAGAAAATCCGATCTGCGGCAGTTCTTTTTTTGATCAAGGCACCACGAATTTTACCAAGTTCAGAGGAGGCTGATGTTTTCACAACGCCTCTGCGGTCTAAAACACGGTCAATTTCATCAGGCACGGTCTTGTTTTTTTGCAAGTGCGCAAGCTTATCCTGCATGGAAGGCGTTCGCATAGAGTGCTGCTTGAAAAACGTATAGACTCTGTTGAAGCTTTCTATGAGGTTTTTTATGATCAAAAAATCCTCGCCTTCTATACTTGCTCCTTGAATTTTAAGACGTAATAAAAAGGGCTTTATATCCTCCGACGCTAACGCGGGAACGCCTAAATCACTGAGGTAAAGACCAAGTACTTCATGAACCTCTTGAAGGTCACGTGTTGCTACTGCGTAATCACTAGAAGGCTTGAGCCCTGTAATGCGCTCTCTAGCACGCTCCGTAACCGCGCGTTTTGACACCGCTCTTTTAACGAGATCAAACTCTATGCTTTCAAATAAGTCTTCCGGATAGGTATTCAAGGCATGGTTGTTTTTAAGGGCGCTACCCTCTATAAATGGCTTCTTCTGAAGTTACGTTGTTCGCCCCTCCATGTTTGCGAAAACCACCACCGATAGAAAAGGCGATGAAACCAAGCCCAGTGGTGCAAATCACATCGATTGCCGTCCACGCCAAGCCCACAGGCACATCATACAAGTCATTTTGAACGTCGCCCCAAACCCATAAAGAGAGCAACACGATGGCTCCTGTAAAAGGCTTGATTCTTCGTCTTTCGTTCCAGAATGGGATTTTAGCGGTTCTAGTGGAAAAGTATATAGCGAATGCCGCACCAAAGCCATGTGCGATGATCATGCTGTAAATCGCAAATGGGTTAGCGGCCATGTAAACATCTAATATCACCGAGCGCTCTGACCAGTTCGCTGTGGAGAGCTCTTCCAGCGGAAGTTCTTCCATAAACAAACCAAACATATAGTGAAGTCCGCTCGTCACAGCAATAGCTATAGCAAGGCCCACGATGGCGAGTCCTATGGAGCGTAGTGTGAATAATACTTTTCTCATAAGATTAAATATTAGGAGTGAAACCAGCTCTCAACCTGGTCAAGCTGGAGTGCGGGGATGTCTAATTTATTCTTTTTGCGATAGCCGTTGAGCTTTTGATGCAAACCGGCTGGTTTTTGTTCAAGAAGTGAAGCTACCGTATGGAACCCCGCTTGCACCATCAATACTGACCACTCAACAGAAACACCTAGTGCTTGAAAATCTTCAGGACCCGCAACGCTGTCAAATTTCTCTGGGCGCATTTGAGGGAAGAACAACACCTCCTGAATACTTTCCTGGTTGGTTAACATCATCGTTAATCTGTCGATACCAATTCCTAAGCCCGAGGTTGGCGGCATGCCATATTCAAGTGCACGGATAAAATCTTGGTCAATAAACATGGCCTCGTCATCTCCCTTTGCACTCAGTTTTAATTGGTCCTCAAAACGCTCTAGTTGATCTATCGGGTCATTCAGTTCTGAATAAGCGTTCGCAACCTCTTTGCCGTTGACCATGAGTTCGAAACGTTCAGTAAGCTCAGGGTTGTCTCGGTGCTTCTTACAAAGTGGAGACATTTCAACAGGGTAGTCTGTAATATAGGTAGGCTGGATATAGTGCTTTTCACACTTTTCGCCAAAAAGTTCATCAATCAACTTCCCTTTGCCCATGGAGTCGTCCACGTCTAGGCCAATTGATTTAGCAGCTTCGCGAACCTCATGTTCACTTTTCCCGGCTAGGTCTAATCCAGTATGTGTTTTGATCGCATCAAGGATAGGAACTCTGGCATAGGGAGCCTTAAAGCTCACTGTATTAGCCCCAATTTGCGCGTCAGTAGTTCCATTCACTGCCAAGGCAACATCCTCTAACAGGTTTTCAACAAAACGCATCATCCAGTGGTAATCCTTGTAGGCCACATAGATTTCCATGACTGTAAATTCCGGGTTATGGGTTTTGTCCATTCCTTCATTTCTGAAGTCTTTTGCAAATTCGTAGACACCTTCAAAACCACCAACAATAAGGCGCTTTAAATAAAGCTCATTCGCAACCCTTAGGTATAAGGGTACGTCTAGCGCATTATGATGTGTGATAAACGGACGAGCAGCAGCTCCTCCAGGAATAGGTTGTAGTATAGGGGTTTCAACCTCCATATATCCAGCATCATCAAAGACACGTCGCATGGTTGAAATCACGCGATTACGCTTGCGGAAAATATCTTTAACACCAGGATTCACTATCAAATCAACATATCGCTGGCGGTAGCGAATCTCAGGATCAGTAAGAGCATCGTAAACCTTTCCCTCACCATCTGTTTTTACAACAGGAAGTGGCCGTAAAGACTTCGAGAGCACAGTCAATTCCTTCACATGCAGACTTATTTCACCGGTCTGCGTCACGAACATATGTCCGGTCACTCCAACAAAATCGCCAATGTCTAATAGCTTTTTAAAAACATCATTGTACATGGTTTTGTCCTCTCCAGGACAGATCTCGTCTCTGTTCACATAGATCTGAAGGTCGCCAGTGGAGTCTGTAAGAACGGCAAAAGACGCCTTTCCCATGATGCGTTTAGTCATTAATCTACCTGCGATACAAATGTTTTCAAAACCGCCAATCCCCTCAGAATACTGAGCGTTTAGGTCCTTTGCGTAATGAGAAACTTGGTACTCCGCTGCAGGGAACGGGTCAATGCCCAAACCCTTCAACTTGCTTAATGATTCTCGTCTAAGCAGTTCCTGTTCAGATAAAAGTCTTGCCATGCTACAATGATTAATTAGAGTTAACAAAGATAATTGCCTTTTGTAGCTTAGCAGTATGAGGATTAGCCGATTTTATCTACTTGTTATCACCTTGTTTTTTACGGGTGTACTGTTTGCGCAGCCCATAGTGCAAAAAGGGACTAGAATGGCTCATACAGGAGGCCACGCTTCCTTGCAGGGATTGGGCGGAAGCCTTTCTAACGCAGGGATAGCCATCGACGGGGGGACGTCTGTTTTTTTCACCCCAAAACTTGCCTTAGGCTTTGGTTTCGAGTATGACTGGGCACCGTTAACGGCTTCGTCTGCAGGTAAAATACGATTACAACGACTGGTTTACGGAAATACAGATACAAGATCATCACTCCTTTTTGACATTCACAGCGAATTACAGCGAAGCATGAGTACCACCCTCTCGGGTTCGCGGTTTGGGTCCAGAAGCGCTGGGATTGGACTGGGAACGCAATATACGTGGTGGCTTTCCGAGAGTGCGGGAATCTACGTCTGGCCCCAAATGAGCAGAACAAATGGAGGCCCTAGCGGACTATGGGAATGGCAATTGTACTTGCCAATTGGAGTACAATGGACTTGGCAAAAGAGAAAATGAGAAACGTTCACTTTCAAGACATAGGCACGGTTAGATATGGCGCTGCTTGGGATTATCAAACGGAACTGTTTAAGTTAACGGTAGACCAAAAACTGGTCAATAGAAAAACTCCTGCGGAGTCAAAAGAAACCACAGATCACCTAATTTTAGTTGAGCACCCACCGGTGTTCACCCTTGGAAAGAGCGGGAAGGAAGACCACCTGTTGATTGACGAGAAAAAATTGGCCGCAGAGGGAATTGAATATTATCCTGTAAACAGGGGAGGAGACATAACCTATCACGGCCCTGGTCAGATTGTGGGCTACCCCATTTTAGATTTAGACCACTATTTTACGGATATTCATAAATACCTGCGGTACTTAGAGGATGTGATTATCAGCACGATGGAAGACTACGGACTAAAAGCAGGTAGGTCTGACGGTGAAACAGGTGTTTGGCTAGACGAGGGCACTCCCTTTGCTAGAAAAATTTGTGCCATGGGGGTAAAAGCCTCTCGTTGGACAACCATGCATGGCTTTGCGTTTAACGTTAACACTGACCTCAAACATTTTGATTTTATCGTCCCTTGTGGAATAACAGATAAAGCCGTCACATCTCTTCATATAGAGCTCGGAAGGGCGCTTGATCTAGAAGAGGTAAAGGATAAAATAAAGTACTATTTCCAGCGCCAGTTCAACTGTAAACTGGTGCCTGCCATAACACTATATACCCCATGAAAACAGCACTTAGAATATTAGTAATCAGTATTATCCTTTTCTTCTCCCTTAAGGTCTCTCCGTATGGTTATCTACTTAAAGGGATTAAAGGGGCTTATTTTGACGGGCATACGTCTGCTCATATTTATGACAGAAAGCATTTTAGCCAGCGCGAAATACCCTCATTGAATCCGCAGCCATTTCAGTATGCGGAAGAAAAATGGTTGTTAAACAAGCAAACACGAGAGGTCCTTGAGGGTTTTGACACACGCGGGTTAGTGGTTTTAAAGGACCATCAGGTGGTGCTTGAGGAATATTGGGAGGACCATAATGCGCAAACCATTAGCAACAGTTTCTCCGTCGCTAAGTCGATTATAACATTGCTTGTCCAAATTGCAATACAAGATGGATATATAGGCTCTTGGGACGAACCCATAACCCAGTATATTCCAGAATATAAAATCCCGGAGGGGGTGTCTATTCCAACGCTGCGTCATTTTTCTACCATGACGGCAGGGATGCAAATTAAAGAAGATTACAAAAACCCGTTTTCAAAAACAGCAAAACTGTATTACCATGACGATGTCGCTGAGGTGGCCTTAAGCACGCCGCCAGGTAAGTTTGAGGCGGGCACAGAATGGGAATACCAGAGCGCATGTACCCAGATGCTGGGGATAGCTTTAACCAGAGCGGTAAGTGAAAGCATCTCGAGCTATGCAAATAGAGAGTTGTTTACCAAGCTGGGTTTTGAGACCGACGCAACATGGCACCTAGATCACGAAGGGGGTATCGAGCTTGCGTTCAGCAGCCTAAACGCAGCCACGTTGGACTTTGCGAAAATTGGTCAGTTTGCCTTGAACCACGGAAGAGTAGGGGAATTTGAGGTGGTAGATTCTACATTCTTATCCATGGCGGTTCAGGGCTTTAAAAGCCCGAGGTATGGCCACGGATATTGGATATACCCGGAAACACAGGGAAAAATTTACGGGTCTAGAGGAATGCTTGGCCAGATTATTATGGTGGTTCCGGAGCACAATATTGTTGTCGCTCGAACCGGTCAAACTGCTGGTCCAAAATGGATTGAGGACTTCAACCAAGTGGAAAAGACGCTACTCGAACAAGTTAACGAGTGGACAAATAATTGATATGTCTCACCTGTTGGTTGACATAAAAGCACTCAATATTACCTTTGGAGACAAGCATGTGCTGAAGGATTTCGACTTCAGTTTAGCGAAGGGAGAGATTGTGTCTGTTGTGGGAGAAAGCGGCTCAGGAAAGTCTATTTCCGCTCTAATGTCCATGGGCCTTCTTGCCCCAACTGCTGAGGTAGTAAACAAGCAAGCCTTGCTTTTTGGACAAGAGTTAGAAAGCTACACGCAAAAAGAGTGGCTTCAAATAAGAGGCAAACGTGTGTCCATGATCTTTCAGGATCCGATGACCGCCTTACATCCTTCCATGAGGGTGGGCAAGCAGCTTGACGAGGTCCTTGTTCAACACACATCACTCTCATCAAAGGAGCGTAAGAAATTAATTATATCAGCACTTACTGAGGTAGAACTGCCCAGCCCAGAGACCTCACAATTTAAATATCCTCATGAACTCAGTGGAGGACAAAGACAGCGGGTGGTTATCGCCATGGCGATGCTCCTTGAGCCAGAGCTGATTATTGCAGATGAGCCTACGACAGCGCTTGACAAAGAGGTGGAGGCCACGGTACTGGCGTTGCTAGAAAAACTTGTTAGAACGAAGGGCTGTGCCTTGTGGTTCATCTCGCATGACCTGGAAGTTGTCGCGAGCTTTTCTGACAAGGTTCAGGTGTTATATAGGGGAGAAACGGTAGAAAAAGGCAGCGCGAAGCAGGTTTTTGACAACCCACAACACCCCTATACAAAGGGACTTTTAGCGTGCAGACCACCTAAGCACGGAAGACCATACCCGTTGCCAGTTTTGGCGGATTTTATGGAGCGATCAGGACCTCCAATTCAGCAAGAGTTACAGCCACCTTCGGGAAAGATAAACGTACTGAGTATTCGAGGATTGAACTTAGGATACAAGACTAAAAAGGGACTAAAAACCACGATGCAATGGGTTATCAGGGACCTTGATCTGAAACTGTTAAAAGGAGAAACCTTGGGGCTGATAGGCCCTTCAGGCAGCGGAAAGAGCTCTATAGGTCGTGCCATCGTAGGGCTTAGTGAATATTCTTGCACGTCGTACGACTATGAAGGCAATCCACTGAAGATCCAGTTCATTTTTCAAGATCCATTCAGTGCCTTAAACGGCAGTCATAGTATTGGCAGGATTTTAGGAGCTGTCCTAAAAAGACATCAAGGTGAACTTAGCACTGAGGAGCGCCAGAGTCGTGCTAGAGCATTACTGG
>CAWURU010000008.1:0-178648 GCA_963925515.1 uncultured Flavobacteriales bacterium
TAAAGTAATTTACATCAACCATAAATGAAGAACCCCCGTGAGGCTAGCCTCACGGGGGTTCTTCATTTATGGTTGATGTAAATTACTTTACAATCAACTTTTTAGTATTCTTATGTCCAGCAGATTCTACCGTGTAGAAATATATGCCAGGAGCAAAATTGGTCGCATCAACAGTATAAACGTGACGTCCAACATCTAAACGACCAAGATTAGTAATCTTGATAGTACGTCCCGTTATATCCACAATACTCAATGTGAAGTTTGCAGCCTCAATACTCTCGATAGCAATCTTAGTCAGACTGTTCGTCGGGTTAGGATAATTTTGCCCTACCGTAAACGATTGTTCTTCTAATTCTTGAATACCGATATTATTCGGGTAAGGAGCTCCTAAGTAATAAAAGTCAATTGGGCTCAGAACACTAAAAGTACCAAAGTCATCAATAGGAGAGTAAGTCATGTGTAATTGGTGCGTTCCGTCGCCATTATCAAAGGCGAAGTCAGCGACATTACCCCAAGTAGCATCTCCGTATGTGCCCATAACTGTTGCAGGACCTTCTAGAGAATCACCTTGCACGTTATATCCTTGACATCTCCAATCTGGGAAGTTATTTTCCGTACCTGTAACGAATGACGTGTCAGACTCAAACCATGAGAAAAACATCATTTCACGGTCAGAACTCATAGAGATTTGAGGACGGGTACATTCTGCAACAGGACCATTAGCTGGGTCAAACTCGTATTCAAAAGTAAATACCTGAGAAACAACATTACACTCCCAAGTCAATCCGCCATCATCAGTAAATATGTCTACTAACAAGTTGATACCAGGGTAATATACAAAGTCACCAGCAATAGTTCCTCCTGTTGGTGTAGTTCCCACACCTGGAAAAACATGTACAAACATGTGAGGATTTCCATTTGCGTCTACCGCCAAATCATGACCTCGAGTTGAAGAAGTAAGACTACCAATACTCCATCCACCAGTGATATTAGAGAAAATAGTCTTCAAGCTATCTCCTGAACCGTTGTCTATTAAGTTGTCTACGTTAGGACCCATATTAGAACTCCATGTCATACCACCATCTGTGGTTTTTACCAAGTATGGATGAATCACTTTGTTTGGTGCTATGGTACTGTCATATGACTCTAAAGAAATAAACCCAGTGGTTCCATTTGCTGCAAAGAAAATATTACCATCGCCGACAATTTTACCGTTCGTTGGATCATTCGTTACAGGCATGTATGCTCTGTATTCAGTGAGTGCCATAGAATCTGTGGTGAAGTCCATAACACCTTTCCATACGATAGCGGTATCTGTATACTCATCTGTCAAGTAGTTTGGCTGATCGAAACTCAATCCCCAGAAGTTGCCATCTGCGGTGTAAGAATTATCTAACGTTAAGTGACCACCAGTAGTATCTACCACAAAGTTGGATACGGTGTTGTCCATTTTTTGAGAACCTACAAGTGCACCACCCCAAGAATCATTTGTTCCTGCAAGGGTAGGAGCCCAAGCAGTTACAGAAGCGTTCAGTGGATTCGTATTATTTGCAGCGTTTAAAATTCCAATCCGTGGGTAACGCGCAAAGCCTGGGTATACGTAACCAGATTGGTTAGGGTTCCAGAGTGGACCTGCATTTGAAGTCCAAGTGGACCCTCCATCAGTAGAGTAGTCGAAACGAAGTGACCCAGAGCTATAATCACCATTTGAATTGTAATCAGAGCGGTGGATAAAAGCAATGGTATTCAAATCTTCATTAGCCACTAAATTAGATTTTGGTCCAAATCCAGCACCGTAAACATTAGGAGCTGTACCAATAGCGACAGCTGAAGATTGCTTGTTCGTTGATGTGTTTACTGGAATGCCATCAGCATGGGTAGCTGAGTACATGGCTGCGCTGCGACCAAGGTCAATACGTGCTTCCTGCGCGGTTGCAACGATGACTGTAAGTCCAGCAAAGGCTAGTAGTAGTTTTTTCATAGGATTTCGTGTTTTGTTTTCAGATCAGATAAATATAATAGGAATTTTCAAGATAGAAGGCCTTTATAGGCTTCAAATAATTGATTTGAAACAGTTTTAGATTCTAGAAATGAGTAATCGGCAATAAAAGCATCTTTTTCCTTCAATATTTGCTTGAAGGAGTCTACCAGTTCTTTAGTTGTATTTACCATGACTGTGCATGAGTCCTTGAGAGCAGAAGCGCCGAAAATTGGACGAGATATGGCCCAAATGCCGGCCTTTCTTGCCTCTATTGTTGTTATGCCAAACGTTTCATACTCGCTAAATAATACATGAGCCTTGTGGGTTGGTAATACGGCAAGGACCTCATCATTACTTATACGCCCATGTACGTAAACATTGGGTTGGCTAGATGCCATTAGCTTTAAAAGCTCTAGGTCTGGTCCACCGCCATAGAAATGCAATTCAGCTTTGACCTGTGCTAAGTTTTTAAAAGCTTCAAACACAACATTCTGACGCTTCACGTTAAATACCACATCTGCAACCATACAAAAACTAATACTTGGCCGTTCTTCATGATTTGATACAATCACTTCATGCTTTTCAACAATGTTTGGGATGACTTTTAGGTGTGCTTTTGGTGCGACCATGCGAATACCTTCTTCCAGTACTGTACTCACTGGTAGGACAAGATGAACATGTTCAAAAAACCACCGTGCCAGGCGCTTTTTCCATGGATCTAACTTCATCAAGTTGACGTGCAATAATCCAGACCAATGCTCTGAATGGACTGTTTTGATTCCTCTTAATCTAGCGTACCAAAGCATAGGAACAAGATCAGGAGCAAAGCAATGAAAGTGTATGATGTTTGGATTGACGGTGTTTACTGTAGAAATGAACGCACTAAATTTCGCTGCAAAAGTCATTTTCTTAGCACCGAAGATGATACTGTTGTCTAATTGTATACGAGGGAAGTGGTCATTTAAAAAACCTAAGATGTGAGGCTTGTCTCCGGTAGCATCGATATGCTTCTTGACAAAAATGCCATGCTGGGTGTCCTTGGGATAAGGGTACCATTTAACCACGTGTAAGATCAAAATATCGCGCTGTTCCATGGGGACAAGTTAACCATCCTATGGAAGAGGTACAACGCTAAAACCGAGTCTATTTTTTGATATTGGAAGTAGGATAATAAGTTTTTAACTCGTCTTATCTGAAAATAATAATAACTTAATGTACAAAGTACACTTATTCGTATTGTGCTAAATCTTACATTTAGGCTCAGGTTTTTACAAGAAAACCCTAAAAACAATAATTCGCCACGTTCCCCTGTATTAAGGTGGTGTGCAAACAAAAACAACAACAACAATGGATATATCTACTATTGATCTGGTAGTTTTCACCGTCTACGCACTGGTCATTCTTGGAATTGGCTTTTTCGTTTCACGCGGTAAGAAAGGAGTGGAAAAGAGTGCTGAAGATTATTTTTTAGCAGGTAAATCACTTCCATGGTGGGCAATTGGAGCCTCACTTATCGCAGCAAACATATCTGCAGAGCAGTTTATAGGAATGTCAGGGTCAGGTTTCGCACTTGGTTTAGCCATTGCATCTTACGAATGGATGGCAGCCATTACGCTCCTGGTTGTTGGAAAGTATTTCTTGCCCATTTTTATTGAGAAAGGATTATACACCATTCCTCAATTTGTAGAAAAGCGATTTTCTACTAACCTTAAGACTATTCTAGCAGTATTCTGGATAGCACTGTTCGTTTTTGTTAATCTCACTACAGTGCTCTTTTTAGGTGGTAAAGCATTAGACACAATTCTTGGTACAGGAGACGGTTCTATGTTGATTAGTGCCATTATAGGTCTTGGACTGTTTGCAGCAGCCTATTCTCTTTGGGGAGGTTTAGCCGCTGTTGCCTGGACAGATGTTGTACAAGTCGTTATTTTGATTTTTGGTGGCCTTTTGATGACGTATTTTGCGTTGATTAATGTGACAGACTCTGGCAGCTTTATAGATGGCATGAAATACGTTTATCATGCAGCGCCTGAACGTTTCAGTATGATTCTCGATAAAGGAGAGATCATTACTCCAAATGGAAAAGATGCATGGTTTGATTTACCTGGAATTGCAGTTCTTATTGGAGGTATTTGGGTAGCCAATTTATATTACTGGGGTTTCAATCAATATATTATACAACGAACACTAGCTGCTAAAAGCTTGAAAGAAGGTCAAAAAGGAATAGCTTTTGCTGCCTTTTTAAAATTAATTATACCAGTTATAGTTGTGTTGCCAGGTATCATCGCTTATGTGATGAATCTTGATGCTACGGGAACTCTAGATATGGCTAAACTAGCGAATGAAGGATTTATATCAGATGCAGGCCAAGTTGCAAATGACAACGCTGCACCATGGTTGATCAAAAACTTTATTCCGTCAGGTCTAAAAGGCCTGATACTTGCCGCACTCGCTGCAGCCATTGTATCTTCCTTAGCTTCTATGCTAAATTCGACTTCAACCATATTCACAATGGACATTTATAAGTCATTATTGAATAAGGATGCTTCGGATAAGACTATGGTTCGCGTAGGACGCCTGTCAGGCTTGGTAGCGCTCATTATAGCGATGTTAATTGCTCCTAAATTAGGTTCACTTGGTCAAGTGTTCCAGTTCATTCAGGAATACACAGGTGTAGTAAGTCCAGGTATTTTAGCGGTATTCCTCACAGGATTGTTTTATAAAAGGGCAACTAACAACGCTGCCATATGGGGAGTTCTATTGTCAATCCCAATGGCCATGTACTTCAAAGTAGGGCCAAACGAATGGTCAGACTCTGCCTTATTCGTAACTCTACCTTTCATGCATCAAATGATGTTTACTGCTGTTGGTAGTATTCTTGTTATTATAGGTATTAGTGCACTAGAAGGCAATAAAACTGATTCGAAAGCCATCGTACTATCTAAAAAACTTTTTGCTACTGGTCCCTCGTTTAATGTTGGTGCTGTTGTCGTATTGGTCATTACAGCTTTCCTTTATGCGTTCTTCTGGTAGATAATCTTCGGAAAATGAAAATACTAGAACGGCGAGTCTTTTGGCTTGCCGTTTTTTTATGCCCTTAGTATGATTTTTATCACCTGTATATTGCGCAAATACGCGAAATGCGATTATATTTGCCGCCCAATAGGATGGTGATTGTAGCTCAGTTGGTTAGAGCGCCGGTTTGTGGTTCCGGAGGTCGTGGGTTCGAGACCCATCTTTCACCCTTTAAAAAAAGCCCTGCATTACTGCAGGGCTTTTTTCGTTTATACCTATCTGTACTAGCTTCACCGACATCCGTTAACCAAAGTGACTGGTTAAACGTCGGAAGTTTTTAAGCAGTCCCTTTTTTTGAACCATAAAGAAGGAGTCCAAATGAGACAACTCCCATAATCACAACAGGTAATGGCGCAGCCATTCCGTCATTTGTGATAAAAGAAATTAAATCTGGAACACAGAAGAATCCCCAAACAACACTGTACAAAAAAGACAATCTTCTAAGTGTTGCCTCATCCTTGAAGGACATAGACCCAATCAATAAAAATATTAAACCAATGACTAGTGTCCCAACTACCATGGCGAAATTACCAAAGAATTTTACAGCATCAGCTGAAGGATTTTCTCCAAAAACATCTGCAAGTAACATATCTTTAAAATCAGCACTAAGGAACGTTATCGCTAAAGGAAGCATTTGAAGAGTTGTCAGTATTGCTACTACCACAAAAATTGTTTTGATTTTCATTTTCATTTTTTAATTAATTTTAAGATACACAATTTCATTTGAACCTAACTTCTAACCCCCTCTGTTTTTACAGGTAATTTTATAATGTCTAAGCCCATAAAAAAAGGGGATAGCACTTTTGTGCTGCCCCCTTTTCATTATTCTGTATTATCGCCGACTATTTCCCTAGCATCGCGTTTTTTAGTTTATCATCAGCAGGGTTACCTCCTAACCAAATAGCGAATAAGGCCTGTTTAAATTCCAGTCCTTCAAAAGTTCCGCGTTTTTCACCGTTCTTAGAAAGGTGGACACCTTCTCCTACAACGTAATTCAGTGAGATTTCATCGCCTTTCACGAATTCATCGCTTAGGTATTGCTTAAAGTTCTCGATGTCTGCATCTGTATGTTTTCCAGCTGTAGCATTAGCGAATCCTTCTTCCAACGATTCTATAAACAGATCGCGAGAAACAATGGCTGAATTAATTACAATACGAATTCCCATATTCTCATCAGCCATCACAACCTGATTTGCATCGCTGGTCTTGTTCTCTAAGTACAAAGCGCCTACATATAGGTCCAATACCCAATACTTCACTCGCATGCCACCACCATTTAATGTAGTTTCTGCGCTTCCAATGGTTACTGTGTTGGGAAAGTTCATTCCTTCTAATTCCGTTGTTTGTGCTTCAACAGAGAAGCAAGCTGTGATCATCAACATGATCATGAATGATTTTAATGCTTTCATGGTTTTTTTTTGAATGTGTTTATGGTTCTAAAGTAAGATTAATGTTCTGATTTCATTAAGAATCTCTTTAAATAATCTATTTTTTTAATTGCCGTTTTAGGGTTTGAAGTTATAAACGCTTACTGATTATTAGTCTTAACCTTCCAAGCAAGGAATATTAGTAGAAATTGGATAGGTAGTCTTATCAAAGCTGCGACATGGCTTCCTATAGCAGGTGTTTCAGAAAAAACATCCCATACATGAAGCGGTAAAAAGAGCACCATCAACCATAAAATACCAGATGCCCCAGTATTTGACCAATTCGCCGAAAACAATGCAAGACCAAAGATGATTTCAAGTAAGCCAGTAACGTAAATGATAACGATAATTAACGGCAAAAAAGAAGGCACGAACGGTATATATAAATCAGGACTTCTGAAATGTTGTATACCTCCAGTAATCATCAGTACGCCCATGAGTACTTTTATGACGGTGATGGGCCAATTTTTTTCTTTCATGAGTAAGTTTGATAAGTCGATTTTAAATATAGCTATTGCACAACACATTTGGGGAATTTCAAGCAATAAACTATATCCGAATTCACCGGGAAAGTTTCGTCCTAGAATGAACCTTTATTACCCTAAAGGGTTGTATTTATTGATTAATTAACGTTAGCGAAATGTCACAATGGTACATTTAATGCTAATTTTGCAATAAATTATTAAAAATGGCAATAAAATTTGACGTCGCACTTGGCACCTCTGTTATCGCATTTGCATTTAATGGCGCTAACCTAGTCTCTCTTGTGGGAGAGAAATCGGAAGAGCCTTATAAGGGCGCACCTATGCTACCTTCTAAGTGGGTGACAGCGAACGAAAGTGTTGAAGATGTCGCTAAGAATATGATGAAGCGTATTCTTAAAATAGACCATATCTACTTGGAGCAGCTTAATGCGTTTGCCCGTGTGTACAGGAATCCAATGGGACGTGTGGTGAACATTGCATACTATGCATTACTCAACTGGGATGAGGTAAAGGAGGTTAAAATACCAGGATATCGATGGGTAAGCCTCGCGGACAAACCAGAAATGATCTTTGACCACAATGAAATACATGACATGGCTTATGAGCGCTTAAAAAGACGTGTTAAGGGCAGGCCAATTGGTTTTGTATTGCTGGCTAAACAATTTACATTTAATAACATTCACACGCTTTATGAGGAATGTCTTGGAAAGGAATTAGACAAGCGTAATTTCCGTAAGAAATTCATGCGTAGTGAGCTTTTGATGGATACTACAGAATCCGTTATAGAAGCACCAGGGAATAAGAAACCCAGTCGTTTGTATGAGTTTAATCAGCATAAATATGATAAACTCACATTGAAAGGTTACGACTTTAAATTCTAAACAAGCCTATTTAGGTCCTTCGTAACTGTAAGATGCCCATGGAGTGGATATATAGTCATCATCTCCGAAAAAGTGTGCTATCTTTAAGAAGGCGGTAACCTCTTGATAGCCAGGCACAGGACTTAACATTTCGAACTTCCCATTCATAAATAGGACCGTGGGATAAGACATTTTTCCATTTAAAAGTGCAGCGGCTAGTTCATGATATCCTCGGTTACCCTGGGCGATGAATTTAAAAGTGTTCCCAAGCATTTCAATGTCTTCTTTCTGCTCTGCGTTGAACTTCACATTGTAAAAATGTTCGTTCATGTAAGTAGCAACTTCTGGTCTTTGAAAAGTTGCCTTGTCCATTCTCTTGCACCATCCGCACCAATCCGTATAAACATCTATGAAAATCTTTTTAGGGGATTCTTCAGTAGTTGTGAGTGCATATGCTTCCTCAATAGTCATCCATTGGATCTTCTCCTGAGCGTGACCTAGAATTGGGCTTAATACTGTGAAAAGAAGTAAAATGGTATTTTTCATAGTTTAAAAATAAGAAACCCCATGCACTTGGCACAGGGTTCCATATAAATATTGAAGATCTCAATATGAATTATTCGACTCCGTGCATTAGTGCGTTAATAGGTTTGCGCAATAGGGCTAGGAGTATAGCGAATGCGACTAATACGTAACCAATTGTGGAGAACGTTTCAATATACTTCGCTAATCCTTCACTTCCCGTAAGGGCTTCAGCTCCTTCTTCAGCACCGCTAATAGCAGCGATTGCTCCTGCCAAGTAATTGGCCATAGCAAAAGATAAGAACCAACCTCCCATGGCAGTACCGGCGATACTCTTAGGAGCAAGCTTAGTCACCATAGATAGTCCAATAGGACTCACGAACAGTTCACCTGTCGTATGAAGCATGTACAAGAATACTAGTGTTAAAAGTGGTACTTGGTGCGCATCATTAACGAACATAAGTCCGATCAATGTCACTAAGAATCCAGCGCCTAGTTGAAGTATACCTAAGCTGAACTTCATAGGGATGGAGGGGTTTTTACCCATTTTACTGAGTTTGATCCACATCCAAGAGAATATTGAACCAAACGTTACAATAAAGAATGGATTGAAGAACTGAGTCATGGATGCAGGCATCAACCAACCAAATAGTTCTCTGTTCACGTTGCGATCAGCAAATAGCGTCAGAGAGGTTCCTGCTTGCTCGAAACAAGCCCAGAAAACCACATTGATTAACATCATAATGACCAATGCGATCATACGGTCTCTCCATACAGGGCCTTCCTTAACACCAGCCGAGATCAATTGATAGGCAACATATATGAAAATTGCAATCAGTAAGTATTGTAAGACTTCGTTTTGAGAGATTAAGACATAACTCAACGGGATTAGAAGTAAAGAACCGATCGTAATTAATTGATACATTTTTAATCCTGCAAAACTCTTTGCATGTCCAGCTTCCGTAATATGTATGTTAGGCACATGGTCATATCTACCGCGGCTACCCCAAAAGATAAAAAGACCAGCGATCATTCCTAAACCAGCTAAACCAAACCCATATTCAAATCCGTAAGTTTCACCTACGAAGGCAACAACTGTAGTAGCTAATAGTGCGCCTACATTAATGCCGATATAAAAGATTGTGAAACCTGAATCACGACGGGGATCGTTGTCTTCATAGAGTTTCCCTACGATGGTTGAAATATTTGCTTTAAAATAACCGTTACCCACTATTAAACCACCCATACCTATAAGCATGAGGCTTTCACGTACACCAGCATCAAATCCCAAAAGATCCGTACCTGCTACCATAAGGAACTCTCCAATGGCCATAAGTACAGCGCCAAGTAGAATCGCGTAACGGTATCCTAGAAATGAATCTGCCATGCGACCTCCCAGAACAGGTGCGGCATAAACAAGTGCAGTATATGCACCATAAATTAAAGATGCCTCAGCATCACCCTTTAGAAGAGATTTCACCAAGAATAGGGTAAGAAGAGTACGCATTCCATAATAACAGAATCGCTCCCACATTTCAGACATAAATAGCGTCCATAACGCTGGTGGATGCTTCATTGATGTTTCGCTCATGTTTCAGTGTTTTTTGTGTATAGCAAGTATACAATCTTTATTTCAGTGCTCAGGGGGATTAAAGTATTACAGGTTGGTTGCAATGAACTCCGTCATCATCCTGTACAAATGCATCGTTGTATTGCCGCCATAAATACCGTGATTTTTATCAGGATAGGCAAACCAATCGAAATCCTTATCTGCCTGAATTAGAGCCTCTACCATGCGCATTGAATTTTGAACGTGAACGTTATCATCGCCGGTTCCATGGATTAAAAGATACTTGCCCTCAAGTCCTTCAACATGAGAAAGCGGACTGTCTGCGTCATATCCATCACCATTACTTGCTGGTAATCCCATGTAACGTTCCGTGTAGATATTGTCATAGAATCTCCAATTTGTCACGGGGGCTACAGCAATAGCCATTTTAAAAACATCGGGACTTTGAAATAGACAGTTTGAGGCCATGTATCCTCCATAGCTCCATCCGAAAATACCTATTCTATTACCATCTACATAGGAGCGCTTGGAGAGTTCGAGGGCAGCTTCAGTTTGATCTATAGTTTCCAGCTTACCCATTTGTCCATAGGTACTTTTCTTGAAGCTCTCACTACGCCCATCTGTACCACGGTTGTCAACGCTTACTATGATCATATTGTGTTCATTAGCTAGCATTTGGAACCACATACTCCTAAATCCATCATAACTGTTCTCTACAGTTTGCCTTCCTGGACCCCCGTAGACAAACATGAACATTGGATATTTCTTGTTTTCATCAAAGTCTACAGGTTTTATCATCCAGGCATTTAAATCGCCACCGGTAGGGGTGGATACCGTAATAAATTCTTTAGGTGTAAAAGTGAATTTAGCCAATGCTTTTTCCGCACGCTCATTTGTTTTAAGCGTACGCACTATCTCACCATTTGAGTTTTTCAGCGTTACAATAGTAGGTTTCCCCTCAGCGCTGTAGGTATCGATGAACAAGCTATAATCCTTAGTGAAGGTTCCATCATGCGTACCTTTTTCTGTGGAGATGTTTTTCTTCGCTCTTCCATTAAGCCCAACACTATAAATATTACGTTCCGTTACATGAGCTTCTGAACTTTGATAGAAAAGTCTATTCTTGGCGTCTATACCATAGAAACGTGTCACGTTGAATTCGCCTCTGGTAATTTGACGTTTCACCTCACCTTCCTCGTTAATATGATACAAGTGATTCCAACCGTCTCGATCGCTGAGCATAATAAAACTGCCATCTGAAAGAAAGGCCAGCTCATCATTGATCTCTAAATATTTGTCGTCTGTTTCATGGTAGAGTTTTGCCGCAATTAAACTAGGTGCGTCAACGGAATAGAGCGTAAGTGCATTTTGCAGTCTATTCATTGTAGAAACTACCCAAGTACGTTCGTCTGACCATGTCGCACGAGGCAAATATTCATAATTAACATTCTCTAGTACTTGGTTTACCGAGCCATTGCTGCTATTCCAGATATATGCTGTAACAATACTATTGTCTTCCCCTGCTTTAGGGTATTTAAATGTGTTCGGATTGGGATACAGTTCAGAGCCATAGATATCCATATTAAAGCTTCTCACGTTTGTTTCATCAAATCTGAAAAACCCAATATATTTAGAGTCAGGCGACCACCAAAAAGCATCTACTAATGCGAATTCTTCTTCGTAAACCCAGTCGGTTCCACCATTAATGATGGAATTAAATTTTCCGTCTGATGTTATTTGAATATGTTGTTCTTGAGCTTTATTGTAGACAAAAAGGTTGTTGTTTAGGACATAAGCGATGGATTTTCCGTTTGGAGAAAACGTTGCATACCGGACTTTCTCCTGCCGTAATTTCTTGACAGCCCCCGAAATTAGGTCCGCCACCCAAACCTCAGATTTGGTACTCCGACGATAAATGGACTCGGTCTCTGTTTCTAGTAGTGCGGTTAACTCGTTATCACTGAGTGAATAGCCGCTAAATGCATCAAGTTCTTCTGAGGAGTTGGCATCAAATAATGTGGTAACTAATTCGCCAGTTTCATAACTGAATTTATCTATCGTGTTTTTACCTAAAGCCGTATAATGAGCGCCATCGTTCATGCTTCTAAGACCACTGATGCCTCCAGCATAGAACTCATAGCGTTGCCATAAGGCACCTAAGTCAATACTTTGTTGCGCTAATGCTGCAAAAGAAAATGCAATAGATAGTAAGGCGGTGAGAATTTTATTCATGGCATGAATTTCTGTGTGGTGCTAATATAAGTTACCTACGCAGAATATACCTTGTCAAAATTTAAGATGGTTATTCGCTCTCTAGTGCCAATGTGACGCGTAACCCATTCAATGCGGGCGTCATATATATCTGACAACCTAACCTGGAGTTATCCTCAACAAAAAAGGCTTGATCTAACATGTCTTCTTCATCTTCGGATGCTTCTTTAAGCACATGGATAGAGTCAATATAACAATGACATGAAGCGCACATGGCCATGCCGCCACAGGTACCCTTCACAGGCAGGTCGTAAGATTTACATACTTCCATGAGATTCATATTCATGTCAGTTGGGGCGACCAATAGATGAGTTTCTCCAACTCTGTCAACAACAGTTATTTGAATGTCTATGCTCATATTAATCCAAATATCCAACACCGCCCATTACAGTGGTGTATTTAAATGATAATTTTTTATCAGGATAGGCGCGTTTAAAAGCACTTTGTACCATGATGGTCGCTTCATGAAAACCACAAAGAATGAGCTTCAATTTTCCAGGATAGGTATTGACATCACCTATGGCGTAAACACCTTCGATATTCGTTCGATAATCTGTAGCATTGTCCACTACAATGGCATTTTTTTCTATGTTTAATCCCCAACTTCCCATAGCTCCTAGGGTAGGGGTTAGTCCGAAAAGTGGCAGCCAGTAGTCACATTCTAACTCTTGCTGTCCATGCTCTTTGGTGAATACAGAGATTCCTTCAAGCTTCTCAGTTCCTTGAACATCTTTTACTTCTGCATTTGTAATCAGTTGAAGCTTGCCTTTTTTAGCAAGGGCCATTACTTTATCAACACTATCTAAATGTCCTCTAAAAGAGGTGCGCCTGTGAATTAATGTCACCTCGCTGGCAACCTCAGAAAGAAAAATTGCCCAATCCAGTGCACTGTCGCCGCCACCAGAAATCACTACACGCTTGTTGCGGTATACTTCGGGGTCTTTAATGATGTATTCGACCCCTTTTTTTTCAAACGCTGTAAGTCCCTCTATGGGTGGTTTACGGGGGGTAAAAACCCCTAATCCACCAGCTATCGCTACAGAAGGAGCATGGTGCTTGGTTCCCCTGTCGGTGGTGACAATGAAGGTGTTTTTATCAGTTTTTTCAATGGTCATCGCGCTTTCACCTAGCGTAAATCCAGGGTTAAAAGGAGCGATTTGCTCCATGAGTTTATCTACCAATTCTCCCGCCATTATAATAGGATAACCCGGAATGTCATAAATAGGCTTTTTAGGATAGATTTCCGTCAGCTGACCTCCCGGTTGAGCCAAGGAGTCAATCAAGTGGCATTTCATCTTCAACAATCCAGCTTCAAATACAGTAAATAAACCAGTTGGACCGGCCCCGATAATTAGTAGATCTGTTTCAATCATTCCCACGTGAGTTTGCTGCAAAAATACATTTCAAGTTTTGAATAAAGAATAATCACTAAAAAAAAGTTCCTAGCGCAACAGCGCCAGGGACTTTTTAATAACGCCAAGATGATTAACAGTTAAACGCAATTTTAAACGCGTCTACAAACTCTAATTTCTCCCAAGTAAATAGCTCTACGTCAAGATCGATTTCAGTCTTCCCATCCGCGGACGTGAATGACTTCTTCACCGTTTCATTGATACGGCCCATATGTCCGTAGGCAGCAGTTTCACTGTACATCGGTTGACGAAGCTTAAGATTTTTTTCAATTAACCCTGGGCGGAAATCATAAATTTCCTTGATGAGTTCAGCAATTTGTCCATCATTGAAATCTACTTTAGAAGTACCGTAGGTATCAATAAATATCCCCATAGGTTCAACCACACCTATGGCATAAGAAACTTGAACTAATACTTGGTCGCAGACACCAGCTGCTACAAGATTTTTAGCAACATGTCTGGTCGCGTAAGCAGCTGAGCGGTCTACTTTCGAAGGATCCTTTCCTGAAAAAGCACCACCACCGTGCGCACCTTTACCACCATAAGTGTCTACAATGATCTTACGCCCCGTTAGTCCGGTGTCTCCATGTGGCCCGCCGATTACAAACTTTCCTGTAGGATTGATATGGTACTTGATATCTGGGCCAAACAGTGCCTGCGTTGCCAGTGGCAATTGGGCCATCACACGAGGAATGACAATGTTGATTATGTCCTCTTTGATTTTAAGGAGCATTATTTCGTCATTGCTGTTGAAATCGTCATGCTGTGTACTGACGACAATAGCTTCGATCCGCTCCGGTATGTTACGATCGCTATATTGAATAGTTACTTGGCTTTTTGCATCTGGACGCAGGTAAGGAATGTCCTTTTCTTCGCGTCTCACCTCAGCAAGAACCTGTAGGATTCTATGGCTTAAATCAAGCGCTAAAGGCATATAGTTGTCCGTCTCATTTGAAGCGTAACCGAACATCATCCCCTGATCACCAGCACCTTGGTCTTCTGGATTTCCGCGATCAACACCTCTGTTGATGTCATCACTCTGCTCATGAATTGCACTTAAGATGCCACAAGAATTAGCATCAAACATATACTCGCTTTTTGTGTAGCCTATGCGCTGAATAACTTCCCTAGTAATGCGTTGCACATCAAGGTAGGCAGTAGATTTCACCTCACCGGCGAGTATGACCTGTCCTGTAGTAACAAGAGTTTCACATGCCACTTTTGAGTTAGGATCGAAAGCTAAAAAGTTATCTATGATAGCATCTGAAATTTGATCAGCTACTTTGTCTGGGTGTCCTTCTGAAACACTTTCAGAAGTAAAGAAATAGGACATCTCGGGTCTGTTTATTAGGGTTCAATTTATTTAAACCGGGAAGATGCTGCTTGACACTTAAGAGATGCTGGTCTGAGTTTAGCATTTTTTTTAAGTGGTTGCAAGCAGTCAAATCCTTCCACAGGTCAAAAGTAGAAAAGAAATTCATTTTTTGTCCCTCACATGTGGATTATTACAAAAATCTGTCTTAATATTGGCTTGCTATCAAGAAAGACTGAGGGAATGGGCCCACTGACGTCTTGGCAACCCGGAAATGCCGGGTGCCACAACCCACCTCTGATAAGAGGACTGATACGTTGCACTTTCGCATCCTAAGCTTTCTTTATAGCCGTACCTAACAAACTAGGCAATGAGCATAAAAGAAGCAATTACTAAAAAAATCCTTATTCTCGATGGTGCCATGGGCACTATGATCCAAGACTACAAGTTTGAGGAGAATCAATATCGTGGCGATCGTTTTTCTAACTACCCTCATCCGTTAAAGGGTAATAATGATTTGTTGGTACTCACCCAGCCACAAGCAATAGAAGATATTCATTTTGCCTATTTAATGGCCGGTGCTGATATTATAGAGACAAATACTTTCAATTCCAATGCGATATCCATGGAGGATTATCACATGAGTAGTTTAGTTGAGGAATTAAATACAGCGGCAGTCACTTGTGCTCGAAAAGCCATAGACAGATACCATAAACAGGGTGGTAAGGGCCACAAGTACATTGCTGGTTCCGTTGGTCCCACAAATAAAACGGCTTCCTTAAGTCCTGATGTTAATAATCCAGGATTCAGAGCGGTATCCTTCGATGACTTGAAAGATAATTATCTAGAACAATGTAATGCCTTAATTTCTGCTGGAATAGATGCCCTATTGATCGAGACTGTTTTTGATACACTTAATGCTAAAGCAGCTTTATTTGCTGCGCAAGACGCTATTGAAGCTTCAGGTAAAGAAGTTGCTATCATGTTGAGTGGTACGATAACTGATGCATCGGGCAGAACGTTAAGCGGACAAACTACTGAGGCTTTTTTAATTTCAGTCAGCCATGCACCTCTTCTAAGTATTGGTTTGAATTGTGCATTAGGGGCAAAACAGCTGATGCCTTATCTACAGACGTTAGGTGCGAAAGCACCCTTCGCGATAAGTGCGCATCCAAATGCGGGATTGCCAAACGCCTTTGGTGAGTATGACGAGACGCCGGAGCAGATGGCAGCACAAATAAGAGATTACTTAGAGTTGAACCTTATCAATGTTATTGGTGGTTGTTGCGGCACATCTCCAGCTCATATAAGGGCTATAGCAGAATTGGCAAAACAGTATAATCCAAGAAATTATGTCGGATAAACTTTCTTTAAAGCCTATGCGGCTATCAGGTTTGGAGCCACTTGTAATTACCTCCGATACTAATTTTGTAAATATTGGTGAACGGACTAATGTGACAGGATCGCGCAAGTTTTTAAGATTAATTAAAGAAAGGCTATTCGATGAGGCGTTAAGTGTCGCAAGAGACCAAGTGGAAGGTGGTGCACAGATTTTAGACATTAATATGGATGAAGGGATGATTGATGGTGCTGAAGCCATGACAACATTTCTGAATCTTGTTGCTGCAGAGCCAGATATATCTCGAATTCCAATCATGATTGATTCCTCTAAATGGGAAATTATAGTAGCTGGTTTAAAGTGTGTTCAGGGAAAGAGTGTAGTCAATTCTATTTCGCTCAAGTCAGGAGAGGAGGAATTCATCAGTCAGGCCAAAACTATTAAGCGCTTTGGGGCTGCTGTCGTGGTGATGGCATTTGATGAGAATGGTCAAGCTGATAATTACCAAAGACGTATTGAAATTTGTGAACGCTCTTACCGCATACTTACAAAGGTGGTTGAATTTCCTGCGGAGGATATTATTTTTGACCCTAATATATTCCCTGTGGCCACAGGGATGGAAGAGCATCGCAAAAATGCATTAGATTTCTTTTTAGCTACTCAGTGGATTAAAAACAACCTTCCATATGCTAAGGTTAGTGGCGGCGTTTCTAACGTTAGTTTTAGCTTTAGGGGAAATAATGCTGTTCGCGAGGCCATGCATTCCTCCTTCTTATACCATGCCATCCAGCATGGTATGGATATGGGTATTGTAAATCCAAGTATGTTAGAGGTATATGAGCATGTCGACAAAGACCTTATGGTTCGTATTGAAGATGTACTACTCGACAGAAGAGACGATGCTACAGAGCGCCTATTAGAGTTTGCTCAAACTGTGGATGGCACCATTAAGGATGACACAAAAGTGTTGGAATGGCGTAATGTACCCGTTGCTGATCGTCTTGAATACGCACTAATCAAGGGAATAACAGATTTTATTGATGAAGATGTGGAAGAGGCTCGCCAGCTGTTCGATAAGACATTGCACGTTATTGAGGGTCCCTTGATGGATGGCATGAATGTCGTTGGCGATCTATTTGGAGCTGGTAAAATGTTCTTACCACAGGTCGTAAAAAGTGCTCGAGTCATGAAAAAAGCAGTAGCCTTTTTAATGCCCTATTTAGAAGCTGAAAAAGAAGATGGGGTTAGTTCAAGTGCAGGCAAGATTCTGATGGCTACTGTAAAGGGTGATGTACACGACATTGGAAAGAATATTGTTGGAGTTGTTTTGGCCTGTAATAATTTTGAAATCATTGACTTAGGTGTAATGGTTCCGCCAGAAAAAATCATTCAAGCAGCCATTGACCACAACGTTGACCTTATAGGTCTTTCAGGACTGATCACGCCATCATTAGATGAGATGATCCACATTGCAAAGGAAATGGAGCGAATGCACCTAAAAATACCCCTGCTCATTGGTGGTGCAACCACTTCACGAGCGCATACGGCAGTTAAAATTGACCCAGAGTACTCAGGTGCTGTAATGCACGTCAATGATGCTAGTAGAGCGGTTGGAGTAAGCTCTAAATTACTAGGTGAGTATGGAAAAGATTTCGTTCAACTAGAGAAGGAGTCATTAGCTTTAGTTCGTGAAGGATATGCCAAACATCGTGAAAGAAAAGCGTTAGTTCCATTTGACTTTGCACAGGCTAATAAACCTAAGCTTGAATTTAATGCGATGTCCGTTTCCACTCCAAAATTTCTAGGAGTGCGTCATGTTCATGACATCTCCATCAGGGATGTGGTTCCCTTCATAGATTGGACACCTTTTTTTCAGACTTGGCAACTTTTCGGCAAGTATCCAAGAATTCTTAAAGATGAGCTCGTGGGTGAACAAGCTCAAATATTACACAAGGACGCCCTGAAGATGTTACGAGATATTCAAAAAGGTAAGTGGTTAACGCTAAAGGCCGCCTATGGTATTTTTCCTGCAAATAGTGCAGGTGAAGAGATTAAATTGGGGGATAATGGATCGTTAGGTAGTTTCTATACATTGCGCCAGACTGGAGAGAAATCAAAATTCCAATCGTTATCTGATTTTATAGCACCGGTTGGGACTATTCAAGATTATGTGGGCTGTTTTGCCGTTACTGCTGGTCTGGACATAGAAGGACCATTGAAGAATTTCGAAAAGAATCTTGACGACTATAATGCGCTAATGTTAAAAGCGCTAGCAGACAGACTAGCTGAGGCACTTGCGGAATATATGCATTTGCGCATACGAAGAGAGTATTGGGGATATGCTCCAGAGGAACAATTAACGAATGATGAATTGATCGCTGAAAAATACAGAGGTATACGTCCTGCTCCGGGTTATCCTGCCTGTCCAGATCATTTAGACAAGTCCACGATTTTTGAATTACTTGATGTTGAAAAAATAGGCATCACACTTACAGAAAGTTTAGCGATGTACCCTGCATCTAGTGTAAGCGGCTACTATTTTTCACATCCTAAGTCTAAATATTTTGCCATAGGCAAACTAGCAAAGGATCAGGTAGATGCCTATGCAGCAATGAGGAAAGTAACCAAGGAAAAAGCCGAAAAATGGCTGTCACCTAATCTTAATTATTAGAAATGAAAATCACCGAAATACTTGCCAATTCAAAAGAATGTCAATTCACATTTGAAATCCTACCCCCACTAAAAGGGCAGAAGGCACAGGATATTTTTGACCATATTGATCCTTTAATGGAATTTAAACCTCCATTTATAGATGTTACTTATCACCGTGAGGAAACTGTCTACAAGCGATTACCCAGTGGCTTACTTCAAGAGAAAGTGGTCCGTAAAAGACCTGGAACTGTTGGTATTTGCGCAGCCATAATGCATCGATATGAGACTGAGGCCGTTCCTCATGTGTTGTGTGGAGGTTTTACTCGGGAGGATACAGAGAACGTACTGATAGACCTGAATTTCTTGGGGATAGAGAATGTTGTTGCGCTTCGAGGTGATCAAGCGAGAGGTGAGAGCTATTTCACACCCAAACCAGAGGGGAATGCATTTTCAATTGACCTGGTTCGACAAATTAATGATTTGAATCAAGGACGATATTTGGATGAAGAGTTGCAAAATAGTACCGCTACTGACTTTTGTATAGGGGTGGCAGGCTATCCTGAAAAGCATTTTGAGGCTCCATCACTGAACATAGACATCAATCATTTAAAATCCAAGGTGGATGCTGGTGCAGATTATATTGTAACACAACTCTTTTTCGATAATAAAAAGTATTTTGAGTTTGTTACAAAGTGCCGAGATGCAGGTATTACCGTGCCTATTATTCCGGGTTTAAAACCCCTGGTAACCAAACGTCAGTTGAGTTTGTTACCTCAAATTTTTCACGTAGATATACCAGATGCATTGGCTATTGAGGTACTTAAATGTAAGGACAACGATGTCGTTCGAAAATTAGGAATAGATTGGTGTATTGAGCAGAGTAAAGAGCTTCAGCGTGCTGGAGTTCCCGTATTACACTATTATAGTATGGGCAAGAGTACCAACATTCAGGAAATTGCTAGTGCTGTATTTTAAATAAAGCAGAAAGCATTTCCCTTCCTAGACTACAAATATTTCGCAGCCCAACTGTCTTTTAGCTTCATGGTACCATCACCACTGGATCCAAGAGTACTGGCTTGTGTGTTTAGCACAATAGAGGATCCATGGAGATTTTTATTTGCGATTTCTACTTTTAATTCGCTTGGGCTGAACGATATAAATCCTTCATGTGATTGGACAAAGACGAGCATCCGATTAAAAAAATCAAGTTCGTGTTTCTTGCCAAAAGCCTGTAGCAGGTGCACACTTTTGTCAATACTACATCCAGTAGTTTGCTGTTGACTTTCATCCACGGCAATAATCAGGAACTGATCAAAATCTATTCTAAAGGCTGCTGCGAGTTGAGATCCATGCGCTTTCCAGCTACTTATAAACTCGTCCATAATAGCAGACAATTCTGATTTTTGAGCCAGATTCATTGGCTTCTTCAAGCCATAAAACCACATACGTGATTCCGGATTCATGTTGTCCATTCCCATATTACAAGTCTTCAGCTAAGGCAATCATCTCTGCTAAATCTAGGACTTGCACAGTATCTTCTTTTTCTCTGTTCTTGACTCCGTCAGTAAGCATAGTATTACAAAATGGACATCCAGAGACCACAATCTCTGTACCTGTTGCAAGTGCTTCATCCGCACGTATATGATTTATTTCTGCTGTGCCGGGCTCCGCATCTTTGAACATTTGAGCGCCACCCGCTCCGCAGCAAAGTCCATTTTGCTTACACCTTCGCATTTCTTTGAGTTCAACATCTAGCTTAGCCAATAGCTCTCGTGGTGCCTCATATTCTCCATTAGCACGACCTAGATAACAAGGGTCGTGAAAGGTGATTTTCTTACCTCTAAACTGTCCACCTTCAATTTTTAAGCGGCCATCTTTCATAAGACTATTTAGGAATTGACTGTGGTGCTCCACCTTATAATTTCCACCTAATTCTGGATACTCATTCTTGAGGGTGTTGAAACAGTGTGGGCAGGTAGTCACAATATGTTTGACTTCATATGCGTTCAGCACTTGAATATTCATCATCGCTTGCATTTGGAATAGAAATTCATTTCCTGCGCGTTTAGCGGGATCACCTGTACAACCTTCTTCCGTTCCTAGCACAGCAAAACTAACGCCTGTGTGGTTCAGTATTTTTGCCATGGCTTTGGTGATTTTTTTAGCCCGGTCGTCGAAACTTCCTGCACATCCTACCCAAAATAACACTTCCGGAGATTTTCCTTCTGCGTTCATTTGAGCTAGGGTAGGTACGATAAAATTGGTCATGCTATAGGTTTTTTCTCTGTTCGTGTTGACTCGTTATTGAAAGACTTGAATGGTAGTTTCCTTATCCACTAAATCCGTAAATTTTCCAGTGTAGCGCGTTGCTCTTACTATATGGTTGTCCACCCAATGGTAATTTCCACCACGAGGTTTCCCCATCAACAATCCGTGCCATTTGAAGCCATTTTCTTTTAACCATACTTCGGTCACCACTCTATGTTCCTCGGTACGAGAGGTGAAAAAGGTGATGACATGTCCTTCTTTGAACCACTTGTTTAGAGTGTCTAGGGCATCAGGATATAGAGCTGCTGTGGCCATCCTCTCTGGCTCCTCGTTGGGAATATCATCACAGATGGTCCCATCTATATCAATTAAGTAATTTTTGATATCGGTTGGTAAAACCGGGCTTATGCTTTGTCCGTCTTCTGTTGCTTCTCGTAATAGGTTGTCGATGTGTGCATTAGCGCTCTTTTCCATCAGATCATTTTTAGTTAGTCGAGAAATATTGATTTAGTTATTCGTTGATCCAGTTAGCACGGTCCATTTGAGAAAAAGGCCAAGGTGCTCCGTTGTTTTCTACATTAGTCATCATTGCATTGAGCTCAGCTGGTGCACTGCTTTCTTCCATCGTTGCGAAATTCCGGAGCTGCATTATAATATTCAGTGGATCTATATCGATAGGGCAGGCTTGTACACAGGCATTACAACTGGTGCAAGCCCAGAGTTCTTCTTTAGAAATAAAATCTCCTAGAAGGCTTTTACCATCGTCCTTGAATTCACCGTTAGCGAGAATATTTTTACCAATCTCGTCAATACGATCTCGCGTATCCATCATAATTTTTCGAGGACTAAGCAGCTTGCCAGTCATATTTGCCGGACATTCACTGGTGCAACGTCCACATTCTGTGCAGGTATAGGCATTTAACAAGTTAACCCAACTCAGATCGTTTGCATCCTTTGCTCCGAAACGTTCCACGGGTACTTGATTTTCTGGTGAAGATGCTGCGAATGGATCGGCGTTGGGGTCCATCATCATGGCAACTTCCTTCGTAACGGCGGCATTATTAGCAAACTTACCTTTGGCTTCAAGGTTGGTGAAGTAAGTATTAGGGAATGCCAGGATAATGTGAAAGTGTTTAGAGAAGGGTAGGTAGTTTAGAAAAGAAAGTATTCCTAAAATATGAACCCACCAGAAGACTCTTTCTGTAATGTGTAGGCTAGATTCACTTAAACTGCTCCACAATGGTGATATCATAGAACTTATTAAAAAACTGTGCTGCGCACCGTCCATATTTGCTTCTACGGCATTCATATTGAGAAGCGCAGTCATTAAAATTACTTCTATATAAAGAATGGTATTGGCATCTTTGAATGGCCATCCTTGCATTTCAGGTTTATGGAACCTATCAATCTTTTTAACATTGCGTCTCCACCAAAAAATAACTACTGTGATGATGGTTAGAACAGCTAGAATTTCGAAAAACGATATAACTCCTTCATATGCACTGCCTAGAAATTCAGCGAAGAATCGGTGGGTTCCAAACAAACCATCAATAACAATCTCAAGAACTTCTATATTAATGATTAAGAAACTGACATAAACGATAAAATGAAGGATTCCAGCAACAGGACGAGCTTGCATTTTACTTTGGCCAAAAGCGACTCTCAGCATGTTATTAAGCCTATCTTTCTTTCGATCAGTCCGGTCTAAGTCACGACCTAGATTAATATTCTTACGAATTTGCCCAGCGTTTTTGGTAAAAAACCAAACGGCGATTACAAGAGCTATCAGGAATAGGAAATTCGAGATGTAATTCATTTATTTATTGGTTTTGTGCATCATCCATCTCTCTTTCGATCGCCTGAATTTCAGCTTCTGTATACCTGGTTCTACTTCCAAATACGCTTACATGTAGGTATTTATTAGGATTATATTTCACATCTAGCAACAGCCTATTGAGGTTCTCTGTGGCTCGAATTAAATTATTATAAACTTCCTTGTCTGAAATAAGCTTGGCTGCTGAGCCATCACCTGTCTGTAACTCCGTTAACAATCCGTTAAATCTGGAGGTAATACTTTCTAAATTGTTAATCGTCTCTGAGAGCTTTGCACCGGCGAGCGAATCTGAAATGGCCTCGATGTTCGAGATCGTAGCACTGATGTTATCTCCATTAGCCGCTAAATCATCACTGATGGATCTAAAGTTTTCGCTAATAACATCGAAATTTTCTTTGTTATCAGAGAGGTACGCACTCATTTCGGCAGCGCTTTCTTCAACACTTTTGAACGTGTTATTGATACTTTCAAAAGTTGATTTAAAGTTTTCGGAGGTACGTTCGTCTAAGAATCCTGATGCCAGACCAATCACCGTATCCAATGTACCTAGTAATTGTTCAGTTCTAGCTTTGATTGGTGCCAATTGCATATTAACCTCTTCAGTTAAGTCTCTCTCTGTGGCTCCATTTAATGTATCTCCTGATAAAGACAGAGATTCTCCTGCCTTTGTGTGCAGCGATATACTTTTTTCCCCCATAATACTGGAGGAATATATCTTAGCGACTGTTCCTTTGGTTATGGGAAAATCATGAGAAATATGAAGACCCACTATTAGACGGCCACTTCCATCAGGGATGAAATCTATAGAACTTACCTGTCCAATTTGAAATCCATTAACAGTAACAGGTCTAGTGGTGATGAGACCTTCAGTATTCTCATAAATTACATAGTATCTTCTTTGGGCTGAAAAAACATCTTCACCCTTGAGGTAACTAATACCCCAATACAATAGAAAAATTCCAAGTACTAAGGAGAGACCTATTTTAAATTCTGTTTTCAAAGTGTCATGGTTTAATAGCTAATTTACACTAAGGTGCGCGCTTTATCGCCTCCTTTAAGTCTATTTTATGGTCATTATCGAATGCTACGATATATGCATCCGGATAATATTTTGTAGCACTATCTTTCAATGCTTCTGCCTGCGTAAAGGTAGCAACTGTACCGAAGTAATACTTAAACAACCCATATTGCTCGATTTTATATACTTGGTTCAGTCCCATGAAATTTTGTGGCTCACAGGTAAGGTCGTTCCTAGAAACAGCAATCTGAACACTAAAGTAAAGTCCGCTTGGGGCAACTACCTCCGGCTTGATCGTCTCTTGCTCCGGAACGATAGGAGACGATATAACTTCTTGAGCCCGATCAGTATCTCTTTCCAAGGGTTCTAGCATGTCATTTATCATCGACTCACTTTTAAGGCTAGCATCACGTATTTCACGTTTCAGTTTGTAGGCCTTAATTGCCCTAAAAATAGCACTTGCGAGTAACTCTTTACCTCGCTCACTTTGTAAGAAATCTTCCTCTCCAGGATTAGTTAAAAATCCAAGCTCCACCAAAACAGCGGGCATTGTAGACCCTCTAAGTACGGCCAGAGGCTGTTGCTTAACCCCTCTGTTTCTTCGTTTGACTCGGCCCTCGAATTGGTGCTGAATTTCATCAGCAATACTGATGCTTTGCTGAAGGAAAGCATCTTGATACGCACGTAGCGCAATCACGGCAGCAGGGTTAGAAGCGTCAAAGCTTTCGTAATTACTTTCCCAATTGTCTTCCAATAGTCTAGATGCATTTTCTAACTGGGCTGTTTTGTTTAAACGTTGGTCTTTTTCACCCATGCCAAGCACAAAACTCTCTGTCCCATAGGCAGTCTTGTTTTCGTTAGCGTTGCAATGGATAGATAGGAAGAGATCTGCATTTGCTCTATTGGCAATCACGGTCCTTTGGTAGAGTTCAATAAACCTGTCGTCATTTCTTGTAAGAACTACCTTAGTGCCAGGAAGGTTATCTTCTATGTATTTCTTAAGCAAGAGACTGACATCATAACTAACATCTTTCTCTTTTTTAAGATACCGACCGGTGCCTAGATTTCCTGGATCATGTCCACCGTGCCCGGCATCAATAACAATGATGTTAACCTCTTCGTTTTCGGTCTCAAACGGCGTTGGATTGAACGCAGCTAGCGCTGTAAAAAGCGTTGCCATGATTCCAATTTTAAAACCTTTATAACTTCGGCTATTCATACCAAGTTGGACGTTCATTCGTTATACCTTTGAAACTTACTTGCAAAATACGTACCCGGGTGGCTTGGAGGCTCAAAGTCTTTCTTTTTTTGCTCACATTTTGTGCACTGTTTTCAGCTAGCGCACAGGAGCAACCTATTGAGTATTCTGCAACAGATTCTATCTGTTCAAATGTCTCTGAAGGAACGGTGGAACTCTTCAACAACGTAGTGATAAATTTTGGAGAAACTCGTCTTCAAGCTGGATATGCGAAAATCTTTTGGGAGGAGCATTTAGTCGTGGCTAAAGGCCTTGAAAACGCATTAGGAGAAATAGAGCAACTACCTGTTTTTGAGGATGGTGGTAAAATATTTTATCTGACAGAAATAAAGTACAATTGGTCAACTGAAAAGGCTAAAATTCAAGGAGTTCTTACTCAGGAAGGAGAAAACTTTGTCAATGGTGATGCGGTTAAAAAAGTTGATTCTAACACGCTTTATATGGCGGGAACAGGCTTCACTACCTGTTCACATGCAGAGCCTCATTTTCAAATAAAAACAGGAAAGAGTAAGGTAGTGCTTGGTGAACGCATCATTACAGGGCCAGCTCATTTTGAATTTTTCGGCATTCCCACTCCATTAGTAATCCCTTACGGCTATTTCCCAACTAATTTGGAGAAACCTGACATCACTGGATTATTGATGCCTAGTTTTCAAAATTCACCATCTCAAGGGTTAGGAATAGTGAATGGTGGCTGGTACTTTCCGATCAATGAATTCATGAATCTAGAACTCCGGGGGGATTTATATTTGAGAGGATCATGGGCAGTTCAAGCAACTACTAAATATAGGAAGCGTTATAAATACAACGGCAGCTTTGCTTACAATTATAGGTACCAGAAACGTGGTTTGAAATTGTACGAGCCTTTCGGCGGTTATAGTTTAACAAAGAATTTTAGCATTAGGTGGTCACACAGTCAGGACCAAAAAGCACATCCTACACGAAAGTTCAACGCGAATGTAAATTTGCAAAACCCAAATTTCTTCAAAAACAGTGCGAATCCTGAAGATTTATTGAACGGCACAATGTCTACGACCAACAATACCATGAACTCTAGCATCACCTACAATCAAAAACTAGGAAGAGCTAATTTAACAGTTAGTGGAAATCACACCCAGAATAATGGTACCCAAAGTTTCACTACGAATCTCCCTAAAGCATCCTTTAATGTACCAAGATTTTTCCCATTCAAATCAAACGACGGTAGTGGTCAATGGTATGAGAAGGTAGGGGTTAACTACAGCTCAGTTGCTGAGGGAAGGTTGAAAGGAAACTTAAGTACTATAGGAACGCTTATAGACAGTGTTCCAGGCTACGATTTCACTGACGTACTAAAGGAGTATGGACAATATGGGATAAAACATTCAGGGAGTATATCTACAAATGCAAAATTGTTGAAGTACTTTACATTTAATCCAAGTGCTAATTTTACCGAACGTTGGTATTTCCAGCAATACGACTATGCGTTTGATTCAGTTGTAAATAAGGCCACTGTTGTAGACACGATAAGTGGTTTTTCTGCAGTACGAGATTTTGGTTTAAATGCCTCTATGAATACCAAGATTTACGGGACATTTGCACTCTCTAAAGGTCCGGTTAAGGCTATAAGGCATATGATGACACCTAGGGTTTCGTTTAATTACCGACCCGATTTTGGAACAGCCTATTGGGACTATTATCAAAACTTCACCGATACCTTGGATAATTCATTGTATTACAATAGGTATACAGGTTTTTTATATGGCTCGCCAGGCAGAGGGAGTAATGGTTCTATAACGTTAGCACTGGACAACACCGTTGAAGCTAAAATGGCGGTAAGGGGTGATACAACAGGAGAGGTTCGTAAAGTAAAACTTCTGGAACGCTTTAACTTCAACACAAATTACAATCTGGCAGCTGAGGATGGATATCATTGGAATATAGTGAGGTTGACTGCCGCAAGTTCCTTATTCAACAAGAGGCTTAAGTTGACTTATCAGGGGCAGTTTGATCCTTATGGCTATACAGCCGAGGGAGATCGAACGCCAGTTCTAGCCCTTAATATGGGTCAAAATCTCCTGGTTCATCGCACGTCTCAATTTTCAGCAAGTACACAGCTCAAGAGTAATAAGAAAAATTCAAGAAATGCGGTTGCTTATGACCAGCGCGGTGGGGGATTTACGAATGGTGATATAGATTTTTACAATTATCAAGACTTAGTCCCTCTGAGAAATGATTGGGACATTAGATTTAATTATGATCTTCGTTTTCTTACAGATGTTGAGCCAGGGTTGGAGGGAGAAACATCACCTATGTTTATCAATGAATTTTCTTCTCACTCTTTGAGTATTTCTGGATCTTACAGACCAACGGATAATTGGAGTTTAAACTACAGAACAGGAATAGATATTGCGGAACAATCTGTTGGATTTACAACCATCAATGCCGTTCGCGATCTGCACTGCTGGGAAATGAAATTCTCATGGGTACCTTTTGGAACGACACGATCTTACATGATTGGAATCAACTTGAAGAATCAAAAATTTCGTCAAGTCAAGGCTCAAAGAAGGAGAACGGCGGTAGATTACTAATTAACACAGGCTTCCTCGTGGGCTTTGATATTTCTGACATAGTCTACCCAATTTTTCATCATGAGTTTGCCCTGGTCGGTTAGGATACTCTCGGGGTGGAATTGAACACCAAAAGCGTGATCAATAATATTTTCAATGACCATAGGTGCATCATCATCTAATGCGACTGCACAAACCTTCCATGGAGGTCCTAAACCTTCCCTTTTTACTGCCCAGCTGTGGTATAACCCAACATTCAACGACTTTACACCGTTTAAAATAATACCGTCGTTTGCTGTTTTTTGAAGCTTTGTAGTTCTTCCGTGCATGACACCATTCCTGTTGTAAAGAGAGGAACCTGCTAAAATACCCAAGGCTTGCATTCCTAAACAAACCCCTAAAAGGGGGGTATTACCGAGAGCCTTAGATGTCATATCCATTAGAAAACCATTGTTCTCAGGAAGTCCAGGGCCAGGGCTCAGAACTAATCCATGAAACAAACTAAGGTCTAATTCAACTAGAGCGATGGAGTCGTTGCGAAAAACAGTAACCTCACAGTCGAGTTCCTCCAAGTAATGAACCAAGTTGTATGTAAAACTGTCGTAATTATCTATTAGAAGTACCTTCATTACAGCAAATATGGGTTAAATTGACCTTAGAACATTAAAAAAGTCATGGAAAAGAAAGCAATAGAAGGAAAGGGCTTGGCACCAGCAATAGGGCCTTATAGCGCGGGTGTTAGTGTTGGAGATATGATTTTTACATCTGGTCAAATAGCTGTCGATCCGCATTCTGGAGAATTAGACCAAGGAACTGACATTGACTATGAAACTGATCGGGTCCTTCGAAATTTGCAAGCAGTATTGCTTGCTGCCGGTTCAGATTTTAATAGTGTGGTCAAAACAACTATTTTCTTGAGTAGTATGGATCATTATCCTAGAGTTAACGCGATATATGCACAATATTTTATGGCGCCATACCCTGCAAGAGAGACTGTTGCAGTTAAAACACTTCCTAAAAACGTGAATGTGGAGATATCCTGCATCGCGATGCGGAAGGGTTAGGTTTAGGTATTAAATTGCACACTCATTTTTAAACACTTCAGAAATGGATTTTGACGTAATTGTAGTTGGTTCCGGACCAGGTGGTTATGTAACCGCAATAAGAGCATCCCAACTAGGCTTAAAAACAGCCATTGTAGAGAAAGAAAGCCTTGGTGGCGTTTGCTTAAATTGGGGTTGTATTCCAACTAAAGCGTTACTAAAAAGTGCTCAAGTATTCGAATACGTAAAGCATGCTGAGGATTTTGGTATAAAAATCAGTGAATACGACAAAGATTTTAATGCAGTAGTCAATAGATCCCGTCAAGTTGCCAATGGCATGAGCGGCGGTGTTCAGTTCTTGATGAAGAAAAATAAAATCACGGTTATAAACGGTTTTGGAAAGGTGCAGCCTGGTAAAAAAGTGTCTGTTACTAGTGAAAGTGGAAAGGAAACTGTTTACAGTGCAAAAAATATCATAATTGCTACTGGCGCGCGTTCAAGGGAGCTACCTAGCCTTCCACAAGACGGAAAGAAGATCATTGGGTACCGTAAGGCAATGACACTGGAGACTCAACCGAAGAAATTGGTTGTAGTTGGTTCAGGAGCTATCGGAATTGAGTTTGCCTATTTCTACAATAGCATGGGAACAGATGTTACCGTGGTAGAATACCTACCAAATATAGTTCCATTGGAAGATGAAGAAGTCAGCAAGCAACTCGAGCGTTCCTTCAAAAAATCGGGAGTTAAAATCATGACCAATGCGGAGGTTACTTCTGTAGATACTTCGGGTGATGGTTGTAAGGTCTACGTAAAGACTAAAAAGGGCGAAGAGATTCTGGAAGCTGATGTTGTACTCTCTGCCGTGGGTATAACACCCAACATTGAAGGTATAGGTCTTGAAGACGTAGGTATAGCTACGGATAAGGGACGACTTTTGGTAAATGATTTTTATCAGACTAACGTTCCGGGATACTATGCCATTGGTGATATTGTTAAAGGACCAGCTCTTGCTCATGTAGCTTCTGCGGAAGGAATACTGTGTATAGAGAAAATCGCAGGTCATAACGTAGAGCCATTGGACTACGGTAACATCCCGGGATGTACGTATTCTTTTCCTGAGATAGCTTCAGTAGGAATGACTGAGAAAGCTGCTAAGGAAGCTGGATATGAGCTTAAAATCGGTAAATTCCCCTTCTCAGCTTCTGGTAAAGCTTCAGCATCAGGCCACAAAGATGGATTTGTTAAAGTGATTTTTGATGCCAAGTATGGAGAGTTACTGGGTACACATATGATAGGTTCTAACGTTACGGAGATGATAGCAGAAGCGGTAATCGCTCGTAAATTAGAAACCACAGGATATGAAATATTAAAAACAGTACATCCACACCCAACCCTAAGCGAAGCCTTTATGGAGGCAACGGCAGCAGCGTATGGTGAGGTAATACACTTATAGACTTTTTAAGATTATATTAAACCGTCCCAAAATTGGGGCGGTTTTTTTTTGTCAATGCGTATGAATCAGCCGCTAGTAAAATTTAAAGATTTGGGCTTTGCCTATGAAGATTTGTTGTTTGATTTTGGAAATGCCGAAATTCAACCAGGAGAAATCGTTGTTTTGGTAGGACCTTCAGGAGCTGGAAAAAGTACACTCATGAGTCTCTTAAGAGGCGAGATAGAGCCGTCAAAAGGAGAGGTGTATATTTCTGGGGAATTAGTTGAGACCAAAAAACGAAGATTGGTTTTAGATGAAACCCGAGCAGGCTGGGTGCCTCAACTCGACGATCTTCAGTCCATGTTGACATTAGAGGAAAATATAGCTTACAATATCTTAAGACTTGATGACCGCAAGAGAGCCCTTCGTATTGAATCGTTGAAAGAAGCCATGCACTTATCGGCATTTTCGAAACAAAAAGTAAGAACTTTGAGCGGAGGTCAACGTCAAAGGGTAAGTATTGCAAAGGCTATGGCGGGTAATCCACCTGTATTATTGATGGATGAGAGTCTGGCCCAGCTAGATTTAAGAACTAAGTCTTCCATTCTCTTAGACCTAAAGGCTATGGTAAAGCGCGATCAATTTTCAGCGCTATTGGTTTTGCATGATCCTGCGGACGCGTTACTTGTGGCGGATACGTTATGGGTTATACAAGGCGGTAAGTTGGTTCAGAAAGGCGCACCAAATGTTATTATATCTAATCCAATCAACCATGACATAGCAGCGTTGTTCGATTATGTGAATGTTGTTCCTGTAGAATTAGATATACCGGGACCTTGGATTATAGAAGGCCAAATTAAGTGGCTTTTTGCACATGATTTACCACAATTAGACGCTGAGGTCATTGATGTGATGGACACTCCTAGCGGTAGTATCATTATTTACAACTTTGACGGTCACAGGTTGATTCAAAAGTAAAACGCCCCGATCCCAAAGGGAACGAGGCGTTTTCTAAGTACTCCAAAAGATTATTACTTCACCTTATCAACGATCGCTTTGAACGCTTCCGGGTGGTTCATGGCCAAATCTGCCAATACCTTACGGTTCAATTCAATGTTCGCATTTTTAGCCTTACCTATAAACTGAGAATAAGACATACCGTGTAAACGGGCTCCAGCATTGATACGCTGAATCCAAAGTGCACGAAACGTACGTTTTTTGTTCTTACGATCGCGGTAAGCATACTGAAGACCTTTCTCAACAGCATTCTTTGCAACTGACCAAACATTCTTTCTGCGGCCAAAGTATCCTTTGGCGTGCTTCATTAATTTTTTTCTGCGCTCTCTAGAAGCAACAGCATTTACTGAACGTGGCATAATTTTTAATTTTTTGTGAGCGGTACATCTACTATCTCAAGATGGTTTGGTTACCGAGCACAGGGTTATTAATTAACTCAGGGGAATTTATTTCAGTCCCAATTGCTTTTTGATGTTTGGAGCATCAGCATCGCTGACCAAACCAGATTTTGTCAAACGACGTTTCTGATCTGTTGCTTTTTTAGTCAAAATGTGCGACTTAAAAGCGTGCTTTCTTTTAATCTTACCAGAGCCAGTCAGCTTGAAACGCTTCTTAGCACTGGATTTTGTTTTCATCTTTGGCATGATTCAACTTTATTATTAATGGAGTGACTTCTATTTTTTTGGAGCAAGTGTGATGCTCATTTTTTTACCATCCATAGACGGCATATGTTCTACTTTACCAAAAGCCTCTAAATCTTGGGCTAGACGAAGTAGCAGGATCTCTCCCTTTTCTTTAAATACAATTGCACGACCTCTAAAGAATACAAACGCTTTTACTTTATTCCCGGCCTGCAGGAACTCAATAGCATGCTTCTTTTTGAAATCATAATCATGATCAGACGTATTAGGACCAAAACGCACTTCCTTGATAACCACTTTTACAGCTTTGGAAGCGAGCTCCTTCTGCTTCTTACGCTGGTCATACATGAATTTGCTATAATCAATGATTTTACACACCGGCGGATCTGCGTTTGGTGAAATTTCAACCAAATCCAAGTCTAGATCTTCTGCCATTTTTTTGGCATCACGGGTTTCATAAACGGCAGGTTCAACGTTATCTCCGACTAATCGGACTGATGCAACGCGAATGCGATCATTTATTCTGTGGTTTGCTGCCAATTTCTCTTTTGGCTGCTTTCTTTTACCTCTTCTCAGGGTTCGTAGTTTTAGTTAAACGTCTGTTAATTAATCAATTGAGAAATCTCTTTCTCTATACTTTGTACAAATTCTTGTCTTGTCATGGTACCTAGATCACCTTGTCCATGGCGTCTAACACTTAATTCACCGCTTGTAGCTTCTTTCTCACCAACAATAAGCATGAAGGGTATTTTAGTGACTTCGGCGTCACGTATCTTTCTTCCTATCTTTTCGTTACGATCATCTACGAGGGCGCGAATATCGGAAATTTCTAGGAATTGAGCTATCTCTTGAGCGTACTCGTTGTATTTATCACTAACAGGAAGAATTTTCACTTGTTCAGGTGTTAGCCATAAAGGGAAATTACCACCACAATGTTCTAACAATACGGCGACAAATCTTTCCATAGATCCGAAAGGTGCACGGTGAATCATGACCGGTCTATGGGTCTCGTTATCGCTGCCTTTGTACTCCAATTCAAAACGTTCAGGTAAATTGTAATCTACCTGAATTGTCCCTAACTGCCAGTTTCTTCCCAGGGCATCTTTGACCATGAAGTCAAGTTTTGGTCCATAGAAAGCGGCTTCACCATATTCTACAATGGTATTGAGTTCTTTCTCAGCTGCGGCCTCTATAATAGCACTCTCTGCCTTTTCCCAATTCTCATCGGAGCCAATATATTTCTCAGGTTTATTTGGATCTCTCAAGCTGACTTGTGCCACATAATCCGTGAAATCTAATGTCTTAAAGATGTAAAGTACTAAGTCAATGACACTTTTAAACTCAGATTTTAATTGATCCGGAGTACAAAATATGTGTGCGTCATCTTGCGTAAAACCCCTTACTCGTGTTAGTCCGTGAAGCTCTCCACTTTGTTCATAACGGTATACCGTACCAAATTCAGCAAATCGAACGGGAAGGTCTTTATATGATTTTGGAATTGCTTTGTATAATTCACAATGGTGAGGGCAATTCATAGGTTTTAATAAATACTCTTCTCCATCTTCTGGAGTACCTATAGGTTGGAAGCTATCCTTACCATATTTTTCGTAGTGACCTGAACAAACATAAAGTTCCTTATTACCTATATGTGGCGTGATTACGGAACTATATCCAGCTTTCTTCTGTGCTTTTTTTAAGAAATCCTCAAGACGTTCGCGTAGTGCGGCACCTTTAGGCAGCCACATCGGCAATCCTTGTCCAACACGTTTACTGAAAGTAAATAATTCCAGCTCTTTTCCTAATTTTCTGTGGTCACGCTTTTTAGCTTCCTCGAGTAGTTCTAAATAGTCTTTTAGTTCTCCTTGTTTTTGAAAGGATACCCCATAAATGCGAGTTAGTTGCGGATTGTTTTCATTACCGCGCCAGTATGCACCAGCAACATTCATGATTTTTACTGCCTTTATATATCCTGTATGTGGTATATGTCCACCTCGACAGAGATCGGTAAAATCCGCATGGTCGCAAAAAGTAATAGTCCCATCTTCCAGATTTGAAATTAATTCTGTTTTGTAAGGATTGTCTTTGTATACTTTTAGCGCTTCTTCTTTTGTTACGGCGCGAAGCTTGAATTCAGATTTTAACCTGGCGAATTCGAGCATTTTTTTCTCAATGCCTTCAAAATCTTTTTCAGAAATCATATCGCCTCCAAAATCCACATCATAATAGAATCCTTTTTCTATGGCAGGACCTATCGTTAGTTGTGCATTAGGGTAAAAATGAATGATGGCCTGAGCCAAAAGGTGAGCTGAACTATGCCAAAAGGCTTCTTTCCCCTGGGTATCAGACCAGGTGAAAAACTTCAACAGACCATCTGAGGTTATAGGGTCATTTAATTCAATAGTTTGACCATCATAACTACCAGAAAGTATATTTCTAGCTAAACCATTAGAGATGCTTTTTGCAACATCCATGGCCGTTATGCCTTTGTCATAACTTTTTTGATTGCCGTCGGGAAACGTTACCGTGATCATTTTACCAGTTTTTCGGTTATATCAGAAGCGCAAATTTAATAGCTACACGAGCATTTTAGCTTTTTTTCGTGCTGATTTTATAACACTAGCTTTAGATATTACTTTTGCTCCCAATGAAAACAGTCTTGACAAAGGAAGAAATACTAGCTCGCTTCAATAAAGCCTGCTCTAATACCCTCATGGAAACGCTTGGAATTGTCTATGTAGATGCAGATCCTGTTACCGGAACCTTGGTGGCTACAATGCCTGTCAATAGTAGGGTATACCAGCCTATGCAAATCCTTCATGGTGGGGCAACTGTTGCGCTCGCAGAGAGTGTAGGTTCCGCTGCTTCTTTAATGTTGATCAACCCTGATACGGAACTTGCGGTTGGTGCGGAGATATCTGCTAATCATTTGAAAAGCGCTAGAACTGGTCAACTAACTGCTACTGCAACTTGTATACACCAGGGTAAAAGTTCGCATTTATTTCACATACGAGTTGAAAACGAACAAAAGGAATTAATATCCATGGTGAAATTGCTCAATTTTATTAAGCAGCGCAAATAATGCTAGATCTTATCGTGCGATTGCCTGGAGAAGAGATTTCTGTAACAAGATTGACCGCGTGTGACACGGAGCAATCCACTGTGCTACTTAGAGGTTTTAAGGGACAAGTATTCGCTTTTAATCAACCTGAAAACATTTCACAATCAACTTTTTGGACGGGATTCGGCCTTGAGAAATTTCAATCTTCTTTTAAAACAAACGCAGCGTCGTATCAAGAAAAAGTACGTAAGGCTATTGACGCCATACAGCGTCACAGTTTAAACAAAGTAGTACTGAGTAGAGATTATTTTTTTGAAGGAGATCAGGCTAGTGCTGAGCATACCTTCAAAGAACTTTCAGATAGATTTAGTGACTGTACTGTGTTCGCTTTTAAACACCCTGTTTTAGGTGATTGGATGGGTGCTAGTCCAGAGGTTCTTCTTCAAAAAAATGATGTCGGATATCAAAGTATGTCTTTGGCTGGAACAAGGTTAAAGTCATCACAAAAGGCCTCCTGGGGAAGTAAAGAACAGGAAGAGCAGAATTTTGTCACGAACGAGATTGTAAATAAGCTTAAAGCATATGGCGGAAAGATAACCACGAGTTCACCGCGCACTCAAAAGGCAGGTCCTGTGGAACATTTATTGACATGGGTGTCCTCAGATAACAAATCTCTCAACGAGATTGAAGTTTTAGAATCGTTGCATCCTACACCAGCCATATGTGGTACTCCTACTAAAAAGGCTAAACAAATGATTGAAGAGTTGGAGCAATATGATCGAGAGATGTACACTGGATATCTCGCACTTATTAGCGCTCATTTGCATGCCATAGTTCTCTTGAGATCCATGAAATGGCACTCAAACGGCATTCGATTCTTCGCTGGTGGTGGAATAACTAAAGACAGCGTACCTTTGAGTGAATGGAAGGAAACCGAACACAAAATATCGGCTCTAAAGGACTCGATAATTCTGAAATGACCTCAAGTAAGCCCGTCGCAGACTGGATATTAGATGGCCTAAAAGTGATGGGAGTCGATTCTATAATATTTTCTCCGGGATCCCGAAATGCACCATTTATTATTGCGGCAGCCGCAAGGTCTGATTTTAAGTTGAGGCTTGTTTTAGACGAGCGCTCCGCTGCTTTTCAAGCACTTGGTGAAATAGTGGCATTAGGTAAGCCAGTAGCTGTTTGCTGTACTTCAGGAAGTGCGATCGCAAATTACCATCCAGCGGTTTTGGAAGCGTTTTATAGCAAGCTGCCGCTCATTGTCATTTCTGCAGATAGGCCAGAGTCAAGAATAGGTAAGGGTGAGGGGCAATCATGTCGTCAAACTGATTTTTTTGGTGCTCACATTGGAGCATCTATTTCTGTTCAAGAAGATATACCGGAATTGGCTCTGAAGCAATCTCTCTCTTCCTTGTCTCAACAAGTGCTGGATACAAGAGCACCTGTGCACCTTAACGTAGGATTTCAAGAGCCTCTATATGATTTAATGCCTAAAAAGTCGACCATCAACTTCACGGTCGACCGTAGAACAGATGAGGTAGATTTAACCCGTGCATTACATGTATTGTCCCAGTGTGATTCAATCGCTGTAATTTTTGGTCAATTGTCGCATGAGCAGTCCCTGAAAATACGTAAAGACCTTAGTTCAGGTAAATATGCTTTTACGTGTTTTGTAGACCCGGCGTCTGGCTTATTAGATTTACCTGATACTAGGCCTATCTCTGAACTGCTGTCTTTTGCTCCCCAAGGAATTATTAGTATTGGTGGACAGTGGATAGAAAAAGCTCCGAAATTTCACCTCAGAGCATTGGATCTAAAAGTACATGTTCATCTTGATTGTTATCAGTCCTGGAATGTCGCAGATGCGTCTGAGTTTATTCACATTGCATTGGATCAAGTCCCGGTTGAATTCAAGCTTAGATTTAAAGAACAGTTGATCCAGGCTTCCTCCTTGAAGAAGGATTACAATCGCGTAGATCTATTATGGTCAGATGCATTGGTATTTAAAAACGCGCTCCAGCATATTCCTGATTGGAGTCATTTACACCTTGCTAACAGCACAGCTGTGCGATACTTTTCATTTTTTAATAGGCCAGTCAACCTATACGCTAATCGTGGTATTGCGGGCATTGATGGAAGTCTAAGTACAGCTATTGGTGCATCACTGGCACGCCACAAAGAAAGACACTTCTGTATCATTGGGGATCAAAGCTTTATCTATGACTCTAATGCGTTAAACCTGCCTTCTTTACCTTCAAACTTGACGATAATTATTTTAAATAATAGTATTGGAGCTATATTCGATTGGTTACCAGGAAAACGGGCCTTGTCAAGTAAAACACAACGGTTGTTTGCAAACGAGCAAAAAGTCAATTTTGAAGCACTTTGCTCTGGGTTTGGGGTGACTTATATTTGTGTGACCGACCAGCAGCAATTGGCCAACTCAATGGCTAAAAAAGTATCTGGTACGCTTGTTATAGAAGCCCGTACTATGAATGCAGACAATACTGCAGCGTATGAATTACTAAAAAGAACTTAAAATGGCACAAAGGAATTGGACCACAATAAAAGAATACGGTGACATCCGATTTGAATTATATAACGGGATTGCAAAGATCACGATCACTCGACCTCACGTTTATAATGCATTCCGTCCTGAAACTAATATGGATATGTTAGACGCCATGGAAATTGCAAGAGAGCGTCAAGACGTTCGTGTCGTAGTATTTACGGGTGAGGGCGAAAAGGCATTTTGTTCAGGTGGAGATCAAAATGTAAAAGGTACCGGTGGATATATTGGAGGTGATGGTGTGCCAAGGCTTAATGTACTTGATCTTCATCATAAAATACGTTCATTGCCTAAGCCTGTAATAGCCATGGTAAATGGTTACGCTATTGGAGGGGGACATGTTCTTCACGTTGTATGTGACCTTACGATCGCCTCTGACAATGCTATTTTTGGTCAAACAGGTCCTAAAGTAGGTTCTTTTGATGCAGGATTTGGCTCGTCTTACCTTGCTAGACATGTGGGGCAAAAACGTGCACGTGAGATTTGGTTTACATGTAACCAGTATAGCGCTGAACAAGCCTTTAATATGGGTATGGTAAATAAGGTAGTACCCCTAGATAAGCTTGAGGACGAGGTAGTAGAGTGGTGTAAGACCATCATTCTGAGATCTCCCTTAGCGCTTCGTATGATTAAGAGAGGTTTAAATGCTGAGCTTGATGGTCAACGCGGTCTAATGGAATTCGCTGGAGACGCAACCTTACTTTATTACCTTACTGATGAAGCTCAAGAGGGGAAGAGGGCGTTTTTAGAAAAAAGAGATCCAGACTTTGGAAAATATCCAATGTTTCCATAATTAAAACCTAGCGCTTTTTAAAAACGTGGATTCATTCCACATGACCTTGAAGAGCACACGCAATGCACCCTATTAAATGAAAAATACAGTGCAAGAAGTAGGACCTACTTTTCGACTTGGAATTTGGTTTCAAGCGGCTCGTATGCGTACGTTGCCTCTAGCTTTTTCCGTGATAGCATTGGGCTCAGGTCTAGCGTATTACCATGATAAATCATCGTTTAAATGGTCCATTTTTTTTCTGGCTGTATTGACGAGTTTTTGCTACCAAGTGTTATCAAATTATGCCAATGATTTAGGCGATGGTATCAGAGGAACTGATACAGATAAACAAGGTGAGCAGCGCGCTGTTGCCTCAGGAGCTATTTCAGAAAAAAAAATGCGAAGCGCGGTACAGTTCTTTACCCTACTAGCACTTTCTTCCGGGGCATTTTTATCTTACCTGGCTTTTGAAAACTTAATATTGAATGTCCTTTTCCAGTCACTTAATATTCTTGCGGTTTGGTCAGCGAGATCTTATACATTAGGAAAAAATCCTTATGCATACTGGGGTGGAGGTGATTTTTTTGTATTTATATTTTTTGGGTATGTGGGTGTTTTAGGGTCGGTTGCCATACATACGAATTCATTCTACGTATTGGATCTATTGCCAGCATCTGTTGCTGGAGCCATGAGTGCGGCGGTTCTTACTTTAAATAATTTGAGAGATAGAGCTGGGGATAAGCGACATGGTAAAATAACCTTAGTAGTACGCTATGGATATCTATGGGGTAGAGGCTATTTTAAGGTGTTATTGATGCTATCAATGATGCTAAATTTAATATTTGCGATTATTGTAACAATCGACTCTCTGAGTTATTACCCTCTTGTAGCTCACATTCTCTTTCAATTACTACTTCGCTTCCTATATAGAAAGTTCATTGCGGCTGACTCATCAAAGAAATTAGATGCCCTTTTGAAGCCAACAGCTCTAGTTACATTGCTGTATTGTGTTTCCACCGCATTAAGTATGGTGCTATGATGCAAGCCACTTTCTTTTCCTATCAGCTTGAATTCAAACAGCCGAGCGGTACCTCAAGGGGTGTTTTGAGACAAAAGGAAAGTTTTTTCCTTCAGATTACTAAAGACGGCCTAGAAGGTTGGGGTGAGGTGGGTATTTTGAGAGGTCTCTCCGCAGATGATATCCCAACGTTAGAGACTCAGCTCTCTTGGACAGCAAGGAACATACACTTAGGACTTGATGAGTTATTCGCAGCGAATGAAATGTTTCCAAGTATACAGTTTGCTTTAGAACAAGCCTTTAGCCATTTAAAGAACGGATTTTGTCATTTTCCTTCCGATTTCACTTCAGGCATAAGTAGTCAGGCAATAAACGGTTTAATTTGGATGGGCGATCAACGTTTTATGATTGAGCAGATAGAGCAACGCTTAGCCGAGGGTTTTAAGACTTTAAAGATGAAAATAGGCGCGTTATCCTGGGATACTGAAAAAACTTTGTTAGCAGGTATAAGAGAGCGTTTTGATAGTACTGACTTGGAGATTCGTGTCGATGCTAATGGCTCTTTTGACTTAGATGCCGCCGTGAAAGTAAGTGGTTATTTATCAGATATTCAAGTGCATAGTATAGAACAGCCATTACCCGCAGGTAACAATGCGGATTTAGCAAAGGCTGTACGCTTAATGCAGGTTCCAGTGGCTTTAGATGAGAGTTTAATTGGACTCTTCTCATTAGAAAAAAAACGTCAATTACTGGATGACATTAAGCCGCCGTTTATCATTTTGAAACCAAGTTTCATAGGAGGCTGGAGTGGCAGTAATGATTGGGTAACCCTTGCTGAAGAGAGAGGGATTCACTGGTGGGCTACCTCTGCTTTAGAGAGTAACATGGGATTAAATGCGATTGCACAATGGGTTTTTACAAAGAAAAATGCCGTTCCCCAAGGCCTTGGTACTGGAAGTCTTTACACGAACAATATTCCTGGGCCACTTGTGGTGTTAGGCGGGGCGATAAAGATGGGTAAAGATGTAAATCAAGGTTGGGATTTATCTTCTCTTAGATCGAACCTCTTAAAGCAATAAAGACAGACCTCCCTGGGGCAGTAATCCCGCTTGAATAAGGCCTGTATTTGATGTTCATTAAGTTTTCCATCCCAATTCGAAGAACGATATTCTTATTTACCTCGTAAGTACTTTGAATATTCATGGTATACCAAGCAGGGCTATATGCTTGTCCAAGGTCGTTGATGGCATACATGTTAATCTTAGATCGCTCACTAAATGGCATGTCTTCAGGAGCTACTTCGCCATTATATCGTAAAGTCAGGTTGCAAGACCATTTCTTTCTTCGATAGACTATTTGAGATGTAGCATTGAATGGGTTTATGTGCCTTAAGGTTTCTCCTTGGCTATCACGTCCAAATGGATGAGACCAGTGAACGGTCCAAAACAGCCGTTTACTAAGTTCACTACGTATACCAAATTGGTAGCCCCAAATCCAAGCATAATCTAGATTTTGCACCGCCAGTACTTGAGAAAATTCGCCGTCATAAAAAACACTGTCGCTTCCTTGGAATTCAAATGGTGCTCTAAGCATTGCATTGTTTAAATAGCTGTAATAGAAGCTAGCGTCTAGTGCAAGCCAGTGATTCAGTTTTTGTTTCATGCCCACCTCTGAGCTATACAAACGTTCTTCTCTCAAATCAGTATTGGGGACAATCAAAAATCCTGGTTGAGAGTCGAAAACCTTACTAGCATCATCTATGTTTGGAGCTCTGAAGCCGGTACTTAAATTAATGAAGTATTTAAAATTGGGTTGATAATATGTTAGGCCCAAGGAGCCACTAGGAGCAAGGAAATTCAACTGAGCATCCTCTTGAAAGCCATTAAATTCAATAGGAGTGAACATCGCTATTTTATTCACGCGGACTCCAGAGGATAGAGCCATGGAAGATGAGATATCGTAATTGGTACTCAAAAATACAGACGCACTATTCCATGTCGAGCCATCTGCATATCTACTTTGAGCTTCCCACGTAGAATCAGGATTTAATGAGTGAAAATGCTTTCCATTACTATGGAGGGAATTAACGATGATTTCTGAACCATAAATGATCTGGAATTTATCTGATAGCTCTTTAGAAGCATCCATATTTAATTGGGCAATTTTCATTTGTTCAGTTTGCTCCCGACCTATCATGTTTTTGTATTTTCGTACAGTTCGACTTTCCTGAAACCCTTGCGTTGAAGCAGTTATTTTAAACCAGTCGGTATACTTCGTTTTTGATCGGTTTTCGAGGGCCAAAAAAGACATTGCCCAAAGCTGGGGCCCATAATTCCAAACAGCATATTTAGGACGTCCATCTAAGTCGGTTTGACTAAAACGATCGTACCTATTGACGGGGCTTATCTGGCTTGCGTAAAAGCCGAATTTTAACTCTGATCGTTCGTTTATTCTAAATTTCAACTTATGTGTTAAGTTTCTTTGCTCATAGCTTGTTTTGGGCTGACTCAACGTGTCTCGTGACCTGGAAGATGTTATACCCATATCCATAGTCGTATCTAGCCCACCAAAACTAACCGGAACGAGCGGAATTCTTGTATTGGATAAGTGGTGCTCTGGAGTCCATGAATGCATGTTAGATCCCATCCTTAAATCTCGGAATTGAGAGTACGTCATACTTGTCATTCCCGCCCATTTTGAACCTCCATAATTTAATCTGAAATTAGGCCGCCTAGTGAGTTGAGAACTATGAGTACTGAGGTCAAAAACTAAGCTCTGCATTACTTCAGTCGAATCTCCATAGTGAGCATCGTAAGTATTGATGTGCATAACGCCACCCATGGCATCTGATCCGTGAAGTACACTTCCAGGGCCTAGGGTGATTTCCATGTTGGATATTGTAGTGCCATCTAGGCTGATCACATTGTGGACATTACCCGATCTGAAAATAGCATTGTTCATTCGTATCCCGTCTACCAAGAGTAGAATACGTGATGTACTCATGCCCCTAATCATAGGCGAGCCGCCGCCGCTTTGACTTTTTTGAATAAATACGTTTGGATCTAACGCCAATGCATCTGCTGTATTGCCTTGGAACTGAGACGACATTCTTTTTGCATCAATGATTCTGATCTCTTGGGCTGATTTCCTATTATCTTGTTCAACACGGTTCGCTTTTATCACCACCTCTTGAATGTTCAATACACTTTGCCTAAGGCCGACCTGGTAGTTCATTTGTATCAATTGACTCCGCTGAAAGGTCCTTGCAGCGTAACTGGTATGATAAAACGCAAAAACATCATCAGTTTCTCCCAGCGGAATACGCAACTTTCCTAGAGCACCAGTTTCACCAATAAACACGTTATTTATAGTGACAGTAACTCCTTCTAAAGGTTTGTCTGTATTTTGGTTCTTTACGATTACCCAAGTGAATCCACCGTCTATACTTCCGTAGAGCGTACTGCTGAAAAAGCAGATGATGGCGTATATTAACAGCGTTCTAATTGTTATCATAATTGCTCAGCAAGAAACAAAAACTATACCCAAAATGACTGTTCATCAAAAAACAAAATTCTTTTGTTTGAATCAGTGGCATAGTGCATCTGAATTAATTGATTTAGAGGTAGTTCCGTTGTGGATTAGTGATGTCCAAAAAGTCGTGCGTTTTTGTCTAAATAATGAAAAATATCTTGCCTTTTCGACCAGCGGATCTACTGGTAAAAACAAAATTTTAGAGCACAGCAGAACCACATTATTTGCATCTGCTTATGCAACGATTGACTATTTTGATTTAAAACCAGGAAACATGGCGTTATTATGCATACCGGCAAAGTTTACCGGAGGAGCAATGATGATCATTAGGGCATGCTTGGGTGGAATTCAACTGGTCATAGAGGAGCCTCATCTTATCCCATCAGAGTTAAAGAATATTGATTTCCTGCCCTTAACCCCTGCGCAATACATTACATCAATAGAAGAAGGTGTACTTGAGGGTTTCAAGGGGCTTGTGTTGTTGGGAGGAAGCCCTATCTCAGCAGTTTATGATGTGCCTACTGAACAAGAGGTTTTTATTGGCTATGGAATGACAGAGACCGCTTCTCATGTTGCCGTGAGGCGATTGGGTGATAAAGTTTATGAATCTGTCGGTAGAACGTCTTTTAGCATTACGGATCAAGGTTGCTTGGTGATTACCGCACCGCATTTGAGTATTAAGGACTTGGAGACCAATGACATCGTTGAATTAATGGGCCCACGTTCATTTCAGTTTATAGGTAGGACTGATTTCGTGATCAATTCTGGAGGTATAAAAATTCATCCTGAGGAATGGGAGCGTACATTATCCGAACATGGACTAGAAGCGCTCATTAGTAGTAATACAGATTCTAGATTCGGTGAACATACGGTTTTAGTACTTACTTCAATGGACCATACTTTATCTGCACTAAAGGCATTGTCGTTCTTACCAAAAATAGGACGTCCTAAAAAAGCTATGGTATTTGATAATATGCCTTTAAATTTTGCAGGAAAGCCTGATAGAAAAGGCATTAAAGAATTTATCCTATCACACCAGGATCTCCTTTTCCAGCTCTGATAAGGACAGGTACCCCTTCACTAAGGTCAATTACTGTGGAAGGTACGTTATCTCCCCAGCCACCATTAATTATAAAATCTGCTTTGTCTGAATAGGCAGCGATTATTTCGTCTGGATCAGTTGGATATTGCAGTATGTCATCATCATGGTGCAAGGACGCACAGGCTAATGGGCGTCCTAATCTCTCTGCTAACGCCTGAACAATTGTATTATCCGGAATCCTAATACCTATGGTTTTCCTCTTTTGTCCTAGCTTTTTAGCTAGGTTGATATTCGCCTCTAATATCAGAGTATAAGGACCAGGTAGGCAACGTTTCATAAACTTAAAAACCGCACCATTTACACTTTGTGTATATTCAGAAACTTGACTGAGGTTGGTGAAAAGGAATGAAAATTCGGACTCTTTAACAGATTCCCTTTTTATATCAGCCAATTTTTTTAATGCTTTTGGGTGTTGAAAGTCTCCTACAACAGCATATACGCTGTCGGTAGGTATGATGGCCGTTTCCCCCTTTAACAAACGCTCTACACAGTCTGAAATGACTTTATCATTAATGCTTTCTGGATAAATCGTATATACCATAAGTACTGAATTTCTCGCGAGTTTAAGATAAAAAAAAAGCTCCGCAATAGGCGGAGCTTTTTGATACTTTATGAGAGATTGCTTAGCCGTTAGCTTTAGCGTGATCTGCTAAAAACGTAGCCAACCCAATATCAGTTAAGGGATGCTTCATTAACGCTTCCATTGCACTTAAGGGGCCGGTAATAACATCTGCACCAATTTGAGCACATTCAATAATGTGCATTGGGTGACGAACAGAAGCAGCAAGTATTTCTGTATCAAAGGCATAGTTGTCAAATATCAAACGTATACTTTCGATCAATCCAAGACCGTCAGTACTTATATCATCTAAGCGACCTATGAAAGGGCTCACGTAACTTGCCCCTGCTTTCGCTGCCATTAATGCTTGACCTGCAGAGAAAATTAGGGTACAATTAGTTTTCACACCCTTGTTAGAAAAGTACTTCAAGGCTTTTACACCGTCTTTAATCATAGGAATCTTAACAACGATTTTCTCGTCTAATGCAGCAAGGATTTCTCCTTCTCTTACCATTCCTTCGAAATCTGTAGAGATAACTTCGGCACTAACATCGCCATCTACGATATCGCAGATTGCTCGGTAATGAGCTAAAACGTTAGCCTGACCAGTGATACCTTCTTTAGCCATCAATGATGGATTGGTAGTTACGCCGTCAAGAACTCCAAGATCTTGAGCTTCTTTAATTTGGGCAAGATTTGCCGTGTCAATGAAAAATTTCATGTTGCTGTTGTTGAGATTATTGTGCGAAGTAAAAGTACATTATTCCGAAACATTAGGGCACAAAAAATGGGCAAGCTACTCACATCACACCGCTACGACTAATTACCCTTGCTGTGTTCCCACCCTGGGGGATTCATCAGGAGCTGGTTGTGTGAGACTTGCCCAATGCAAAGTTAAGGCCTGCGATTCTGAGATAGCAACATATTTCATGAAATTTAATCATTATGTTCAATTATATTTGTGGTGAACCTAAATTGAATACGATGAACCCGACTATTAAAAATATCGCCATTAAATACGGAAGCATCTTTGGTGCCTTAAACGTGTTGTATATACTTTATGCCTATATCGTTGATAAAACAATTTTCACCATGGCTGGTCCGGGGATATTAATTTTCTTTATCGGTATAGGTATTTACGTTTTTGCCATTTCTAAAGTCAAACAAAGTCAAGGTGGATATGCCACTTTTAAAGATGTTTTCAGCACTTACATTATAAGTGGGGTAGTTGCGACTGCCATCGGAAGTGGTTTTACTATACTTTTATTCGGAGTAGTTGATCCTGAATTTGCATCAGAAATTATGGAGCTGATAATTGATACAACCCTTGATAAACTAGAAGGTAGCGGAATGTCTGATGATCAGATAACTGGAATTATAGACAAAGTACAGGGCAGTGAGCCTTTTGGTATTTTGGGACAGCTTAAAAGTGCTGCTTTTAGTATCATGTTTAATGCTGTGGTTGGTTTAATCGTTGCTGCTGCAATGAAGAAGAACAACCCTGATGAATTCGTTTAAGAATTAAATATTAATGTTTAAACTCGACCTAAGTATAGTCATACCTCTTTTTAATGAGGAGGAAAGCCTACCGGAATTAACGGATTGGATTGCACGAGTGATGGAGCGCGAGTCGTTCAGTTACGAGATCATTTTCGTTAATGATGGCTCTACGGACAACAGCTGGTTCGTTATAGAAGGTTTGCGTCAACGAAATCCTAATGTCAAGGCCATTTCATTCCGGAAGAACCAGGGCAAAAGCGCTGGTTTAAATCAAGGTTTCAAGGCTTGTACGGGCGAAGTGGTCGTAACTATGGATGCTGATCTTCAAGACAGTCCGGAGGAAATTCCAGAATTGCGTAAAATGATATTGGTAGACGGATTCGATCTCGTGAGCGGCTGGAAGCAAAAGCGATACGATCCCATCACAAAAACTTTACCGACAAAGTTATTTAACGCTGCAACGCGTAGGATTTCTAAGATAAAATTGAATGACTTTAACTGTGGTTTGAAGGCCTATCGGTTAGAGGTGGTTCAGAATGTGGAAATTTATGGTGAGATGCACCGGTATATTCCATTCCTGGCTAAAAACAAGGGTTTTGATAGGATTGGAGAGAAGGTTGTTCAGCACCAGGCTCGCAAATACGGCACAACGAAATTTGGTTTAGACAGATTCGTTAACGGTTTTCTTGACCTTGGTACTCTAGCAGTCATGGGCAAGTTCGGGAGAAGGCCCATGCACTTTTTCGGTGCTGCAGGTTCATTGATGTTTTTGCTGTCAGTAGCCTTGTTGGCTTACTTAGGAGGTTTTAAATTGTATTCGCTAAGTCAGGGTATGGAGGTTGGGTTGATCACCGAAAACCCACTGTTTTATATTCTCTTGACCTTAACTATTTTAGGCGTTCAGCTTTTCGCTGTTGGTTTTATGGCAGAATTGTTATTGCGTGTAAGTACAAAAAAGCATGATTATACGGTTGATGCTAAAATTGGTTTAGACTAATGTCAAATCCCAAGTTTGCTCTGATTTCTCCAACTTTCAAAAGACCTGAGGAGGTTACTGAATTCTTGCAAAGCCTGGTAGAATTAGATTATCCACAAGAGAAATTCGAGGTTATTTTAGGGGATGGTACACCAGGAGATGAGTTGAGGCCCTTATTAGCGCCTTTTTTATCAAAACTACCTTTAGAAATTTATTACCAGGAATTTTTACCTGTTTCAGACGCGCGCAATAGAGCAGCAAATTTAGCTACTGCTGATTTCTTTATCTTTTTAGATTCAGATTGTATTATTCCTAGCGGATATTTAAAATCCATAGAAAGCTTTTTAGATAACCACAAAGACGTAACCCTGTTTGGCGGACCTGATGCTGCTTCGCAGGATTTTACGGACCTGCAAAAAGCGATTAGTTTCTCTATGACATCTTTTTTGACTACTGGAGGAATTCGTGGAGGAAAGAGTGCGCTCACGGCTTACCATCCACGTGGTTTTAATATGGGTATACAATCGGAATTATTCAAAAGTGTAGGTGGGTATGATGAGAATTTCATCTGTGGTGAGGATGTTGAGCTAAGTATAAGGCTTATTGCTCAAGGAGCCAATAGTGCTTTCATTGAGCCTGCTTTTGTATATCACAAAAGAAGAACATCAATCGGTCAGTTTCGACGTCAGGTATTTAGGTTTGGTGCTGCTCGTCCTCTTTTAGCTAAAGCGCATGCAGGCAATTTAAAAATCACCCATCTTTTCCCATTACTCTTTACCATGTATAGATGGTTGAGTTTACTACTGGTCGTATCTTATTTATATACCAGACTTTCCTGGACGCTGCTTCCTTTTGCAGGTTATATAGTCTATATGTCGATGGTATTCTTAGCTGCCTTGTTCAAAGAAAATCTTTCTGTTGCCTTGCTTGTCATAAAGACTACAAAGACTATGAATGCTGGATATGGCTGGGGTTTTGCCAGGAATTTCTGGGAGGTATTCGTGCGAGGTAACTCAAAGGGAATACAACTATAGCGCTGCTATTTTCTCTTTCAAAGTGATATACAGTTCTTCTTCTTGAACTTGATCAAGCGAAATAATTACAGGAATGTCCTTGGACCTATATATGATTACGGCCCGTTTGTAAGGTTTGTCCAGCAACAAATGGTATCTATTTTGACCCGCTCCTTTAAATTTACCCTTTGAGACCCTATTAGTTGATATACCATGCAGGCGTATTCGTATCACAGGAATTTTCTCGTGTAATACGATAGAATCCATTTCAGAAAAGGGAATAGTTAAACCATATGGTCCTGTTATAGAAATCTGATCTTCATAGACTTGCAAGTTAGATCTTCGCTCAGACCATACAAATAATACGATCACAAAAATCAAAGTAGCGATTAGAACAGCCGCACCAATCTTAGTCTGGACTTTACTCGATGGGCTCGAAGATTTGTTTAGGTGATTGGTTGATATAAAAAAATACAAATAAGCTATTATGGGAGTAATCCCCATATGGTAGTACAATAAATCATTTTTCCAAAACAGTCCAATTAATGTACCTATAGCTACGAAGGATATTCCAAAATAGAGGTGGAATTGTCTGAATTTACCCAGATATTCCTTTAAAGGAAACTTAGCCTGGTCATCCTTAGACATGGTATTGTATCCACTAAGTAGGGTTCCCGCGTTAGCCTCTGTTACAATAAACCCAAGTGAAATAAAAAGAATTCCAAGTCCTAAGTTGACAAATATCATATTCTATTAAATTGATGATGTTATCGCTTTTCGCGTCTACTTTCTAACTCAAGAAGTACATCTCTAAGTCTTGCAGCCTCGATGAAATCCATACTCTTTGCCGATACCTCCATATCTTTACGAATCTTTCGTATACTGGTTTCTAGGTCTTCCGGAGTAGCGTAATTCATCGCTTTTTCAGCAGCCTTGAGGTTTACTTTACTGACTTCATATTCAACATTTCGCTGAACTGCGCTGGCCTTGGCTAGAATGGACTCTTTACTTCTTATCAATGCGGTAGGCACGATGCCATTAGCCTTGTTGTACAAATCTTGTTTTATTCTTCTGCGCCCTGTCTCATCCATAGTGCGCTGCATACTATTGGTAATTTTATCTGCATAGAGAATAGCCAAGCCGTTGACATTTCTAGCCGCTCTTCCTATAGTTTGCACTAAGGATCGTTCACTTCGTAGAAATCCTTCTTTATCGGCATCTAATATGGCTACTAGACTTACTTCCGGGAAATCAAGTCCTTCCCTTAATAAATTTACTCCAATAAGTGCATCAAAAACGCCCAGACGCAGATCTCTCATGATTTCTACTCGCTCTAATGTATCTACATCACTGTGTATGTAGCGACAGCGTATATCGTAGCGCGTAAAATATTTGGTAAGTTCTTCTGCCATCCTTTTAGTCAGGGTGGTAATGAGTACTCGTTCGTCTAACTCTACTCGCTTATTGATTTCTTCAATAAGATCATCTACTTGATTTTCACTTGGTCTAACCTCAATAATTGGATCAAGTAATCCTGTTGGCCGTATGAGCTGCTCGGCATATACTCCGCCACTTAATTCCAATTCATATTCCGAAGGAGTGGCACTAACAAACATCGCTTGACCTCTGAGTTTTTCGAACTCATCGAACTTTAATGGTCGGTTATCCATTGCAGCAGGAAGTCTGAATCCATACTCTACAAGGTTTTCTTTACGTGATCTGTCCCCACCATACATGGCTTTTACTTGGGGGAGTGTGACGTGACTTTCGTCTACGATCATTAAGAAGTCATCTGGGAAATAATCCAAAAGACAGAAAGGACGTATACCTGGCTCCCTGCCATCGAGGTAACGACTATAATTCTCAATTCCAGAGCAATACCCCAGCTCTCGGATCATCTCTAGATCAAAATTTGTTCGTTCCTCAAGCCTTTTTGCTTCCAGTGGTCTGCCCACTCCTCGGAAGTGATCAACCTGAGACATTAAATCATCCTGAATGTGATGTATAGCACGCTGTAATTGACCTTTCTCAGTTACAAATAGATTCGCGGGAAACAATCGTATCTCGGTCATTTGCTCAATTCGCTGCCCACTAACTGGGTCCATATGCTCGATGGTTTCCACTTCATCACCCCAGAAACTAATACGAAAAAATGATTCTGCATAGGCCGGGAAAATATCTATAGTATCTCCTTTTACACGAAAAGAACCACGTTTAAATTCTCCTGTAGTTCTGGAGTATAGCGCATTGACAAATTGATGTAGTAATGCTTGTCTGGATATCTGGTCGCCAACTTTCAGGTCAACAACAGAGTTGTTGAATGCTTCAGGGTTACCCATCCCATATAAACAACTTACAGAAGCCACAACGATAACATCTCTGCGGCCAGAAAGTAGGGAAGAGGTAGTGCTTAGTCTAAGTTTTTCAATTTCGTCATTGATACTCAGATCCTTCTCTATATATAGGCCTGAACTAGGAACATAAGCCTCCGGTTGATAGTAATCATAATAACTAACGAAGTATTCTACGGCATTCTCTGGGAAAAACTCTTTCATCTCCCCATAAAGCTGGGCAGCTAAAGTTTTATTGTGACAAAGAATGAGTGCCGGTCGTTGTGTGCGCTCAATTACATTTGCTACAGTAAAGGTCTTTCCGGAGCCGGTGACTCCGAGGAGTACCTGGTCCCGAACACCACTATTTAAGCCTTCTACCAGATCGTTTATCGCCGTAGGTTGATCACCCATTGGCGAGAACGGGGCTTGAAGTTTAAATTCCATAAGGTTACTTCAATAAGCTATTGAAACGTTTACGCAACGATGTTAGGTGAGCCACTCTTGTTTTTTGAGTATGAATACTGGCTTCAGCAGCTTCTAAAAGCGGGTTGCCCTTAGAATTAGAAAAGAATAATAGATTATTTTCTAACTGGTTCAATTCTTTTTTTGTGTTTTCCATTTGATCTCTTAACCAATTGCGCTGGTATAAGAGTCCTTCTTGGTTATCCGCTTCAACGAGTGCCTTTACTTTAGCGGTAAATAAGGTGCTCTCAAGATCTTCTTTACTCAGTCCTAATCCTTTAAGCTTTTCCTCCAGCATCTTGTCAAAGGCAGCGTCAAGCTTTACGTTCCCCGAGCCTAATTCAGACCATTCCTCGCTAAGACCTATCGCCTCTTCTACAGAAGTGATCTCACGAGTTCTAATATCTGTTAATTTCTCCTCCTTAGCTTTGATTGCTGCAGAGAAATTTTCAGATTTAGCCTTGCGCTCACCATTCATTTTATCAAAAAAATCGTTACATGCTGAACGGAATAACTCCCATAATCGGTCGCCTTCTTTTTTTGGAACATATCCTGAGATTTTCCAATCTGCCTGTGCTTTTTTGAGCGCAGAAGCCGTCTCTGCAAAATTGTCATTATCCTTAAGGCTTTGAGCCAATGCTACTAGGGCTTCTTTTTTGCCAAGATTTTCACGTTGGACTGTCTTCTCTTCTTTGTAGAAAACATTCTTTAAGCGGTTAAATTCTCGCTGGGCCACTTTATAATCCTCCCAAACAAGGTCGTTTTCTTGACTCTTTACGAAACCTATAGTTTTAAATTCCTCACGAAGTACTTCAAGTGCTTTACTGGCTTTTTGCCACCCACTATGCTTCGAAGGCGTGGCTTGGTTTAATGCTATGATTTCATCTACAACAGTTCTCTTCGCCTGAATCTTTAGAACATTAAGCTCCTTCAAGGTCTCATTGTACGTATCCCGTTTCTCATGAATGACTGCTGTGACAGCTTTGAGTCGGTCCCAGACTTGCTCTTTTTGCTCTCTTGGTACTGGGCCAATTCTTTTCCAACGACTGTGTGATTTCTGAAGTAGACGGAATAACTCAGGATTTATAGCACCTGTGGAATGTGCTTCGAGCTCTTCAATTAATGCAATTTTCTCATTTAGATTATTCTGGTAATCTTTGTCTATAAGGTCATACGCTAGTCGAAGGAAATTAAAGAAACTATCAACATGGTGGTTATAATTTGCCCAAATAGTACGCGCGTCAGCCTTAGGGACTAAACCCGTATTATTCCATTTTTCGCGTAGTCCTTTGAATGCATCGTATTTTTCCTTTGCACTTCCTGTCATCAAAGGGAGTGCCTTGATCTCTTCAACGATGTGCTCCTTTATAGTAAGATTTTTGACTAACTGTGCTTCTAGCTCGGCGTAGTAATTACGTAATCCATCTCTATATGAACCATAGATGATTCCAAGTTCCTTCCGCAAAGGCTGTTCAAAGTGGAAGTCAATTATGTTACCACCTTCAGCAAGATAAACCTCTTTGACAGATGCTTGCTCCTTATTGAGTTCATGAAGGATTGTTGATCGACCACTTTCCACAATGCCTTTGATACGAATGGGAGTGAATTCATTGATATGCGACTTAATCACCTCGAGTGAATCTTCGACGCTTAATTGATCAAAATCAGGGATAAATAATTTTTGCTCCTTAGGCTCCTCATGGTCTTCCTCAGCTTCGATAGTCTTTACACTCTCTTTAGCGCCATCAGTGGTAACCTCTGCAGATTTTGTTTCCTCAGGTTTTACCTCGTCAACTTGTATTGCTTCAGTTGCGACATTCGTAGAATCCGTGGCTACAGATTCAGTAATTTCGGACTCCATCGTTTGCGGTGTAGTCTGCTCTTCAGCTTTAGGATCCATTTCTTCCTGATTCATCATCTACATATTGTTGTAGTAAGCGGCTTGGAAATAGTCCCATGCTTTTTTCGCTTGCTCGGTTAGCATTAACTCTCCCCCAAGGACTGCTGCACCTGCAATAAGTCCTTTTTTCATCAGCGGGGTGATCGTTGGTTTATAAACTAGGTCAAAGATGGCGAATTCCTTGTTTAAAATCCCAAAGGGTAGCGGTAAAAGATCCTCAGAATTACCATCAAAACCAACGGGTGTACAATTTACCCACCATTTAGACTGCGCCGCAATATCGTCAGGTAATGATTTAAAGGTATAGTCGCCAGCGGATCTGCCCACTACTGAAAAAGAAACACCCATGTCCTTAAGTACCTTTTGGACGGCTTTTGAAGCACCACCTGTTCCGAAAACCAGAGCAGACTTGGGTGGGTTTCCTAAAACAGATAAACTCTTTTGTATGCCATGATAATCGGTATTGTATCCAACCAGTTCACCATTCTCCAAGACTATTGTGTTTACGGCACCAATAAGCTGCGCACTGGGATGAATGGTTTTTAATGAGTGTATAAAATCAGACTTGAATGGCATGGTTACGTTGAGCCCACAAAGTTCGTGAAGACTAAAAAAATCTATCAAGGTTTCTGTACGGAATTCGTTACGCTCAAACAGTGTATATGACCCCTGAATCTGATGCAGGTCAAACAATCTTTCAAAAATAGAAGGACTCAAACTATGCGTTACATTATTACCAAGTAATCCCAATTTCATCATACACGTTCCCTATTGCCAAAACGCTCAAGTAACAGGACCAATAATCCACCAGCACATACACATAACAATGCGATAGGCCATTCCGGGCCCGGTGATAGATTTATTGAAGTAATTGTAACTACTTCCTCCTTTGCAGTTCCTTCATACTTGGTAAAGGACTCTAGAACTTCTTTCCAAGGCCAGAGCTTGTTCAAGGATCCTAAAAGAAATCCACTAAGCATAGCTATGGTAGTGCTGTAGTAATTCAAAAAAATCCACTTCAATACCTTTGTAAAGGATATAAGTCCCAGAATAGCTCCGATACCAACATACATAATTGTACTGAGCTCTCTATCTGAAACCGCCGCAAGTACGGTACTGTATGCGCCTAACAAAAGTAAAATGAAGCTCCCACTAATTCCAGGCAGGATCATGGCGCATATGGCCAATGCCCCGCATAGAATTAAGTACCATGGTTCGCTTACACCATCGGATGCGGGAATAATCGTAATCACATAAGCGATGATAGCGCCAATGATGAAACTCAGAACCGTAATCACATTCCATTGCTTTACAGTACGCCCAACTAACCATATACTGGCAGTCACTAGTCCAAAGAAAAAGCTCCAAACCACAATAGGAAAATGCTCTAGCAAATAGGTCAATAGCGATGCCAATGTCATTATGCTTGTAAAAACTCCAGCGAACAACACCGCAAGAAAATTACCGTTTACGTATTTCCATGCGTTTTTGAATTGGCCATTCATTAGAAGCTTTGCAGCATGAATATTTACAGCACTGATAGAGCTGATGAGCTCTTCATATATACCTGTGATAAAAGCGATGGTACCACCACTTACACCGGGTACTACATCTGCAGCGCCCATAGCCATGCCCTTTAGGAAAAGGCGTAAATAACTTTTAAGCATTTTAGTTGGTTTGAAGAAGTTCTAAAATACTTGTAATCTCCTTATTTGATATAAGCTCAGGGAAGTATTCTTGAAACAGTACAACTGCTGACGGGTCTATTTTAAGAGACTCAGCGAGAATTTGAGAAGCTTCTAAATATTCATCTGTGGCGAATAAATACCCCGCCAAGACTAATTTTAACTGCACGTTTCCCTCAAATCTGCCAACAGCGTTATGAAGTATCATAATCGCTTTATTCAATTGCTCCGTCTCAATTAAACATTCTACATAGTCGATTACATCTTCTACGCTGAAACTTTCATCAAGCCAGACCCTGTTGTAATCTTCTATAGCCTCCATATGCCTGTCGAGCGCATTGAGCACATTAGCGCGTTCCAAGAAAACGTCCTCTATGTCAGGTTCAATATCGATGGCAATATTGAATTCACGTAACGCCTCACTTAGACTGCCCAGTTCTTGCTCTATCATGCCAATTCTAAAGTGAACATAACCGGAAGGAACGTCTTCACTGATACTCAGTCTATAGGCTGTTAGTGCATCTATAAGTCTGTCTTTACCTTCGTGTATTCGGCCTAATTCGAAATATGCTGCGTGGAAGGTTTCATCTGCAGTAGTTGCCCAATTAAAGGCTTCAATTGCTTCCGATTCATTATTTTCCCTAAGCCAGAAAGTACCTTTTTGATACCACAGTAAGGCATTGTAAGGCTCTTTTTCTATAAGTCGATTAAAAATACCAATACCCTTTTTGAAATCATGCGTGAAATCCAGGCAAAGCGCAAGTTGGTATAAGGAAGTATCATCTAGATCATCTTCCATATCACAAAGTCTTTCCAAAGCTGCAGCTGCATAGCCATATTCGCCTTGACTCAGATGTGCGTCAACAATTTGTTGTAAAATCTCAACCGGATCATCAGCGATGTCAAGCGCATTATCTAGCAATGCTAAGGCGTTTTTTTTATCTCCTTTATGCATCATTAGAGTTGCCTTGGCAATAAGTACTTCGACATGCTGGTCCGCAAGACCTTCTAAAAGATGAAGTTTAGCTTGTGCTTTTTTAAAATCTTTTAATGCGATGAACAGTTGAATTTCCTTGATTTTAAAAACTAATGAGTTCGGGTGAACTTCAAGAGCATCGGTTAAACTCACTTTCATTTTTTCGTAAGAACCGGTATCGAGGTAATAGTTCACGATAGTCTCTAGATCCTCCACATCAAAGTACGGCAAGCGCCCATCTTTAAGAGATGATTCGTAGGATTTTACTAAGGTGATGACTTCTTGGTCTTCGAAACTCATATGTCGAAATTTACGGCCTTATTCATGGAAAAAGTCGAGCCAGTGAAAATAATTAGTTTCGCCTTTCAACACTGTTATTAACATATAGCAAATTCAGTTCCACAATTTTAGACTAGGTCCGCTGATGACTTTATATTCGCTAAATAAAACCAATTAGACCATGACCTTAATTAAATCTATTTCAGGAATCCGAGGAACCATTGGTGGGTCTATCGGAGAAAACTTAACCCCATTAGACGCAGTGAAGTTCGCAGCAGGTTATGGAGCTTGGTTGAAATCTAGGAATGACAAGTGCACTGTGGTCGTTGGGCGCGATGCTCGACCTTCGGGACAAATGATTGAAAACTTGGTCATTTCCACCCTACAAGGATTAGGTATCGATGTAATCAATACTGGTCTTAGCACCACGCCTACAGTAGAAATGTTAGTAACCCGCTATAAAGCTGAGGGTGGAATAATCCTGACTGCTTCTCACAATCCCAAACAGTGGAACGCTCTTAAGCTTTTAAATGAGAAGGGTGAGTTCGTTTCAGGTTTGGATGGAGCCACTATTCTTGAATTAGCAGAGGGTGGAGCTATCCAATTCGCTGATGTGGACGACTTAGGGACTCTGACGACATGTGACGATGGTATGGATTGGCATATTGAAGAAATTTTAAAACTACCTACCGTAGACGCTGAGTTGATTGCATCAAAAGGGTTTTCTGTGGTAATTGACGCGGTTCACAGTTCGGGGTCAATCGCTATACCAATGCTTTTAGATAAGCTAGGAGTGACTTATAATAATTTATATCCAGAACCCACAGGCCAGTTTCCGCATAATCCTGAGCCACTAGAAAAGCACCTATCAGCAATCATAGAGGCGTCTAAAAACGGTAATTATGATATGGGCATAGTCGTAGATCCAGATGTGGATCGTCTTGCTTTTATCGACGAAAACGGGAAAATGTTCGGAGAAGAATATACATTGGTTTTAGTAGCAGATTATCTATTAAGTCTCCAATCTGGTCATGTGGTGAGTAACATGAGTTCTTCGAAAGCATTAAGAGATTTAGCAGAGTCAAAAGGATCTAGTTACTCCGCATCGGCTGTAGGAGAAGTGAATGTTGTGGAAGAGATGAAAGCAACGAATAGTGTTTTAGGCGGTGAAGGTAATGGGGGAATTATTTTACCTGAGCTTCACTATGGTCGAGATGCATTAGTGGGAATAGCTCTGGTATTGACGCACCTTGCTAAAACTGGGAAAACCATGAGCGAACTGAAAGCTTCCTATCCGCAGTATTTCATGGGTAAACAAAAAATAGAGTTGACTCAGGGTTTAGATGTCGATGCCTTGTTATCGTCTATTGCTTCAGCTTACGAAAACAACGAATTAAGCACCATGGACGGAGTAAAAATCACCTGGTCAGATCGCTGGGTGCATATGCGAAAATCAAACACGGAACCTATCATTCGAATCTATACTGAGGCCCCGAGTTCAAAAGAAGCTATGGACTTGGGTGCAAGATTTATCAAAGAACTACAAGCACTCGCGAAGTAGGTTAAGTTTATTGAGTACAAGAGTTATATTTGAATAGATTTCAAAAGAGAACATACATGGGTGTTATTTTCCTAGACAATGCAGCAACGACTCCACTAGAACCTAGGGTTAGGGAGGAAATGATCAGAATGATGGATAACTTCGGTAATCCATCAAGCACCCACCTCAGTGGTAGAGGTGCGAAAGTAGAAGTAGAGGTGGTGCGCAAAAGAATTGCTAAAATTCTTGGGGCCGAGTCTGGTGAGATTTTCTTCACTTCAGGTGGTACAGAAGCTGATAACATGGCTTTGTTCTGTAGCGTTAGAGATTTAGGTGTTGAACGAATAATAACGACGACTATTGAGCATCATGCTGTGGGACATCCTATAGACTTCATGGTAGAAAGAGGAGAGGTACAGGTACAATACTTGTCCTTAAACGAGTACGGTGATATTGATCTTGTTGAGCTAGAAACTTTGCTTAAAAATGGTCCGAAGACCCTCGTTTCTTTGATGTTTTCCAATAATGAAATAGGAAATTTATACCCTGTCTCTCAGATTTCGGCCTTATGTCAAAAACACGATGCGTTATTTCATTCGGATACTGTTCAAGCTATGGGGCATCTTCCTATCAATGTTAAGGATGTTCATTACGACTTTCTTACGTGCAGCGCTCATAAGATTCATGGACCCAAGGGTATAGGTTTTGTATATGTTAAAAGCGGTTTGAAAGTTAAGCCGTTTATTCAAGGCGGTGGCCAAGAAAGAAATCTAAGAGCAGGAACAGAAAATACGATAGGTATTTGTGCGCTTGGAAAGGCATTTGAAATTGCTACTAGTGAAATGGCTGAGGATCAGAAAAAAGTTGAGGCACTCAAAATGCGTGTGATTCAGGAAGTTCAGCGCATAGTTCCTGGAGTCAAGTTTTTTGGTAGAAGTGCGGAGTTAGATAAGAGTTTATACACTGTGTTAAGTATCGCATTTCCTAAAACAGGTAATGACATGCTCACCTTTAGTTTCGATATGAAAGGTATTTGCGTTTCGGGTGGATCAGCCTGTACTTCTGGATCTAATCAAGGCTCACACGTATTAAGAGGTTTAGGACCTTGGACTAATGATTACCAGCCCGTTCGAGTATCGTTCAGTAAGTTTAATACGCAGGATTGTGTGACGGGTTTTATTCAAGCACTAGAAGAAATGTATGCCAAGGTTCCGGTGAAATAGTGGGTCTATCTAATGATAGTGACTGACCCCATTCGTAGTTCATCGCCTCCAGTGAAACGATAAGTATATACGTCTTGATCTGTCTTTTCTTCATGAGCAGATCCATCCCAGAATTCTTCGAAGGGATTATCACTGCGAAACACTTCGTTTCCCCAGCTGTCGAAAATAACGAATAAAGGATTTTCTAAACAGCTATTTCCTGAAATTTTGAATACCTCATTATGGATATCGCCATTTGGTGTGAAAGCACTCGGTATGAATATTCTACCGTTAATTCTGACAATTTCAGCTAAGAAGTCAAATTTGTAGTCTCTGTTACACACGGTGTCAATAATGGTGAGTGTTACATTTTCTAATCCAGATTCTGGATATCTAAAAGTTGGGATCATTCCCGTATCTGTAAAACCACTGAAATCCCATTCAAAAATCATAGTGCTGTCAACATTGTTATAAAAAACGTCAACACCACCATAACGGCAACTATCTGTGGTAACATCTACTGTTGGCGTATTTGCGTCGTTGTCAAACACGATCTCGAAAACTTCTGTGGCAAACACGTCGCAAAAGGAATCTCTAGCAATGACCGTTGCAGAATAAGTAGCGAAAGAAGGGTAGGTGTGGTTCACGTTAAGACTTGTTGTAGTTAGCGTAGATCCATCACCGAAGTCCCATTCAAAATAATCGGCATCGCCTAGGTTTTCAACCCAGTTAACCTCTCTAAATAAATCACAACTTACGTAGTCTTCAGTCCAATCCGTTACTGGGAAATTTGCGGCATCATGCTTGATTTCAATAAAAGTGGTGTCGTAGCTGTCGCAAATGGTATCGATCGCTACTAGCATTACGTTATAGGTTCCGAGCGCTGGGAAGGTGGCAATTGGATTCTTAACATTGCTTGTGTCCCCTTGGTCGAAATCCCAGTAATATGCATTTGCATTGACACTGTTATTATTCAGTTTTAGGGTAAGCTCATAGCAGTTGGTGTCTATCAGAAAATCAAGGTCGACCTCAGCATTCGCTTCAATAGCCGTTTCGAAATCTAATTTTATAACACCCAGATTACAATTACTACTGTTATTCAGCATGGAGAAAGCTCCTGGTGTAGTCGGTAGGTCATCATTCCCGCCACAACCTGCACACACTGCTTGATAAATACGTCCTCGATCATCGAATCGTGATGTTCCACCATCTACGTGTTCTGCGCTGTTAGGTCCTCCAAAATAACTTCCGTATTTAAATGATGTAAAGTTTTTTCCGAGCACCATGAAATAGAAATCTGATCCATTTGTGGTGGATTGTAGGGCGTCGCTACTCACTGGTAATAGGTCCACGGTGGTGGGCATGAAGGAGCTATTGGTAACTCCGCCCCATCCGGATAATAAAATATTCAAACAATCGTCAATATTAAACGCAGTTGGTACTAAGTTTAAACTTCCTTGGGGTGATCCAAATGCAGTAGAACCCATACTGGTGGAAAGATCGAGACTTATTTTATGAATGAATTGTTTTCGGTATTGTGGTGTTCCCCATGCACCTGAACTAATAGGGTAATTCCCTAGAGTTTGTCCAAAAACAAAAATATTACCTAGCTTATCTATGTCCATAAGAAAGGTTTGGTCGTAGGCCGCTGTTCCGATATAGGTGCTGCGTATTAAAGCGCCGGTAGCACCATTAAAACGAGCCACATAACCATCCTCTGCCGTTCCAAGACGAGTCGACTTATATGCACCTGTGGTTAATGGCAAATTACCACCCTCAGTACCTCCACATAAATACACGGATCCGTTAGACTCCCTAATACTATAACCGGCATCATCACTAGTGCTCCCATAATAATTACTCCAAAGTATGCTAGTGCCCGCTGGATTTATCTTCATGACAATCGCGTCTTGACCTCCAGCAATGCTGCAGGTTGAACAGTTTGTGGTGGGGAAATTTGTACTTGTTGTGGATGCGGTGAGGTATATGTTATCTGAATTATCAACCAAGACTTCACCACGAGATGCATCGCCATAATTGTTTGCCATTCCTAGGTTGAGTCCGTCCGTGCCATTTCCTCCTAGATAGGTAGAGCTCAAAATCGAGGATCCCGCTTGATTAAAGCGCGTTAAAAATATGTCCGGCTTGTCAAACTCGTAACCGTTTACTTGAACCCCAGCTCCCCCTGCATTTAAACTCTGTATAGGGTTTTGGGTAGGGAAATTGCTACTTCCTGTCGTTCCCATAACGATTAACTCTCCATTAGAATTGACCACCAAGCTATGGGGATGGTCTGACTTTGTTCCTCCTAAATAGGTAGCATATAACAAGGTTGCGCCAGATGGCTCAAATACTGAAATCGTAACGTCAGGAATAAAACCAATATTGGGACCTGGTGGGTCGTTGTACCCCACTTGATAGGCGCCCACTGTGGATACGTAGCCTGTTGCAAAAGAAATTCCTCCGCCATACAACCTACCTAGATCATCATACGTTGCTGTGAATCCCCAGTTATCTGTCAATGATCCACTAAATGAAGTAAAAATTAGTTGTGGATCTATCACCAATGAATCTAAGGTGTTCACATCTATCTCACTTTCAAAGGACAGGCGACCGTGGTCATTCTTGTACCATACAACAAAATGTATACGCTCACCATTTTTCCATCCCCAAGCAACGGGTATACTTTCTATAAATGAGCCTACAGATGTTTCGACCGTAATAAAGCCCTCAGGGTCTAAAGATATACTAGTAGCTCCGTCATAGGTCCATTCGATATCCTTAAAAACAGAGGTATTGGTCAAGTGCCAATCGTACTTTAAATGATTCCCACCTTGGTGGAATTCAAGACGCGAACCATCATAGATTCCTTCATATATTAAGGAAGTTGTGGGCGTTATACCCGAGCGCCAAGTTGAACTATCACTACCTAGAAAATAATTTTGAACGTAAGAAACGGGTCTAGTTCCGTAAGGATTTACAGTTTGACCATTTAAGAATTTCAATCGTAGTGCGTGAAATCGCAGTCCTTCCTCCGATGCGCTTAATCCTGCTTCATGAATGTGATGCCCCTTGTGATCTTCTCCTTGAACAGCGTCTTTTAACACGAATTGTATGGCACTTCCTTCGAAAAACAATGCGCCACTTTTTAATCGCATCTGGTAAGTGAAATCTCCCTCCCATTGCCCTTCATTAGGCACAAAAAGCACTTCTTGCCCCAAGAGACTGAGGGTAGAAAACAAGAAAATGACCAATAGGGAAACGGTATTTCGCATACAGAATAAAAGTAATGCAAAAATGGGGCCTATTCCATCAAAGTTGCGAGTACCATTAGTTTTGTTTTTCCAATCTGTAGGGCGAAAACTTTATTCTCACGGCCTTCCTTGAGTTTAAGCTTCTTTCTCACTTGAATAGCGGACTCTGGAAAACCAATGCATTCTATCGCGGCGTAAATAGGTTTGTGCTTAAGTTGATAAGGTTTCGAGATTTCTATAATCCTAAAAATTTTATAAAATGGAGAGTAAATCGGTTCATTTTCACAAGTATAGAGATGACCATAAATGGTTTTTTCCAAACCTAGTTCTTTAGCTAATTCTATATGTAAGGTACTCTTGGATAACCCTGCCGAAGGTTGAACTATGTAATTTAAAAAATGCTCAGTTGTGACGGTTTCTTTTATGCCAAGTTCACCTGAATAAGACCGGCCGGAGTCAAGATCAATAACTTGAATAGATGATTTGGGTAGTGATTGAGAGGATTGCAACGTTAAGACTTCCTTACATTCTCCTTGAAATTGCACGACCACTACCGAGGTTAATCCGATTAATTCTGTCGTAGAATTCAGATCTACCATTGGGCTATGTTTGGCCATAACATGACATGCTCTCTTCAGCAATTCATGCTGTATTTCGAGCAGGTTGGGCGTGCCCTCCGACATGGAATAGGTCCTGTTGTCTCTCACTCGACGATCCGGGTCAAGATAAATAGTCAGTTCGCGTTTAGTTATGCCTCGTTCACTGATCCAGTGGTCTATATCTTCTAGGTCAGCTGGCTTTGAGAGTACGGTGATATTAGGAAGATTATGCCGTAACAAAATGGCAAGGTCTTCGTTTTGCTCAAAACATAAATGTGCTGCGCAATCCTGACGACTGGACATCGCCCAGGTATCAATTCCCAGACCAGCGCAAAGATCTATAGTATATGGGGTATGCACGTGGGAATTTTTGTATTGGGCAGCTGCCGCCGAGCTACTTTGCTCAAGCGCTAATCCGTTAGGGAAAACCCAGCGTTCGTAAAGTGTTTCAAACTTTTTCCTTCTCTTTTGACGCGCTTCTATTTGAGCTATAGCCGAGAAATAAGGATCATTTAATCCAAACTTCAATCGAAGTTTAGTTGTATTGTCATTTTGGTGTTTCTGTATCCATTGCCATTGTTCTTCTCCAAGACAATGTGGATTAACTTGTTGTTTGGGGTGCTCAGTTTGACTATTCATCGATAGACTTCATGGCAGTATTAAAGACAATTCGAGCAATACTGTAGAACGGAACAGCAATGATCATTCCTCCAATTCCCAAAAACGTACCCGCGATAGAAATGACTAAAAATATTTCGAGTGGATGTGCACCTACACTGTTAGAAAATATGATAGGTTGAAAAGCTATGTTGTCCAATAGCTGAACCCCCCCAAAAAGAATGAGCAACCAGTAAAGGCTTTGTATAAGATCAATATCTAGATTAGGATCTGACACTCCCATAGCATAAAGTTGACCTAGACTCAACAGTATTCCAAGGGATGCCCCTATGAGTGGTCCAACATAAGGAATGAGATTGAAAACAGCGGCGCAAAGTGCCAATACAACAGCACCTTTGACACCTATAAAGGACATGCCCAGAGCCAATAAGATGAAAATAGCAGTGATTTGAAACAAAACACCAAAGCTGTAACGAGTTACAACTTGTTTGATTTGAGGTGTCATGACATCCACTTTATCATGGTAAGATTCGGGGGTTATCAATTCAACAAACTTGTGCGCTAAATCACGCTCTCTGATTAGAAAGAACGAAATGAAAGCAACGGAGAATAGTCCAATAATAATTTGGCCTATGCCGCCTAAAAGTGAAAAGAAAACTTTGCTGATGGCATCAACACTAGCGAAAGATTGTAGGGTTTTATTAATGTTTGTCAACTCTTCCTTTGAATTCATGCCAAAAGAATTTAGAATGGAATCAAGTTGATTCCACTCTAATTGCAAACTAGCAATGAGGTCATCGTAAGGAATGGTTTTAATAAAATTAAACTCATGAATGAGTACTGGTAGAAACCACGTTACAATCCCCGCGAAAATGGCCACGATTATGGAAAGAGTAAGTGCTGCTGCACCCGTGTTTCCTATACGTGATCCAATTTTAGGTATTTTTCCTAAGGCAGTGACAATAGGCCTTCCTAAAACACTGATATACAATGCTATAACGGCATATACCAGAACAGCTTTTATCAAATAAAGAGCATAGCAACCAGCTACGATCAAGGTAAGTTGTAAGGCACCGATTGCCAATGGTTGGATTTTGATGGATTTCATGGGAATGAATTTCTTACTAAGGACCAATGTACCAAGTTTGCTCCCATTTTCAACGCCAATATTCTTTTCTCTTGTGAATCTTGATGTACCTCTGCATCTTCCCAGCCATCACTTAGATCAGTCTCGTAAGTCAATACGGCCACCAATTCACCATGATAAAAATACCCTATTGCCTCTTGTGGAAGTCCATCATGCTCGTGAATTTTAGGTAATCCAGTGGGCATTTTAAAGGGTACTTGAAAAATTGGATGATTAATAGATATTGACTTAATAGTGGCTTCATTAAACACTTTTGCTAATTCTTCCAACGCGAAGTCTTTCATTCCATAATTATCATCCACGTGTAGGAAGCCGCCTCTTTTGACAAATTGCCTCAGTATTTGAGCTTCTTCTTCTGAAAAAACTATTCTTCCATGACCAGTGGCGTGAAGAAATGATATACTAGAAGATAACAATGAGTTCACCGTTACCTCTTTTACTAACACTACCGTTCGCGCTTCTGTAGCTTCGTTATAGTACGTACTTAGATTATCCAAGGCTGTTGGATTGGCGTACCAATCTCCACCGCCATCATATTTTAACAGACCCAACACTTGAGCATTAGAAAAACTCAATAGGAGGGTGAATAGTAAGACAGATAATGTACGCATAGTATTCAAAGATAGCAGGAATAGCGGATCAATAACCGAAGCATGTCAGTTGCTCATTTACTGAACTACCTAGTAATTTATTAAATGACCAATGGCATTATTATCCTGTAGTTAAGATTTAGGTATATCTAACCTGACTTATATTTGTGAAAGCTCTACATAAACCTCTTATCACAATGGAACATACAATCACAAAAATCTTAGTTGCTAATCGTGGTGAAATCGCTTTACGGGTAATGAGAACTGCCCGAGAAATGGGCATTAAAACTGTCGCCATCTATTCTGAGGTAGACCGCAGAGCTCCACACGTTATGTTCGCTGATCAAGCAGTATGCATTGGTCCGGCACCGTCCGCCCAGAGTTACTTAAAGGGTGATAAAATCATAAGTATTTCAACTGCACTTGGCGTTGATGCCATTCATCCGGGATATGGATTCCTTAGTGAAAATGCAGATTTCGCAAGAAATGTAGAGGCCGCAGGGATGATATTCATAGGTCCTCGTCCTCATGCTATTGAGATCATGGGTGACAAGCTAAGTGCTAAGGCAGCAGTTCAGAATTTTGATGTTCCATTAGTGCCAGGGACTGAAGGTGAAGTAAAAGATGTAGACGAAGCATTAGTATTGGCTCATGCTATTGGATTTCCCGTGATGATAAAAGCCAGTGCAGGTGGAGGCGGAAAGGGTATGAGAATTGTACACAATCCTGAAGAATTTGCCTCTCAAATGCAACGTGCGGTGAGCGAAGCGACCAATAGTTTTGGAAATGGTGCTGTATTTATAGAGAAGTACATTCAGAATCCCCGTCATATTGAAATTCAAATATTGGCAGATGAATATGGAAACGTAGTTCATCTTTTTGAACGTGAATGTTCTATTCAACGTAGGCACCAGAAGGTAATAGAAGAAGCACCATCTGTGGTGTTAACACCTGAGCTAAGAGAAGCAATGGGAGCAGCAGCAGTTAGCGTTGCGAAGGCATGTAACTACCGAGGCGCAGGTACAGTAGAATTTATTTTTGAACCAGGAGGTAAGTTTTATTTCTTGGAAATGAATACAAGGCTACAGGTGGAGCATCCTGTAACCGAGCAAATTACGGGTAAAGATTTGGTTAAGGAGCAGATCAATATTGCCCAAGGCAAAACCTTGTCTTTTACTCAGGAAGAGCTCAGTATTCAAGGTCACTCCATAGAGGTGCGGGTTTATGCAGAGGACGCTGTAGCTAATTTCATGCCTGGTACAGGAGTTCTAAAAGAATACCGACGTCCACAGGGGTTGGGTGTTAGGGTAGATGATGGAATGGAACAGGGGATGGAAGTCAGTATCTATTATGATCCAATGATCGCTAAACTTATTACATTCGCTCCAACTCGTCAGGAGGCCATAGCACGTATGAAGCGTGCTATTAGTGAGTACCGAATTTCAGGCGTTCAAACTACGCTGGATTTCGCTGGATATGTTATGAATCATGATGCTTTTGTTTCAGGAAAGTTCGACACGCACTTTGTGCAGAATTATTTCACACCTGAATCTCTATTTCCCGAAAACGAATCTCTAGAGGCTATAGGCGCTTCAGCTCTGGCAAGTATGCTTCAAGAAAATAAAGCAAGTCAAAAAACGGTAATCAATGAAAAGCCAAGTAGATGGAAGGCGAATAGGGGGTAATAGTATTCTTTTACTCTTCGTTCTTTTTGGGAACTCACTTTGGAGTCAAAAAACGACTGATACTTTGAGTGTATCAAATGATGCTACTGGAATTCTTACTGGTCAGCTTATTGTTCATGGTGACACCATACCATGGTCAGTCTTGGATGAAGTACTATTTGTGCCAAAACCAACCTTGACGGACTACCAGGCAAGAAGAAATTATTATAATTTAACAAAGAAGGTCAATCGCGTCTATCCTTATGTGAGAGAAGCTGCACTTAGAATGGATACATTGAATAGACAGCTGGATGGTATCAATAAACGATATCAAAAAAAGAAGTATATCAAGGACTATCAAAAGTTTTTAGAAGATCGTTTTGAGCCAGAACTAAGGAAATTGACAAGAAGTGAAGGTCAAATCTTAAGCAAGCTCATTTATAGAGAAACAGGAACGAGTGTATTTGAAATCATCAAGACCTATCGCAATGGATTTTCCGCGCGAATTTGGTCTTTAACAGCTTGGTGGTATGACATAGACTTGAAACGTGCCTATGATCCCATGATAGACCCAGAGGATAAATTAATAGAGAATATACTGGTAAGAAGTTTTATTTCTGGTGCCTTGATTCCTGCTCATGGAGATGAACTCCTTCGAGATCAACAGTAAATACTTGAGTATCTGTTTTCTGACGACTATTCCAGTAGGTACTGTATGTGTCGTCAAAAGAAGTTCTATGTTCAAGTACTTCATCTGCATTACCCATTAAGGTCATACACAATTCTGATACCTCGCGAAGTGCACCGAATCCACCACCAAAGGCCGTAGCGTAGTCGAAACAAGATTTTGACCTCATGAAATCCCTAGTTATAGGATTGGAACCATGGCTAATTAAGAATCGAACACCTACCTTCTCAGCGACATTAATATCGAGTACGTCATCAAAACAAAAACCGATTTGATCCGGGGTAATATTGTGTTTTGAGCAGATATAATCCAATACAACGGTCTTGTCTTTAGCACCCATATAGATTGCATCAAAGTGTTCACGCTGAGCAAAATAAGCCCCTGTTGGATTGTTTACTCCAGTCACAATCGCAAAAACCGGTAATGACTGCTCTAGGGTTAAATAGCTGGAGAAGCGAAGTAGGTTTAATCCCATTGCATCAACCTCATTAAAAGAACTTTCACCACGGTCATTCTTTGTTCCTGGATGGAATACGCCATCCCAGTCAAACAACCACATTTTGATATGAGCTAACCGCTCTGCGATGGCTATTTCATCATTTAAGAATTCTCCAGAGAATGCCGCTTCCATTAGTGTAAATCTTGTATATCAATCATGCCCACGACTACTCCGTTATCCTCTACAATGATGGTATCTATTTGGCAGTCTTTAAACATTTGTTCTGCATCGATTAAAAGCGAAGAGGAGGCTATGGTCTTCGGATGGTTTGAAACGAAAGATGATAAATTGGCAGTAGATGCATCGCCCCCTTTAGTAATGAATCTACGAAGATCACCATCAGTGAAGATTCCAATAGCACGGCCGTTCTCATCAATGATACTACAGGCTCCTAAGCTAGATGTAGTCATTTGGACTAAGGCCGTCGTTATAGTATCTGAAGCTAAGGCAGTTGGATTGTCTTTGCGCATTGCTTGACCAACGTGATGGGTAAGTAGATTCGTGTGTTTTACGAATTGATCTGTACCCATTGTAGTAAGGTGATTATTGGTAAGATTCTTCATGATAGACCAGGGTACAGTAACAGCATGTGCACCTACTTCTAGCGCGTCTCTTACGTGCTGGGCATTACGAACAGAGCTGAACATGATTTTACTATCATACCCATAATGCTCTACAGCTTCTACGCAGTCCGCCACAAGTCCCAGTGCATCCGTTCCTTGGTCTTGTAATCTACCCACTAAAGGGCAGATGTACGTTGCTCCTGCTGCCATAGCCATGTAGGCTTGTTGCAAGGTATAAACAAGATGGAGGTTTACTTTGAAACCTTCATCCGTAAGCGCTTTGCATGCCTTCGTCCCCTCAAGGCTCATCGGAATTTTATAGACTGTACTTTTCTTGTCTAACCCCAGTGAATCTTGACGTTTGGCTTCTGCGATAATCTCGTCCGCGGTAGTTCCTAAAGCTTCTATTTGAAGTATGGGCACCTTTTTACTCAGGGCAATGATAGCACCATCTATATCCGTAATGCCATGTCGATGCATGAAAGTTGGAGTAGTGGTTAGTCCATTAAGATAGCCTAACTCAAAGGCTTGGTCAATCTCGTTGACGTCTGCAGAATCTAAGTACAACTCCATTAGCGGTATTGTTTTTCAATATTATGTATGGCCAGTAGAGGTTCCATAAATGATTCTAACTGGGTGATGTCTAATTGGCTCGCGGCATCGCACAATGCTTCAGAAGGACAAGGGTGTGTTTCAATAAAGACACCATCTACTCCTGCGGCAACACCAGCACGCGCTAATGTTGGTAGATATTCTCGTAAGCCTCCATTTGGATCGGAGGAAGGGATTCCATATTTACGAATGCTATGGGTAATATCAAAAATCACAGGGTAGCCAGACTGTCGGAGATCGTAAAATGCTCGAGGGTCAACAATAAGGTCGTTATATCCAAAAGTAAATCCGCGCTCCGTAAGAATGATGTTTTTATTCCCTGTACTTTCAATCTTAGCGACAGGTTTTACCATGTTTTGAGGTGCAAGAAATTGTCCATGTTTTAGATTGATCGCTTTCCCTGTAAGCGCCGCCGCAAGAACTAACTCCGTTTGCATGCATAAATAAGCCGGAATTTGTATAATATCAACAACCTCGCCTGCGGGAGCTGCTTGATCAGGGTAGTGAATGTCCGTAATTAACGAAAACCCGAACTCATCTTTGACTTTCTGTAATATTCTAAGTCCTTCATCAAGACCTGGTCCACTATAGAATTCTATAGAAGATCTGTTGTCTTTTTGAAATGAACTCTTGTAAATGACATGTACCTCGGGATGTTTAGACTGGTATTGAGCCAATTGCTCCGCCACCTTCATCATGATAGATTCCTCTTCTATAACACAGGGACCGCTTATCAGCGTGAACGTGTCTCCACCTATGAGATGGTTGCCTACAGGTACTTTATAATCAGACATTCCTTGCAATTCTTAAGTAAGCGAATGTACCGATTTTTAAAAGACCTCTGTAACTACTTTATAAAGGATTTAGCACGTTCGAAGTCCTCAGCTGTATCGATTGAGAGCGGTTTAATTGGTGCGGTGGCAACAGACCATGCATATCCATGTTCCATCCATCTGAGTTGCTCGAGCATTTCTCCTTGTTCTAAGGGAGTAGGAGCTAAGGAACAATACTTTTGAAGGGCCTCTGGTGTGAAGGCATATACCCCTACATGCTGAAAACGTTTAACTTGTCCTTCCCGAGAGTTTGGTATTGGGCTTCTTGAAAAATAGAGTGCTTGATTTTTTAGATTCGTGGTCACGAAGACATTACTGTTACTGTCATATTCTGGTACAGGAGCTTTAAGCGTAGCAGCCATAGGTCGTTCCTGTTCCAGCAATCTGGTTAATGGCGCTAGGACATCACCTGTGATAAACGCTTCATCTCCCTGAACATTGATGATATAGTCGTATTCTTTACCCAATAGCTGATATGCTTCCAGGGTACGAAGGGTGCCATTTTCATGTTTCTGCGAAGTAAGAACATAGGGGATGTCTAAGGACTTACAAACGAGACCTATTTCGTTAGAATCTGTGGCCACTATGACGTCACTGAAACTTTTTAAAACCCCCTCATACGTATGTGCTATCAATGGTTTACCCGCTAGCATAAGCAAAGGTTTCCTTGGCAGTCTAGTCGAGCCCAAACGAGCTGGTAGTACGACGAGTATGTTTATTTTTTTTGACAAATTCATGATCATTTAACTCTTAAAGCATTGAATAACTTGTGATATATTTCAAGCTTCTCTTTGCTCTACTTGTCGCAATATCGGGTTTACTTACCACAGCAGAAACAAAAATAGACATCAATACTCTTTGTTCATTAACTTGCTAGTTAGATTTTTAGATACCGAACATCACAGTGAAAATAACATTTGCACTTTCTATATTAGGACTTACCGAATTGCCTGCTAATGAGGAAGACTTGAATTTGGCCTATAGAGATTTGGCTAAAATTAAGCACCCTGATGTTGGAGGTTCGGAGAAGGAATTCAAGGAACTACAGGAAGCGCGTGATTATGTAAAAAAGGCAATGATCGTGGTCGATTATGCTAAAAAGCCAATCTCCGCGGAAGATGCAATTCTTAAGAAGAAAAGGGAGGCCTTAAAAGCGGAAATGCTAAAGAGAAGGGCTAAGGAAGATCATAAAAGAAACGTACAAGGTACTTGGGGCATCGGGGTAATAACGTTTGTGGTGGCTCTGATTGTTATGGCTGCGGCAATGCGTCCTTCATTTATACAATGGATGGTCTCGAGAAGCCCGGTAGAGCGTATGGCTGAGGTCGTACATAGTGACCAAGTGAGTCAATTCATTATTCAATGGGAGTACAATAACGAAATAGTTATTAAAACGGTGAATGGTCGTTTTGTGGAAGGCCGGTGGCTGCTTGGAGATGCAGGGATGCCTATTTTAAAAGGCTCTGAGTTTATAGTTGTTTTTAATGGAAGCAACCCAGATTACTTCTTGCTAAAAGACAACTTTATCTCTCCACGAACTGCTGAGGTATATTTCAATGTTTTAAAGTATCCCTTAGCGGAGATTTTAAATGTTTCGAGCGATGACAGTGAGGTAGTGTGCTTGTATTGGGCCATTCTAGATAAATTTGGCGTAGATGGCTTAGCTCATGTGTTATTTAGTCAAACGCCATTGCGTAAAAATTGGTCACATAACGAGAGAACATTCAATGCATTTTATGAAAGTGAGGATTTTATGAAATTGTATAGAAGTTGTGCGCCTTAAGAGCGCGGATACACCAATGGACGATACCTTTACTGTAAACAGGTCAACGCTCACAATATGAAACCATCTTTAGCCAAGGGAACCAGAGACTTTTCTTCTGCAGACGTTCAAAAGCGCCAGTACATTATGAACGTACTTCGAAATGCGTTTGAATTACGTGGTTATGATCCTATTGAAACACCATCATTTGAGAATATAGAAACCCTCACCGGGAAGTATGGTGAAGAGGGTGACCGGTTGATCTTTAAAATTCTTCGATCTGGAGATTTCTCTTCCAAAATTCCACAGGAATTATGGGATAATAAGAATCCAAAAGTATTAGCCACTAAGGTTGCTGATAAGGCGTTAAGATATGACTTGACGGTACCTTTTGCCCGTTATGTCGTTCAGCATCAAAATGAATTAGCCTTTCCTTTTAAGCGATATCAGATGCAACCGGTTTGGCGTGCAGACCGCCCGCAGAAAGGTCGTTTCAGAGAGTTTTATCAGTGTGATGCGGATGTAGTAGGCTCTGACAGTCTCTGGCAAGAGGTTGAATTGATACATCTATATGATGCGGCATTTACCTCACTTGGCCTTAACACTACAATTAAATTAAACAATAGAAAAATATTAGCCGGAATGGCTGAGGTACTTGGTATTTCTGAGCAATTCATGGCCTTTACCGTTGCCATAGATAAGTTAGATAAAGTCGGTTTGGAAGGTGTCGTTAAAGAGATGCTTAGTCAAGATATTTCCGAGCATGCGGCAACGACATTTAAGGGTTGGCTGAGCAACGGACTATCACTTGATGCATTAAGTGACTTGCTTCAAGACAGCGAAGAGGGCAAGCTAGGCCTTGAGGAAATGAACTTCGTTTTCCAAAAGTCTAGTATAGGAATGAAGTCAGCAAGGTTAGAGTTTGACTTTACTTTGGCGCGAGGTTTAAACTATTATACGGGAACTATTTTCGAGGTAACCGCTGATGATGTTGCGATGGGGAGCATAGGTGGAGGTGGACGCTATGCAGACTTGACCAGTATTTTCGGAATGAAAGACACTTCTGGTGTTGGTATAAGCTTTGGGTTAGACAGGATCTATATGTGCTTGGAAGAATTAGATTTGTTTCCAGCTGCTGTGGCGGATCAAAAAGCTATTCTTTTCGCAAATTTCGGTAGGGAAGAAAGTGCTGCCGCTTACCGCTGGATTCAACAATTGATATCCATAGGGGTTCGTGCGGAGCTCTATCCAGATTCTATTAAATTGAAAAAACAGTTCGATTTTGCAGATAAAAAGGGGATCCCCTTTCTCGCAATGGTAGGTACGCAAGAAATGACTTCAGATAAAATACCAGTGAAAAATTTAGCCACAGGTGTACAAGAATTATACGACGTACAGGGAATTAAAGCACTTCTATCCTAGCTTAGAATGGCTTTCCAGAAATAAGGGTCATTATGTTCAGGCTTCATAAGCACACTGCGCAGCACGACCAGTTCCTCTATGTCCCATTCAATAAACCATGGACATTGTGCGGGCTTAAGTTTAAGTAAAGCGAGGTGAATTCCTTCGGATGCTTTTCGTTCGAAAAAATCTCTGTTTTGAGCACTGAGTAGTGAGGCCTTTCCCCCTGGTGTGCTAAATACGCAAATGTCTAATGCTGGAGGTAAAGAATGATATCCAAAATCCAATGCAAGGCGGTGCAGTCCAATCGCAGCACGTAAGCTATGGTTTAAGCGTTCGGCAAATAAGCCTTTAGGTACTAATGGGAACTTCTGCAACGTTGCCCAAACACCAGCTGCCGCGGCGCCTGATCTAGAACATTCCAGGGTGATTTCACCAAGGTGTAAATCCGTTGATGTGAAGTAAGTGTAGGGACTGTCGTGTTTATAAAAACGTCCAACACTTGGGTCCTTGAATAATACTGCCCCACAGCCGTAGGGTTGGAGTCCATGTTTGTGAGGATCAATAACTATAGAATCGGCGTGTTGAATGGCTTGAAAATGAGATTTAGAGTAGGTTTCTAATTCCGCTAGCTTGAAATATCCTCCATAAGCAGCATCCACATGGACCCGTGCATTGAATTGCTTTGCTAAGCTGATAATGTCTTCTAAAGGATCAATACTTCCTGTGCCTGTAGTACCTAATGTAGCGACAATGGTTGCATATTTCCCTTGAGATTTCAGTTCTGTTAAAACACGCTTGAGCTCGAGAAGATCCATGCGACCTTCTACATCCGCTGGCATTGACTTAAAAGGAATACCTAACACCTCCGTCATCCTACTGTGGGTATAATGAGCTAACTCGTTCGCGAGCACTGTAGTATTCAAATCAATTTTTCTGCTAATCCAAAGGGCTTCTAGATTCGCCATGGTTCCACCAGAGGTCAGGTGACCTAAAGCTTGCTTATAGCCCATTAATTGGCCAAGTTCCGCGACCACCTCAAGCTCCAAAACGGATGTAGCTCGGCCTCCGTCAAGTGCATGGTTGTTTGGATTGACAAAGGAAGCCATCCACTGCGCCGCTTGAGCCAGGGGGTGGGGTGGTTTAATCATTTGTCCGGCGTACAACTGGGAGTGGTAAGGATAATTATCCTGGAGTCTATTCGCTAAGGAATTTAAAATGTCTTGATCTTCCTTGTCGAGGTTTAATTCCTCAAATCTCAATGTCTTTAAAAACTTCCAATCCATATATTAAAGGTAGGTGATATCACCAAGTGGAGACAAATTTCTTCTCAGGGTCATAACGATTAGCCTGAAAAACCGTATCGAATTTCCTGAAGGGTCTAGGATCGTTTCCCCTTCCAGCGAGGTACAGCCAGTTCCCGTAATTGGATGCCGGATCATAATCAATCAAATGATTTTCAAAGTGTGCCGCTCCAGCGCGCCATTCGATCCCCATATCATGAATTAAATAAGAAGCAACATTCTGTCTCCCTCTATTACTCATGAAACCGGTTTCAGCTAATTCCTTCATGTTACTATTAACAAATTCGTCCGAAGTAGTACCGTTTTTCCAGCGTTCGAAAGCTTTTTGATTAAATCCTTTCGTGACGGGTTTATCTGGCCTCAGTCCTAGTGGCAAAAATAAGTTCTTCCCATGTTTTAATGCGACCCATTGAAAGTATTCTCTCCAGAGCAATTCGAAAAATAGCCAGTAAGTACTTTCGTTCGATTCAAATTCCTGCTCAAATTGTTTTAAATTCTCATACACTTGACGTACCGAAATGCATCCTAGTGCGAGAAACGGGGAAAATTTAGAGCTATAATCTCGTCCCAATAGTTCGTTGCGTGTTTCCTTATACTTAAGGATAAGACCCGTCTGTTTAAAATAGTAAGCCACTTCTTTTAAACCCTGTGTCTCTCCACCTTCAAAAGGCACGGCACTGCGATTATCTTTTGTTAATGCTGTTAGTTTGATTTTTTCATAAGGCAGCTTAACAGTTAAACTGTCCAGAGAGGAAAAGGTGGCAGTCGGGATTGGAGGTAAAACAGTGCTATATTTATCTACTAGTTTTCTGAACTTAGTAAATACCTCTGGTAATTCTTGCACGATGAAAGGAAGCTGGTGTTCCATATATAAAGTGCGTTCTTCTAAGAATTTGACGAACATCCCTGAGGACTTTCCTACTGCTTTGATATTAGTTTGATCTACAGTCTCATTATACGCCATTTCGGCGCCTCCAATAATGGCCTCAGCATTGTGGTCTAAAGCAATTTGTATCAGATCTAATGCCTCAAGATTTCGGAGCACATATAATCTAGACCCATAGGATTCAAGAGTTACTTGTAAATCTAGTAGCGATTGATCAAGAAATGCTTTTCGAGAATCTCCAAAGTGCGCGTCACCCCAATCACCTGTTGCTATCGACTTAGGATAGAGATAGATGGGGATAACCCTGTCATACTGCTCATAGGCAAAAGAAACTGGGCTGTTATCGTGGATTCTAAGGTTATTTCTAAACCAGAGTAGACAGGTCTTCATTATAATTCATTCAAGTGTTCATGTAAATAAAGAGCTCGTTTACGAATCTGGTCTTTGAGTTCAGGTCCCATTTTATCATAGGTTCGGTATACCATACCTAAACGAAAATTCGTATCTAATTTTGATCTATTACGATCAAAGAAATCCCAATAAAGCGTATTTAATGGACAGCTATTGGTTTCGGTTTTAGTTTTACGGTCGTAACTGCAGTTTGTGCAGTAGTCGCCCATTTTATTCATATAGTTGGCTGATGCCACATAGGGCTTTGTAGCAATTTTCCCACCGTCTGCATACTGACTCATTCCCCTGGTATTTGTGATTTCTACCCATTCAAATGCGTCAACGTAAATCCCTAAATACCACTGATCTACTTGGTCTGGATCAATACCAGCAAGTAACGCGAAGTTTCCGGTGACCATAAGACGTTGAATATGATGGGCGTATCCGTATTGAAGACTTTGAGTAATGGCGTGTTCTTGGCATTTCATCTTCGTCTTTCCTGTCCAAAACCAATCCGGTAAATCGCTCTTGTGGTTGAAGTAGTTGGCACTTGCGAAATCCGGCATACTCGTCCAATAAACGTTTCTCATATATTCACGCCAGCCTAAAATTTGTCGAATAAATCCTTCTGCTGCATTCAACGCAATAGAAGGGTCAGCTCTGTATTTATCCTCAGCTCTACGGCAGACCTCCAATGGATCTATCATTTTTGTATTTAGAGCGAATGATATTCGACTGTGATAAAGTGCCCAGTCCTTTACCGTCATAGCATCTTGAAAATCTCCGAATAATCCAAACTTATGATTCAACCAATGGTCAAATACTTCCCAGGCTTGATCCGTATTGGTGGGCCAGTAAAATTGCTTGGCATCTTGAAGTGTTCCAATGGTTTTTAATCCCGCTTGTTGGACATCCTGGTAGACTTTTGTTACATCTGTACTTGGCAGGTATGCGGGTGGTAGGAGGTGGTTTTTAGGAAGCTTTTTTCTGTTTTGATGGTCAAGGTTCCATTGGCCTCCATGAGGCTCCTTTCCATCCATCAGTAATCCTGTTCGCTTGCGTAGCTTTCTGTAAAAGGTCTCCATAAGGAAACTTTTCTTACCCTTAAACATCTCTTGAAACTCTGAAGGACTGCTGATAAAATGTTCACTTGATTCGAATCGAATATCAAGCGCATTACTTTTTAAGTTCTGCAAATATTGCGCTACCCTATATTCATCAGGTTCTTGGCAAACGACAAAAGAACTGTCTAATTCCTTACAGGCAGAATATAAAATTTGGGATAGTTCTGTAGTTTGTGAATCGAGGATGTGGTGGTACCATACTTGGTGTCCTTGATCACGTAGTCTTTGAGCGAAGTCACGCATAGCGGAGAAAATGCCTACTACTTTTTGAATGTGGTGTGGTGCATAAGAGGCCTCCTCTCGACATTCAATGAATACATAGGTAATGTCTTTGGAAGTTGACTTATACCAAGAATGTAGTGGATTTAATTGATCTCCTAAAATTAATCTTATTGTTGTTTCCATGATGCACTAAACATCTGAGGTACATTGAAAGTTTATGACAAAAAAAGGAGCCAATTGCTTGGCTCCGTACCCCTAACCTATATTCAAAGTTTCCCTTGAATGGAATAAATGTAAGTGAATAAAAAGATAAGTAGGCTTTTGTGACTTATTTATTGGAGAATCCACCTTATTTGTCAGGTTTGATTCTCAGGAACGTAGCGTTAATTCCCTTTACAAATAAATTTTGAATGACTCGTCTATTTCTCCTAAACAACCCTCGTTTCCTAAATCAAAGGAGTCAGCTGGGCATTGCATTTGCAACTCTAGCAATAGACCATTTTGCAATGTATCTCTCAAAATAAGACGATGCGCAATGATATAATCCCAAGGTTCTTGTTCATAGCGGCCATATTTAACCCACCATTGATCGACGGTATCTGTACTCTCTGTAACCCAGCTGTCTGATATAGCAGTTTGTATACTTCTGTGAATTTGCGCCTGTGCTTGTTCAGTTACGGTGATATAGTTTCCTTGTCGCTTGAAAGGCAAAACACGCAGTAATACACTACCTGTACTGTCGTCATTTATTCGCGCAGCTTCATAGTAATTGAAATTTTGTTTACCAAAGCTAGGCATGCGCACTGTCCAGTCATAAGAAAGGTTAAATGAAAAATCAATCACCGGTAGCGCGTAATATTGCGCTTGTTCAAAATTAAAACTATACCTGGCTGATAAATCGCACTTAGATTCTTGTGAATCTTGGCATGCGGTTAATGCTATACAAAGCAGAATTGCACTTATCTTAGTTCTCATGTTAACCGTACTATGAATTATCAATTTGTCTCTCATTTAGAAAGTAACGTTCCATCAAAAGTAATGAAGGATTTACTCTTGGATGAAAAGGAAGTGAATCCTTTTGGTAAGTCAGGTTTAACGGTTGAAAACTATAGTCTTGTAAAGCAAAAAAAGGAAATTTCCTATTCCGATCGTGCACGAAAAATGCTTGTTGAAGTCTTAAAGAGACAGAATCCTAAACTTTCCAAGCAGGAGTTTCAAAGTATAAATGAGATTGATAGAGGAGCCTTTACCGTAACAACGGGGCATCAGCTCATGGTGTGTGGTGGTTCTGCTTTTTTTGAGGTTAAAATAGCTTCAACTATTGCGCTTGCAAAAACTTTATCTGCAGATTTACATCATCCTGTTATTCCCGTCTTCTGGATGGCTTCAGAGGATCACGATTTTGAGGAGATCGCTTCTTTTGAAATCAATGGACACATTTTTACTTGGAAACAAGAGCTCCTTGGAGGTCCCGTTGGACGAATGCCCACCTTGGATTTAGCATCGCAGCTTGAGACTTTTATCGCACAGATAGAAATGAACGATGCTCAAAGAGCTCTCTTGTTAGGCAGAATTGAGGCCTACAAATCTGAGCCCGACTTGTCGAGTGCAACTCGCCGCATTGTCAGGGAATGGGCAATGGGTTTAGGTGTTTTAGTATTGGATGGAGACGATGTCCAACTCAAAGAGTTTGCTGCGCATTTGTGGGACAAAGAACTTCGAGGTGAGCTGGGTAAAGAAATAAAGTCCCAAACTATAAAATTACAAGATGCTGGCTATAAGGCACAAGTCTTTCCTAGGGAGGTGAATTTATTCAGCTTAGAAAACGACTTAAGAACCCGGATAGATAGACCAAACCATAAGGTGTCTCCTGTAAATACTAGTCCAAACGTACTTTTAAGACCTATTTTCCAAGAGTATGTTTTGCCAAACTTAGCTTATATCGGTGGTGGAGGGGAATTGGCTTATTGGCTACAATTATCTTCGACTTTTGACATGCTAGAGATTACTATGCCTGTGTTGTATCTAAGAGATTCGCTGCTTTGTGTACCTCTGAAAATAGATAGAAAAGTCCGTCAGGAAAATTTGACTTGGACAGAGGTTATGAATTCCTCAAAAGAGACCATGCTAAAGGATAAATTGGGTTACTACTCCAGTCTTTCTCTGGAGACCATTGAGCTGTCAAAGCCGCTTTTGTCGTCGATCGATCAATGGAATAGATCTTTCGTAGCGCTTTATCCTGAATTGCAGCAGCACGCAGAGGCTTTGCGACATAAAATGAAGAAAATCTCAGATAAGACCATTGAACAGCGCTACAGAATCACAAAACGCAGGGAAGAAGAAGAGGTGAAAAGGATGTGTGAAATCTACGATCACTTGAATCCATCAGGGGTTTTTTGGGAACGAAAGTCTTCTTATCTAGACGCTATCGGTATTTTAGGGTTTGACCCTCGTAACCTACTCGTTGAAAAAATGTCAACAATTATCCCTGGTACCCACATTCTAATAGGTTAAAATTAGTAGTATTTTTGCTTCATGCAAGAAACTATCCTTATCCTCGATTTTGGTTCACAATACACTCAGCTTATCGCCCGTCGTGTGCGCGAATTAAATGTTTATTGTGAGATACATCCCTTTAATAACCCTCCTGAGATTACAGAAGATATAAAAGGCGTGATCTTATCGGGGTCTCCATTTAGCACCCTGCAGGATGATGCGCCTCAGTTTGATTTATCAGGCATTAAGGGGATTTTACCATTATTAGGGGTTTGTTATGGAGCGCAATACATGGCCTTAAAAGCAGGTGGTAGCGTGACTCCAAGTCTAATCAGAGAATATGGAAGAGCTAATCTAAGCGTGGTTTCTACCGATGTTTTGTTTCAAGGAGTCTCCAAGGGATCTCAAGTATGGATGAGCCACGGTGATACTATTACGGATTTACCGCAAAACTTTGAGATAATTGCTTCCACAGATGACGTAAAAGTTGCCGGTTATAAAGTTCATGGAGAGTCAACCTATGGTATCCAATTCCATCCGGAGGTATACCATAGTAAAGAAGGTACTCAACTTCTGAGAAATTTTCTATATGACATCACTGGAGTTCAAGGAGATTGGACCCCGGCTCATTTTGTAGATGAATCTGTGGCGTCTCTCAAGGATCAACTTGGGAATGATAAAGTGGTTTTAGGTCTTTCTGGTGGTGTGGATAGTTCAGTTGCTGCCATGCTATTACACAAGGCTATAGGGGCAAATCTCTATTGTATTTTCGTGAACAACGGATTGCTAAGAAAAAACGAATACACTGAAGTACTCGAGCAATACGAGGGCATGGGGCTGAATGTGAAAGGTGTCGATGCTACTGACCAGTTCATGGAAGCTCTTGCCGAAATATCTGAACCAGAAGCGAAAAGAAAAGCTATTGGTCGGGTGTTTATAGAGGTATTTGATCAAGAAGCTACCTTGATAAATGATGTCTCGTGGTTAGCTCAAGGCACGATATACCCTGATATCATCGAGAGTATAAGTGTTAATGGCCCCTCAGCGACCATAAAATCACATCACAATGTAGGTGGATTACCGGATTTTATGAAATTAAAAGTGGTAGAGCCACTTAAAACGCTTTTTAAAGACGAAGTGAGAAGGGTAGGAGCATCTATGGATATGGCGTCAGAACTTTTAGGCCGTCATCCCTTCCCAGGTCCGGGTCTAGCGATAAGGATATTAGGAGATATCACTAGAGAAAAAGTCCAATTACTTCAGGATGTAGATCATATCTTCATTTCAGGTCTTAAAAATGAAGGCTTGTATGACAAGGTATGGCAAGCAGGTAGTATTTTGTTACCAGTTAATTCCGTTGGAGTTATGGGAGATGAACGTACGTATGAAAAAGTAGTTGCGTTAAGAGCTGTAGAAAGTACAGACGGTATGACTGCAGATTGGGTACATCTTCCTTATGATTTTCTAGCGAAGATCAGCAACCAGATTATCAACAAGGTGAAGGGTGTGAACCGCGTGGTTTACGATATAAGCTCAAAACCTCCTGCAACTATTGAATGGGAATAAGGCGATATTTCATAGCAACTTTCTTCGTGCTCCAAAGCTTAATAGTTTTTGGTCAAACGCAGGTGCTTCATACTATCGTTAAGGGAAATACTATTTATGGACTTTCATTAACCTATGGCAGTTCAGTTGATAGTATCTATGAAGCCAATCCAATGTTGGGGGTACATAGGTTGGCTATTGGGGACACAGTCGTAATTCCAATTCCCAAAAAGGAAATAGTGGATTCAAGCCGTTATGATTTTCATAAAGTGCGAAGTTTCGAGAGTGTTTATAGCATCTCAAATAGATATGGACTAAAAGACAGTACTATTTATTGGCACAACCCAACCTTAAAGAATAAACCTACGGTCAAGCGAAATGAAATACTGAGAATACCCATCGACGATAACTCTTGGCAAAAATCAGAGATGTCTTCGGATTCTCGTATTTCGACTAATGCTATAGGCGATACTCTTACTGCTACAACTCGAGATACCTCAGAAGCCATTACAGTCATAGGTATCCTTCCATTTTTTACTAACGACTACATAAACGAGGGTCTGAGATCGAAACGATCTAATATTGCGTTTAGTTACAGGCAGGGCATTGAGATGGCGATTAGTGAGTATCGCGATGCTGGTCAAGTTGTAGATTTCAAGTTCTATGATTCATACAATTCTCCGGATTCTTTAGAGACCATCAAATTGCTTTTAGATTCCGTCAGACCTGATCTTATCTTAGGTCCCATGTATACCCCTAGGGTATTGCAATTTACGGGAGATATTCAGCAAGAGAATGTGGTGAGCCTCATGTCAAAACAACCTATTATTAATTCGTTAGGCGTATGGAACAGTATAGTAGCTGAGGAACTTTTTTGGCATGCAATGAGAGAGAAAGTGATAAGTAAACACTATTTAAAGAGATCAGATACCTACAGTGAAATTACTAGGAAACTGCTTGTAGTTGGATTAAAGTCCGGTGGCTCCCAAACTATTTCCAGAATGCTGATTGAAAATGTGGCAACGAGCGATTACCTTTTAGTTTTAAGCGATAATAGCTGGGTTCAAAACGAAGAGCTTGGTAAATTAAATGCACAGACCCCATACGATATTATAATTACTGAAAATGATCCAGCGTTCATTCTAGATGTCCTGCGTAACTTACGTTCAGGCAGTGCATTATATTGTTGGTATACTCATGAGTATCAAGTCTTTGAAAATGGGCTTGTGAGTAACGTTTTCGAAAGAGAGAATGTACACATGTTTACATCGTCCTATTTGGACTATGACGATAGACGGGTTAAAGATTTTATAAAAAAGTTTAGAGATGATTATGGCAGACAACCTGATATCTATGCCATAGAGGGTTATGACAACGCTAATTTCCATTTACAAAGGCTTATTAATGACGTGAAATTTTACCGAGGAATCAAAAAAGGGTTCGATTACTCTGATGCTACTTCACGTCAAAACAAGTTTGTCGAGCTTCGTAAATTTGAAGGTCTCCGTTGGGTTAAGTTTTAATCAACATGATCTCCGTCAAGAAGATTTCCAAATAGGTCATTAAAGTCAGTGCTTAATTCTGTTCTGGACTTATTAATCTGGTTGTATTCACATAGCGCCCAGAGTACCATTTCCTTTAAAAATGATTGAGATTCCGTTGTGTCTTTGGGAAGGTGAGACTCAATAAAATCATTCAGCGGATCTATGTCTAGTGCTTTTTCGTACTCTTTTGTGGAGAACTCATCCAACAATTCTATTCGACCTCCTTCACTAAACCAGTTTTGAATATGAAGGAATGGATTGCTATCATTTGTACGCTTTAAGTTTCGGAATACCGGAAAATAACTTTCATAAACCATTTTTGTAGCATTTCCAAGTAAACTATTTGCAACACCTTCTGCACCTTCTTGCTCTCCTTCGTAAACCAGTTCCACCTTACCAACGATCGCCGGAATAGTCCCATAGAAGTCACTCAAACGGACTTGGCTTCTATCAGCACCCTCTAATAACCTACGTCGCTCAACAGTGGTTAATAAAGCTTCGAACGCGCTTATGGTCATTCTCGCACTAACCCCACTTGTCGGATCTATGAACGAACTGTCACGCGCACTAAAGGCGAGCTGCTCAATAAGTTGCTTCGCTATTGCGTTCACTGTAACATGCGGGTATTTATTCTGAATAGCTTGTGTTTCCTGCGCTGTAATTTTTAAAGCAACCTCTAGAGATTTAGGGTAATGAGTGTGGATTTGAGAACCAATTCTATCCTTTAACGGTGTAACAATACTACCTCTACTGGTATAGTCCTCTGGATTTGCTGTAAACACAAACTGAACATCGAGCTCCAATCGCTTTTGAAAACCCCTGATCTGAATGTCTCCCTCTTGCAAAATATTAAAGAGCGCAACTTGGAGTCTAGGTTGAAGATCCGGTAATTCGTTAATCACGAAAATACAGCGGTGCGCACGAGGGATCATTCCAAAATGAATGACTCTTTCATCCGAGAAATTCAATTTCTCATTCGCAGCCTTAATAGGGTCAATATCTCCAATAAGATCAGCTACCGTAGTATCCGGTGTTGCTAGTTTTTCAAAAAATCGATCACTACGATGCACCCATGTAATAGGCGTTTGATCTCCTAATGAAGCGATCAGGCGCTTACTTTCTGAAGTCAAGGGAATCATAGGATCCTCATTGAGCTCGCTACTCGCTAAAACAGGCATCCACTCGTCTAAAAGTGCAACCATTTGACGGGCTAGGCGAGTTTTAGCCTGCCCACGCAGTCCTAAAAATAAAATATCATGCGCAGCGAGTAATCCACGCTCAATGGCTGGAATCACGGAGTGCTCATAACCATAAATGCCCTGGAATGGGTGTTTACCAGATTTGAGCATTGGCACTAAGTTGTCTCTAATTTCTTCCTTAATACTCTTAGATTTATAACCACTAGAAATAAGCATTCCTAGTGTCAATATATTGGGTTTGTCAGACATTATCTATGTTTCTTTTTCTGATTTTGGTAATCACTAAATATTAATTCACCGAGCTTAGTTAACCCTGTATAATAAGCACGTCCTCCATTGATGTCACTAAACGATTTAATAAAGTGCTGTAGATAGGCATCTTTTGCAATCATAAAGGTGTGAACAGGAATCTTTGCTCGTTTTGTTTTTGCTGCCATTTCTAGACATTTCCCGGTGATATAAGGATCGAGTCCAAAGCTATTTTTATAAAAAGACCCGTCTGGTTCAATCAAACAGCTCGGCTTGCCATCAGTGATGTTAAAGATTTGTTTGTTTACGCTACGCTTCCTTTTTAGAAGGTTCATCGCCAGTTCTAGTCCTGCTACAAAATTAGTATGGTAAGGTCCTACTTGTAGGTATGGCAGCTCCTTCATAGTGATAGGCCAGCTCTCATTTCCGTAAACAATGATGTCTAGACTATCTTTTGGATACTTTGTGGTAATCCATTCTGACAGCGCCATAGCCACCATTTTTGCTGGTGTTATTCGATCTTCACCATAAAGAATCATAGAATGGCTTATGTCGATCATTAAAACGGTACTTAAACTTGTATTTTGATGTGCGTCTTCTACCACCAAATTTTCAGCAGTCATGGTAAGCTCGTCAATCCCATTTTTAATAAATGCGTTTTTTAAACTTTCATTCATGACTATGTTATCCAGCGAATCTCCGAATACATAATTTTTTAAATCACCCGTGCTATCTCCTTTGCCATCAAATTTATTTGATTGGTGTTCACCAGAATCACCCTTTTTCATAGTGCCAAACAACTGATTCATAGCTGCTTTACGAACTGCATTTTCTGCCTTTGCGGTGAGAATGGAACCACCACCACCGTCTTTTTTATCTTTTAAAAAGCCTTTATCTTTGAGTTCTTGAACGAAATCTTCAAAAGTGTAGTCCTCATTGGTTATTTGGTAGTGCTGGTCCAGTTGCCGGAGCCAATCCAGAGCTTCATCCACATCACCAGAGGTATGTACAATGACTTCCTTAAATAGCTTTAAGAGTGTCTCGAAAGGACTTTCTTTTTGATGGTCCGTTTTAGAGAATAAAATACCGTTCATAAATACCAAACAAAATAGCGGTATCAATGTTGTACCTACATATGAATAAAATTAACCTTATTTTCTTCTTACTCCTAGTATTTATGCCTTCTAAAGCTCAATTAAAAGTAGGAGATCCAATTCCTTCATTTGAACTGATTGATCAGCAAGGGAATACCTTTAAGTCTTCTGATCACAAAGGCACTCCATTGGTTATATTTTTTTATCCGAAAGATCATACACCGGGCTGTACAGCTCAGGCATGTAGTTTTAGAGATCATGAAAGTGAATTTGCCGCAGCCGGTGCTCTTGTTGTTGGTGTAAACAGTGGTTCCGTTGATCAGCACAGTGGGTTTACCGAGAAGTATAATTTGAATTTCCCTGTTTTAAGTGACCCTGATCAAAGCGTGAGGAAAAGTTTCGGATCTCCCAGCATTCTCTTTACCGAAGTTGCCGATCGTGTGACTTATGTTACCGACGAAAATCACCATGTGGCCTATGTTTTTAAAAGTTTATTACTTGCTACGAGTCACGTTTCCGAAAGTCTTAACTTTCTTCAAAGTTTAAAGTAGTACCATGACCCTAATTGAACTATTAATTACGCTCTCCGTTTTCTGCTTGATGGAAGTAGTTGCTTGGCTCGCGCATCGTCATCTAATGCACGGTTTTTTATGGTTTTTACATGAAGATCACCATGTCAAAACTCCTGGTGCGCTTGAGAAGAATGACACCTTTTTCTTAATATTTGCTATTCCATCTTGGTTATTTATTATGCTCGGGCTCATGGCTAGTAATGGTGTTTCAGTGTCAGTAGGTGCAGGGATTGCCCTATATGGATTGGCATATGCCATAGTACATGAGGTGTTCATTCATCAACGTTTACCTTATTTAAGAAGGGCAAATAGCATCTATTGGGAAGCGGTCCGACTGGCTCACAAAATGCATCATAGCCATCTCGGTAAAGAGGAGGGCGAAAACTTTGGAATGTTATTGGTCCACCGGAAGTACATTAAAACTGTGCGTGAACAACGCGCGTCAATCTCTTAATTATGTTAGAGACTAAATGGCTGTATTTGCTACTCAACCTAGGTACAATCTGTGTTCCTCTATTAAGAAGTTTTGAAAGTAGAGTAGCGTATTACAAATCGTTTCCTTCGTTATTTAAGAGCATGTTGCTGGTTAGTGGATTTTTCCTTTTGTGGGATATTTGGTTCACAGAAATGGGAGTTTGGGGTTTCACACTTGACTACTTGTGTGGCGTTTTTCTTTTAGGGCTGCCGCTTGGAGAATACTTGTTTTTTATTACGGTTCCCTTTTCGTGTGTTTTTATTTACCGTGTTCTGGATTTTTTCTTTCCGAAGGGAATGGTGTCTAAGTCACTTGTCGTATGGCTGAATTATGGTTTAATTATTTTGTGCCTGGCCATAGGCTTATTGAACCTGGACAAGGCGTATACAAGCATAACCTTTCTTTTACTTGCCGCAGCTATTATCTATGTCGTATGGATCGAAAAAGTGGATTGGATGGGAAAATTTTACCAAAGTTATCTCATAGCGTTAATCCCATTTATTTTAAAAAACGGAATCCTTACAGGAAGTATTACTGAAAGTCCAGTGGTGTGGTACGACAATAGTGAAAACCTTGGCGTGAGACTGGCTACTATTCCATTTGAAGATGTATTCTATGGTATGCTCTTGATCTTAGGAACGGTATATTTCTATGAGAAGTTTGAGACCAAGCGAAATCTGTCTCTTGGTTAAAACTAGACTATAGAATTTACATTAACCTTAGGGAGAGTGAGTTTAAAGCAAACTGTAGTACCTAATCCTAAGTCGCTCGTCGCCCAAATCTCTCCACCCATGTTATGGATGATGTTTTTGGTGATGTATAGTCCTAATCCCGACCCAATATTTGTTCCTTCCAGGGGTTTTCCTCCTTGTACAAATGCGTCAAAAACAGTTGTCAAGTGACTTTTGCTAATTCCAATACCCGAATCTTTAACAGATATCTGAAAGGATAGCTCAGTTCCGCTCTCATGGAGTATTTCAGACTTTAACGCAACCTCACCTTTAACGCTGAATTTCTCAGCGTTACTGAGTAAATTCAGAATCACTTGACTCAAAAGTGTAGGATCTACAAGTACAAGCTGCTCCTTCAAATCTAGGCAATAGGTAAAGTTAAGAAGGTTGTTTTTTGTTCTGAGCTCAAAGGTGTCAGTTAAATATTTAAGGAGATCTCCAATATTAGTTTTAATGGATTTAGGAACAAGGGGGATGTTAGTGACTTTACCGTAATCAACTACATTGTCTATCAGTATCATCATCATCTCGCAGTTGCGAGAAATGATTTCGAGATACTTACTCTGATTGCTATTGACATTGGAGGTGTCCATAATAGCGCATATTCCTTTTAGAGTGCTCAGTGGCGTTCTTAATTCATGTGTGAGCTCTGTTAATCGATAGTATTGTTTCATCAGATTACGATCAATAAAGACGTCTTGTTCCTGAATGATCTTATCTGTATCAGGGAATCCAGGATGAGCATCAATAGCAATGCTAAGGCTAGAAATCGTTTCCTTTGAGTATTGAGTAAAATCGAATGATTCTAAATCTGTAATTAGCTTTTTTAGCTCTATTAACCATTCCGATTGCATCACTATATTTTCTTGAAGGTGTTTAACCTTATCTTCGAGAAATGCCATACGTTGCTCATCGTTCATATGGTAAATATATATCATAGACTAGTCATGTATACTCTTAACATCTAACTCGATATGGACCTGGCCATGGAAGCACTATTAAGTATTGATGGATTATTATCGTTAATTACATTAACGTTTTTAGAAATTGTCCTAGGGATAGATAATATCATCTTCATTTCACTTGTTACGCAAGATCTAGATCCGAAAATTCAGCCAAAGGCAAGGCAACTAGGGATTGGTCTTGCTATGCTGTTTAGAGTACTCATGTTGCTCGGAATAACTTGGCTCATAGGGCTTACGGCACCTATTTTTGAATTGGGAAATCATCCTGTATCTGGGCGAGATGCAATTCTGTTTTTTGGAGGTGTTTTCTTATTGGCAAAGGCTTCTACTGAAATCGTCAAAAAGACAGAGGGTAAAGGCCATGTAAATGAGCGTAAATCAAGTACCCTAGTTGGTGCCATTATTCAAATAGGTCTTTTGGATATTGTATTTAGTTTTGACAGCGTTTTAACAGCAATAGGAATGACGGAAAATATTGCGATTATGATTATTGCTGTGGTCATATCCATGGGTATTATGCTTGTTTTTGCGAAACCTATAGGAGAATACATAGAAAAGCATGTGGCTCTTCAGATATTAGCGTTAAGCTTCTTGATCATGATAGGAACCGTACTTATCGCGGAGAGTGCTCATGTTGATATACCTAAGCCATACGTGTACAGTTCAGTAGGTTTTGCCTTGGTGGTCCAATTATTAAGTATTCGTGCTGCTTCGAAAAGAAAGTAATAGAATTACTGAAACCGACCAATCAATCTGAAATAATCCTTCAAGACAATGGTATTCGTTTTTTCATTCCCTTGTGTACCATAAAGCATTAAAGAATCTCCACCGTGAATCATGAATGGACGCGTAAATTCTAGGGAGGACTCGAATAGGGATGCTGCTAATTTGTAGTGCTCCTCAAAGTCCATATGATCTAGATCAATGTTAAATGTTTTCGCCCCAGCAATGATGACCACGCTATCTCTAAAAAATCTACGATTACTCGGTTCAGCAACAATATAGGCTTGGTCATTTCTCCAATTATTGATGATAACAAAATTCATGAAGGGAATGGAAGTATCACTGAGGGCGTTGGTAGATCTATGTGTTTTAAATCCCTGCTGGGTCAACTCTAAAGACTCATCTGTACGGTATCGGACTATTCTAGTATTATTGAAATAAATCTCATCACTTTCCAATACCAGATAGGTAGGTGTTTTTGACCAATCTATTAGTTTCGCTTCATAAGGCCACAGGATACTCAGCAATAGAGCAACTGTAATGATGGCCAATGCAATTCTATTTATATTTTTCCCCACGGCTTTACAACAAATTGGATTGTACCTTGTTTTTACAAAGATGAAAAAACACACAACCACATCCATAAAAGATAGTAGAGTAGCCGTCGTAGGTTCGGGAATTGCCGGATTGTCAGCTGCAATCCGAGCGGCTGTGGCTGGAGCTAAAGTTCATGTTTACGAGCAAAACAGCTATACGGGAGGCAAGGTAACAGCATTTCAGAATGATGGATTCCGTTTCGATGCGGGTCCTTCGTTATTCACTTTGCCTAATCTGGTTGACGATCTTTTTAAATTAGCAGGTGAAAACCCTAGAGCACATTTCAATTACCACGTCCACAATAAAGTGTGTAATTACTTCTGGCGTGATGGTACTCGTTTTTCAATGTATCCCCAATTGGATAAAAACATAAATGTCATTTCCAAGAATTTTTCAACATTGGAGGCTAGTAGAGTGGCTGATTATTTTTCTGATGCAGCTAAAAAATATAACCTGACTTCACCGTATTTCTTAGAAAACAGCTTGCATAAGCCTTCAACATTTATGACGTTAGAGGTTCTAAAAGTACTACGGGCTATTCCATCGTTAGGCTTGTTTTCATCCTTAGATGAGGAAAACAAGAAGTACTTCAAGGATCCTAAATTGGTACAGCTTTTTAATAGGTATGCCACTTACAATGGATCATCTCCTTTTTTAACACCAGGGATTATGCAAATGATTACGCATTTAGAACATGGTTTAGGAACCTACTTGCCAAAGGGCGGCATGCATGAAATTTCTCAAAGCCTCACAAGATTGGCGCTAAAATTAGGAGTTGAATTTCACCTAGGTCATAAAGTCGAGAAGTTGAACTCTGTGCAAAATAAAATGGTGGGTATACAGGTAAATGGAATAGAGCATCCTTGTGATACCATATTTGTGAATAGTGATGTAAAGCATGCATACTCATATTTGTTGTCTCCAGAACTCAAACGCCCAAAGAAAACCCTTAAACAGGAGCCTAGCTCTAGTGCATTAATATTTTACTGGGGAATAAAGGGTTCCTTTCCACAACTAGACCTTCATAATATTTTCTTTTCTGATAACTATGAAAAGGAATTTGACGCAATTCAGCACAATGGCGCATTTTGGGAAGATCCTACAGTGTATGTAAATATTACGAGTAAGCTAGAACATACAGATGCTCCGAAAGGACATGAAAATTGGTTCGTGATGATCAATGTCCCCTCTAATCAAGGACAGCCCTGGGATGAAATCATTCCCAAGGTCAAGAAATCTATCCTTCATAGACTTACTCAGGAGCTAGGAGTTGACATTAAACCGCTAATATTAACGGAAGAATTGCTCGATCCTCGTAGTATTGAACGTAAAACATCTAGTGTCGGTGGAGCTTTATACGGTACCAGTTCTAATGATCGAATGGCTGCTTTTTTACGTCACCCAAACAAGAAAAGTGGAGTCCATGGGTTGTACTTTTGCGGAGGCAGCGCTCATCCTGGAGGAGGAGTGCCGTTGTGTTTATTAAGTGGTAAAATCGCCACAGATTGGTGGTTAGAAGATCATGAATAGAGCTGAAGTACAATCTTGGTTTAAAAATTATGGAAGCTGGGTTATAGCCGTCTTCCATCTTGTTGGGATCCTTCTCTTAGGTGGTCCGTGGTCTCCTGATTTCGTCATGCTCACGCCACTAAATTTATTGTTACTTTCCGTTGTTTACCTTATTACTTCTGACAAAGTGAACAGGCCTCTTCTTTATGCCTTACCTGTTTTAATGGGTTTCTTAGTTGAAATGCTAGGTACAAACACAGGCTTCCCCTTTGGCGAATACTCTTACAGCAGCGTGTTAGGGCCAGGTTTGTTGGGCACACCTTTTCTAATTGGAGTGCTTTGGTGGGTTTTATTACGCTCCTTTAATGACGTTTTTTCTCGAATTAGTTCGAATAAAACCTTGATTAGTCTAGCTACAGGTTTAGGAATGTTATTGTTGGATATATTCATTGAACCTGTGGCAATAGGCCTTGGATTTTGGGAATGGCAATCTGCTGAAGTGCCATTGGAAAACTATATAGCTTGGTTCGTGTTGAGTTTTGTTTTTGCAAGACTTACTATGAATGGGCAAGTGAAGAATCCAATGAGTAAGTGGGTATTGATAGTCCAGGGAGGATTTTTCATAGTAATGGGAATTCTAATACAATAAAAAAGCCGCTCCTTTTTAGAAAGAAGCGGCTTTACATTTTATTGATAAGTACTATTTATATTTCAGAAGTCTTAGCTTCTGTTCTAATCGTTCTATCTCTTGTTCAATGTCATTTTCCGATTCTTCAAGCTCCTCGAGAACCGTTTCAAGTATAACCTCTACTTCCGAGATATCGTTTTCGTTATAGTATTGCTCAACATCTTGACAATCTATGCATGTTAAACCATTATTTGACATTTCCCACGTGTGACCAATCATATCCCTGTCCATCATATTGTAGATATTTTCGATATCATAAATCAGGTTTTCAACACTTGGGTCTAAGAAAATTTTCGATCCCACGGGAAGGTATAGTGTCGCTCTTAACTCTTGACCCCTATACATAGCATCTTTTGGTACAGTAAAGTATTCGTTTAATGATAAAATGCTTCCTGTTTGATTAATAGGGTAGTCAAACCTCTGAGCTCTGCCTCGTGCATCAGAATTGTTTCCCCCACATGCCTTGTGCTTTATAACAAGCGTAGCTAATGAGTCAAACGACTTTTTTACATTGAGTTGGACATTCTCGATCCGTAATTTATCGTCATCAATTTCGAAGAGGAAAGGATTTGAATCTTCTAGTAAATCAGCCTGAAGATCAAATTCAGTTCCGTTTAATACTAATGTTTCCATCTCCGTCGCCTTGACGTCAAAGCTGCTTGCGACTACAATCCCGCTATATAGAATCATGATCAAACCGATGATAAAACCAATCCCTCCGACTAACGTTAGTCTTCGTGCATTCGGAATAGGCTTCTTAAATGATTTAGCAAGAAGAACGATCAGCCCAAAGATTGGGAATAACAGTGTAAGTAGCGTTCCAATGCGCATTAAGTTCAATAGTAAGCCGCTACCGAAAATAGCTTCCGCACCGTTAAGTCCCAGCATATGACCATCAAAAGAGTTGAAGTCAAACCCACCAATATCAATATTCCAACTGCCTGCGACCATTCCAAATAATCCTGCAAAGACGAAAAACCCAATGAAACTCGCAATGATGATCAGAATGATACTTAAAAATTTAAAGATGAATCGAGCCATCCCTTCGATAATATTAAGAATAAAGGAGAAAAATCTATGGGCTATAGAATTTAGTTTCCCCGCTGAACCCTTAGTGCCGTCTCTAAATTTACTGAAACGATCCTTTACGCCTTCGAGTTCTTCCTTTACACTCTTCTCTATGTTACTCAGGTTTACGGGCTCTCCTTTCATTTGGAGTTTTTGAGCGGTTGTTTTTGCCTCAGGAATTGCTGCCCATAGAATAATGTAGGTGACTAAACCGATGCCTGTAAAGAAAAGAAGCACTAGAAATACAATTCTAATCCAAACGGTATCAATTCCAAAGTATGCTCCAATTCCACTAGCAACTCCACCTATAAATTGTTCTTCAGAGTTTCTGAAAAACCTTCTTTGATTTTTAGGTGCATCCCTTTCAGTTTGCTCAGGTTCAACATCGTCCTTAAACTCCTCTGGTCTTCCCAAGGTGTCAATAATGTAGATTATATCTGATGTGATCACGACTAATCTTTTGAAAGACTCAAGACGCTGAGAAAATAATTCGGCAATTCTAGCCTCTATATCAGCGATGATTTCCGTGCCACCTTCCTGTCCCGTAAGGGTTTGCTTAACCTCACTGAGATAGCTCTTAAAAGCTTCGTATGCTTCTTCGTCTAGGTGGAAGACAACACCTGATAAATTAATATTTATTGTTTTATTCATTTGGCTTGTTTATTTGTGGTTAGGTGTGTAACAGCTTGACTTAACCCTTCCCATGTTTGTTTTAGATCGTGTTGAAAAGAACGTCCGTTGTCGGAAAGAGAATAATATTTTCGAGGAGGGCCTGAGTTACTTTCTTCCCATCGATACTCTAATAAACCGGCATTTTTAAGCCGTGTGAGTAGCGGATATAATGTTCCTTCAACAACAATAAGTTTGGCTTTTTTCAATTCCTCAATAATATCAGAAGTATAGGAATCGCCGGAGCTTAGAATGCCTAGAATACAATATTCCAAGATTCCTTTTCTCATTTGAGCTTTGGTATTCTCAATGTTCATTGTGAGCTGGTTTTATTTATTGTAAAATTTCCGTAGACAGTAAGTAGCGTTGTCTTATCTTCCTGAATGAAGAGCATGTGGGCTTCATTGAATTGAGCTCTAGAACCATCTAGGTAAATAGATATTTTATCGCCATCATCATCATCTACGGTCTTCTTTATATAGCCTGAATGATCTAAAAATTGCCGCCATTCCTCTGTAACCTGTTCCAAATGTTTATCATCTGATATTTTTAGCCATTGAACGCGCGTTACTTCACCGTTAAGTGTTTTTTCCATTGCACCATTGTCAAAATCAATGTCAATAGGAAAAGTACTTAATAGGCTTCCCCCCATACTGAATCCACTTATGTAGGATCTGGGCTCATACCTCTTGTACATTTTGTCAGCCTTATTTTTCGTTTGTGAAAACATAAAGACAGGTAGCAACAGAGTCAATAATAATATCTTCATATAGTACTAGTTTAATACAAAGATATAGGTAATAGTTGGTACTATGCTATACATAATATTAAAATTTATATTTTACTGGTCTTACGAACTAAGTATCTCTATTTTGAGATATTAATCTAGTGATTTGTTCCCTTTATCGTTAAATCTGGTGAATAACTTTCACTTTAAGGGACTTACACAGTGTCTTGGCTAGTATTTATATTCTAAATTGCTATTAATAAAAACATGAGTTTATGATTATTATTATAACTCAAGCTGTTGGCTTGTACTTTTTGTTGGATTTTGTAACAGGCATAGTGCATTGGTGGATGGACCGTTATGGTAAAGAGGATATGCCGATTGTAGGCAAAGCGGTGATCGAGATTAATACTTGGCACCATGAAGACCCTAGAAAAATGATTACTAGATCTTATTGGTATTTATGTAAATCTGGTTGGGCAGGTGTTGCCTTGATGTGGACTGTTGTTTTTCTTACAACGGGTACGATCTCTTGGCAATGGTGGTTCTTTGGATTTCTAGGAGCAAATGCAAATATTGTACATCAGTGGTCACACAAACGTCCTGATGAAAAACCTGGTATAGTTACTTTTCTTCAAAATATAAAGGTCTTACAGCGCCCAAGTGATCACGCTAAGCATCATACACGTCCAGAGACTAATGCATATTGCACGTATTCACCTTGGTTAAATCCAATGTTGGACAGAATAAATTTTTGGATTAGAATTGAGAAGTTCGTGGGTTTTTTCGGATTCCATACAAACGATCGTTTAGCTTAAGCCATCCGTTCTTGAAAATAAAAAACCGCGAGCCTCTGGCTCGCGGTTTTTTTATTTACTTTTTTTAGCTTTTAGGGCATAAACAAGCGGGAAGAGGCCTTCTTTACCCTTGATTTGGTAACGTTTTGGCTCGGGTTGTGTAGACTCAAACAATTCGTATGGACTCCAATCATGTTCCGCAAAGTAGACCAGGGATCTTTCTGGAACATCAACTATTGGTTTTATAAGGTCACTTATGGTATGGTTCCATGTATGGTGTACCATTTTGCCTGCAAGTGGAGCGGCGTAAGACCCATCGCTCTCTTCAGTAATAACACCTCTATTAAAATAAGAGTAGATAATTTCCTTAAATTCTGAATCTAGAATCCATAGTACAGGATGAAAATCGACTAGTATTAATTCTCCGCCGGGTTTTAGGTAGGAAAAAGCCGCATCCATCCAAGCACTAACATCAGGGTGCCAACCTACGACACCATATGACGCAAAGACGAGATCAAATGAACCACGCAGTTCTGCTATAGGGTCTAGCACATCGCGTTGTATAAAAGTGGCATGAACGCCACACTCATTAGCTAATAGTCGGGCTTGTTTTACAGCTTCCGCGCTGAAATCTAGCCCTACAATTTCAGTTGCTCCTAACGTATGTAAGCTGATGGTATCTTGTCCAAAATGACACTGCAGATGAAGAACACGCTTGCCCGATAAGTCTGGTAATATGTCTGTCTCAATCGAATTTAAAGACATTTGGTGCCTTTTAAACGCTTCGTTTTGATAAAAATCACTGCCTGGATGTAAACTGGCCCAATGATCCCATAAAGCCTGGTTCGCGGTTCTGAAATCACGAATACTCATAGGGTTATCTGTTTAATGTTTCAATAGCATCTTGTTGCTCCCTTTCTCTTTCATAAAGAGCATAACAGTCTAAAAGCGAGACTAAAAACTGATAGTCATTGAAGGTTTTAATTTCAGTATCCGAATATTTACAGTAAAACATAAAGGCTTGCATTTCCTCTTTTGGGATTCCCGTCAATTGTTCTAGCACAACTCTATTATTACCTTCTTCGAGCTTCCTTCTATAGTAATCCTCCTTTTGTAGTTTTCTAAGTGCAGCGAGTTGCTTGGGTCTTTTTCCAAAGCTATAGTACAAAAGGTCCAAAGGGTTCGCTAGGGTAGGAGCCACAATTTGAGGAGTTCTAATATCGCTCGAAGCGGGAACTAGTGGCTTGCGTTGTGGCATTGTTCTAGGATTATTGGAGGTAATCGCATAAATACTGACTTCATCTAGTAAGAAGTTTCTTGGAACTAGCTTAACAATTAACTCATTATCTCGATTTCGAAAGGTGTTTGAGTCAATAGATAGGTAGTAAAATTGGTAACCAACATTAGAGAATATAAGTGTATCACCCTGTGCAACAGAAAGTTCAAAGTAGCCTATTCCGTTTGTAATGGTTCCAGCAAATGTCTTGTTATTGACCACATAGGAATTAGGTATTGTAAAAGACGAATCTGAGTCAACCACAGTCCCTTTCAATATGTAACTTTGTGCTGCACTTTGTTCACTAGCTAATACACTTAGCGTGAGAATTACAATGCGTACTAATTTTTTAATACTATAGTTCATGTCAGACGACGGTAAAAAAGTCATTTTCTCCATGTCTCGTGTAAGCAAGATTTTGCCACACAATAACAAGGCTATCCTTAAAGACATTTATTTGTCTTTCTTCTATGGAGCCAAAATAGGGATACTAGGTTTAAATGGATCAGGTAAATCAACGCTTTTGAAAATTATTGCAGGAGTAGAAAAGAACTATCAAGGCGATGTAGTTTTTTCTCCGGGTTATAATGTTGGATACCTTGAGCAAGAACCGCAGCTTGAAGCTGGTAAAACCGTATTAGACATTGTTAAGGAAGGTGCTGCTGAAACGGTTGCTGTCTTGGACGAGTACAATAAAATTAACGATATGTTCGGTTTACCTGAGGTCTATGAAAATCCAGACAAGATGGATCAGCTCATGGCCCGACAATCTGAACTTCAGGACAAAATTGACGCCACTAATGCTTGGGAGCTAGATACTATGCTAAATAGAGCGATGGATGCCCTCAATTGCCCTCCGTCAGATCAACTAGTTGACCAACTCTCTGGTGGTGAAGCCCGTCGCGTAGCCTTGTGTCGTTTGTTGATCCAACAACCGGAAGTACTTCTCTTGGATGAACCTACTAACCACCTTGATGCAGAGAGTATTCTTTGGTTAGAACAGCATTTACAACAATATAAGGGTACGGTTATAGCGGTGACGCATGATCGTTACTTCCTAGATAATGTTGCTGGATGGATTCTTGAATTAGACAGGGGAGAAGGAATTCCGTGGAAAGGAAACTACAGCTCTTGGTTAGATCAAAAGACAGATCGCATGGCGAAAGAAGAGAAGCAGGCTTCTAAGCGTCGTAAAACACTCGAGCGAGAGTTAGAGTGGGTGCGTATGAACCCTAAAGGACGTCAGACTAAAAGTAAAGCTAGGCTCAGCAACTACGAAAACCTATTAGGACAGGAGCAGAAAGAAAAGGAAAGTAGTCTAGAAATATTTATACCTGCAGGCCCTAGGTTAGGCACTAACGTTATTGAAGCGATAGGTGTTAAGAAGGGATTTGGTGAGAAACTACTGTATGACAACCTTAATTTCAAGCTTCCACCAGCAGGTATTGTGGGGATAATTGGTCCGAATGGTGCTGGTAAAACGACCATTTTCAAAATGATTATGGACCAACTGTCTCCGGATGCAGGTGCTTTTAACGTAGGTGATTCAGTAAAATTATCTTACATCGATCAAAGCCATGAAAAAATGGATCCTGAAAAGACCATTTTCGAAGTGATTGGTGATGGTACGGAAGAGGTAATGCTTGGCGGACAACGATCTAATGCAAGGGCTTATTTAAGTCGTTTTAACTTCGCTGGAGGTGACCAGAGTAAAAAAGTAGGTATTCTTTCCGGTGGTGAACGTAACCGTCTGCACCTGGCAATGGCCTTAAAAGAAGGTGGTAATGTTTTGCTGCTTGATGAGCCTACTAATGATCTTGATATCAACACATTAAGAGCTTTGGAAGAAGCCTTAGAAAATTTCGCGGGATGTGCGGTGATCATTTCGCATGACAGGTGGTTCCTTGATCGTGTGTGTACTCATATCCTTGCGTTTGAAGGTGATTCGGAAGTGTATTCCTTTGAGGGGTCATTCTCCGAATATGAAGAAAACAAGCTTAAGCGATTGGGACGTTCTGAGCCTAAGAGATTTAAGTACAAAAAGTTATTGAAGTAGTAGATAATATTGACATTAATTTCAAGAACATCTCAGAGCCCGCAAACTCATTTCGGGCTTCTGCGTTATATTAGAGGAACCAATTTATCACAAAGCATTTATGAGAATTAACCTAAGCGATGAGCGTCAAGAACTACTGGAGATGGTGCGTCAAAGTGCTCGCGATTTCGCGGAATCCAGAATTAGACCAAACGTAATGGAGTGGGACGAGAGTCAGCATTTTCCTATAGAACTGTTTAAAGAAATGGGCCAACTTGGCTTCATGGGCGTTCTAGTTCCTCAGGAATATGGAGGTACTGGTCTAGGCTATCAAGAATATATTACCATAATTGATGAGATTTCCCAGGTTTGTGGATCAATAGGTCTTTCAGTGGCAGCACACAATAGTTTATGTACCGGTCATATTCTTCAGTTTGGTAACGAAGAACAGAAGAAGAAGTGGTTGCCAAAGCTCGCTACTGCCGAATGGATAGGCTCTTGGGGTCTTACAGAGACAGGGACTGGTTCTGACGCAGGTGGAATGGACACTACTGCAGTTTTGGATGGTGATCATTATGTGTTAAATGGCTCAAAGAACTGGATTACGCATGCTATTTCTTCTTCCATATCCGTTGTTATAGCTAGGACTGGGGAAAAAGGTGACTCCAGAGGAGTAACTGCTTTTGTTGTTGAGAAAGGCACACCAGGATTTACAGCAGGAAAGAAAGAAAATAAATTAGGTATGCGTGCTTCTGAAACGGCATGCTTGTTTTTTGATAATTGCCGTGTACCGAAAGAAAATGTTTTAGGTATCGTAGGAGAGGGCTTCATTCAATCAATGAAAATACTAGATGGGGGTCGTATTTCAATAGCGGCTTTAAGTCTTGGAATTGCCAGGGGAGCAATGATTGCCGCTATTCAGTATGCGGATGAGCGTGAGCAGTTTGGCAAGAAAATAAGGTCTTTTCAGGGCGTTAGTTTTAAGTTGGCTGAAATGTCCATGAAGGTTTATGGTGCAGAGTTAATGACGCGACACGCAGCTGCCCTTAAAGAGGAAGGCAAGCCAATGACTCAGGAAAGCGCAATGTGTAAGCTCTATGCCTCTGAGATTTCTACAGAAGTTGCTAATGAGGCAGTTCAGGTTTACGGTGGCTATGGTTATACCAAGGATTATCCTGTGGAAAAGTTCTACCGAGATTGTAAATTGTGTACAATCGGTGAGGGCACTTCTGAGATTCAAAAAGTTGTGATTTCAAGAAATTTGTATAAATAAACTCAAGATTTATTCCCGCTGCATCTTTTGCTGCAATACTTGATGTTTTCCCAGTTTTTCTCCCATTTTTTGCGCCATGTGAACGGTCTTCCACATGTGGCGCAAACTTTTTGTGGTAAATGTGGTTTTACATGCATATGGAATTAAACAAAACTGCAACATGAAAGGTTCCGCAATAGCTAAAAAACTGACGGATCGGCAGGTTGATCGAATTATTGAGATGGCTTGGGAAGATCGCACGCCATTTGATGCAATTACTATTCAGTTTGGTATTTCAGAAGCGGAGACTATCGCACTTATGCGACACGAAATGAAGATTAGTTCTTGGCGGATGTGGAGGGCACGAGTGCAGGGTAGATCTACAAAGCATAGAGCCCTTCGTGGCTTCGAAGTAGGTCGCTACAAGTGTTCTAGACAAAGGCAAATCACATTTAACAACATTTCAAAGCGATAATATATATACTTATATTATTGATAAACAGTTTATTAAGTCGTTTACTCATTGTTTGAAAGCCATGCATCTTTAGTCCTAAAACAATCAAAATAATACCTTATTTTCGATGTTCAAGTACACAGATATGAGTTTAAAAAGAATATTCGTTGTCATAGCCCTTACATTATTTAGTGTTCAGGGGTCTGCCACCCACCTTTTAGGGGGAGAAATCATTTGGAGATGTAAGCCTAACGGTAAATATCAATTTACCCTTGTGCTCTACCGTGAATGTGGAGGTATTCCGATCAATCAGAACCCTCAAACCATTGCAAATAACGCTGGCGCTGCCATATCATGTGCTTTTATCAGTACGACTGATGTGGTTCCAGCTTGTTACACAGGAACAACGACATGTATTGGAGCTGTTTCAGGTACAGGAAAGATGCAGAAATACCTCTTTCGATCTGGAGATATAACCTTGACCGGAACACCACCAGTAGGAGGTTGGAATTTCACTTGGAACAGCTGTTGCCGACCAGGCTCTATATCTAACGGGCCATCGAACGCGGGCTATTTACTTCGCGCAGTCATGTATCCTTATACTCCACCAGGAGCCACTGGTCCACTTTCGGCCGGAACTGCGGCAAATCCTACTTGTTTTGATAGTTCGCCAAACTTCTTAGAAGATCCACAGGTAGTATCTTGTACGAATGTCGATGTTGTCTACAACAACTTAGGATATGACCCTGATCTAGATTCTCTTCACTACACATGGGCAGCACCACTTGAAGGTAACGCTTGGCCAGGAGCGCCTGTTACATTTTCTATTGGTTATTCTTTTGCATCACCCTTGCCCAGTGGTACTGGGAGTACAGGAGTTACCATAGATGGAACGACAGGTGAAGTGAATTTTAATTCAGCTCTTGCAGGTTCATGGGCCTCTTGTGTGAAAATTGAAGAATGGAGATGTGGTCAGAAAATTGGCGAGATTTTCAGAGATATACCTATTGTCACTTCATCATGCCCAATAAACTCAGGGGAACTATGTTCTTCTACCTATGTGGATAAGGCGCCGAGTTTAGATATCACACCAGATCCAAACTTAGCTAATCCTACTATATTAACTCCGGTCACTAATTTAGCCGGTGACACTCTTTACCTTTACACCGAAGTATATCCTGGTGATACGGTAAGATTTGATATTTCATCATCAGATCCTTATCCACACCCAAATTGTTCTCCCCAGAATATTAATTTTAGTGCGTCTGGTGGTAACCTTAGTTCCGCTGCGAATTATGGCAATGCCAACGCTTGTTTGTTTAATCCTCCTTGTGCTACGATAACCTCAGGTAATGTGGGAGGTGTATTTACATATCCAGGTATTAACCAAGTAGAATTTAACTGGTACGTAGACTGTAGTCACTTATTCTATCAGGAATATCAGTGTGGAACACTGAAGTCCGAATATTCGTATTACATACGTATGCAGGATGACCAGTGTCCACTAAATAGAGTCGCTTATCAGAAAATCGTAGTTAGGGTAAAGAATTATATGCCTCGATTACCTGATGTCAGTGACGCTTGTGTTAGTCTAGATGCCTCAGGAGTGACATTTGATTGGGTGGCTAACGCAGATACAGGGTTTAACTTCGATTACTATATTATTAATCATATAGATACGCTCGGTGCAACCACTATTGTGGATACAATTTTCGATTGGAGCACTCAGACGTATACACACGCAGGTGCTGATCCTAATGCTGTAAACGGATACACCATTCAAGTTGGCGGTGGATGTGGATTACTAACTATACCCACAGATACCTTACAAAACATAAGAATGGTATTACAAGCATTCCCGCCACCACCGAACAGTTCAATAGCAGTATTGAATTGGAATCCGTGGTTAAAGGGAGATACAGTGACCACCTACGATGTGTGGGTTGAGGCGCCACAGAATTCTGGTCAATGGACTCAACTAGGTTCTACCGTTGATTTTAGTTGGACAGATACAGTAGCGTTTTGTGGTTCTTGGTTGAACTATCAGGTCCGGTACAATATTTCTTGTGAAAGCTCAAAGGATAGTGGTTATTTCTCAGATAAAACGTCACCTTCAGCTGTTGTCTTTGATTCAGTTACAGTAGCTGGTGGTAATTTAGGAGGTATGTCTTGGGTAGCATCAAAGGACAGTGATGTGGTTTATTATGTAATATACAGAGAAGACAATTCTGGATTCTTTATTCCTATAGATTCCATTTCAGCAGCAAACTATGCTACATCCATGCCTTACATATATGGCCTGTCGAACGCTGCGAATCAAAAAGAAACCTTTGTAGTTACGGCAGTAGATAGCTGTGGAAACCAAAGCTCAGTCGGGAACACGGTACCATCTAGTACCATATTTATGCAACTCGGCGTGGATCCATGTGATGGATATGCTCGATTGCGTTGGAATACTTATTCAGAATGGTCTCAGAGTCAGGTCGCAGAATACAACTTATACGCAGATATTACCGACCCCCTAGGTGGGACCATCACGGGTGTACTATTAAAGGGTGGTAATCTAGATACTACATTCAACCATTATGGTATCATTAACGGATATTCGTATTGTTATTATGTGCAGGCAGTAGATACCACAGGTACGAGAACGAGTACTTCTAATAGGGACTGTAACAGTTCAGCTGTAGTTCAGGGATCGAAAGTATTATATCTAGGACGCGCCACTGTGAACTCTCAGAATGGAGTTGACATGTATGCTTATATTGATAGAGATGCAGATGTTATTGACTACCAAGTTCAGCGTGCGGATGATGAAATTGGCCCTTATTTGACAATAGGCAACGTAGCTAAACCTGCACTAGGTCCGTGGGAAGTTAAATTTGTTGATTATACTGCTGACCCGATGGGTCGTAGATATTATTACAGAATTGCTTCCAGGGATTCATGTGGAGCATTGGATACCATTTCCAATCTGGGTACGAATATTCTATTAAGCGTAGAAGCCATTGGAAATCTCACTTGTAATATAACATGGTCCCATTATCGTGATTTTGACGCTGGGGTGGATGAATACGAAATCTATCGTTCAGCTGACGGAGGCTCGTCTTTTACTTTTGTAACTGCAACCACAGATACAGCGTACACTGATGATATAAAGCCTTATTCTAATTCGAAAGGAAAATTCTGTTATTCTGTTAAGGCTATAGCTGCTGATGGTATTATTCCATGGAGAGATGAGTTCAATGAAAAGTTCAATGCACGTTCTAATGTGGCTTGTGCTGTTCATAAGGCCAGATTGTGGATGCCAACCGCATTCAATCCTGAATCTGATGTATTAGAAAATAGAGTTTGGAAGCCACAAGGCGTATTTGCTCGTCCAGACAGTTATACCTTATTTATCATGGACCGTTGGGGTCAGGAGGTATTCCGCACAACGACCATCTCAACTGGATGGGACGGACTGATCAACGGTAATAAAGCGTCGATGGGCGTCTACACCTATTACGTAAAGTATAGAAGTATAGAAGATGTGCCTGTGGAGGAACGTGGAAATTTCACCTTACTCTACTAATTATTAAGATTTTAACAATCCATGATGGGCGGCCTCAGGCCGCCCATCATGTTTCGTATAAATTGCTTAATTTTGGGCGCAATTCAAATCAGAATTGCTATGTCATTAAACACCAACAAAGTTCTCGGTTTAGGTCTCACCTACGATGACGTCTTACTTGTTCCGAATTATTCCGAAGTCTTACCGCGTGATGTGGTTTTAAGCTCCCGGTTTTCGAGAAACATTGTTTTAAATACGCCTATTATATCGGCAGCTATGGATACCGTCACAGAGTGTGCTATGGCTATTGCTATTGCGCAGGAAGGTGGTATTGGGGTTATCCATAAGAATATGACCATAGAGCAGCAAGCCATTGAAGTTCGAAAGGTTAAACGTGCTGAAAGTGGAATGATCCTAGACCCTGTTACCTTGTATAAGGAAGCTACCGTGGCAGATGCAAAAGCCATGATGGCAGAATTTAAGATTGGCGGCATACCAATTATTGATAACAATAAGAAACTGATTGGGATTCTTACAAACCGTGATTTACGTTTTGAAAAAGAAAATACACGTCTCATTGAGGAGGTTATGACCAAGGATAAATTGGTGACAGCGGCCCGAAGCACTACGATGGAGCAGGCTGAATCTATACTTCAAGAGCACAAGATTGAGAAACTCCCAGTGGTAACAGAAGACTACGTATTAGTAGGTCTCATTACTTATCGGGATATAACTAAAAACAAAGTCAAGCCAAACGCTAATAAGGATCAATACGGGCGTTTGAAAGTTGCTGCGGCTGTTGGTGTTACTGAGGATGTAGTAGCGCGTGTAACAGCGTTAAATGAGTCAGGAGTTGATGCTATCATTATCGATACTGCCCATGGACATACTAAAGGTGTTGTTACAGCTCTTAAAAACGTAAAATCTAGCTTCCCTAATCTAGACGTAGTTGTGGGTAATATAGCGACTGCAGAAGCCGCCCTATATCTTTTAGAAGCAGGCGCTGATGCTGTTAAAGTTGGAATTGGACCAGGATCTATTTGTACTACTAGAATCATAGCAGGTGTCGGATACCCTCAATTAAGTGCGATAATGGAAGTCTCTCAAGCCATCAATAATAGGATCCCTGTGATTGCTGACGGAGGTATTAGATATACAGGTGATATTGTTAAGGCCATTGCTGCTGGTGCTGATTGTGTGATGCTCGGCTCAATGTTCGCTGGAACTAAAGAAAGTCCTGGAGATACCGTGATTTACGAGGGTAGGAAATACAAAACATATAGAGGTATGGGATCGGTTGAGGCCATGACAGATGGATCAAAAGACCGTTATTTTCAAGATATTGAAGACGACGTTAAAAAATTGGTTCCTGAGGGAATTGTGGGTCGTGTTCCTTATAAAGGCGAAGTTGGTGAGGTGATGTACCAATTTATCGGCGGCTTGAGAGCTGGAATGGGATATTGCGGTGCGAGCAGCATACCCGCATTGAGAGAATCTGCACGATTTATTCAAATCACCACGGCAGGAGTACAAGAGAGTCATCCGCATAACGTAAGTATAACTAGAGAAGCACCTAACTACAGCAGATAATGAAAATAAAAGATATATTATTAATCGGATCGATTCTACTAAGCTTCAATTCGTACGCTCAAGAAGTTCTCTTTAGTGTTGGGAATAATGAGGTAACTGCTGAAGAGTTTAAGGCAGTATACGAGAAAAATAAAGACGTAGGTTCACTCATTGACCCTAAAACACCACAGGAGTATTTCGACCTGTATGTTAATTTCAAATTAAAAATAGCTGAGGCATATGACCAGCAGCGTGACACCGCATCTAAATTTGTGAAAGAATTTGGTGGCTATAGAGCCCAATTGGCAAAACCTTATTTGAGTGATCCAGGATCAGAAAAAACTTTGATTACCGAAGGTTATACACGATTACAGGAAGAAGTTAAGGCGTCTCACATCATGTTTGAGCTTGAATCCACTGCGCTGCCATCTGATACGGTTAAAGTTTTCAATGAAATGAAGAACCTGCGCAATGAAATTGTCACCGGTAAACTTTCATTTGAAGACGCTGCTCGTTCTAAGAGTGCTGATACATGGAGTGCGAAGCAGGGTGGTGACTTAGGTTACTTTACGGCCTTCAATATGGTTTACCCTTTTGAAAGTGGAGCGTACAACCAAAATATAGGTGAGATAAGTCTGCCTATTCGCTCACAGTTTGGGTACCACTTGATCAAAACTACAGACCGTAGGCCAGCCAGTGGTTCGGTCAAGGTTAGACAAATATTTTTCTCTGCAGATGAGGAGGCAAAAATCAATGAAAGCGAACGGGCCGAACGTAGTGCTCAAGAGATTTTCAATAGATTACAGACAGGTGAGGATTTTGTTTCCTTAGTTAGCTTTAGCGAGGATAGAAAAACCAAGGAATCTCAGGGCGTAATGCCTGAATTTGGATTAAATAAAATGATGCCTGCATTTGAAGAGGCCGCTTTTGCACTTAAAAGCCCTGGTGATTACTCTATGCCTATTCGCACAAATATTGGCTGGCACGTCATTCAGTTGATGGAAAGAATACCTCTACCAGAATTTGCTACTATGGAGAAAGAAATCACGAATAAGGTGAAGCGTGACTCAAGAAGTAAGCTAGGTGCGGTGAAGTTTATCAAAGACTTAAAGAAGCAATACAACTTCTCCGTGAACGAGCGTAATTACGCTCGTACTGTGAAATTAGTAAGCACTACTGCATTCACGGAAGGTCAGTGGCAGGCAGTTATGCCACCTAAAGACAGGGTGGTGGCGACATTTGACGGTCAAGCAATCACTCAATCTCGACTTCTTGATTTCTGGCAGCAGAATCAAAAACCAGGCAATGAAAATGACGTTGAAGAGTATTTAAGATTGTTATTTAATGTGGTCAGTAATGATGTGGTATTGGGCTATGAGGATGGTAAACTAGAAACAAAATACCCTGCGTTCAGAAACTTAGTTCGCGAATATAAAGAGGGTATTCTACTATTTGACCTCACCCAAGACGAGGTTTGGGATAAGGCTTCTCAGGATTCGGCGGGCATATTTAATCATTATGAAGAGATTAAAACTCAATTCATGTGGAACGATCGTCTAGCTTATACCTACTGGGTGTGTGAAGATCAAAAAGTTGCTAAAAAAATATCTAAATGGGTCTCGAAAGACAAGCAGGACAAGTTAAATGAACTTTTAGGTGCTGAAAACCCCTTGAGTATTGCAGTGCAATCTGGTACTTCACAGCAGGATGATGATGACGTCCTGTCTGTTCTCTGGAATACAATACCAGGTGTATATGGCCCTGTATCACTTACCGGTGGTTTTGGCGTTATACAGGTAATAGATTTTATTCCTGCAGGTCCAAAAGCGTTGAACGAAGTAAAGGGTTTAGTTATAGCAAGCTACCAGGATAAACTAGAACAAGCTTGGGTGAAAAACTTGACCGCTAAATTTGAGGTTATAGTAAACGAGACTGTAAAAAATGAGCTATTTAATTCGTTAAACTAAATGATCCGTTGGATACTGATTTCTTGTTTAGCCTTTACTGCATGTGTCCCTTCTGTATCATCTGATCAGATCGTCTTGGCAGAATTAGGGAAAAAACATCTTCTTTTAGAGGATGTAAAGAACCAGATCCCAAAATCAGGAGAAATGAGTCCAGTAGACAGTGCATTAATGGTGGATCGATTGATTAGAACCTGGGCAAAAAACGAGCTCTTAGTTGCCGCAGCTGAATTCAATCTGGATGAGGAAATGAGGTCTTTTGAAGATCTTGTCAAACAATATAGAAATGACTTACTAAAGCATGCCTATATTGATCAATTTGTTCGTGAGAACCTAGATACTTCAATTACTCAAGATGAATTGCTGGAGTATTATACGACTAACCTGGATAACTTTGAACTCAAAGAGAGTATTATTCAGGCGCAATACACTGCTGTACCCTTGAATGCCCAAAAAATAGATCAAGCAGTTCTATGGTTTAAAAAAAGTAGAATTGAAGACAAGTACTACGATTGGATCGAAGTATTTGCCACTAAACAAAGTGCTTACAATGATTCTTTGTGGATTCCTTTAGATGAGTTTCTGAGTGAGATTCCATTGGAAACAAGCAATCCCTACACGTACTTAAATAGAACAAAGAGATTTACCTGTGAAGATACCGTAATGGTGTATTTTGTGGAGGTCAATGAACTGCGCATAGCTAACAGTTATAGTCCATTGGAATATGTGGAGAAACGTATTAGAAAAATGATACTTAATAAGCGTAGAATTACGCTGATAGAACGAATAGAAGAAAACATTATATCCAATGCAATTGAAAAAGGCGATTTACTTATCCCTTAATGTATTATGCTTTAGCGTATTAGCCCAAGGCCAACCAAAAACTGTCGACGGTGTAGTCGCTGTTGTTGGTGGAGATATTATACTTAAAAGCGATATTGACGAGCAATACGATGTCTTTAACCGTCAAAATTTTGGAGAGAACATCTCTTATTGCGGTGTTTTTGAAGAGTTGCTTTTTCAGAAGCTTCTGATACACCATGCAGAAATTGATTCAGTTACTGTAGGTGAGGACGAGGTTGAGTCTAATATGGACCGTAGAATTGAGCAATTGATCCAACAAATGGGGGATCAAAAAAAATTGGAAGAATTTTACGGAAAGTCTGTGGTGGAAATCAAGGAAGAAATGAGAATTTTGATTCGTGATCAACTTACCGCACAGCGCATGCAGATGACAGTTGTTGAGGGAATTGAGGTTACTCCATCTGAGGTACGCGAATTCTATGAACGACTTCCGGAAGACAGTATTCCTCTTATTAATGCAGAGGTAGAGCTGAGGCAAATCGTAAAATATCCAGAAATCTCAAAAGAGGCACAGCAAGAGGTTATAGACAAATTAATAGGTCTAAAAGACCGAATAGAAAATGGCACTTCGTTTTCGTCCATGGCGATTCTATATAGTGAAGATCCAGGATCAAATAAAAAAGGAGGAGAGTACAAAGCGATCCAACGTGGTGTATTTGTGAAGGAATTTGAAGCTATTGCTTTCAATCTTAAAAAAGGACAAATTAGCGATCCATTTAAAACAGAGTTTGGTTATCATATTGTTCAACTATTGGAAAAGCGAGGTGAAGAGTTAGACTTGCGACATATTTTAATTAAGCCGAAGCTCACTCAAGAGAATTTACAAGAAGCCAAGGCCTATTTAGATAGTATTGTAGTAAGTATTTCATCTGGTGAAATGACGTTTGATGAAGCAGCAATGAAGTATTCTGAGGATGAGCAAACCAAGTTTAATGGCGGACAAATGAGTAATTTCGAGAGCGGAAACAATAAGTTTGAGGTCAGTCAGTTAGACAGGGGTTTATTCGCAGTAATTAACGTAATGTCTGAAGATGAGATTTCAGCACCAAACTTTTACCAATCTCAGGACCAGCGAGAGGCTTTTCGTATCGTTCGTGTTGACGCTAAATATGCCCCTCACAAGGCAAATTTAGATCTTGATTTTACCAGAATAAAAGGTTTTGCCCTTCAAGAAAAGCAAGGTAGGCTTGTGCAAGAATGGAAAGATGAAAAGTTGTTAGAAACGTTCGTCAAAGTTAATTCAGGCTATTATCCGTGCGACGATCAACTAAAGGGTTGGAATAGTAACAACAATGACTAATTCACAAGTTATTCACGTACTAGAAACTGCTCCTGCGAGACTTGAAGCTTTTAAAAAAGAAGTTGCAAAAGTTATTGTAGGGCAAACTAGTGCTGTTGATTTGATCACCATGTCTATTTTATGTCAAGGGCATAGTCTATTGGTGGGCGTTCCTGGCTTAGCTAAAACCCTTCTGATCACTACGGTCTCCAAGGCATTAGGTATGGATTTCTCTAGAATTCAGTTTACGCCGGATCTTATGCCTTCTGATATTACAGGTACTGAAGTGCTGAATGCTAAAAGAGAGTTTGTTTTTCACAAAGGTCCAGTGTTTGCTAATGTCGTACTCGCAGATGAGATTAACAGAACACCCCCTAAAACTCAGGCAGCGCTTTTAGAGGCGATGCAAGAGCGACGTGTAAGTGTTGCGGGAAACACCCTGGAGTTGCCAGAACCATTCTTTGTGTTGGCTACTCAAAATCCTATAGAGCAGGAGGGAACGTATCCTCTACCAGAGGCCCAGTTAGATCGCTTTTTATTTAATATTCTTGTGGGATATCCATCTAAAATAGAGGAAGAAGCTGTCGTAGCGGCAACCACAGTGGGTAGTGCGAAGCAAATTGACCAAGTACTCTCCAGGCAGGAAGTTTTGGATATGCAATTTGCTTTAAAACAAATCCCCGTGACGGATGACGTAATAGCTTACGCTGTTGACTTGGTCAGAAAGACTCGTCCAAATACTACTGATGGATCCGATGTAGCTAATAATTATTTGAATTGGGGGGCTGGCCCAAGGGCTTCTCAAAGTCTGATTCTTGCAGCTAAGGCTTTAGCGATGATGAATGGAGATGGCTCACCCAGTATCACACATGTAAGAAAAATTGCTCAACCCGTGCTGCGTCATAGGATTGTAGCAAATTTCAAGGCAAAGGGTGAAGGACTCAAAGAAGATGATATTATAGGACAGTTGCTATAACATTGTTAATAGCCGTTAAAAGCGCTTGATCAATCAATTGAAGCACATACATTCGTAGCATGTTGTCCTCATTTATTAAAAAACTTCGCGAGAACGTTCCAACCGCCATTTTAACCGCAGCAGTTTTAGGTGCACTTTTGTTGCAATTAAACTTACTGTCGGGTCAATTGGAATTACAGCGTCAACAGTTTGAAGCTCAAATTGGAACAACTTCCTCTAGATTAAGTGAACGTGTGAGACTTTTTGTTCGCAGGAAGAGTATGGGTTCTTTGACCAACAGTGTAAATGTAGATAGTGTATTTACGATCAATACACCCATGGGACAAACCACAGTTCGTTGGTCAAATGCCCAAATACAGAACCCTTATGGTATAGGGACCAGCGACACAGCCATGCTCGGGGGGTTATTGGATGATTTTCAATCCTCATTACCATGGAGTACACAGCTAGATATGACAGAGCTCGACAGCATCATCGTAAACGAGTTAAAGCAAAATGGGGTTCGCACTGAACCGGTTTGGGCATTGATAGAGAATGGGTACCTCAGTACATTGACCAGTGAGGGATTTGACCCACAAAAGGTAACCTTCAATTATGTCCTGTCTGAGAGTTTTTTCGGTCCAACGAGACAGTTGTTGTTGTATTTCCCCTCTGAAAAATTCTATTTGGCAAAAAGAGTATACTTAAGTCTAATGGCATCCTTGTTATTCTCTACGGTTATTTTAACAGCATTCTTTGGCGTTCAAAGACACGGAAGAAGACAAAAGAGATTAGCTGATGTCAAAAGTGATTTTATAAACAACATGTCCCATGAATTTAAGACCCCACTTGCGACTATAAACTTAGCTGTAGATGCGATAATCAAAAACGGTGACAAAATGGATGCGGATCAAATACGTAATTATTTGGCTGTGATTAAAACCGAGAATAAGCGAATGAATGCCCAGATGGAATCTGTACTACAGATGTCTATGATGGATAAAGAAGAGTTAACACTTCAGCGGGCTCAGATGTCCATAGAGAATGTAGTACAAGAAGCTGTTGAGCACTTCAAGCTAAGTGTTGCGCAGCGAAATGGATGGATTGATCTAGTTGTTTCACCAGGTTCTTACACTTATTTTGGTGACCCTACACAGTTTAAAAGTGCGCTTACTAACCTCATCGATAATGGGATTAAGTATAGTGTAGATGTACCAAGGATTAGTGTGAAATTGAGTGAAGAGGATTATGATTTCGTTATTATAGTTAAGGACAGGGGTATAGGAATGAACGAAGAAACTACCTCTCAGGTTTTTGACAGATTCTTTAGAGCAACTAAAGGAAACATTCATGATGTGAAAGGGCATGGTTTAGGCTTGTCTTTCGTTCAAGAAATAGTGGACAAGCATGGTGGGGTTATTGATGTACAAAGTAAGATAGGAGTGGGGTCAACGTTTATTATTAAGATTGTAAAGAACCAATAATCATGGAAAAGCAACGTATTTTATTAGTTGAGGACGATGTGAACTTCGGTAATTTATTGAGGGACACGATGGCCTTTAATGATTATGAGGTTGTTCTGGAGCGCGATGGCGTACAAGGACTAAGGGCTTATAAACAAGGAGAATATGACCTATGTATATTTGACATAATGATGCCTAAGAAAGACGGACTGACCCTCGCCACTGAGGTGAAGGAAATTGACAATGGTCAACCGTTGATTTTCCTTACCGCTAAAGGGCAAAAGGAAGATATAATAGCGGGATATTCTGCTGGGGCAGATGATTACTTGGTTAAGCCATTTGACACAGATGTACTGCTTTATAAAATACAAGCTATTATAGGTCGTAAATCTGCTGATACTGAGGAAGAAGCTGATGAATTGATCATTGCGTCATTCACGTTTATGCCGAAAATAAGGCAATTGGTGTGGAAAGGAGAGGTCACTAGGCTGAGCCCAAAGGAAAGTGAATTACTGAAAATGCTCGTTGCTCATAAAAACCAACTTTTACCTCGTTCGAAGGCATTACTGAAAATCTGGCGGGAAGACAACTATTTCACAGGTAGATCTATGGATGTCTATGTGGCAAAACTTCGAAAGTATTTGAAGGTAGACTCCACTCTGCGCATTGAGAATGTTCATGGAGAAGGATTTCGTTTGGTTCAGGAGTAACTACTTTCTGACGGGACTTATATTTACATGTTTACCGAGGATTCGTTGTGCTTCAATCTTCACCGATTTATCTTTCTTTCTATCGTAAAGCATGGTACTAGCGTAGGCCCTAGATTTAGCTAAATCGATAATAGGCATTGCAGGGTATAATCCTATAGAATATCCCATCATAGCAAATTCCATAGGAGGTATGGTCCATGGCTCATGTATATAAGGAGCAGGTATATTGATGAGCTCAGGAATCCATTGACGAATAAAAACACCTTCAGGATCGTGGTCCTTACTTTGCTTTATTGGATTGTAAATTCTAATCGTATTTACTCCGGTATACCCGCTCTGCATTTGAAATTGAGTGTAATGTATACCTGGCTCGAAGTCTGTAAAGAGCGAAGCTAAATAATCTGCTCCCGGCTTCCATGGGAGCCATAGGTATTGGCTGTAAAAACTCACAACCATGGCCCTCATTCTAAAATTCAAGTATCCTGTTGCTTTTAAGCATCTCATGCATGCGTCAATAAGTGGAACTCCCGTAAATCCATACTTCCACGCTTCAAACTTTACTAGGTCCATTTTCTTTAAATCCTCCACAGCGAGGTAACCTCTGTTGATTGGAAGGAATTCATATTCCCATTCACTCTCGAATTTTTGAATAAAATGAGCCTGCCACCTGAGCCTATCAGCAAACGCGTTAAAATTTCTTTTACTACCTATTATTGGTGCTTGCAGCATACTTTGATAGACAGTCCTAACACTTATTGTTCCCCAGGCCAAATGCGGGGAAATTCGGCTGCATCCTTTTCTAGATTCTTGAGGTTTTGAAATACTGCGTGCATACTTGGTGATTCTGTCGGTCAGGAAACTTTGAAGAATTTGATTTGCCCTTCGTTCGCCTCCACGCTGAAAAAACGGGTGAGGCTTAAAGTTAGGTAAGTATAAAGGCGCGAAATCTGGACAAAATTCTATGGTCCGTTTCTTTAAAATTGCTTTGTCTATGGTACATGAAGGGCGCGATACATCGGTCAACCATTTATTCACCCAGTCCTTTCGGTTTTTTAATCCGCGACGTACTCCATTGGCGACAAATTCATGCCATTTAATGTGATGACGCAAAAACCATTTTTTGAGTTCAATATCTCTATCAAAAGTGTACTTAATACCTGTTTCTTGATGGCTAAAGATGTTTTGCACATCGAAATGTTTGTTCGCGTTTTCAAAAAAGGATAGGGCATCAGTTGTAAACAAATGCAACTTAGGAGCACCTATTTGGATATTAATATCTTCCACAGAATCGATGATAAACCTACTGTGTCGCTCGTCATATTGAGTTAAATCGAACAGCTTAGGCTCATGTAGAAAAACCAGCCATAACTTATTAGATCCTTTTAAGGCTTGATAAAGCGCTTCATGATCATACAGACGTAAATCACGCTTAAACCATACAATATCTATGGCGTTGCGCATTTAGAAATTAAATTTTGCTGCGTTTGGGTATGGGAAGAAGTCAAATTCATTCCCTGTTGTGTACTGGTTCAATCCAAGCGCTAAGGATGGGCCATTCTGCCAAGAAAGTTGTCCACTATCTTCCACAGTTACTTCCTTAGCAAAACCTATTTGTTTGATTGCTCCTACAGTATAAACGCAACCATTATTTAATTCAAATTCTTCAATAAACTCAAGCTCCATAGCCCATAGGGCACTGGTAGGTATAGGATGTGTCCAATGTTTTAATGTGTTAACTGACCCACCTACCGCAGACCACTCAAATGTTCCATACGGCGCATTCACACTACTGTCATGTAGTATTTTAGCTTGGTGAAGTGGAATAGCCGTGAGCGTGAGAAGTTTGGTTGACCTGTAGTTTGATAAGGTGTGGCGTTTTCCTTGATCAGGTCTAAATAGAACACTGATTTGTGCAGGATGCGATCCCACATGGGTGACGTTCGAAAACGTACCGGAATTCCAAATACCTTCTGCTCCCGAAACGCCGAGAAACGCTGTTCTTATTCCTGAAGCGGAATTAATGAGTGCGGTCCTATATTTCTTTTCAAGCGTCTCTAGTTGTGATTGATCGAAGAAGGTATTAAACATGTTTAAATAATGCTTTGGCCTCCATCCACATGAATAACCTGTCCTGTCATCCATGAACTTTTGTCGCTTAGTAGGAAGGCTGTCATTTCCGCTATATCACTCACTTCCCCAACTCGTTTCATAGGGTTATTAGCACCAATAGCTTGTTTTTTCTCTTCTGTACTCAATAGTTTAGAAGCTAGTGGTGTATCTGTTAAACTTGGAGCGATACAGTTGATACGGGCTTTAGGAGCCCATTCAGAAGCTATAGCCCTTGTCATTCCTTCAATTGCACCTTTCGAGGCACTCACGGTGGCGTGAAAAGGCATTCCACGACCAACAGCAACAGTGGAGTAAAGGACACAGGAAGGTATAGACTCTTTGTTAAAATTCTTTTGAGCAGCCTGAAGTGCTTTTACTGCACCAATAACGTGCAGGTTAAAGTCTTGCTGGAAGACCTCTGGTTTTAAGCCTCTAAATGGCTTTAGGTTTATAGACCCCACGCTGTAGACTAATCCGTCGATCTGTTCAGGCATTTGATCGCTCCAGTCATCTGTAGTAACGTCAAATTCTTCCCATTCAACGCTGTGTGCGTGTCCCTCGTAAGGAGTTCTGCTAAATATGGTAACTCTGTGCCCTTCAGCAGCTAAAAGTTCGGCGGTGGCCTTGCCAATTCCCTTACTGCCGCCTATGATGACAAAATGTTTCATTGAGTAGTAATTTGTTCTAAGATTCTAAACGCAATTTAAGTGTTTAGGTTCACTAAATTTATTATGTAACAGGAGTTGTGGTGTATTTTGCAACTACAAATTTCTACATATGACCACAATTGTATTAGGCGATCACCCTTTGACATTTAAACAATATGAATCAATTTCTATCGGGAATTGTAAGCTTAGCCTTGGATCACTGGCTGAAGCGCGTATTGTAGCTTCAAGATCTTTTCTTGAGGCTAAATCAGCTAAAAGTGAGCGACCTATTTACGGAGTAAACACTGGTTTTGGCTCTTTATGTAACGTGGAGATATCTCCCGATAAGCTAGGTCAGCTACAAACTAACCTAGTTCGTTCACATGCTTGTGGTGCAGGCGATTATGTCCGTAATGAGATTGTTAGACTAATGATGGCTTTGAAGGTGCAAAGCTTTGCGGTTGGAGTTAGCGGTATCCGACTCGAAGTAGTTCAAGAGTTAATAAACCTATATAACTCAGGTGTACTTCCTGTTATTTATGAGCAAGGCTCTTTAGGAGCCTCTGGAGATTTAGCACCCTTAGCCCATATGAGCTTACCGTTATTAGGTGAAGGCTTTTTATGGTGGAATGGCAATAAGGTTACTACACAAACATTTCTAGCGCGTTCTCCTGTTCAGCCTTGGGTACCATGTGAATTAGCGTCTAAGGAAGGGTTGGCGCTTCTAAACGGAACGCAATTCATGTCTGCTCATGGAATGTATGCTATGATTCATGGCCAGAAGTTAGATTACTTATCGGATAAAATAGCTGCTCTTTCTACGGTGGCACACGATGGACGGATTGAAGCATTTACATCCGGAGTGCATGCTACTCGGCCACAATGGGGTCAGATCAAAACAGCAGCAAGAATTTATGGCTGGCTGGATGTTTGTCCTACCATGCATAGCGAGAAACTACACGTTCAAGATCCCTATAGTTTCAGGTGCGTTCCGCAGGTACATGGAGCATCTAAAAATGCTTTAAGACATGCTATAGAAATCATTGATATTGAAGTAAATGCAGCTACAGATAATCCAGTTGTGTTAGAAGCGGAAGATGCAATAATTTCTGCAGGTAATTTTCATGGCCAGCCCTTAGCCTTAGTATTAGACTATGTCGCATTAGCCTTACATGAATATGGGAGTATTTCTGAGAGAAGAACCTACCAATTAATATCTGGTCGTAGAAATTTACCACCATTCCTAGTTAAAAATCCTGGATTGAATAGTGGTTTGATGATAGCCCAGTATACCGCTGCAGGAATAGTGAGTCAAAACAAACAATATTGTACTCCAGCCTCAGCAGATAGCATTGAAAGTTCTAATGGCCAAGAAGATCACGTAAGTATGGGCGCAAATGCTGCTACTAAGCTCATTAAGGTGCTTGATAATTTATATACCATTTTAGGTATTGAGTTACTCAACGCTTCTCAGGCCTTGTACTTAAGAGAAGTCAGGCCTTCAGGTGAATTAGAAGCATTTCTAGATGAGTTTCGTATGGTGTGTTCTGTAATTGATGAAGATGAATTCATGCAACCTAAAATAGAATCGGCGACAGAATTTTTAAAAAGCCAGGCATTCTCTAGTGATGCTTTACTTTTGCTCAATAATTGATCATAGATAATGAGTGAAGATCCATATAAAGGCCTCCGAGAGAAGTTAGAAAAATTAACATGGCCGTCTGTCTACCTGTTTAAGTTTATTGTACCCACCGACAACCAAAAATTAGCTCAAGTTGAGGCGCTTTTTGATGTTACGGTTGCTCAGGTAGAGCTGAGAAAAAGTAAGAGTGGTAAGTTCGTTTCTATCAGTGCTAAGGAGATGATGCTAAGTGTTGACGCTGTCATTGAGCGTTATGAAGAAGCAACTAAAATCCATGGATTAATGGCACTCTAAGCTATTTCCATTCCTCGTACACACCCAGTCCAAATAAAGCATAGTCGAGTTTAGAAGGGTCATTAGGAGCAATTGATCTAACTGATGAGTCTAATTCTAACACTGCCTTCCAGTCGCTTTGATTTCTGGTTAGTAATCCAAGACTGCGCGCAACACGACCGCTATGTACGTCAAGTGGAATGCTAAGTAGGGCAGGGTTAATGTCCCAAATACCGAAATCAATACCTTCTGTGTTTGGTCTAGCCATCCATCTAGAGTACATCACTAAACGCTTACAGGCACTACCTTTACTGGGATCTCCAAAGTGTTTGCTTGCTCTTTGGGGTAATCCATGACTCAATAGAAACGACTTAAAGGCACTAAAAGCGCTTGCAATATTAATGTCCGCTGGTTTCAATGATTGTTTGAAAAACTCACCAATTGTCTCGTATTCATTATAGAGTTTTTGTAACGATATGGCCAGGCCTTTTATATCATCAGCTTTAAATGTTCGGTGTACAAATCCGTCAAAAGATTGTAAATCTGAAGCAGTAGCATTTCGAATGAAATCAGCAGGACTGTGGTCCATACGTTCCATTAAGTTTTTAGACTTTGCTATAATAGTTTTACGGCCTCCCCAGCTTAGAGTTGCAGCAATTAGTCCACTAATTTCTATGTCTTTTGTGTTAGAGTAGGAGTGGGGTATTTGTATAGGATCATCTTGGATGAAACTGTGTTGTGCATATTGATTCGCTTTGTCAATCAAAAAATCCCTGAGCTCGTCTTGCGGTAAGTTCATTTTGCGTTTTAAGATTGTACGAGGGAGCCATCAGTCATGCTCCAATGTCTGGTACCTAGGCTTGCCAATGCTTCGTTGTGAGTGACAACGACTATGGTTTGACCGAGTTTTTCATTCAAGTTGATTAGTAATTCGTGCACAGCTTGGGCATTTGCACTGTCGAGATTACCGGTAGGTTCGTCAGCAAGCAATATTTCAGGTTCATTCATCAGGGCTCTCGCAATGGCTACACGTTGCTGTTCACCGCCACTTAACTCACTTGGTAGATGATTTGCTCTATGGGCTATTCCTAAGAGTCCGAGCAGCTCTAATGCCCGTTCTTTTGCCAGATCATCCATGGAGCCACCAATCCATTTCGGTAAAGTTGTATTCTCAAGTGCGGTGAGTTCAGGTAAAAGATTGTGAAACTGAAATACCAGACCTACATGAGAATTTCGGAATGTGTTTAATTCATTCTTGTTCATGTCCTCTAGTGAGACACCATTAAACCTAATAGAGCCTTCTGTGGAAGTGTCTAAGCCTGCGATAAGGTGGAGAAGAGTGCTTTTTCCGGCACCAGAGGCACCCACAAGGGTAATGAAGTCACCTTTAGAAATAGTGGCGTCAATTCCTCTTAAAACTGGTGTATTACCGTAATTTTTTGTGACCCCTTTTATCGTAATCATAGTAGTGTAAAGGTAACTTAATTCACAATCTCGGCATAATCTAAGAAATAGACTACCCTAAGGCTAAAAAGGTGATCTGCAGCGATCCCGGAAACCGATTGTAGGTTCCGCCAATAATCCAACGACGCTTGGTTGTCTGAATTGGCAAGTGATGCCCTGTAAAGGAAGTTTAACTCGCGACCTGGGGCAAACCATAAAACGTATTTCAAATCCGCATTGAAAAAGTTGATGCGTAAATCAGGGTCTTGATAACTTCCAGATGGTATTAGGCTTCCGTTTTCATTTAGATGAAACACGCCTTCATTTTCAATTCTATTCCAGCTATGACGAAGGTTTAGACTGAGGTACGAGTTGGGGCCAAAAAGGTATTGACCATTAAAGCTTTGACTGAGTTCTCTTCGGTGTCGCAATGCCATACCTACGCTATCTGTACCTAGCGTCTGAGCCCATCCTATGTTATGGTTACTCGAAAGTTCGATATTACTCTTGAAGTTTAATTTATCGTTCACACGGACGATGAAATTAAACTCGCCATAGATACCACGAACATTCCAATCTGCCCAAGTGTATTGTCCTCCTCGAAGTTCGAATGCTAAAGGTTTTCTAAAATCTGTACTTACCCATGCATTGTGCCAAGCGGAGGCGGGGTTCAATCTGTACCGGCCAGAAACTCTTGGGTCAAAGTAGTCATATTCCTTAGGCCTAACTTCGAGATTATATCCCCAAGCTAAAAAGCCCTTTTGAAGACCCATGTAGCTGTATTCCAGGTGAACACGCTCAAATGCAGATGGTTCATAGAGTCTATTATATTGTAATCCAAGTCGATGTCTACTCCTTAAGAAAGAACCCGTAGGTTGAAGCATTTGGTGAGATAACGTGAAATTTTGATGAATTTTATTACCCCTACGTTGAAATCCTAAATCATTTGGGTCAAAATCGGGTGTTACTAGATCCATTCCGTGCGACCATCTCCAAGCTCCTGTTTGCTTACCTAATTCCCATCCTAGCGCAGTGCCATTATGTGCATCTTCAATATCATAAACACTAGATCTTCCTATTGCTGCATTTAAAAAGTGACTGTTATTTAAGAAGTTCAAGTTGGTCGTAACCGCGGTGACATTAGCATCCCTGGCGGCTCCTTCTTCATTAGACCTTAAGACATTTGTATTGATAAACCCTATAGAACTGTTTCCATTCAGTCTTTGGTCAAAGGCAAATACATTGTAGTTGGTTAATGGTTCCGTAAGTACTTCTACTGGATTACCACTGCTGTCTGTACCTGAAATAAAATTTGACGCGGTTATTGCGTTAAGAATACCCATGCTCAAATTATTATCTGTAGTTCCGGTGATTTTTGTGGCATTGAGCATTCGAGTGAAGCTCTGGGTGGTATTACTGAGATCGTCAAGGTTAGCATTCGTATAGTTCTTCGGGTTTCCGCCTATTCGTCTGCTGTAAAAAAGATCCGCCTTATTAAAGAGGTTGACACCCTCTGTGAAAAATTGACGGTTTTCATCAAATTGCTGCTCAAAGGCTTCAAAATTCACAAATTGCTCATCAAATGCTATTTGAGAGAAGTCGGGCAAAAGCGTCATGTCCAAGGTAAAGCTCTTATTCAGGCCAATTTTCATATCAGCACCTGCGGCAGATGTTAGTCTTGAAGATCCATTGCCATTTTGAAGTGCGGTACCCGTGATGTTAGGACGTAAACTCACACGAAGCGGTGGATCCTTTACAAGTATGCCTGTCAACAATCCACTTTGTAGACTTTCGTTATCAAAATTTCTATCGATCGGATTCCAGCTGTACATCGTTCGATCACTACGTATAGATCTCTTAATATTAAATCCCCAAGGCTTAGGGAATGCCCCTGGACTAGTCTCCGGAATACGCAAAACACGATAGGGAATGAACACTTCCGCAGTCCATGCATGGTCTTCCTTAACTACTGCGCTGTACCAAACGGCATTCCAGCTTCCGTCTTCATCCTCGTCGCTGGTCGCGCGCGAATCGCCTTGAACACCTGAAGCACTTAAATAAAAATTGAAATCATTTGCACCATCGTTAAAGGGGTTAATGATCACCTGCATCCAATCGGTATTGGCATTTACTCTGTCCCTCGGGGTGAGTTGAGATAGAATCTTATAGCGTTCATCCGTAAATTTAGCAGCCAAATAAAATCCTTTTTGGGTATAAAATATGGTGACTGTACTGGTTACACCTTTGGGTTGTGCAGCAGTAGTAGGAAAATACTGCTCTAGAGATTGAATTTGAGCACCTTGTGCCCATTGGGACTCATCAAGAACACCGTTTATTACGATATCATTACCATCAATTTCCGGAATGTCTAAGCCCTTTCTAAGGTTGTTTTGTCCAGAAGATAGGGTACTTAGCAGAACAAAGAAGAGTAGTGATAGGTTACGGGTCATGACTGCAAATATCGTTCATAGACCTCACATATCCTTTTGACAACTTTCATCTGTGAATAGGTTCTTGTTTCAAGGCCTTTGCCCTACATTTGTGCTCAAATTCAAGCATACCTATGAACCTTCACGAATACCAAGGAAAAGAAATATTAGCCGGATACGGCGTTCGAATTCAACGTGGTAAAGTTGCACAGACCTCTGCAGAGGCAGTAGCTCACGCTAAATCGTTAACAGAAGAAACAGGTACTGAATGGTATGTTGTTAAAGCTCAGGTTCATGCCGGCGGCCGAGGTAAAGGTGGTGGAGTGAAACTCGCAAAGGGTATAGATAAAGTAGAAGCTGTGGCCTCTTCCATTCTTGGAATGCAACTTGTTACCCCTCAAACATCGGCTGAGGGTAAGAAAGTTCATCAGGTATTGGTCGCAGAAGATGTTTACTATTCAGGAGAAACAGAAACGTCAGAGTTTTACATGTCTGTATTACTGAACCGTTCTACGGGTCGTAACATGATTATGTACTCTACAGAGGGAGGAATGGATATTGAGGCAGTTGCTGAGCATACTCCGGAACTCATTTTCCACGAGGAAATTGACCCTAAGGTGGGTTTGACAGCTTTTCAAGCTCGTAAAATAGCGTTTAACCTAGGTTTAAGCGGTGCCGCATTCAAAGACATGACCAAATTTGTTGCTGCCCTTTACCGTGCTTACGAAGGAGCTGATGCTTCATTGTTTGAGATCAATCCAGTACTAAAAACTTCGGATAATAAGATCCTTGCAGTTGATGCTAAGGTTTCTATAGATGATAATGCACTTTTCCGTCATCAGGATATTGCTGCTATGCGCGATACTCGTGAAGAAGATGCTACTGAAGTCGAAGCTGGTGAAGCTGGTTTAAACTTCGTTAAACTAGACGGAAATGTAGGTTGTATGGTTAACGGAGCTGGATTAGCGATGGCGACCATGGACATTATTAAGATGGCAGGCGGAAGCCCCGCTAATTTTCTTGACGTAGGCGGAACAGCTGATGCGGCACGTGTAGAACAGGCGTTTCGAATCATTCTTCGCGACGATAGTGTCAAAGCTATATTAGTAAACATCTTTGGAGGTATCGTTCGTTGTGACCGTGTCGCTCAAGGGGTCGTAGATGCATACAAGAATATGGGGAATATTAATATTCCAATCATTGTACGTTTACAAGGAACTAATGCAGTAGAGGCTAAAAAATTAATTGACGAAAGCGGTCTTGAATTTTACAGCGCCATTGCATTGCAAGAAGCTGCTGATCTGGTTCAAGAACTCGTTTAAGCAACACATTTTATAAAGTACATTTGACCCTGGACCTCCGGTCCAGGGTTTTTTTATGGAAATAAATGCAATCATAGAGTGGAGCGCCACGCTTCTTAGCCTTGTTTTTTTGTTAGGCATTATAAAGCGGAGGGCTTGGGCCTGGCCATTGGGCACCTTAAGCTCTGTGCTTTCGGTATTCTTATTCTTTAGGATCGGACTATATGCAGAGACAGGTCTTTATGTGGTCTACGCGGTGATGGGTTGCTATGGTTGGGTACTTTGGAACAGAGTAAGCGATAATGAATCGGTTGCTCTGGTGGATTACCCATGGTCTAAGCAATGGTGGGTTCTATTGGGAATTCCAACGGCACTTGTTTTAGGCTATTTTATAAATACATTGCCAGGCGTTTCTTATGCCTATTATGACGCGTTCACATCTGTCTTTGCTTTGATAGCTACATGGCAAGAAACCAGGCGAATACGCACCTCCTTTCACTACTGGATTCCTTTGAATATGGCCTCAATTTTCTTATATGGATCTAAAGGTCTTTGGATCTATGCGGGACTTATGGTTATTTATTCTATCATGAGTGTGGTGGGATATTTGAATTGGCGCAAATAATTCCGCTATTTTAGTGGTCAATTCTATTTAGAACATGCAAGCACAACAATATATCAACCTGGTTAAATCAACGTTGGACTCCTTAGATCCAAAAGCGTTAGAATTACTGACAGACGCATTTCACACTACTTATGAGAAGGGTGGCACTATTTATACCATGGGTAATGGAGGCTCCGGCGCTTCAGCATCCCATGCTGCTGGAGATTTCTTGAAAGGTGCCAGTTACGGTTTAGAAAAGCGTTTCCGGATGATATGTCTTAACGACAACCTTCCTTCTATGATGGCCATCGCGAATGATATAGGTTGGGATTCTATCTTTATAGAGCCACTCAAAAACTTTCTAAAACCGGGTGATTTGGTCATAGGAATCAGTGGTTCTGGAAACAGTAAAAATGTAGTAAATGCCTTAGAGTACGCAAATAAAAATAGTGCTACAACAGTGGCAATGAGTGGCTTTAAAGGGGGTGAGATTTCTAAAATCGCAACAATTAATGTACATGCTCCCGTTATGGATATGGAGGTTACAGAGGATATACACATGGTCATCTTCAATATTGTGAAGAAGCAAATGATGGCCCGATTAATGGGAGACGCACCTTCAATGGGCGATACCTATGACCAACGAATAGGCTAATGAAAAAATTCGCGTTAATTGGCGCAGCCGGTTACATAGCTCCCCGACACCTTAAAGCGATCAAGGATGTTGGTGGTGAATTGGTGGCTGCCTATGACCCGAGCGATAGCGTTGGGCATTTAGACGCGTATTTCCCAAGAGCAGCATTTTTCACGGAATTTGAGAGGTTTGATCGGCATTTAAATAAGCTCAATGAGCAGGGAAATGGAGTCGATTACATCAGCATATGCTCTCCTAATTACTTGCATGATAGTCACATACGTTATGCTTTGCGAATAGGGGCACATTGCATTTGCGAGAAGCCTCTAACCTTACGTCCGTGGAACATTGACGGATTATCTAAAACCAGTGAAATAACTGGAAATACCGTATTCACCATCTTACAATTGCGTCTTCACGATCAGGTAATCGCAATGAAGGAACGTGTGGTTAAAAAATTAGCACAGGAGCCGGACTATCAGTTTGATGTTGATCTTACTTACATCACCTCTAGAGGAAATTGGTATTATGCCTCATGGAAGGGCGATGAGGAAAAAAGCGGTGGAATAGCTACAAATATAGGAGTTCATTTTTTCGATATGCTTCAATGGATTTTTGGAGATGTCGTGGATCAAAAAGTATATGTACGTACGCACGATCGAGCTTCAGGGGTGTTGCAGTTTAATAATGCTACCATCAAGTGGTTCTTAAGCATAAATGAAGATACTTTACCTGATAGCGTTAAAAAACAGGGTAAACGTACCCATAGATCACTTGAATTTGACCGCTGGTCCTTCGACTTTACAGAGGGTTTTAATGAGCTCCATACGCTTTCTTATGAGCATATTCTCAATGGTGGAGGGTTCAATGAAAAGGAGGCACAAAACGCTATTTCTATGGTGCATGACATGCGTGAAACCATACTAAGTCCGCTAGATTCTCAGGCACATCCGTTTGCACATTTTCCCTTATCAGATCATCCATTCCATGTAGGTAAATAACAAGCTAAGTTCATTACAATCAAATGATTATAGAGTAGTTAATAGTTATTCACATGCAGCGTTTTCACCAATCAATTTCCTTAGTTTTGAGTAACGCTCATTATTTAAGGAAAAGTCATTCATGTTTTTAATTTTTGACACTGAAACCACTGGTCTTCCAAAGGATTGGAAAGCTCCTATCACTGATCTTGATAATTGGCCACGTGTGGTTCAATTGGCTTGGCAAATTCATGATGCAAAGGGTAACGTCGTGGAAGTTCAAGACCACATCATTTTCCCAGAGGGTTTTGATATTCCCTTCAATGCCACGAAAATTCATGGTATTTCCACAGAGCGTGCGCAAAATGAAGGAAAGCCAATATCAGAGGTTCTTGACATTTTCACAGCTTCACTTAACAGGTGTGAATTCGTAATAGGACATAACGTCAACTTCGATCTCAACGTTACAGGCTGTGAGTACTTTCGTGCTAATGGAAGAAACCCTCTCAGTGAAAAGCAGCCCTTGGACTCTTGTACTGAAACTACAGCCAAATTATGTGAATTACCTGGTGGACGCGGAGGCAGATTTAAGCTTCCTAAATTAGAAGAACTGTATAGACACTTGTTTCATGAAGGCTTTGCTGAAGCACATAATGCTGCGTTCGATGTTGAGGCTACAGCGAGAGTATTCTTAGAACTCGTCAGGCTTGACGTTATTACCCCAGAAGACTTACATAAAGGTCAAGACTTTATTGAAGCATTTAAACTTGCCAACCCGTCACCTATTCAGGCAATAGGACTTGCTTTAGATCAGGCTAAACAGAACAGGGCAGAAGGCTTAGGTGAGTTAGGTTCGGATCAAAACAATACGAAATCAGCTTCCTCAGTGCATGCGGCGGATATAGAATTTGCCCACTTACATAATCACACCCAGTTTTCTATTCTACAGGCTACTACAGTCGTAAGCGACCTAGTAAAAGCTGCTGTTGATAACGGGCACGTTGGTGTCGCTATCACAGATCTTGGAAATTTGATGGGCGCATTCCATTTTAATCGTGCTGTAATGGCTGTGCCAGGCAATAAGGAAGCCTATTTACACAATAAAAAAGTCAAAGAAGGACTGGATGAACCACTTAAGAAGTACCCTTTCGTAGGCGCTATTGGTTGTGAGTTCTTTGTTTGTAATGATCGGTTAGACAAAACTAGAAAAGACGACGGTTTTCAGATCGTAGTTCTCGCGAAAAACAAAAACGGTTACCACAACTTAGCGAAGTTGAGTAGCGAAGGAATGCTGAATGGATTCTATTATGTTCCTCGCATTGACAGAGAGGTTCTGCTTGAATATAAGGAGGATCTCATTATTCTAAGCGGTGGTCTTCGTGGAGAAGTACAGCAGTTATACTTGAATGTAGGAGAGGTTCAAGCTCGCGAATCATTGCTATGGTGGCATAAAAACTTTGGTGAAGATTTCTACTTGGAATTAAATCGACACAGTCTAGAAGAAGAGGATCATGTCAACTTACAGCTATTGAAATATTCGAAGGAATACGACATTAAGTGTATAGCAGCCAACAATACTTTCTACTTAACTCAGGACAATGCAGATGCCCATGACATATTACTTTGTGTAAAAGAAGGTGCGCAAAAAAGCACTCCTATAGGTCGTGGTCGTGGGTTTCGTTACGGTTTTCCTAACCAAGAATTTTACTTTAAAACTAAGGAAGAGATGGTTGCGTTGTTCGCTGATCTTCCTGAGGCTCTCAACAATACGAAGGAAGTATTGGATAAAATCGAGCTATATCCATTAGAAAGAGATGTGCTCCTTCCTGAATTTGATATTCCAGATGAGTTTCAAGTGGCAGAAGATAAAAGTGACGGAGGCAAGCGCGGAGAAAATGCGTACTTACGTCATTTAACCTACAAGGGAGCCGTTGAACGTTACGATGTACTCACACCGGAGATAGAAGAACGTTTAGATTTTGAGTTAGAGACTATTGCTAAAACAGGGTATCCAGGGTATTTTTTGATTGTGCAAGACTTCTGCGATGCTGCTCGTAAAATGGGAGTTAGCGTGGGTCCAGGTCGTGGGTCTGCTGCAGGATCAGCGGTCGCCTATTGTACTAGAATCACAAACGTTGATCCTATAAAGTATGATTTACTTTTTGAACGTTTTTTGAATCCAGAACGTGTATCACTTCCCGATATTGATATTGATTTTGATGATGAAGGTCGAGACAGTGTTATTCAGTATGTGATTGATAAATACGGTTCTTCTCAGGTTGCTCAAATCATCACTTATGGCAGCATGGCAGCTAAGAGCTCTATTCGTGATGCAGGCAGGGTATTGGAATTGCCGCTACCTGATACCGATCGTATTGCCAAGCTTATACCGGACATGACTAAACTCAAAAAACTTTGGGACATGGATGAGAAGACCCTCCGCAGTAAGTTTGGGTCGGAGGAAGCAGCTTTGGTTATTCAGCTCAAAGCCCTAGCTGCGGGTGATAGTCTGGAGGCGACAACGATCAATCAAGCCCGTGTTTTAGAAGGCTCGCTTAGAAATACTGGTATTCATGCCTGTGGGGTAATCATCACCCCATCAGATATACGAGAATTAGTTCCTGTTGCACGTGCAAAGGATAGTGAAATGTGGTGCACTCAGTTTGATAACTCCGTGGTTGAAGATGCAGGTCTTCTCAAGATGGATTTCTTAGGTCTGAGAACGCTAACCATTATCAAAGAAGCCTGTAGATTAGTAAAGCAACGCCATGGCGTTGTCCTAGACCCTGATAGCTTCCCTTTAAATGATGTTAAAACCTACGAGCTTTTCCAACGTGGAGAAACTGTGGGGATCTTTCAGTACGAAAGTGCCGGAATGCAGAAGTATTTAAAAGAGCTCAAGCCCACTGAGTTTGCGGATCTTATTGCAATGAATGCCTTGTATAGACCTGGTCCATTAGAGTATATACCGGAGTTTATTGACCGTAAACATGGACGAAAAGAGATTGTATATGATCTTGATGTCATGGAGGGTAAATTAAAGGAAACCTATGGAATTACTGTTTATCAAGAGCAAGTAATGTTACTTTCCCAAGAATTGGCAGGCTTTTCCAAGGGCCAGGCTGATATGCTAAGAAAGGGTATGGGTAAGAAGAACAAGGATATTATTGATGAGCTTAAACCGATGTTCTTAGACGGAGGCGAGGAGCGTGGTCACCATAGAGATACGCTAGAGAAGGTCTGGAAAGATTGGGAAGCCTTTGCCTCTTATGCATTTAATAAATCGCACTCCACGTGTTATGCTTGGGTAGCCTACCAGACTGCGTATCTAAAAGCTCATTACCCAGCTGAGTTCATGGCTTCTGTTCTATCTAACAATATGTCTGACATTAAGGCTGTTACATTCTTTATGGAGGAGTGTCGCCGCGGTGGCGTGCCTGTATTAGGGCCTTCCGTAAACGAGAGTTTACTTCGATTTAGTGTTAATAACGATGGTGCTATTCGCTTTGGAATGGGCGGAATGAAGGGTGTAGGCGAAAATGCTGTACGTGAAATTATTTCACAGAGAGAAAAAGGGAAATTTTCCAATTTCTTTGATTTATTAGATCGTATTGATCTTCGTCAAGCCAATAGAAAGACCATTGAATGTCTAATTCTAGGTGGAGCTATGGATGACTTTCCTAATACGCATAGGGCAATGTATTTTTCCGAAGAAGAAGGAGGTAGAAGTTTTGTTGAGAAGGCAATAAAGTATATTCAGAATAAAAAGTCGGATGCGGAAAGTGCTCAGGCATCACTGTTTGGAGAAGATTCAGGAGAAGCTTTACCGCCACCTAAAATGCCAGATGTTTTGGAATGGCCTACTATCATAGCATTAAAGAAGGAGAAGGAAATCAATGGAATCTATTTAAGCTCTCATCCTCTAGACGACTACAGAACAGAGATACAATATTTTTGTTCGACAGATTTGGGACGGCTAAACCACATAGAAAGTATTCTAGGTAGAGATGTAACCGTGGCGGGAATTGTTACAGATGCCCAACATAGGATCTCTAAAATGGGTAAAGGCTGGGGAATCTTTAAGCTAGAAGACTTTAGGGGAGACTTTGAATTTAAGCTCTTTGGTGAAGACTATTTGAAATTCCGTCATTTCTTTGAAAATGAACAGTTGCTATTCGTAAAAGCGAGAGGACGCAAATTTAATCAACGTCAGGGCGAAGGCTTTATAGAACGATTAAGTGTAGATGTTGCTGACGTCAAACTTCTGACAGATGTACTTCAGGAACAAAGTAAATCATTAGAGATAAAGCTTGACTTAGCGACTTTAGATACAACCATTGTAGATCGAATTCATGAGCTTCTCGAAATGTATCCAGGGAATAAGCGCGTGAAACTTCATATTGTTGATGTTGAGGAAAAGTTGGATATAAAACTTCCTGTTAAAGACAGAAAAGTCACCATTAGTAGAGAGCTATTAATGGAAATAGAGTCTAATTCGCTGCTTCATCCTAAAATAATAAGCTAATGAAATTACTACTTGCTCTCGCCTTAAGTGTATCGACTTCTTTTCTTATTGCTCAGGTTAATTGTATAACTACATCAGACCAGTTAGGACCCTATTTTGTCAGTGGTACTACGGTAATATCTAATGATACACTTATGCCTGGTGTTCTAGATTCAAATAGAGCTCTAGAACTTACCTTTTACCTGACGTATGATTGCGATACACTTGATTTAAATAGTTTGCCAGATGAGTTTCAGATGGAATTATGGCATGCAGATTCTGCAGGTGATTACTCTAATGTTGATGGTAATCCGAGTAGTTTTAACTACCGATCTAAGTTAAATTTAACGGGAGAGTCTACCACCTTTCACACAGAGCTGCCAGGAATTTACCCTTGGAGACCATCTCACATACATCTTAAATTATACATGAATAATGGCAGTATAAATGATACTGTGGTCTCTCAACTGTACTTTAAAGGAGATTCTTTGATTGATTTTGACGGCGCCAGCAATACGCCAGAACTATGGATTGCCTTAGATACCCTAAGTGCTGGTTTTAAAGGAAGTTTTGCCTTAGGAGTACCTACAATATTGGGTATTGAAGAAGGAAGTCTCCCTCGATTTTCTATTTCTCCAAACCCGGCGCTAACCTTTGTAGTCATAGAGTCTCCCTTGGCTGAACAACAAGTCGAAATATATAACGATTTAGGGCAAGTGATATTCAATGGTGTGATGAGCGATGGAAGACTGGAGTTGTCCTGTGGAAATTGGTCAAGTGGAATCTACCTGGTTAGGTTGGGTTCTCAATATAAAACACTGGTGATAAACTAATGTTGTTAACACATTAGAGCTTTTGGTGTGTAAAAAATCAATGAGTGTATAGCTTAAGCCTATAGGAAGGAAAGGTAAATTGGTATTACTTTTGATTAAGAAAAAGAAACGCACATTTATTATGGCATTAGAAATTACGGAATCAAATTTTGAAGAATTAGTAATGAAATCAGATAAGCCAGTTTTGGTTGATTTCTGGGCAGAATGGTGCGGTCCATGTCGCATGGTAGGTCCAGTTGTTGACGAGCTAGCTATAGAATACGACGGTAGAGCGGTGGTCGGAAAGTTAAACGTAGATACTCAAGGCGCTGTAGCGCAGCAGTTTGGTGTAAGAAACATTCCTACGCTACTAGTTTTTAAGAACGGTGAGATTGTAGACAAACAAGTTGGAGCTACAAGCAAACAAGTTCTTGCAGCGAAGCTTGACGCAGCAATGTAATTAACATTCAGAAAAAAAATATAAACCGCGATCCGTTGGGATCGCGGTTTTTTTATGTCTTGTTTTTACGGCACTCGAAACAATGTTGGAATTATTGAGTTTTCAACGATTCTTGTTTGGGAACAAAAGCTAGGTCAAATTATAGGGAATGGCAATAAAGCTGTTGCATAAACCCAATGACCCATGAGAAAAACCCAATTAATTTTATGCATTGTACTCTGCTCAATACATTTTCAAAACTTGAGTGCGCAGCAGATTGATTCTTCTAAATATACTTTCGAATCTCTTCCCGAGATACTGTTCCCTACGGGTTTATTGCATGACCAAAGTGCTGCGAAATATGTATTTGAAGGAACTGCTTTCGATTTACATCGCTATGACGGTACCATAGGAAGTACAATGATGTCCCCCAAATTTTTTGAAGCGTTGTATCAAGACATTTATTTGAGTCAAAGAATTCATAGTAATGGTAAGCTGTTCGGGAGTCAAACACCACATTTAATATCATTACAGGATTATCAAAATAGAGAAAGGAATGCGAAGAAAAACGTTGACTTTCCATTGTACCTGAACTGGTTTAGTATTAACGAATTAGATAAAGATGCAATAGCCAAGGGCTACTTGGCTTATATAAAGGACAAGTTTGCGCTTGTGGCAGTCAAAAACTTTATCGATGTTGGGCAACAGCATTTTTACACTAATTCAAGCCCCATAGACTCGGCCCGAAAGGCCATAGAAGAGTTTACTGCATTTTTTGGAGGAACAAATTCAAAGACACAATATGTTGTCGGATCTACAGCGAATTTTACGTTTTCGTTAGATCAATTTTTAGTGCAAAGCAATCATGTCCTTCCTCAAATTTTCGACATAGATCTAGGGGATGGTCAGGGGTTTAGGCCAGCAACTTTGAATCAAAAGTTAACAGGGTTTTATAGTACCAATACTACTCAAGCAGAATTACAACAAAAAACGTTAAGAATACGTGTTAGATACGGTGCGCAGGTCTTTGAATCTAGATTCTTTATTAGTATCGTTTTTAACGCTGAATTACCCGATTATCAGTTTCATACATCTAATCTGAAGTTGCCTAGTTGCTACGTTGGGATCAAGCCCTCAGCAGACGCCAAGGTCTCTGTAAAATATGCTGATAAGCAGTTAGGTTTACAAAAACCATTGGTGATAGTGGAAGGTTTTGAAGGCGCCATGAATGAGTATGGAGTGATTAATTACGAAGGACTTGCCACGGGGATAATAGTTGATAAAAGTGGTGATCCTGTTTATAAAGGAATGGCGAAAATGTCTTGGCTGTATGACTCATTGTTCCGTTCTGGTTTTGATGTGATTCATGTAGATTTTAAAGAATCGAAGCTTAGCATTTATGAGAACATGAATAATCTGATCAAAGTCCTGTCTTGGGTGTCTAGCCAAAACCCCATGGAACCCACAACGGTTGTTGGAGCTTCTATGGGAGGTCTTATTTCAAGACTTGCTTTACTGGAGTTGGAGCGCAACAGCTGTTGCATGAATGTAAGGGCGTTTGGGACATTCGATACTCCACATGATGGAGCTTTTATACCAATTGGTGTTCAAGCTGGAGCAAAGAGGTTCGGAGAGATGCTCTGGTTTTTACCTAGTATGCAAAGTTGGGATAAGGTTATAAATTCGCCGGCAGCAAGACAAATACTCATTGAGCATTTTGACCCGTCTGCGGAGAACGATCGAAGGATATTTGGGCATTTATTAAATACGGAACAACCTAGGCTAGTGAGGAGATTTGCCATTTCTAATGGTAGTGATTCTAACATCAAGTCGCCATTAAAAGATCCCGACCATAGGCTGGTAAGCTGGGGTAAACAAAAGATGGTTACCTATAAGCACCACTTAGGCAATCAGCCGGATACATTAAGTTTTAATCAGTTAGGAAGACAAAAGTCGGTAATTACACGTGGTGCAAACATAGAGACACATCAAGGTAATTCTTTATATCTCTATGAAGGACAGCGAATTGGACTTCATGGCCTGCTTTTGAATCGAATAAAATGGTCCTCGCAATATGGTTATATTCAGGCTAAGAGTATAGCAAAGTGGGGGCCTAAGCTTGGACTTCCTCTACAAAAAGTTAATAAGTGGGTGGTGCAGGTTCAATCAATGACCAATAATAATCTAACCCATTTAATCTTCAGAGCCACGCGCAGAGGACAAAGTACTCCAAAGGCACATTACAATGAGAAGTACAGTGAAATTGCGGGGTCATTTTCGCCAACGGTGGAAGTTTTCGAGTCTTTCCTTACAACTGTATATAGCCCCTCACATACCTTCATACCTGCATTTAGCGCATTAAATGTAGGTAAGGCATACGACAATTCGTCCATACGTTCTAGGATGGATATTATTCCTTTTCATACGTATGTTTCTCCTGGTCTTCTTCAAGACCAAGCCAGCACGAACCAAGAGCATATGTATACAAATCAGGAAATCATTGAGTTTAGTATGAATACACTAAATTCATTTTATTCGTCTGTGTTAAGTCCAGGAAACCTAATCGGTAATTTTAATATAGCGAAGGAACACAATGAGTACTCTGCATATCCATCACAGGCTGCTGGAGTACATGTGACAAATAACGCTAGACTGGGCATTGGGTTATATGGTCCTGTCGGTAAATCCACGAACACAGTGCTCTCTGATTACCATCAAAACATTGAAGTATTTGTTGGTAATGGATGCAGCCAGGATTCTATGAAAATTGATGGAGTCCTGGAAATAGGTGACCATCCCAGTCATGTGTCAACTTTGCGTATTTCGCCATCAAGTACACTTCATATCACCAAACGGGGACAGTTGATTATAGGTCCGAACAGTAGATTAATTATAGAGAAAGGTGCAACACTTTTTATTGAACCTGGCGCAAGAATTGAATGGAACGAAGGTGCTATCGAGCTCAGTGGATCATTAGAGCTTACTAATGGCGCTTCGTTTAAACCAGATGGTAAAGGGTCCTTATATATAAAGGAGGGCGCTAAAATCATCCAGCCTCACGGCGGGATGATCGTTTTGAGTGAGTCTTTATTATTGATAGATGGAGATCTTATCGTTCCATCCAGTACAAGTCTATTTAGTCTTGATTTTTGCACACTAACCTTGATGAATCAGCACACAGCAAACATAAACGCTCCCTTTGTGCTTTTGAATAGTCAATTGAATTATGCAGGTAACAAACAATGGGCAGGAGTGGTCATAGCAGGAACTCAAGCTGATATTGAAAATACCACGTTTAATGGAGGCTCTCCAGCGATTACTCTCGAGTCAACGGTTCAGTGGACATTGGAGAACAGTTCCTTTGTTCAGGCGAATAGCGGGTTATTAGCTAAGACAAAGCCGATATCATTTTATGCGAATGAATTCAATCAATGCATACAGGGAGCACATATTCTAGATGCTAATTTTACTGCTGAACGGAACTTGTTCTATGCTTGTCAAAAAGGACTGATTGTAGAGAGTCAAACAGGAAGCTTGACTTTAATTAGAAATGTATTTACTTCAAATACCATTGCAGGTGCATTCTTAAGCGGTGTTGACTCTCAGCTTGAATGCAACGAATGGTCGTATAATTCGATTGGACTTTCCCAAAAAAATGGTGTGGTCGGATTAGGGGGAAATGCAGGTAACGTCTTTATGGGTAATTCTACAGGTATTTATGGTAAAGATCTTACTAATGTTCAGTTGAATATTGGTCATAATACATTCAATAGCAATATCACCTATGATATTGAAGCGACATTTGATCATGGTGCTATGATACCTCATAATGGTACGCACTTGTATATAAATGCGGATTTTAACTCATTTTCTTCTAATCAAAGTACCCTCATGTATAAAGGACGAGATAGAGTTTATGTGTTGAAAAATGCGAATACGTCTCCAAGTCAATATCTATGCCCTGCTAAGGGGCCAGGTAAATCAACTAGCCAGCCTATTATAGATTATTCGGAACAGTTACTACTTACGGTGTTCCCCAGTCCATCCAACTCGCCTAGTTTTTATGCCGTCTTCCAGCCTGTAGGTAGCCAAAGTGGTTTAGAGGTGCATAACGCTTTAGGTCAACTGGTCTATCATGAATTACTTAAGATAGGAACTCATAGAAAGTTTGTTACTATTCCTCCTGTGGGAGGTATATACATAGTGACTTTGACAAATGGAGAATTAGTACAACGTTCAAAGTGGGTATTAGCCATGTAAGACAATAGTGATATCCGTAGTAACATAAAACAGGCCAATAATTTCCTACGAACGTCTTCACTATCAGAGGTTTTATTTACCGATACTTTCGCCCTATTTTGCACTAACCTTATATGAGCCATACCCTGAACATACCCATGATTGATCTGCCTAGGGTTCACCAACCTTATCAGCAGGAATTAGATGCTGCTATTCTAGCAGTTGTGCACAGTGGACAATACATTTCAGGTCCAGTTGTGCATGTTTTCGAACATCAAGTCTCTAGCTATCTAGGTGCTCCTGTTTTTGGCGTAGGTAATGGGACTGATGCGCTTCAGATTGTACTGATGGCGCTAGGAATTGGTCCTGGGGATGAAGTGATTGTTCCAGCGTTTACTTACGCAGCAAGCGCTGAAGTTATAGGTTTGCTTGGTGCAACGGCAGTCTGGTGTGATATAGAGGCTCAAAACTATAATGTTAGTGCGGATAGTATAGAAGCACTAGTGACTTCAAAAACGAAAGCGATTATTGCCGTTCATTTGTACGGACAATGCGCTAATATTGAGGCCATAGAACAAGCCGCTCATGGCATCCCCATTGTTGAAGATGCTGCACAGGCATTTGGTGCGGCGTTTACAAGCGGAAAATATAAAGGACAAAAGGCAGGAACAGTGGGCACATTTGGAACATTTAGTTTCTTCCCTACAAAGTCTTTAGGTGGATTAGGCGATGCTGGGGCAATTTGTACTAAAGATGCTGTGCTATTCCAAAGTGCTAAATCCATTGCTAAACATGGTCAGTCGAGTAAATACGTTCATGACACTATTGGTGTTAACTCTCGATTAGATCCTATACAGGCGGCGGCGCTAATCGTAAAGCTAAAATATTTTGATGCCTCGATAAACGCCAAATGTGCAATTGCAAACCGTTATAAAGAAGCTTTAACTGGATTATCAGGGATTCAATTACCCATCACAATAGATTACTCTACACATGTATATCACCAGTATACAGTTAGAGTGAAAGACAATAGGAGGACGGAATTGGCGTTGTATTTAAAGAATAATGGGATTTCTACCATGGTATATTATCCCATGCTTTTGTCAGACCAACAGGCCTATAAACATTGGGGTTCACATATAGAACTTACTCAGGCCAGAACGGCAACAGAAGAAGTTTTGAGTTTGCCTATAGACGAATCACTTACCTTAATCGAGCAACAATATATCATTAACGCTATACTTGATTTTTTCAGCTGATGGGTTATTTTAAACACGAGACTGCTATTGTTGACAGTGGAGTTCATATAGGTGCGGGAACTAAGGTTTGGCATTTCTCACATATCATGTCAGGTGCTAACCTAGGTACGCATTGTAATCTTGGGCAGAATGTATTTATTGCTGCCGGAGTTGAAATTGGGAGCAACGTGAAAATTCAAAACAACGTTAGCGTATATAGCGGTGTAACCCTTGAAGATGATGTTTTTCTTGGCCCTTCTATGGTCTTTACGAATGTAAATACTCCAAGAAGCTTTGTTGAGCGGAAGGATTACTTAGAAACTAGAGTGGGAAAAGGTGCTTCTATAGGGGCTAATGCAACAGTAGTTTGCGGTAATGACATAGGAAACTATGCCCTTGTTGGAGCTGGTGCCGTAGTGACGTCTCCGGTGCCAGCACATGCTTTGATGTATGGAGTTCCTGCAAAACAACACGGTTGGGTAAGTAGAAATGGTATGAAACTAAAGTTGGATGAAAATGGCTGCGGTATTTGTGCTGAGACTCAAGAAAAGTACAAACTGCGAGGTGATGAACTATATCTAATTGAGGTAGAATGAAAGTAGTAACGATCATAGGTGCACGTCCTCAATTCATTAAAAGTGCTCCTGTAAGCATAGCTTTCCAAAGCCTTGATATAAAAGAGTTTACGGTACATACAGGCCAGCATTATGATCCGGAAATGAGTGATGTTTTTTTTGATGAAATGCGCCTGCCTCAGCCTGGAGCAAGGTTGGATTGCGGTAATTTGGATCACACCTCTATGGTGGGTAAAATGTTATTGGAATTGGCACCAATTTTAGCAAGAGAACAACCCGATTATGTCCTAGTATATGGAGATACGAATTCTACACTCGCTGGAGCATTAGCAGCAACAAAAATGATGATCCCCTTAGTTCATGTGGAGGCTGGTCTAAGATCCTTTAATATGGATATGCCAGAGGAGATGAATAGAATATTGACTGACAGAATGTCTAGCTTTTTGTTCACTCCAACAAATACTGCTGATAAAAACCTCCAGAATGAAGGGTTTGATACTTTTCCTGTAAAAATAGTTCAGGTGGGTGATGTTATGTTAGACGCCCTTCATAGTTTTCTACCTCAAAGTTCCTATCATTCTTCGATGGGCGAGCTCAAAATATTCAGCGCACCTTTCGTTTTAGCTACGATGCATCGTTTCGAGAATGTGAATGATAAGCCTCGACTTAGGCAGTTGGTCGAAGAATTAAACAACGTCCACCATAGTTTAATGCCTGTATGGATGCCTATGCATCCTTCTACGGTCAAAAAACTTAAGGAGCACGGATTGGTATTAGAAGTACATCAAGGGCCTCCTGTAGGCTATCTGCAAATGTTATGGGCGCTACAGCAATGCTCCTTTGTTTTAACAGATAGTGGCGGATTGCAAAAAGAAGCGTTCTTTATGAAGCGCCCGTGTATCACGTTAAGAAATGAGACCGAGTGGGTGGAGCTCATAGAAATTGGCGCGAACGAGCTATTTACCTCAAAAGACACTAACCTAGCTAAATCCATAGAACGTATGACGTCGAAAGAGATTAACTATACTTTTGAGGGTTATGGATCCGGAAATGCAGCATTGCAAATCGCGAAAACCTTACTTAACAGTTCTATATAGCTTCTAAGAACAGCTGAACATCAGTAATACACTGCGCGTTTAAGTGGTGTCCCATTTGATAAGAATTGAAGCTGTAATTAGGATTCATGCCTAGTTTCAGTGCTCCTGCCTCAGCCCATTCAAATGGAATAACAGGATCTGCCATGCCGTGTGTTTGGAACACAGGAGTGGTTTTTAGCCAGTTGAATTCAGCCCATTCAGGTAGCATATATCCACTCATAACAACGAATGCATCTGCTTCATAATTCAAGCTGTAGATAGACAGACTAAGAATTCCTCCTTGCGAAAAACCACCGACCATAGTTTTACCTGTGATGTGGTTTTCTTTTTTCCAAGTGTCTAAATCACTCATGACGTTCCTAGAAATATCCTTTACAGCTGTGGGATCAATTATTTTAGTACCGTTAGTCCAATCAATATCGTACCAGGCGAATCCTCCTTGATCAAGCGATTTAGGAGCCTGAAAACAAAGAATGTTCATCCCGGGAAAATAAGGTTGTAGACTAAAAAGATCGTTCTTATTGGAACCGTATCCATGCAGCAGCATTAGGGTAGGAGACTCGGGGCTATGTATGTATGAAACGTGTTCTAGCATTATTCAACGATATCCCAGGTATGGTCAGCCAGCAGCAAGACTTTATGTAAAAAATCATAAGGACATTTCTTCCATTCCTGGGGCCCTATCATACTCAATACGGTCGATACGTTTTCCTTTTGGTATAGGTAATAGGTGTGATTGATTTCTGGTTTAAATCCCATTTGCGCATTGTAGATGTGCTCGCTCAATTCCTTTCTACGTTGAATTTTCTGTGCCTGCTCAGCCAGTAGTTCTATTTGAGCTCTGATCTGGTCAAGTTGCATGTTCGTTTGCATCTCCATGGCATTGACGTCGAGCGATTTATTCTTTAGGACATCCACAGCTTTAAACGCTGGTGCACTTACACTAGAGCCATAGGGAAGAATATTAGCGTCCTCAGCTATTTTATCTGGATCAATGGGGTTAAACGTGCGCTTCTTTTCAGACATGTGTTATAAATATATGATTCCTTCATCTTTACGTCCAATTTCCTCTGCTGTGCCAGCAGCAAATCTCAATGAGGTTGCAAGTGCTAATAAAGCATCAAACTGATGCCAATTATCAATACTATTATTTGTGTTAATCCCAAGTGAATTTTCATTACTTAAATGTTCAATTGCCTCTGACAGATAATCCTGGGACTTCTTGTATAATTTATTATCTAATGCAATTTTCTGAGCCATTAACTTAGGGTAAACCTCAATCACGGTCGAGGAAAGTGACTGTTCTGCCCATGATTTAAGTTCCATAGCCCTGGCTGTTAATCCTCCTAAAAATAGCGGACTCATAGCACCTACCTGTTGATCACACACTCTATAGTGGTAGTTCTTCGTTCCAAGCAATCCCTTATAGACTCCAGGTAAACTTAAAGGCGCATCTATACCAATTACATCTGGATTAACCCGCGTTAGAATTTCCTTCAACCAAAGATCGGCGCTTTTCTTCTTTTCGCTTTGAAAGAGGTGAATCACTCCAATTGAATCACTTAGGGCTAGGGCAGTAAATCCTGAAAGCTTGCTGCCAAAGTCTATACCAACGACTACTTTTTCCATACTCCGAAAACTTCTTCTACCTTCTTAATTCGGTAATCAAAGATTTCTTGAAGCTTAGACTTCACTAGGATTGGATGTGCAACTTTTCCTAAAATCCCAAATGGAATCTTGTAACTCACACGATCAAGCATCTCTACACCGCCATCAATTTCCTTGAAGTGATGTTCGTGATGCCATATAGAGTAGGGTCCCACGCGTTGTTCATCTACAAAATAGTGAGGAGCATGCACCTGGGTGATTTCCGTCGTCCAATTCATTTTAATACCCAATAACGGACTCACTCTGTAATGAATGAATAAACCTGGATACATTTCACTAGGGACCTTCGACATGATCTCAAACCCCATATAGTCCGGGGTTATTGTCGCTAAATTACTGGGATTTTGAAAGAAATCCCATGCTTCTTGAATACTTATAGGAAGTCTTTGAGTGCGTTCTAATGTATACATGTATCAGCTTTTGTTGTCTTTACAACACCGCTTGCGTTATTGAGTTCATGACACGGGTGAAACGATTTCATTTTAGATTCGTTTCATTTGTTGCTTTATGTACTTTGTCTGTTCAGCGAGAGCATTTTTCGTGTCCAAACGTTTTACCTCGGTAAGTAGTATCTGAGCTTCTTTTTTACGACGTTTAGACAATGCTATTCCCGCAAGATTAAGCTTTGCGAGGGCCTTGTCTTGGTCCATTCTGAGACCAGTATTCAAAGCTCTTTTAAGCAATGTTTCAGCTTTCCCTACTTTTCGTTGACTCTCGATCATGCCTAAAAGAAGATAATAGTAGGCCAATTGTCCTCTAATTAATGATTTTTCCGGCGAAGAAATGCGTAATAATGATTTCTCAGCCTTAGCCACATCGCTTTTTCTCATGTGATAGAGCGAAATTAAGATCCGTTCGTTTCTGAAGTATGTGAACAAGACAATAGCCGCTGGAAGTAGTAGAGCAATGCCATTACCTACCTCACCATCTACAAATTGCCATACTGACCAGCCGAAAATTGCGGCAGTTAACCCTAAACGTATTATTTTACTTAACATCTGCTTATTTTTGAATATCGCAAAGAAACAAAGAAATGAGCAGAACTGATTGGAGAACGTTGAGCTTCGAAGAAAAACAAAAATTCTACGACAAACTATCGGAGGAAATAAGCCTTCACAAAAGACAGCTCTTTCATCAAAAAGTACGACTTAGAACCCGTCACTTTACTCTAGCCTTAGAAGATATGATGATGAGCCAGAATGCATCAGCTCTTATGCGTACTGCAGATGCATTTGGAGTTCATAGAGTAGATATTTATGATAAAAGTGAAAAGTTCCGAGTGAGCTCTGGTATTTCAAAAGGCGCAGAGAAATGGATAGAGACTGATTTTCATAATACCTATAATGAAGGTGGCAAAAAGGAATGGGCAGAAAAGTTAAAGAGTACGGGAAGAAAACTATATGTTACGATGTTAAGTCCAACTGCAAAACCTCTTGAACGTATTGACCCATTGGTTCCTGCTACCATATGTTTCGGAAATGAGCAAGAAGGCGCAAGCCAGGAACTTATCGACTCTGCAGATGAATTAGTTTATATTCCAATGCAGGGATTTTCGGAAAGCTTCAATGTTTCAGTTAGTTGTGGAATTGTACTTCATCATCTCACTCTTGGCGCCGAGCAAGCAGGCATCTCAAGAGGTTTGTTGCCAGAGGATGAGATAACTACATTAATACAATGGGCACTCCGGACAGTCCGTGATCCACAGCGTTTTATTTAGTCCAAAAAATATTACAATAAGACATTAACAAGGTGATGGATCACTTTGTTACGTAAACCACATCTACGAGCGCTTGTACATCAGAATTACGACCAAACCACTTTGTTTTAAATTCTTCAGAGTAAATTCGGACATTAGCGATAGTAACGCTATCTCCATAAATTAATCTCGCATCGTGAAGCATCTTTTCGTAACTGATTAATCCTTCGTGGATAACAATCTCTCTAGTTTGCTTTGCTGTAGTGATTTTATCGCTGTACAAAACCTCGGGATAAATCACCATGGTGGAAATATATGTCCAGCTACCACCGTATAAGTTATTTGCGGTATCGTATAGAGCACGGGTTGGGCTTGCGCATGAAGACATGATACTGACTAAAACAAAACAGAAAAATAATTTCTTCATGATTCTTAGGTTCTAAGAATCAAATCTAAATAAAAAAAGGGCAGCTCTTTAAAGAGCTGCCCTTTTGATTTAAAGAGATTTTAAGCGTGCTGTCAGTGCCTTATCGCTTATCGAGATACCTAGATCCTTACAATACTGACTCACAAGGATTAAATCACCTTTGAAGTGTTTAATGGCTTGGTTAATACTACAAATAGGATTCATAATTCTAAGTTTTTGTATTAACACAACACTAATATATATTTTATAATTGGCTACTAAGCCCTTTTATATTATTCACAAATATTTAGTTATTACAGACTGTTAATAACTAGGTATTAGAATTTAAATTAATGGATTAAAGGAATCAAACGGCGGTTATAAAATGACCATTATTCTGTTTGTTATGGCCCGAACGTCAAAGTATAGTCTCGATAATGATACTAATAACGACTATATCAATGAGTATTCCTCTTGAAAAACCATTTACAACCTTAAATTGAGATATTTTCATTAATGAACAATAGAATAGTAGCGATACTTTGCTACCAATATCAAATTAAAACGGAAAAGATGAAAAATGTATTACTGATTATTACCTGTTTATTTAGTTCATTGATTTTTGCTCAAAATGCTCCCTCAGTTGCAATCCTCGATTTTGATACTCGAGGTTATGATGAAGTTCAGAGGTATCAAATCATTCAAAAGCTAACACTTGAGATGATCAATATGAGTAATTATGAAGTGATGGACAACTATGATATTGAGTATATTTCTAAAAGAGATAGTACCGATTTTACTGGTTGTTTTTCAAGAATTTGTTTGAAAGATTTAGGTGACAAGCTTAAGGTTAATTTTATTATCACAGGTTCCATGAACCTGTTGGGCGAGAAAGTGAGCACTACAGTAAGAATGTTTGATGTCGATAAAAATGTATTCATTACTAGTGCCAATAGAAATTATGTAGATGTTCCAAAGAATGATTTACTTATGGCCGAACTCACTTTAAAGGATATGATGGGATTGGAAAACGATCCTGAACTTGTGCGCAGAGTAACTATTGCTAATGATTACGAGAACATCCTAAACAACCCATTCGATAGAACATTAGTTGCCGAAGGACCAAGAATGGGTTTTGGATTTGTTACTGGTATCAATGCGAATATCCTTGCACGGCCTAAAAGCGATGGTGGGTTTGATCAGCAACTTCCAATCATGTCTCAGTTCGGATATCAGTTTGAAAAGGCTTATATCACCACAGGTAATTGGCAAGCTCTTGCTGAAGTAATCCCTATGCTCAGTGGTTTAGAATCTAATAGAATCATCCCTACATTAACTATTCTGAATGGCCTTAGATCTAATCAACATGGCTGGGAATTTGCCTTTGGACCCACTATTGACCTTTCAAAGACGCTAGACGGTAAACTGGATTCTAGAGGTGAATTGACATTTAGTACAGCGCTCGTATTTTCCGTAGGAAAAACTATCAAAAGTGGCGAAATGAATTTCCCCATCAACCTCTACTTTATTCCGGCAAGGGATAATAGCTCTTATAGATTTGGTATTTCTATGGGATGGAATGCTTCAAAAAAGAAAAGATTATTTGATTAATCTCCCAATCGTAAATAGTATTCTAAAACCCTCTTGAGTAAAACTTGAGAGGGTTTTTACTTTAACTTTGTTCTATGATTAAAAAGCATTATTTAGCGTTTATTATATCCCTATTAACAAGTAGTGTCTTTGCATATACTGTCGTGCCGGATACTTCGGTGATATTGAACCAGGTCACTATAATAGATGGGCAAGATCCTGCTAAGATTCTGGTAAAGTCGCTCATTAAGGCTTACGCCACAATGGATAAATTGAAGCCTTCTAATATTAAGCGTTACTCTCGACAATACTCTGGCGATTATAAAACCATATTTGAGCAGTTAGATCTTTTATATTTTTCTAGTGAGGATTGCTATCAAGAGGTTGAAGCTTACAAGGATTATGAGGAAGAACGTCAAGAATTTGGTGCTTCTATTCAAGTAGGAATTGATCTTGAAATAAATCATGACGGCTTTGATTTTAATGAAGATCAATCAGAAGGAACTTTCGGAAAATATCCGTTGACTTCTTTTCAAAATACTTCATGGACCCCATTATCTAGATCCGTTTTATCTGCGTACTACGCTCACCCTATCCCTGGATTACTTGTTACAGGTGCCTTGCAAAATTATTCTTTCTCTATAGAGAGTGAGAAATTTATTGATGGTCGTGATATCATAGTGTTGAATTTTGAGCCGAAAAATGATCGAATCGGTTGGACGGGGAGTGCATCGATAAATTCGACAGAACTTAAAGTAGAATCTATAACTGCAACTATTGAGGATATAGAAATCAAACAAGAATTTGCCAAAGGCAATCTCTGGTATGTTCATTCCATGCTGTTTTCATGGTCTTCAGGTAGCAACCACTATGAGTCGGAAGTTGTTGCAGTGAACGTTGATATTCAAAGAAGTGTAAAAAATAAAATGATGGTCGCATCTGTGCCTGAAGAGCAGGAGCTACGAAATGATTTTTGGTCCACCTTCCGTCCTAAATCCGAAGCATTAGATGCATGGACCGCACGGCAAGATAGTCTCATACGCTATCTTAATTCAGATGTATACTTAGACAGTACGGATGCAGTTTATAATGCCTTTCATTGGTACGAACCATTGGTTAGTGGTGTTGGTTATCGTAAAAGGAGTAAGGGTACATATTTTTACTTCGCTCCATTGATTGGGCAATGGAATTTCGTGGGAATAGGAGGTGTTCGTTGGATGCCTTCCATAGTTGCGGGCAAGCGTTTTTCAAATTATCAAAGTATTAAGCTGAGCTCAAACGTTAATTATGGATTTCTAAATAATGATCTAAAGGGTTCCTTAGACCTTGAATACACCTATGCGCCCTTACACAATGGTTCCGTGAGTTTTACCATGGGTGATGAATATGATCAAATCACACAAAGCATTGATTTAGCTGGAATATTTGCGAGATCAAATTTTATCAGAAAGACTTTTGTAGAAAGTTACCAAAGGTACGAATGGATCAATGGTTTCTACACTCGATTAGGTCTAGAATACAGCCAAAGAGAAAGTATAGAGGATCTTCAGTTTGCTGAATGGACCAATGGGTTATTTGGTGCTAGAAATCAACCTGCATCTTTTGAAACCTATACTGTGGCGCAACTTGGAATTGAAATACTTATTCGTCCCTTTCAGCGCTATTACTTAAAGGGACGACAGAAAATAGTATTGTCGAGTAAATGGCCAGATTTCAAATTCACTCTGAAACAGGGTATACCAGATATCCTTGGTAGTGATGTGAGTTTCACAAAGTACGAGATGCTCATTGAAGACATGCTGCGGTTTGGAAAGGTAGGTACCTCCTTTTATCGATTAGGATCGGGTGGGTTTCTAAATGATGCATCTACGGTGAGATTCATAGAGCACAAATGGTTTAGAGGAGGTGACTACTTCCTGTTTACAAACCCATTGTATACTTATCAAACCTTAGACAGCACATTTGCTTCACCCAGTGTGTATGGTACTGGTTCTTTTATGCATCATTTTGACGGATGGTTCTTGAATAAAATTCCAGTGTTGAGAAAGCTAAAATTAGGCACAGCCATAGGGGCAGCATTTCTGGCTATTCCAAATGAAAATGTATATCATTTGGAGTCGTTTGTTGGACTAGAACGTAAAGTAAAATTATGGGATACCCCAACGCGTTTTGGAATATATTACATGCTTGAGCCACAAAGCGCGACTCCCGGATTTAAGTTTAAATTAGGGGTAGATATAAAGGACACTTTCAGAGATCGATGGAATTTCTAGTCTTGTTATAATAAGAGAAACAGGTTATAATAACGGGATATTTCGAATCAAGGCTTACGAGATTTAAACGGTATATATAGACTATGCGAACAATACGAGCATTTTTTAGAATTATTCTAATTTTCAATATCCTCCTTTTTGGTATATCCATTCTAGCTTTGCTTATGCCATTTGCTTCGAGGAAAACGGCCCATCGTATTTTTATGCTTCTAAAGGGTAGTTTATTAAAAGCTGTTGGCGTTAAGGTACATGGTCCTACGATGGAGAGTATAGGACCCGGTTTGATCATGGCGAATCACCGCTCTTATTTAGATGTATTATTTATACCAACCTCAGAGCTGTTTACCATTGTGGGTAAAGTAGAAATTCGGTCGTGGCCAGTTTTTGGTTTTGCAGGTCGAGCACTTGGCGTGTTGTGGGTTAAAAGAGAGAGTAAAGAAAGCAGGACGCAAACTAAAGAGAGTATAGTTGATGCAATACATTCTGGTCAAACGGTCGTTCTTTTTCCTGAGGGAACTTCTTGGGAAGGGCCATTATTGTTGCCCTTAAAGCCAGGAATGTTCCATGAATCTGCCAAGCATAACTTTAATATTTATCAGTGGTCTCTACATTTTGATAACGCTAAAACGGGATATCCTCCTGGAGTAAGTTTTCTCAGCCACCTATGGTCCGTATGTAAGGAAACCTCAATCAATGCTTATGTAGATGTGAGAGAAGCTCCAGTATCAAGCTCGAGCGCGATTGAATTAATCGAAGATTGCTCGACATGGTGGAATGAGAGCTTGAAAAAATTGAGTAAAAAACATCCAGCGAGTAACTCTGGGTATTGGCCAGATGTAAGAAAAGAATTATTGAGCTAGCTCATTGTCTTCGGGGACTTGATCCATAGACTTAAATGGGAAAGCATATTTATCCATATAGGTCTGAACGCCTTTTACGGCAGGTGGGGAGAGAATAACTCGCTGTTTCTCAGGTATGCTATCAGCAATTCTCTGTGTATAGCCCGTGACACCAACTTTCATGAGCTGATCTGCCCGATCTACAACAAGTGTTTGTACAGACGCACTATTAAATCCTTCAATATTTAACAGATTATTCAGACCTTTTGACGTTGCAATAACGACATCTGTTCCAAAATATATATTCTCCTTCTGTTTAAGGACTGGTGGGCCAGGAAATACCCCCCAAACTCTTAAATCAGTGTGTTTACCAAGCTTCTCAAAACATTCTAAATATTGCGTTACCCTAACGTCATTTTCTACCAGAATTAGTGCTCTAGCGACATCTTCATGACTGTACTTTAGCTTATGTATGATCGTTGCAGTAATTGGCGCGACCCAATCATCGGACGCTGTATAACACATCCAATGGTTCTGTCCACTTTTTATAGCACTGACCAATTGTAGCTGATTCTTTGTGAATGGTATCATTTCATTCACCTCTAGGGCGTGCAAAACTTCTTCTTGTAATTTAAGCTTGGACATTTGCTCAGGTTTTATGCAAAACTACGGGGTCCTTAACAAATGAGCACTACGCAAAGCCCAAGGGTTGTATTTTAGTGACGATAAAATCACTTGAAAATGAAAAACACCGTCATATTGATACTATTGCTTACTGGAATAGTGGCAAATGCACAAAAGTTGTCAAAAATCGAACCCGCTTCCTGGTGGGTAGGTATGTCTATGGATACCGTAGAGTTTATGGTATATGGGAGCGCTATTGCTGATCTCAAGGCGGAGTCTAAGACATTAAAAATCACGAAGTCTGAGAGACTAGAGAGTGAAAATTATCTATTCGTGACTGCTGTCATCACCAATTCGACAAAAATAGGTCCTCATAAAATTTCGTTTAGAATTCCAAATGGAAAATTAACAGGTGAGCTCTTTGTAGACATTCTTGATCGTCGCGAGGGTAGTGCACAGAGAAAAGGATTTTCTTCAGTTGACTTTGTATACCTCTTAATGCCAGATCGCTTTAGGAATGGCAACCCATTAAATGACAATATTAATGGCATGGAGAAATCCGATAGAACTGTGCTGGGTGGACGACATGGTGGAGATATAGAAGGGGTCAGATTAAGCCTAGATTACCTCCAAGACCTTGGTGTAACAGGTTTGTGGTTGAACCCTGTTCTTGAAAATGATATGCCTGATTATAGCTATCATGGTTATGCCATGACAGATCTGTATAAAGTAGACGCAAGGTTTGGATCTAATGAAGATTATAAAAAGTTGAGCTCAGAGGCCAAACAAAAGGGCATAGGTTTAATTATGGATCAGGTTGCGAATCATATTGGTAGCCATCATTCGTGGATGTCTGACTTGCCATCAGGGGATTGGGTAAATCAATGGGAGGCTTTTACACAGACTAACCATATGAAAGTCAGCAGGTTCGATATCCATGCTGCAGATGTAGATCGTAAACAATTTACGGATGGATGGTTTGTAGAAACCATGCCCGACTTGAACCAGGCCAATCCAAAGTTGGCTAGATACTTGATTCAAAACTCTATATGGTGGGTTGAATATCTAGACCTTTATGGTATCAGAATGGATACTTGGTCGTATCCAAACAAGGAGTTTTTATCGAATTGGACCAAAGCTATTTTGGAGGAATACCCCCACTTTAATATTGTAGGTGAGGAATGGGTCAGTGACGCAGGATTGATTAGTTACTGGCAATCGGGCGCGAAGAGACAAGATGACTACCAAAGTTATTTACCATCTGTTATGGATTTCCCACTTCAGACTGCTCTCGTAGAAGGTTTGCAAGGAGAAGAAGGTTGGAGATCAAGTATGACTAAAATATACGAGAGCCTTGCAAATGATTATAAGTATGGTGATGTCAATAACATCATGATTTTTCCTGACAATCATGACATGAGTAGAATTTTCACCCAATTAGAGGAGAACTTTGACCATTGGAAAATGGCAATGAGTCTTTACTTTACTACTCGAGGTACGCTGCAAATTTTTTATGGAACTGAAATACTTATGACCAACCGTGACTCGGATGACCATGGTGTTATTAGGACTGACTTCCCCGGAGGATGGGAGGATGATCAAGTCAATGCTTTCACAGGTGTGGGTCTTACCAGTCAGCAACTAGAGGCACAAAATTGGATAAAAAAATTAGCGAAAATCAGAAAAGATAGTCCGGCGTTACACTCAGGTGAGCTCCTACATTATATACCTGATAGTGAAGTATACGTTTACTTTAGATCACTTGAACTCGAGCTGATCATGGTGGTTGCAAATAGAAACGAAATATCTAAAGAACTGAATTTACCTAGATACAGTCAAGGTATTAACGGCTCGAAAACGGGTTTGAACTTAATCACTGGAGAAACCATCAACTTAAATAATGGGTTGACAATAGGACCCATGGAAACTCTAATTATGGAACTGAAATAATGAACATAACTAAATTAATAGGCATCATTATTCTATTGACTACGCTAGGTTCATGTACCTCTTCTATTGATTTGAATAAGCGTAAAGAAAGTGTTGTATGGGATACTATAGCCGGTCCTTCTAGGGGTGTATTGTTACAGACTAATGAACTGGTAAGTGATTATATTCCCAATAGACCCTTACAGGTTTGGTTGCCTTCTACCTATGATGCTAAACGTAAACATGCAGTGTTGTATATGTACGACGGCCAAATGTTGTTTGACGCTACGAAGGCTTGGAACCATAAGGAATGGCGTGTGGACGAGGTTGTAGATAGTTTACTAAAGTTGAAAGAAATATTACCGACGATCGTGGTAGCGCTTCATAACGGTGGGCAGCAGCGAAATTTTGAATACTTTCCTCAGAAACCTCACAACGAATTAAATGCTTCTTTTTCAGATTCTATGATGGCTGATATCGCGAAGCATTACGGCTCAGATAGTGTTTTCCGTGTGAAAAGTGACGATTACCTTTCTTATATAGTTTTAGAGGTAATGCCCATTATAAATGAATCGTTCAATGTCTATGAAGATAAAAGCGCTACAGTGATCGCAGGAAGTTCAATGGGCGGCCTAATGAGTATGTATGCGATAGGAGAGTACCCTGATGTTTTTGGATCGGCTATATGCATGAGTACGCATTGGCCTGGTGGCTATGCTCCAAACGAAAATGTGCCTCAAGTATTTCAATCTTATATCGCTGCGAACATAAAACAAGATAAGGTTGGTAAGATCTATTTCGATTACGGTACTGAGACCTTAGATGAGATGTATGAGCCTTTTCAAATGCAGGTAGATAGCATATTAGAGTGGAACGGGTTTCACAAAGATGTGAACTGGAGAACGCAAAAGTTTCAAGGGGCTGCGCACGACGAATTAAGTTGGGCGAAGAGATTACATATTCCCTTATTGTTCACGTTGAAGAAACAGCGTTAACAGCTAAGTATAGATCAAAAAAAAGCCGGGATTACCCGGCTTTTTTTTTGACACTCTTATCAGTTAAAAATGATCAATGATTGAATTTAACGTGGACGAAGGACGCATGATTGCGGTGGCAAGTGCGTCGTTCATATAGTAATAGCCTCCTATGTCAGCAGGCTGTCCTTGTACGGCGATCAACTCTTCTATAATTTTAGTTTCATTCTGTGTAAGCGCTTCCGATAAGGGTGTGAATTGAGCTTTTAATTCAGCATGGTCATTTTGACTTGCTAATTCTTGTGCCCAATACATGGCCAAATAATAATGTGATCCACGATTATCAATCCCACCTATTCTTCGCGTAGGACTCTTGTTGGTATCTAAAAACTTAGAGGTAGCATCGTCCAATGTTTTTGAGAGAATGGCTGCCTTTCGGTTTCCGTCTTTTTCTGCAAAATGTTCTAAGCTTACTCCTAGTGCAAGGAATTCTCCTAAACTATCCCAGCGCAAATAGTTTTCCGAAGTTAATTGTTGAACGTGTTTTGGTGCTGAGCCGCCTGCGCCAGTTTCAAAAAGTCCACCACCATTCATAAGAGGGACGATAGATAGCATTTTCGCTGAAGTCCCTACTTCTAGAATAGGGAATAAATCTGTGAGATAGTCACGCAGAACGTTTCCACTTACAGAGATAGTATCCAAGCCCTGAACTATACGCTCTAAGCTGAAAATAGTGGCTTCATTTGGCGCCATAATAAAGAGGTCTAAACCATCTGAATCATGCAAAGGCAGGTACATTTCAACCTTTTTAATAATTTGAGCATCGTGAGCACGTGTTTCGTCCAGCCAGAATACAGCTGGATTTCCTGTGGCACGTGCTCTCCTGATAGCTAACGCTACCCAATCCATAATAGGCGCATCCTTTACTTGACACATACGGAATATGTCACCAGCTTCCACAGTTTGCGTAAGTACAGCTACACCATTGACCAAAACGTCTACGATACCTGCTGTTTCCAGTTGGAATGTCTTATCGTGTGATCCGTACTCTTCTGCCTTCTGGGCCATTAAACCGACATTACTGACACTTCCCATGGTAGTTGGGTCAAGTGCACCATTCTCTTTACAGAAATCTATGGTGGCTTGGTAAATACCAGAATAACAGCGGTCAGGTATAACGGCTTTAGCATCTTTTCCTTTACCTTCTTTATCCCACATTTGGCCAGAGGTTCTGATCATTGCGGGCATGGATGCATCAATAATAACATCACTTGGGGTATGTAGGTTGGTTATTCCTTTGTCAGAGTTGACCATGGCTAAATCTGGGCCATTTGCAATGGCAGCATCGATCGCATTCTCAATTTCATTTCTCTTATCCTTGGAGAGGGTCGCAATTTTAGCATACACATCCCCAAGTCCGTTACGTACATCAACGCCTAGCTCACTGAATTCAGTTGAATAGGTGTCAAATACTTCTGCGAAGAATACTTCTACGCAAGCTCCAAACATGATGGGGTCACTGACCTTCATCATGGTAGCCTTCATATGTAAGGAGAACAAAACACCCTGCTCTTTAGCTTCTTTAATTTGTGCTGCTAAAAATTTCTTAAGCTTAGACATACTCATGCTGGCAGCATCGATGATTTCACCTTTCTGTAAGGCTATTCCATCTCTTAGAACTGTAGTTGCGCCGTCATTATCGCGTAATACGATGGAAGCGACGCCTGCTTCAGTTAAGGTTGTACTAGTCTCTGTTCCATAAAAGTCGCCTTCGCTCATGCTAGATACATGCGACTTGCTGTTAGCAGTCCATGCACCCATAGAGTGTGGATGCTTTCGGGCGTATTGTTTTACCGCCTTAGGTGCACGGCGATCACTGTTTCCTTCACGCAAGACAGGATTAACTGCCGATCCTTTTATTTTATCGTAGGCGGATTTTATACGTTGTTGTTCCTCGTTAGTGGGCTCAGCGGGGTAGTCAGGAAGCTCAAATCCTGCAGCCTGTAATTCTGTAATGGCAGCTTTTAATTGCGGTATAGAGGCACTGATGTTTGGCAGTTTAATAATGTTTGCCTCAGGTGTTTGTGCTAGATCACCCAGTTCACTGAGTGCATCATTCAAGCGCTGTTCATCTTTTAGGTAAGCTGAAAAACTTGATAATATTCTACCTGCTAAAGAAATATCACGTGTTTCGATATCAATACCAGCTTTTGAAGTAAATGCCTTTACCATAGGTAAAAAGCTATAGGTTGCTAAAGCTGGGGCTTCATCAGTCTTGGTATAAAAAATCTTTGACATGGGTGACGTTTAAAATGTTGTAAAATGGACTGCGAATATAAGGCGTAAAAGACATCGCCTGTAGTCTTATCGGAACTTAGCGACCTTATCGATATTGCTCAATCGAGCATGGCCAACGTGGTATTGTGCGTTCAATAGAAACTCCGCGGAAATATCACTTTCTAACAAAGTTTGTAGGAGTTTCATGACATCCACCACATTTCCTTCAATACTCGTTCCGAATGGACCTACCTCGTAACTGATGCCAGACTCCTGAATGATCAATATAGCCTTATCTACGGCTTGCATGGGAGCGTCTTCCTTTAAGGGAATGAACTGGACGTGTGCGCTAACGGTCATTAAAAAGGTGAGATTCCTTGCATTGCAACATACAAGAGTGACATGCAGGCCATGCCATAGATTATAGAAAGAATGATGGCACCTAGACCCTTCATTTTAGTAATGTGTGCTATAACAGGTAATAGCTGTAGTGCATGTAGCCCCATAAAATGTGGTATTCTGATGTCTCCATGATCTATGGACCAGTTAAGAATGGGTAGACCTAAGCCACCATCTGGGGCTCCGACGGTGTGTGAAAGCATTCCTCCCATTAAATAACCTGAAAAGCCAAAAAAAACAAAATAGATAATACCAAAACGGAGCGACCAAAAAATCCCTGGATGCATTCTAAAATCGGATCTAAAGGTCCATTTAAATAGCAATAAAGTATATGTCGTAGATATACCAATTCCAATTCCCATTAGAGCGAACATGATACCTTCGAAGGAAGAGCTGGTGTTAGAATGACTTAAAGAACCTCTATAGGCTTGAATAAAAATCCAAATAAGCTCAAAGGCCATTACACCTACGTTTACCCATACAAAACGCTGAAAGGTCTTCTTTTTAACACGAGGTACAAAATTTGAATACCAGCTGAATGTTAAGAAAAGTATGCCGGTCGAAATCCCGAATTTAGCGGGCTTTATAAAAGCATTGATGCCCAGTACTTCTGTGGTGGTCATGCTCCATAACACCAAACACACTGCAGCATAAATAAATGCAGTAAATGCACCTAGTGTGAAAATAGGGTGGTTGAAAATGGAGCGAGAGTGCATTTAAAAGTTGTAGTGTCTCTTAGTTATAGTTCTTAAAAGGATATAAGACGTCCATCCTAAAGGGCCAGCCATAAAGGTGAACAATAGGCAAACGGTGATCGAGTAGGGTGGTAAATTATTCTTTTCCGCATCGCGTACGATATACAGTCCTGCGAGCATGTCAAACGCCAAGTAATGTATCCAACCAAGTAGTACTGCCTCCTTAGAACTGAACAAAGACATGAGACCATCTAAGGTTGAAAAAGACTCGAAGGAAGAAGGTTCGAAAAATTGAATAAAGAGTGCGCTATATAAAATACCCATTCCCAGTAGGATGATTCCGTATAATACCTGGTGAACAGCTCGCTTATAGGGTAATGCGATCAGGATAAGCCAAGCTAGAAAAGCAATCGTATTTGATGCTAAAAAAAGGGAGTCAGTACTAAACATTTATATTGTATTATTTCAACAAGTTAGTGGACTCTGAACAAATTCCCTACATAGAAAACGCTATTCTATTCCTCGTTGATTTTTGTGCTCGTTTCGCATAATCGATTAAGCTCTGCGAGCTCACCTTTGGTTAGATTTCTCCACTCACCGAGTTCAAGGTCTAGATGAATATTCATGATACGTATTCTTGTTAGACTGGTAACACGGTACTCCAGGTACTCACACATTCTACGAATCTGTCTGTTTAACCCTTGAGTAAGTATTATTCTAAACGTATTAGGACCCATCTGTTCTACCCTACATTCCCGGGTAACAGTGTCCAGAATAGGGACGCCTTTACTCATGTTTATGATAAAATCGTCATTGATGTATTTATTTACGGTGACGATATATTCCTTTTCGTGGTTGTTTCGCGCTCTTAAAATTTTATTGACAATATCTCCATCGCTGGTCATGAGAATAAGCCCTTCAGAAGGTTTGTCTAACCTACCAATAGGAAAAATACGCTGCCTATGGCCTACAAAGTCTACGATGTTATCCTTTTCTACTCGACTATCTGTTGTGCACACAATTCCTCTTGGCTTGTTCAGAGCTATATAAACATGCTTCTCAGTGCGGTCACCAACAATTATCCCATCAACTGCCACGACGTCGCCTTCCTGAACTTTTTCTCCTAGCTCAGGTACCGTTCCGTTGATCGTGATTCTGCCTTGTTCCAATAATTTGTCTGCGCCTCTACGAGAACTTCGACCTATTTCACTGAGGTATTTATTGATGCGTGTTGCCATAGGTGCAAAGTTAGTGCTAAACCGCTAGTTGCACCCATGAACCTACGAGGGAACTAAGAACCATGGTTACCGTTCCCCAAATAGAGATCCTTAGAATAGATCTAAACACATTACTCCCTCCAATCCAAGCACTTATGCCACCTAATAAAGCCAGGAAGCTAATACTAAAAATATATTCAGCCCAGTACAGTTGTTCGGGTTCAAAAACAAAAACAAGCGAGAAGGGAAGGAGACCACCTAAAACAAAGCTTAACGCGCTGGCTCCTGCGGCTTGAAGAGGTTGTGCAGAGGTCATTTCATTAATGCCTAATTCATCTCTCGCATGCGCCTCTAATGCGTTGTGCTCATGAAGTTGTCTGGCGACTTCTTTAGCAGTCTCTAGAGTTAGTCCCCGTTTTACATAAATTTTAGCCAGTTCCATTTCTTCAACTTCGGGCATTTCTTTCAGTTCAATTGCTTCACGAGCAAGATCAGCGGATTCAATGTCAGATTGTGAACTCACACTTACATACTCACCTGCGGCCATACTTAAAGATCCGGCAACTAGTCCAGCTAGAGACGCAACAGCGATAGGCTCGAAAGAAGAGGTAGCAGAAGCTACGCCCACAGCAATACTACTTACGCTTAGTATGCCATCATTAGCTCCTAAAACTGCCGCACGAATCCAACTTGATCGGGTAACATAATGTTGTTCTAACTCACTCACCAGTTATGTAATTAAGTCTGAAATATAACTCATTAGTAATAGTATCTAAGGAAGCGTACCAATCGGTTTCAGGATTAGAGCCCTTGGCTGAAAAGGAAGAGCCGTCCCATGTGAAATATCTCTGAGCGTATACCAGTTCAGAGGCTCCGTCCTTCAACGATTTAAATGAAACTTCTCTTTCATCACTGGAGAGCCTACAATAATTCCGCTGTATTTGTTGTATATCTATACCAGTGCGCATTTCAATATGATCAATGTTAAACCTGTCACAGTCCATGCTGATGTATATGGTCTTGCCTAAACTGGTACAGCCCTTAAATAATAAGACCGGCACCGTAATAACGCACACCAGCATGATAAGTAGCGATTTCCGTGTTTCTTTAGTCATTGTGTGTTTAGGAGCAAAGATTTAATTGAATTGGAATGCGTATCCATTTAAGGTCGCGGCAATACTAAGCCATAGGATATAAGGTAGAATTAAAAGACTCCACCTACCTATTTCCTTCTTCATGAATAAACCCAGGTAGATCACTAAAGCCAAAAGCATTAGAATTTCAATAAGGGCAATCCCTAGTAGATGCCAATTAAAAAATAATGGGTTCCAAAGCACGTTAAGCACAAGGTGTGCTCCCCAAATAGACATTATATGACTCCTACGTGAGGTTTTACCTAACAGTTTAGCCATTGCTATAGAAAGAAAGATCATGATGAGTGTCCATGCAGCACCAAATACCCATCCTGGTGGAGTCCAAGGGGCTTTGTTCAGATCCTGATACCAGTTGCCCATTGGACCTGTACCCATTAAAGCACTACCGAGACCAAGCGCCGCAAAATGAATGATTAAGAATATAGTTAGACGCTTTATCATATCATGAGCATTATGATGACGAGTGCTATAGTGGCAAGAAAGAACCCTAAATACCGGTGTACTATTCTAAAACTCATATTAATACTCTAAACAACGTATTCAGCATCAAAGCTGTCTGAAGATTCACCGTTAATAGCTAAGAAAAAATTAGCGTTAGTCACATGGATATAGGGGGCTAAAAAGAAAAAGCCAATACCCAGGGTGAAAATACAGGCGATACCTAATAGGAAATAACGGACAATCAACAATAGGTAAGTTCCTTTGTGACCTTTCATGAGGTTCCAGCTCTCTTGAAGCGCCTCAAGACCATCTTTTTTAGGTTGCTCAGCTAATATGTAAAACGTTTGACTCAACCCTAATGCAATGATGATTCCAGGAATGATGAAAAAAATCACTCCGATAACTATTGCAGCACTCATTAACAAATAGGCAACCAGGGGAGGTATAAAATTTTTGAAACCGTCGAACAATTGCTCCATCCTCAACTCTTCACCACGTGCAACTTTAAGGCTCCACATTGCAATGCCCACAGATAAATGTCCCGTCACCAGTATTCCTACAACAAACGAGGTACAAACTGCAGTTAGAATCCCGTAAACTAGAACTGTAGCTATAGCTACAATCCAATTATTACGGAGTTGATTTTTACTATCAGATAAAATGGAATTAAGCATATGGCAGTGGGATTTATAGACCGTTGAATATAGGATTAATTAACGCTTTCCGTCCCATTCGAAATGGAATTGATCTAAAAAGGCTTCCATATAATTATGTCTCGCCTGTGCCATTTTCTTTCCGGTAGTCGTATTCATTAAATCCTTTAAGCGCAAAAGTTTTTCATAAAAGTGATTGATAGTAGGTGCTGATGACGATTTATACTCCTGTTTAGTCATGTTTAGATGAGGTGGAATATTTGGATCATGAATGACTCTGTTTTTAAAACCTCCATAATTAAATGTTCTAGCAATACCTATTGCACCTATGGCATCTAAACGATCTGCGTCTTGGACAATGTCAAGCTCAATACTATCGTGAGTTCTCTCCGTGGCCCCACCTTTATAGCTCACGTTTTCAATAATAGCGACTACATGGTCTATTAGAATTGGATCTAAAGATTGCTCTACTAACCATGTTCGTGCCTTAGCCGGACCTATAGTTTCATCACCCTGGTGAAATTTCGAATCTGCGATGTCATGTAATAAGGCGGCTAGTTCAACTACAACGGTATTTGCTTGCTCTGAGGCGCATATGGTTTTAGCGTTGTTAAACACCCGTTGGATATGAAACCAATCATGTCCGCCCTCAGCATGGGCCAATTCATGTTGAACAAATAATGCGGTATCAGTAATTATTTTCATCGTACGAATTTAAATGAATTGAAGGGATAATTAGATTAATTTTACACCGCTAACCGGTACTAAATCGTGGCAATGGATCTTAAGAAATTACAATCTTTCTTGGAGAGTACTTGGATGGACGTGTTTGGTGTAGGCCTGATACTTGCCGTTTCCTTTGTTTTAGGATTCCATAACACGGTGATTGATGGAATCCCTATAGGATGGTTTTCTACCATAGGTGCAGGTTGCTCTATGATGGTCACCCGCCTGGTTACTAAGAGAAATAACATTGGAAACTTTCTGGGACTATTCACCGCTGTTAACTCAGCATTTGTCGACTATTTCCTTGGGAATGAGGCAGCGATACTCACTTATCCTATTTCATTTTTAGGTGCTGGAGCAAGCTACTTATTTTGGAAAAAGCACCCAGAACGGATACCTAGGAAAATTGACTACATCTATTTCGTCAACATAGGTTTTGGCTTTTGTCTTGCAGTCATCTTAAATTATATTGGTTTTACGGACTTCCTCAAAGAGCCTATTGGCGATAATAGATCAAAATTTCTCATCACAACTGCCATAACAGGTATTACCTATTCAGGAATACTTAATACTCCAAGGATGTACGCGGACACATGGGCAAGCTGGCAGGTGTATAATGTCATGAAGCTGTATCAAAATATACTGTTTGGTAACTTCGCCTTCGTCGCTAAGTATGTTTTTTATCTGATTAATTCTGGTCTTGCATGGATTGTCTGGCACTTCGTAAGAAGAACCTCAGAGCAATCAAAACCATAAATCTTAGACGTGGAGAGGATTTATCTTAAGCCAATTCTTAGTTTATCGTACTGATTTCTGAAATCATAAGCTCGAAGTCTTCATTCTTCTTATTTGCGATCAAAATGGTGACTTCTGAAAGCAGGTCGTGGTTGAAGTTAGGTCGCTGTAAGGTTCTACCTCTAAATGAAGGATAAAAGGAGGAGAGGGGCAACGTAATGGTCTGCCAGTCACCACTAGTTTTAAAAGTAGTGATGTAGCTATATGCTTCCCTTGAATCCGCTTTGACTCTGCACTGAAAGGACCGTCCATCGCCTTTTACTTTGAGTTGTACTTTTTGTTTGGAGTCAACAGGTATTGGATTGAAACGCAGTACCGCACTTGTAAACCCGCCATAATTAGCGGTCGATACACTACCGTTAAAGAGGATGTAGTCCGCAGTGGACTCTAGATTACCTTTTGATAGACCTCCCATTACTCCATCATTAACAATGGACCAATTCTTATTTTCTTCAGCACTAGCAGAGAAAATCAGGGTGACTTGTTGAGGAATCAAAAGAAGAATAGTTAGTAGTGTTATCATCACCCCTTAACGTAATTTCACTCTGAAGGTTTTGGCGCGGTGTGTTAGCGCACCAGTATTCCCTGTGTATTCAGCACGGGAAGGTCTTCACTGAACCTCATGTCTAAGGTATGTGGACCAAAAATATACTTACGGTCCTTCATTTTATCATCTTCAAAAAACATGACCCAATATTCATTAAACAGCTCAAAAACCTCAGGCATAATAGGCTCTAGCCTAACTGCGCTCTTAGCGGCGACTACCTTGATTTTCTTGCGAAGTGATGCGGTGACTTTGCCTTTCTTTGTTTCTAAGTTACTGTAACCTCTTGAGTTTACAATGATGTTTTCAATAGGTATGTTTTGGTCATTAATCAAGCAAATCCACCATTCAAGATGTTTCTCCTCGTTTTTAATTTGTATTGCAGCGATGTAAACGCCTTTAACTTCTGGAATTTCAATATCGCTTTTCAAAAGATGGGAAAGTTTAATTAAAGGTTTGTGAGTTTCTAATTTGGCTATGAGAGATTCATGTCAAAAATAAAATATTTTAATGTTAACTATTAAACCTTTTCAATTTGAATTTATCCATAGTACCTAATGATACCTACTTAATGAAAGTATCTCTTACTATTGTCGTTTTTATACTAGGTTCTCTATGTAGTGCGTCTGCCCAGAGTATTGCCGTAATAGCGAGAGATACGCAACCTGTACCATACATTAGGCTCAAATTTCAGGCTCAAATTAACAATGAACCACTAGAGCTGGGTAAATCTTACTATGTCAGCGGGCTAGAGGATTCCGTGTCCATTAAAACATTGAAGTTTTACATGGCTGACCTAACCTTCTCTGATGCCGAGATGGCCCTTGATGAAAGGAGTTATGCTACCTTTTTAATAGATATGGAAGATACGGTGTCACTTCAAAGATCTTTTAGAACTTCAAAAGAAGCGTCTTATAATGAGTTTAGTTTTTCCTTAGGTATAGATAGTGTTACTCAAAATTCAGGCGCAAAAGGAGGAGAACTTGATCCAACGAGGGGAATGTATTGGTCATGGCAAAGCGGGTATATTAATTTTAAGTTAGAAGGAACGTCAAACTCTTGCCCCGCAAGAAACCATCTCTTCCAATATCATATAGGAGGTTTTCAATCGCCATATAACACCCTACAATCGCTTGTCTTTGAATACGACCAGTCATTATCAATTCTGATTATAATGGATTGTAATAAACTTTTGACCCAGAAGAATATCACAGAAAATTTTCAAATCATGAGTCCGAATGAAAGGGCAATGAATTTCGCTAATAAGCTCCCGGGCATATTTAGAATTGGCCCATGAAGAGTAACCTTATCCTTCTGCTGATTTGTGCCCTTGTTGGCCTTTCCTTTACAAGTGAACGCGTACTTAGTTTAGTATATCCAAGCTATTTCCCCTCGCCGTCTTACAACCTATCACAGAATCCACTGGTGCAGGAGAGAATTGACTTAGGACAGATGTTATTTTATGACCCCATACTGTCGAAAGACCTTAGCATTTCTTGCGCATCTTGCCATTCTCCTTACAACGCGTTTGCCCATACCGATCACGATCTGAGTCATGGAATGAATGATTCCATAGGAACTAGGAATGCACCTGCACTTTTCAACCTAGCTTGGCAAGAAACCTTTATGTGGGATGGCGCGATAAATCATTTGGACATGCAATCCTTAGCGCCATTAAGTCATCCCTCGGAGATGGGAGAGAACATTAAAGATGTGGTGGAGAAACTTTTAAATACTACTCGCTACAGGACGGCATTTTACAAAGCTTGGTCAGATAGTGTTCCCACGGGCGAACGCTTTCTTAAATCGATTACTCAATTTCAGCTAACCTTAGTCTCAGCAACTGCTAAATACGATCTTGTGAGGGCTGGTGAGGATGTTCTATCACCACAAGAAGCGATGGGTTATGGGCTTTTTAAAGACCATTGCAGCAGCTGCCATACTGAGCCACTTTTTTCTAGTTATGGATTTGCTAACAATGGGCTGCCTGTGGACTCAACACTCGATGATCATGGTAGATATGGGGTTACGAAAAATCCTGAGGACAGCTTACTTTTTAAAATCCCTTCCTTGCGTAATTTGAGTTACACCTTCCCTTACATGCATGATGGTCGTTTTTCGAAGTTGAACGAAGTACTGAACCACTACAATCGATTAAAACCTGGAATGATAGATGAGTCTATGTTGAGTAGATCAATCAATCTTAGTTCAAAGGATAAGGCAGACCTGATTTCGTTTCTGATGACGTTGAATGACACTGCCTTTGTGTTTAATCCTCAAAATAAATATCCTCAATCGCTTCAGGTTATAAGCAAGAATTAATTCTAAATAATCCAGTAAATTCTAAATGATGAGAAAAAATAGTTTATTAATCGCCCTGATGTTTGTCTTTTCAGCCCAGGCACAGCTGAGTCCAGCAATCACCTCGTGGTTACAGAATACCACGCAGCTAGGAACGTATTATGTATCTGGGAATTCAACTCCAATAACAAATAACACATTAGTGAATTGTCAGCAGGTTGAATACTCTGCTACCTCTGTTTATATCATGGCTACAGGGATACCCGCTTATCCTACAGGTCCGTTTTTAGATGGCAATCCAAGTGTTGCATCTAACCAGTCCGCCATTTACAAATTCACACTTACACCACAGCAAAACACGGGTGCACCCACTCCTACAACGGGCAATAACATAGGTGTTTTCGTAAATGGAGTATCACTTTTTGATTATCGTGATGGAGTATCTTGGAATCCAAATACCAGTAGCTTATGTGGAGGTCCTGGAAATGCTCCTTGTCCCGGTGGACCTATGTCTTCTCAGGATTGGAATCGCGATGCAATTCCTGCAGAAATGGGTGGTTTTGATTGTTCAAAGGCGCACCCCGCAATGGGCAATTATCATCACCACCAAAATCCTTCAGCCTTTAAGCTTGATCTAAATGTGGTTTCAACCATATGCAATATTTACGATGCTGATGGCTTGTATGCCATGGACAGTACACAGCATTCACCCTTAATTGGATTCGCTTATGATGGTTTTCCTATTTATGGAGCCTATGGGTACATGAACGATGATGGTACAGGAGGTGTCGCTAGAATTGAATCTGGTTATGAACTTCGTTCTATAACATCTAGAATCACCCATGCAGATGGGTCTACAGTATCATCGGGACCTGCAATCAACACAACCTATCCTTTGGGTTATTTCAGAGAAGATTATGGCTGGATTTCTCATCCTAACAATGACGAATATCTGGATGAGCACAATGGTCGATTTTGTGTGACTCCAGAATACCCTAATGGTACTTATGCTTATTTCTGTACCGTAGATGGTGATTGGAACTCGACATATCCCTATGCTGTAGGTCCTACCTTCTATGGTGTCTATACGCAAGGAAAGGTGGCCAGTATCAGTGAAACAACAACGGTCTACACTTCTTCTATTGGAATTTCTGAAGCTGACTTTAGAGACCTGAATATATCCATATTCCCTAATCCCGCTTCTGACTTAATCGCCATTCAAATTCAAGAACTAGTGAAGGATGACCTGCAGGTAAATCTGTTAGACCTTTCAGGACGTTTAGTTCAACGTGCGACGATTAACAAAGGGAGTACCATAGCATATTTCGATGTACAAACGGTCTATGAAGGCACGTATATTATTCAAATCCTAAATAAATCTAGCGGTAATAGTTTAAGAGAAAAAATTGTAATCAAGAGGGATTAACCCCCTGCGAAAACTGCTTTTTTAAGACCATCGGGAAGTTAATTCTCGGTGGCCTTTTTGTATGAGGTTATTTCCCAATACAAAACTTACTAAAAATATTAGCCAAAAGATCATCTGTAGAAATGGTGCCGGTGATTTCACCTAAACTGTCCAAGGCAACTCTCAGGTCTTGTGCCAGAAGATCTCCAGGTATACTGAGCGCAACGGCATCTAAACTCCGTTGTAAGGCTTCTAAAGTGCGTCGTAGGGCATCTGCATGACGTGCATTTGTAACAATGGTCTGAGAGGCTGAAGTCGTGCTCCATGCGGTAAGCTGAGAAAGCTTTTGAAGTAATGCTTCCAGGCCTTCCTTTGATTTTGCGGAAACAACTAGTGGAGTGTGGTCCAGTTCTTTTAGTCTATTGATGATCGGAGTTGGATCAGCAGTGTCAGCCTTATTCAACACCACAAGTAGGTGCGCATCTGGTGCCATTTCTTGTAAATCCGATACCTTCTGTTCTAAGTCATTCTCCGGGGCGGTGATGTCTACTGTATAAAAAATCACATCTGCCTTACTTCCTTGTTCTAGTGCGCGTGCGATACCAACGGACTCCACGTAATCTTGTGTTTCTCGTATACCAGCAGTATCAATAAGGCGATAGGTGAGTCCATTGTGGGTAAAGGTGTCTTCTACAGTATCTCTAGTGGTCCCAGGAATCTCTGAGACTATAGCTCGTTCTTCGCCAAGAAGTGCATTAAGTAGGGTGGATTTACCAGCATTAGGCGCACCAAGTATGGCTGTGGCAATCCCTTTTTTAAGTGCATTTCCGTACCTAAAGGAAGCTATTAACCTGGATACTTTCGTTTTTAAAAGGTTCAGCATGGCAGTAAGCTGCTCACGTGAGGCAAACTCTACGTCTTCTTCACTAAAGTCTAACTCTAGTTCAATAAGAGAAGCGAAATGGACCAATTCCTCCCGGAATGAAGTAATCTCACTAGAGAAACCTCCTTTGAGTTGTTTCAGAGCAACATCATGCATTGACTTATTTTCTGCATGGATAAGATCAGCTACAGCCTCAGCTTGAGCAAGATCAAGGTTGCCATTCATGAAAGCTCGCATAGTATATTCACCGGGATCAGCCATACGTGCGCCCTGTGAAAGGAGTGCCTCGATCACACGACCTATGATGTAGGGAGATCCATGACAGGACAGCTCCACACTTTCTTCCCCCGTAAAACTCTTGCCTTCAGCGAAGAAATTCACAAGGACTTCATCTATACGCTCTTCGTCTATCGTAAAGTCACCAAAGTAGGCAACGTGCGAGGTCCATCCCTCTCGTTTTTGACGAACAGAACTAAAAAAAGGAGTGAGTAGGCTGGAGGAATTAGTCCCTGATAAACGGATAATTCCTAAAGCTCCCACGCCTTGTGGAGTTGATAAGGCACAAATGATGTCGTCTCGTAGCATGAGAGCAAAGATACATTGTTAAGTAATGAGCAAAGAAATTTCATCAACAACTAAGCCCATTACAAGTTGAAGAGTACATTTGTCGCAGAATTCACAGAAAAACCATCTTCATGAGCGTTTTAGTCAACAAAGACTCCAAGATTATTGTACAAGGATTTACTGGTAAAGAAGGTACATTCCATGCAACCCAAATGATTGAATACGGAACCAACGTTGTTGGTGGTGTTACTCCAGGTAAAGGGGGGATGACTCACCTTGATCGTCCGGTATTCAATACTGTGTCAGAAGCCGTTCAAAAGGCGGGTGCAGACACATCAATTATATTTATTCCTCCAGCATTTGCTGCAGATGGAATCATGGAAGCCGCTGAAGCGGGGATCAAAGTGATCATTTGTATTACAGAAGGTATCCCAGTTGCAGATATGGTAAAAGTAAAGGAATACTTAAGCGATAAAAACAGCACATTGATTGGACCTAACTGTCCAGGTGTTATGACTGCTGGTGAAGCTAAAGTTGGTATTATGCCGGGCTTTATTTTTACCAAAGGGAATGTTGGTATCGTGAGTAAATCAGGTACACTAACGTATGAAGCCGTTGATCAGTGTACTAAAGCTGGTTTAGGACAAACTACTGCCATAGGTATCGGTGGCGATCCAATCATTGGAACTACGACTAAGCAAGCCGTGGAGTTATTGATGAATGACCCTGAGACAGAAGGAATTATCATGATTGGTGAGATTGGTGGTCAGTTAGAAGCTGAGGCAGGTTACTGGATCAAGGAGCACGGAACTAAGCCGGTTGTAGCATTTATTGCTGGTGAAACCGCTCCTGCGGGACGAACTATGGGACACGCTGGTGCAATTGTAGGTGGTGCAGAGGATACTGCAGCAGCGAAGAAGGCAATCTTGCGCGAATGTGGAATCACAGTGGTAGATTCTCCAGCAGAATTAGGAATTACTATGGCGAAGATGTTAGCTAAATAACTATTTTCCTGAGATATATAAAGAGAGCCGCGACTTATACAGGTCGCGGCTCTTTCGTTTATCATATATAGTTAAAAAGTATATTTACAGTATGAAACAAGTCAAGTGCCCTTCTTGTAAGACGTGGTATGACGTGGAGCTGACTATAGATGAATACGCATACACTTGCTCCAGTTGTGACACTCCATACGCTGTGAAGTCATTAGACCAGTTGCAGCGTGAAGAGGAGAGAAGAGATCCGGTGAGTAACCCTCCGTTAAGTTGGAAACGATTTGGGGAGATGCACTGGACCTTAGTTATTTTAAATAATATTGGGTTTGTGATTCAAACCATTCTATTTATGATTGGGACCCTTATTGGAATATTAGTTGCACCGCTTTAATAACAAGACTCATGGAATTTTTATCCCCAAGTACAAAACTACGCTTAGAGGCTTTAGAGCAGGAAAACCTCGATCTCAAGGCAACTATCGCCTCAGAACGCGCAAAATTTAATACCTCAAAAAAGCCAGTAGGGTATTTTTTGGTAATAGGGTTGTTGATGGCCTGCTGTGTGTATCTCTACGTGAAGGCTTCGTATATGACTAGCGCTGAATTGTCAGGAGTGCGCGTTGAGTTGTGGAAAAATGGCACTGCAACAGATACCATTTTAACTCCTAATAATAATGTTGAATATTCAGTTCAAATAGGGTCATTTAAATCATTGGACTTTAGTGAGTTGAGTAAGGGATTTGAGAGTGCAGATGTATTGCAGAAGGACAGTTTATCAACATTGGTAATAGGCAGCTATAGCTCTTTATTAGAGGCTCAAGATCTTTTAGATATTGTTGTTACAGTGGGTGTGGAAAACGCCTATATAGTTGCATATAAGAACGGAAAAAACGTAGGTTTGCTCTCTAACAAAACCACGAATTAAATAATAGTATGGGTTTATTGACAGGAAAGACAGCCATCATTACTGGTGCGTCAAAAGGAATAGGAAAAGGTATTGCTGTAGCTTTTGCTAAGGCGGGTGCTAATGTTGCGTTCACATATCTCAGCTCTGTTGAGAAAGGTCAAGCACTAGAAGAAGAGTTAAAGCAGTACGGTACTGGTATTAAAGGTTTTCGCTCTGATGCTTCGAAAATGGATGATGCTGAGTCCTTAATATCTGACGTGATTGAAGCCTTTGGAGGCGTTGATATCGTAGTAAATAATGCAGGTATCACTAAGGATACTTTGCTTATGCGAATGACGGAAGAGGATTTCAATCGAGTCATTGAAGTCAATTTGAATTCTGTTTTCAACATGACTAAGGCAGTGCAGCGAACTTTTTTGAAGCAACGCTCGGGGTCCATCATCAACATAAGTTCAGTGGTTGGTGTTAAGGGCAATGCAGGACAGTCTAACTATGCAGCTTCAAAGGCAGGAATTATTGGTTTTACGAAGTCTATAGCTCTGGAACTAGGGTCTAGAAACATTCGATGTAACGCAATTGCCCCAGGGTTCATAGAGACTGAGATGACTGCTGTACTAGACGAAAAAACGGTTCAACAATGGCGTGATAGCATCCCTTTGAAGCGCGGTGGAAGTCCTGAAGATGTGGCTAATGCTTGTCTATTCTTAGCTTCAGATATGGGAGGCTATATCAGTGGTCAAGTCCTTAATGTTTGTGGAGGAATGTTAACTTAATGACAACAACGGCCGCCGTTTTAATAGCGCTAATAGCTGGAGCTGCGGTAGCCTGGTTTTTATACATATTTAAGCAAAATGCCAAGACTCTGTGGGTCTTGGCGTTTTTGCGTTTTACCTGGTTCAGTTTGCTGGTCTACGCGCTTTTATCTCCATCTACCTCAACCCAGTCTACGCTGAAATTAGCAGAGCCCCTGACTATACTACTTGATTCATCGGCCTCACTTATAGAAAGCTATACAAAGGGCCTTAGTGATTTAGAAACTAGCCTTAAAGCAAGGGATATTCCCTACCAAACCAGAAACTATTCCAGTGAGCTTATACCTGAGAGAAAACAATGGATATATGTAGGAGATGGTCATGTTAAGACGGTCCATCAAAGCGATTTCCCCGTGGCCGCTATTTTACTAGATGGTATAACGCCCCGTCAACTTCCATTAATCACAGGAATTTCTATTCCTTCTAGGGTGCTCGCAGGATCTCTAGTTCGTGTGAATATAATAGCTGATAAGAATTGTGAACTAAAGACGACAGTTCAGGGTGAAGACTATCAGGGCAGTTCATTTGATTTAAGAGTGCCGGATCGTATAGGCAGCCTTGCAATGACTAGTTCCGCATTAACAAATGGTCGATCAGACACGTTGTTTACCACGGTTGAAATCATACCGTTTTTCACTAAAATTCTTGTGGTCACTGACTTTCCTCATCCTCATGAAGCGATGATTCGTAGGTATGCTAGATCGCATAGTATAGCGGTAGAAACTATAAAATTTAATGATATCAGTAGCGCTAACCCTCATGATGGTCCCATTGTCGCTATTGGAGGTGGGAATAACGTATGGTCTTTACTTGAGGATACGTTTACTGGAGCACTGCTTACCCTAGGCGCTTGGTCACCTCAACAAACTCTCGTCAACAAAGCGTTCTTAAATTCGTCCTTTTGGCCCGTTGATTTAAAGGAACGCATTAATCTGCGTGTGAGAAGTATAGATACAGAATTCATGGTCTCCACGAAGCGGATAGATGCGAGCGGTGTGCACTGGTATGCTTCAGCACTCGCAAACGAGGATGCATTTTTCTTGTTCGAAGGTTTATTAGAGAAATTAATTTCCTTAAACGAACCTTCGCGCCTGCAACTTACAGTGCCGCAGCGTGCCTTTTCTGGTCAGCGGATTACTGTGGTGACTACAGTTGTAAATGGAGAGGGTAGAGTGGCCCCGTCCTCGTTTAATGGAAAGGTATTTATGGAGGGCGACCAGGTGGAACTATTAACTTTCACGATAGAAAATCAATCTGGTACGGCAAGCTTTGATGCACATAACGTAGGTCAATTATCCATTGAAGTAATCGCTAATTCTATGGGGTCAGAAATCAAAGCCTCCGCAAAAGTGCAAGTAGAAAAACTTAACATAGAAGAAGTCATCCCTCGAAACCTTACCATGTTGAAGGATTGGGCACGCAGTGGAACAGTAATGGTAGGTGCAGAAGACTCTGGTGACATAGTCTCAGGTCTTGAAATTAAGGAGACTACAGTGAGCTATGTCAAGAAAAATCCCCAGCACGCTTATTTAGCCTACTGGGGATTAGTATTGTTACTCGCGCTTACGGAATGGTTTATCCGAAGAAAACGAGGGTTGGTTTAGAGGTTAGCGGCTAAAAATTCAGCAAGCTCGGCAGGTTCCATGTTTTTACCTACGATCACTCCGTTGTCATCAATTAATAAGTTCTGAGGAATGAATTGAATGCCATAGAACGTAGAGATTTCATTCTGCCATCCGCCTAAATCACTCATCTGCGGCCAAGGCAATTTATCCTGTGCAATTCCTTCAATCCATTTTTCAGCGTTATTATCCAAGCTTATACCGACAATGTTAAAACCCCTTTGATTGTTGTCATTATACAATTCAAGTAGCGCAGGATTCGCTGCGCGACAAGGTCCACACCATGAAGCCCAAAAATCTACCAAAACATATGTTCCATTCACGCTTAACACGCTGATGGTATCGCCTTCCGGCGTAGCCTGAGAAAAATCAGTAAATGCAGCGCCCACAGATGACTTCTCCATTGTTGCGATTTTATCTGTCAACTTGATGTAATCTGGGCTGTCAAAATATTGCTCTGATACCTGAGCTGCAACAGCCTTGAAGTCTTCGTAAGTAAAGTCTGTACTGTTTGAACCCATTAAAATAGCGGCGCCAAGTATATCATTTTTTTTAGCGAAGTCGAGATTCATTTTAGCTTGACTCGAAAGAAGGTTCATAGCTTCTGAACGGATGGCTGAAATAGTAACAGTATCTCCAATTTGACTAGCTTCTTTGAATTTATTCTCAAGAATCTGCATGGTCTGGTTGAACATTCCACTTTTCGCAGTCAAGATGTTTGCGGAATCATTAAACGCTCCGGCCTCAACGGTGAATCCGTTAATGGTATCAAAAGTTAACGAAACATCTTCGCCTCCATGATAATACACCGCAGGCTGACCCAACTCTGCAATTTGAATCATTGCATATTGATTTACAAAATCTTCAACGCGTATAGTAAGTTCCCCGTTGTTTAGGTTCCCCTCATAGAGGACTTGATCACCTTCTATCGTCAATTTAACCGGGCTATCGCCTGCATCTGGAGCATTTATGGACAATTCAAAACCTTCTTCGCTTGTACAAGCGATAAAAGCGATTGAGGCAAAAACGCCGAGTAGTAATTTCTTCATTGCTATTGTTTAAGTTTACTTCTGCAAAATACAATACACAAATGAAGAAAATCGTTACTGTTCTCACAATTATATACTCGATTACAATCGCACAGGCAAAAGAGGGGATTTGGATCCCTATGTTGCTCAACAATAACATCGCTGAAATGCAAGCAATGGGTTGTGAATTAAGCGCTGAAGATATTTATAGCGTCAACCACAGTTCACTGAAAGATGCGATAGTGAGTTTTGGTGGATTTTGTACAGGAGAGTATATTTCTTCAAATGGTTTAGTACTCACCAACCACCATTGTGGCTATAGTCAGATTCAAAAGCAAAGTTCTCTCGAGCATAATTATCTGAAAGAAGGCTTTTGGGCGAACAATACTTCAGAGGAGTTGATGAACCCAGGCTTATTTGTTAAGCAGCTGGTCTATATGGAAGATGTTACAAACTCTGTATTAGGTACGGAGGATGAAGAAGCTGCGATCTCTGCAATGGTTGAGGCGAAAACATCAGAGAATCCCGATTTTGACTATGAAGTCGTGCCTTTTTTCTATGGCAACCAATTCTTTTTACTTGCTACCAAAAAATATAGTGATGTACGTCTTGTAGGTGCTCCACCATCTTCTATTGGTAAATTTGGCGCTGATACTGATAACTGGGTTTTTCCTCGCCACACGGGAGATTTTAGTTTATTTAGAGTGTATGACGACAATGGTTTACCCTTCACGCCTGCTCAACATTTAAAAGTTAATATAGGACCAAGGACACCAGGCGAATTCACTATGGTTTTAGGATATCCTGGAACTACTCAAGAATATTTACCGGCTGTGGCAATGGATCAATTGGTTAATGAAGTGAATGCATACAAGGTTGAAATAAGGTCCGTACTGCTAGAAATCATGGACAGAGAGATGCGCAAAAATGAACAGGCTAAAATTCAATACGCTTCTAAATACGCCAGTACGGCAAATGGATGGAAGAAGTGGATTGGTCAAATTGAAGGCATTGAGTTTACAAACGGAATAGATAGAAAAAGAAGGCTAGAGGCTGATTTTACTGCAAGAATTGCTGCAGACCCTAGCTTATGGCTCGCCTACAGCAGGGTATTGAATGATCTAAACATCGCCTACACCAAGCGAGGTCCATCAGCGCAGAAGCGCACTGCATTTATTGAAACCATCTATTATGGAATGCCATGGTTCAACTTTATGAATAGTGCCATGCGCATGGAGGAATCTGATGTCTTAAAGGCTGCGGTTCTTTCTTTTCAAGAAGGTTTTAACCGAACCATTTCGGAAGAGGCCACCACGAAAATGCTCGAGCTTGCCTTGGAGGACTTGCCGGAATTAACAAGTGATATACAGGGGAGTGCTGAGGAATTTTCTAAAGCCGTTCATGACGAACTAGATGCCTTGTTTTTAGCGGCATTAATTGAACAGGAATTCTCCTTGGATGAGCAATCTGTAAGTTCTGATTTTGTATCTGCAGTTTTTGGGGTTTACAGATCTGTTATAGCGCCAGCTTACAATGAGCATAATGAGCGAATAGCATCCTTGCAATCGACCTATATGGAGGCACTTATTACCGCCTTTCCAGAACGTCAATTTTATCCTGACGCCAATAGCACTCTGAGAGTTACTTATGGCAAACTTGAGGGTGTAGAACCGCGAGATGCCGTTTCTTACGGTACGACTACCTATTTAGAAGGTGTCATGGCTAAATATCAACCTGGAGACTATGAGTTCGATGTTCCAGCAAAACTCATCGAACTTTATGAAACTAAGGACTACGGTCCTTATACAGAAAATGGCAAGGTTCCTGTTTGTAATATAGCTTCTAACCATACTACTGGTGGAAACAGCGGTTCACCTGTTTTAAATGGAAGTGGAGAGTTAATTGGGCTTAATTTTGATCGTATTTGGGAAGGTACCATGAGTGATGTAAACTTTGATGAGAGGATTTGCCGCAATATTATGGTTGACAGTAGGTATGTTCTATTTATAATTGACAAGTTCGCTGGTCAAAAATGGTTGATTGACGAAATGTCTTTGGTCCAGTAGATTAAAACCTTTGTAGTTTTGAATTGTTGTAAGTGAAAATCATTCTTTAATGAAATTGTTTCTGTTTTCTTTTTTTCTTCTAGCTGTGTCCTGTACTCTTGGAAACCAGGGCAGCTCAGATGTTGATTTTAAAGAGATAAGGAGTGTTTTCGGGTCAGATTTTCCTGTAGAACCTCCTTTAAATTATCAGAGCAACGCACCTTCATATATCCAACTAGACAATAGAATTGGGTCAGATATTGATGATAAGAAAGCAACATTAGGTAGGGTACTGTTCTATGATAAAAACCTCAGTTTAAACAATACAATTGCCTGTGCTTCTTGCCATCAGCAAAATGCTGCTTTTGGGGATACCTCCAGCAGAAGTATTGGTTTAGACGGCGGACTGACGGGTCGACAAAGTATGAGGTTAACGAACCTCCGATTTTCTAGCGAAGGCAAAATGTTTTGGGACGAACGCGCTGTTAGTTTAATTGACCAGGTGACACAACCAATCCAAGACCATATAGAAATGGGGTATAGTGGTCTTCAAGGTCAACCCGGGATTAACAGTCTTCTGGCTAAGTTGGATTCCATTCCTTATTATAACGAACTTTTTTTATGGGCTTTTGACAACGAATCTGCTACTGAGGCTTTCATAGCAGAGGCACTTACAGATTTTGTGTCTTCTATAGAATCTTTCGATTCAAAATATGATCAAGCCGTCCAAAACTCCGGAACGACCACTGGCCCATTTTCCAACTTCACTGCGGAGGAAAACCATGGCCTGGACTTGTTTTTAACTCCTGCTCAACTCAATAGTTCAGGTATTAGAACAAGTGGTGGGATAGGTTGTGCAGGTTGTCATAAGCCACCAGAGTTTTCTATAGGCGCCGGTGTTCGTAATAACGGTGTAGACCAGGTAGCTGGAGACCCATCGGGTTTTGATACTACAAATACGAAATCCCCATCCTTACGCGATGTCTTGGGCATAAGTGGTACTCCAAACACGCCCATGATGCACACTGGTGATTTCTTGGAGTTCACTACAATCATAGATCATTACAATGAAGTCATCCCAGATGTTAATAACATCACAATGGATCCAAGATTGGCTAAAGGCCCCTCTGTCGTTAAGATGGAGTTAACTACCTCAGAAAGAGAAGACTTAGAGTCATTTGTAAAGACTTTGACAGGAAGTGCCTTATACTCAGATATACGTTGGTCAAGCCCCTTCTAAAGTCTCAGATTGTTAGTGTTAATTCCGAGTCTACGCAGTAATTTTACCATTTAAGGAAAATACCCATGAGAGATACCACCATTTTCGATCTTATTACTCGGGAACACGAGCGCCAGATAAATGGCATAGAATTGATTGCTTCTGAGAACTTCGCTTCTCCCCAGGTAATGGAAGCACAAGGATCTGTGTTAACCAACAAATATGCTGAGGGATATCCCGGTAAGCGCTATTATGGTGGTTGTGAGATCGTAGACATGGTAGAGGAGTTGGCACGAGATCGTGCTAAAGAACTCTATGGTGCATCTTATGTAAACGTTCAGCCTCATAGCGGTTCGCAAGCTAATGCAGCAGTCTACTTGGCGGTGATGAACCCAGGTGATACTATGCTAGGTTTTGATTTAAGCCATGGTGGACACTTAACTCATGGTTCACCTGTTAATTTCTCTGGTAAGACCTACAATGCAGAGTTTTACGGCGTGGATCAAGAAACAGGTTTATTGAACTACGATAAAATTGAAGCAAAAGCAAAAGAGGTGATGCCTAAAATGATCATTGCTGGAGCTTCAGCTTACAGTCGTGATATTGATTTTGAAAAATTCCGTGATATTGCAGATGAGGTAGGGGCAATTCTACTTGCAGATATCTCGCACCCTTCAGGAATGATCGCCAAAGGAATTTTAAATGATCCTATGCCTCATTGTCACATTGTGACCACAACAACGCATAAAACCCTTCGTGGACCTAGAGGTGGCATGATCATGATGGGAGAGGATTTCCCTAATCCATGGGGTGAGACCAATAATAAAGGAGAATTGAAGATGATGTCCAACGTTCTGGACATGGCTATTTTCCCGGGAATCCAAGGCGGTCCTTTAGAACATGTAATAGCTGCAAAGGCTGTGGCTTATGGAGAGGCGCTCACTGATGGGTTTTTCCATTACCAGTTACAAGTTAAAAAGAACGCTGAGGCTATGGCTAAAGGGTTTATGGATAGAGGATACAATATCATTTCTGGTGGTACAGAAAACCACATGATGTTGATTGACCTTAGAAATAAAGGTGTTACAGGAAAGGTCGCAGAACAAGCCCTTGTGCGCGCTCATATTACTGCTAATAAGAATATGGTACCCTTTGATGATAAGAGTCCATTCACAACCTCAGGAATACGTTTGGGGACTCCAGCGATCACTACGCGTGGAATGAAGGAGGATGAAATGGACCTGATTGTAGATTTGATAGACCGCGTTGTATTGAATATTGATTCTGATACGCACCTCAAAGAAGTAGGGGATCAAGTAGTTAAACTGATGAAAGACCGTCCACTTTTTACTTGGGAGTAGTATTGTTTTAACTTTATCAAAATTGTATTTTTATAAAACTAATTATTTTGAGGCCATGAAGTCACTTGTGTAATTTTCGCTCTCTTGCGATAAATAGGGCACAATTCTTGAAGATGCCTTCTGAAAATATACCAATGAAGAAAGCTACTGCAGCTCTTTTTGCTTTTACTGTCATTTTGTTTGTCTCATGTGAGTCTACTGATGGTACGGAAACTAATACCGAACGATTCTACTCATCCCCTTGGGAAGTGAGTTTGCATAGAACGCATTTAGCAGTGGGATCTACGCCTGCGGCAGACGAAAACTTTGCAGGTAAGGCAACATTTGACAAAAGTGGTAGTTTGTTCTACGATATGATTAGTCTGAACGATCATATGTATCAATACTGGGGGTATAGCTGGTCCACAGATCATTTTTATATGAACTGGGAACCATGTGTTGATTGGCATATGAATGAAGCCTCTGACTCTCTTTTCTTGCATTACAACCATTATGACTATGATGCCAACTCAGGGAATTCTTTCTACTGGGACTATGAGGTGATTATGACTAAATAACAAATAAAAAAAACCGGCCTTGGCCGGTTTTTTTATTTCTTTTCTATTGCGCGCTTCAGTGCAGCAATTTCTTTGGCTAAGGTATCTATAACCCTAAAAGTAATAACCGTTGTGGCTATCAAGCCTACTGTTAAGATGTAAATTAGCGTGTCCATATCTATGATTTTTAATGTTGAACGTTAGAATCGTATTGAAGTGTAAATTGAATTGTTTTTTTATACATCTCAAAGTAAATCACTCGATAAAATCATGCTTTTATCCATAGTCGGGTGTTGAGTAGAATGCTTCCAAAATACCAACCGCCAACTCTGCCCAGATTAGTAAAAATAACAGAAGCAATATTCCAAGAAAGAGGATCCGTTTCTTTAGGTTCTTTGTTCTGTTAAAAACAAAGTCAACACCTATACCAAGGATAATCAGCAAAGTAGCCATTAAAAAGAAATCGAATAGACTCCAGTTGATTTTGTCAGTCAAGGTCATCCCGACTAAAGGAATCAACAATAAAAAAAGAGGATATAGAATTCTTTTCGACATATTGAAAAATGATACAAAGGTTTTAATGATTACTTCAGACTTCGAGCTTTACGAAGCCAGACACCCGTTAGCATTGAGCAGATAATTAAAATATAGCTTAATGCTGGTGGTATATTAAGTTCGGTAAACTCGTTTAGAGCAACCAACAATAAGGCTGTTATAACGGTGAATGCAGCAGGAATTAATCGTCGTGTATTCATATCCTATTTAAAGAGGTTTTTGAGTTTAATACTGATCCGTAGAAAGTAACACTAATGTACAAGCCACTTCATAAGCTATTGAGGCTTCGTTTAACAAGCTGTAAAGGACGGGGTTCTCTGTCCCTGGATTAAAGATGACACGTATTGGATTTAAACTAATAATATAATCATAATAAGCTTCTTGACGCTTTGGATTTAAATACAATGTAACCGTATGTATGTCTTGATAGGCCTTTAAATCTGTTTCAATATCTACCCCAGAAACTCTTCCTTCTCTAAGACCAAAAGCTGTTACTTCAATTTCTTTTGAAGACAAGCGGCCTAGTACGATATTTGAATACCGGTCTGGATTTAACGACGCCCCTAAAACAAGGGTTTTTTTCTGTATCATGTGATGGTAAATTAAGCAATTTGCATTGCTTTTAGTAACATTAATTGAATCCACTAGTATATCCCCGTTACTTAGAGAAAAAGATTAATTCTGTTGAATTCCATCGGATTCAACGATATACCTTAAAAAAACTGGATTATAGAGACCGATTATTTTGTTAGTGTTATCTGATTTCTTCTTCTCCATTACTGTGTAGAGCAAATCGTCCTTTTTCTCGGGAGTGGACAACTTCTGTTTCTGACCATGGCCATCCACCAAATTGAGTTTTGCCATAGTCTTTCATTGCCTGTCTTATTTCTTCTTGCGTATTCATTACAAAAGGACCATGCTGCGCAACTGGTTCACCAATGGGCTTACCTTCAAGAATTAAAAAATGAGCTTCTACATTTCCATTTTGAATCTCAATATTTGAATTCGCATGAAGTTCAATGATGTGGTTAAGCGTGATGGTTTTTTCATCAATTTTCAGATCACTTCCTTTGTAAAAGAAAATAGATCTATTGGCGTCAGCATTTGTTTTAGGCAATGCCCAAGTGGCATTTGCTTCCATATTCACTGTGTAAACGCCTACCGAATTTAAAGCGTTTGAAGCCCATGAATCTGGTGTTGTTTCAAGCGCCTTTGTATCGTTTATTTTACCAGCAATTACTTGAATAGTAGTTACATTACCTGAATTGTCTTTATGACTGATTATAGGAATGTCTTCATTCCATAGCATTTTAAAATGTGGTTCAACCATTTTAGAAGCTTTAGGTAGATTCAACCAAACCTGAAATATCTCCAGTGGATTTCCATTGTCTTTATTAATTAATGGAAACATTTCAGAATGCTGAATACCTTTCCCTGCTGTCATCCATTGCACATCACCTGCCATGAAACGGCCAGCTGCACCTAGTGAATCAGAATGATCTACAACACCTTCTTTGTTGATGGTAATAGTTTCAAAACCTCTATGTGGATGATAGGGGAAGCCTGGAATGTTTGAACCATGATACATTCTCCAACCATCTTTAATGGTGAAATCACTACCAACATTTCTTCCTTTGAGTTGCTCAATATCCACGCCCATGCTAGTATTACCATTAGGATACTCATCTCTATGATAAGCACAGAATAAAAAAGGGTCTTGTGTTTCCCAAGGGAAGCCCAACGGTTTGATATTTTTGATTGCTGATTTACTCATTAGTATTGTCTTTGCGAAACCTGTTTTTGATAAAATCAAGGTTCCAATTGCTGTAATTGAAATAGTTTTAATGAATTGAAGTCTATTCACCTTTATTATTTTGGTAGTACGACATAGCACCGGAGGGATATTTGATTTTTAAGCCCTTTTGTTCGAGTAAAATTAAGGCATTATGATTGTATAAAACATCTTGTTAGCTTAACGTAACCCTAAATAGTGGAAACTAATAAGTAACTATAATACTGTTATGAAAGTAACTAACGACATGTATCCTTGCGTCTTGTTTCACGATCCGTTAGCTACACACTTCATTAAAACTGATTAGAAACTCAGGGTGGGAATACTATGCATATACCGCCAGAATGAACTGAATACCGAAACAGTTTGTCAAAGGGGAGGGGGTAAAGCATTACAGATCTCAGGTGATTTTTGAGATAATATTTTAAGACTGACAGTTAAAACTGACAAATTCCACCCGTACCACCGTATTTTAGCACTTTATATTAATCGCAGACACTTATGATTTGTTCTTTAAGTTTCTGGTTTTAATGAGTCCTTATAAGTTCTTTTGAGTGCTAGGTATGCCGCTCTATTGCTCGTGTTGAAGCTTGTTTAGATATTAATCAAAAAAACACTTCCATTATTAATGCAGGTGTTTATATTTGCACCCCTTACAATGGCGAGGTAGCTCAGCTGGTTAGAGCGTCGGATTCATAACTCGGAGGTCGAGGGATCGTGCCCCTCTCTCGCTACAAACAAAACCCTAGTTCTTTTAGAGCTGGGGTTTTTTGTTATCCAGTATTAAACTGACCTACAACTTATTACGATATTAAATGCAAAGTTAATAATACTATAAACTTAAGTCTTAAAATATTCCCAAACAATAGAGTAGAGACGGTTATAATGACATTAATCCTAGAATTGTCATTATGGACTAATCTATTGTTCGACTGACCGTCATCTCTATCTGAGAAGCCTAATCTGACTTCTTTGAGGGGGGGATTAGCTCTTACTTAAACAGAGCAGTATTGCTTTAATAGTAACATCAACATTATTGTAGATTATATAAAACACTACAATGATTATAAAAGACCAACACCTAAAAGATTACCAGTTAATTTCTAAATCTCTTAAGGATAGTAGAATCCTATTATTCATTACCAGAGAGGAAAAAGAGGCTCTTAAAAGCCTCTCCTGTGACTCTGGGGTAAGTATGAATGAGATAATGAGAAGAGCTATGTACAACGCTCTAAATGTCTCTGATTAGGATACTGTTGTAATACTACTTGTTTAATAGGGAGGCTTTAGGGCCTCCCTTCTATTTGTTCAATAATGTAGTACTATTACTTCTCCATGTGGTGTAGGGTGTTTATTGTCGGCTTATCGCCTCCTGGTAATCGGATAGATTAGATGAATGTAATTATGGATAAGGTGGGGTGATGGTAATTGCTTTTGTATTTGCTCTGAAGCAAGAATACAGGTTTATACCCCCCCTTAAATGGTAAGGGGGAGTTTGCTTCCGCATAAGTCTTCGCATAATCAAATCCCTGTGATGGTGTCAATGAGTATACCTACCATCACCAACGGTTTGTTTAAACTCTCAATGCGCCACCACTAATGTCAATGAGGTCATTACTCTTAAACACATATCAAGGAGTTATTAAGGGAGCCGTATTTAATTGTCTCCCTACTGCCCCTCATCCACTGCTCTCTGCAGTTGTTCGGTGGCCTACTCAAACTATTAGTTTGGTTGGAAACTTGTTAGGTTTGAATCCAAGCACAGACAATATATGTGCCTGTATACTATAATCTACAATATTTAGATATATACTTAAACTACTTGGGTCGGCTTCAACGAGTACGTTGAAAGGCAATAAGTTTTCCACGGATTCTTAACATCAGAATTATCACAAATAAAAAAGCCCCTTCCTAAGAAGAGGCTTTCACTTAATGCGTTTAGTTGAAATTATATCTTTTGAATAGTATGTACGCTACGACCATCTTCATTGGTAATGATTAGTTGGTAACTACCAGTAGGAAGGTTAGTGATGTCTATTTGACCTTCTGTCTTCCCTTTAGCTACTATTTGACCATTGATATTATACACTTCATACTCTGATAAAGAAGTAAGTACAATGTTTAATAGACCAGAAGTTGGGTTTGGAGAGACAACAATATCCTTGACTACTTCTTCAATACCCACGTTGTAAGTAGAATACACCCTCACGTGACCTGAATTACTACCATTACCGTCATTAAAACGACCTCCAATGGCTACAGTAGTTCCATCGGAAGATAGAGATACAGACCTCCCTGACTGGTCATCCGCAGCTTCACCGTCAATATCAGAGCCAAGTTGAGACCAGCTGCCAGCGCTGTATTCGTATATCCTCACGTGACCGGCAAAAGTACCATTACCGTCATTACCTTCAGCTCCAATGGCGAGAGTAGAACCATCGGAAGATAGAGATACTGAAATTCCTGAATAGTCATACGCAGCTTCACCATCAATATCAGAGCCAAGTTGAGACCAGCTACCAGAGCTGTATTCGTATATTCTCACGTGACCTGAATTATTACCATTACCGTCATTAACATAAGCTCCAATGGCTATAATAGTACCATCGGAAGACAGAGATACGGAATACCCTGACAGGTCATAAGCGGCTTCACCATCAATGTCTGCGCCAAGTTGCGTCCAGCTGCCAGCGCTGTATTCGTAGATCCTCACGTGACCGGCACTAGCACCATTACCGTTATTAAAATTAGCCCCAATGGCTACAGTAGTTCCATCGGAAGATAGAGATACTGAAATTCCTGAATAGTCATACGCAGCTTCACCGTCAATATCAGAGCCAAGTTGAGACCAGCTACCAGCGCTGTATTCGTATATCCTCACGTGACCTGAATTATTACCATTGACGTCATTCAAAGGAGCTCCAATGGCTAAAGTAGTACCATCGGAAGACAGAGATATGGAAAATCCTGACTGGTCATCCGCAGCTTCACCGTCAATATCAGAGCCAAGTTGAGACCAGCTACCAGCGCTGTATTCGTATACCCTCACGTGACCTGCATCAGCACCGGTGCCGTTAATAGTATAATCTCCAATGGCTACAGTAGTTCCATCGGAAGATAGAGATACAGA
>CAWURU010000009.1:0-97348 GCA_963925515.1 uncultured Flavobacteriales bacterium
CTTCATCAGGCCGACCGCCAGCCAGCGCCAACGATCCAACTTGATATAGAAGATCAGGCTTATAACCAGGACAGCGTTTGACGAGACGTTTCCAATGAGCCTCGGCCAATTCGAACTTACTGGTTCGAATCGCCCATTCGCCTTTTAAATACAAGGCGTGCTGGTCTTCTTCATTCACGCGTAGGGCCGCACCTATATATACTTGAGCACTAGGGTAATCCTTCGCATTCAGAGCACGAACGGCCTTTTGAATCTGTTTTTCAGGGCTTTTACCTCCGTCACCACAATACAGCCCCAAAGTCACTGTTCCGTTCTGCCCAAACCCCTGCCCAGGTGACAGTATGTAAACAAAAGCGAAGAGCGTTAGGAAAATATTACGCATTAAGATTCATGGGTTTCAACTAAAGTAAGTTTATCTTCTGATAGAGCGATAATCGTACTGACCGCTGCATCACCAGTAAGGTTAAGTACAGTACGTACCATATCGATGATTCTGTCAACGGGGAAAATAATTGCTATCCAAGCTGGATTAAGACCAACAGATTCAAGTACTACGATCAACATTATCAGCCCAGCCGAAGGAACTGAAGCAGCTCCAATAGAGGCCAAAGTGGCTGTAAGAATGATGGTCGCCTGCTGTATAAATGTAAGGTCAATCATATGGAATTGGGCCATAAAGATTACGGCGACTGTTTGATAAAGCGCAGTCCCATCCATGTTCACCGTTGCACCTACTGGAAGAACGAACGAACTTATTTCCTCATCAACACCTAAATTGTCTCGCACACAATCCATGGTCACTGGAAGGGTCGCTGCGGTGGAACTAGTCGAAAAGGCAAGAAGTTGTGCTGGACGAATTCCACGCATGAAGTATACCCAGCTTTCAGTAAATGATAACTTAGTTTTTCTAGATATTAAATAGGACATCACAGCTGGGTACAGCACTAAAATCATAAATAGTAAACCCGCTATTGTAACTGTTGTGTAGGCACCCAACGCTTTGAAAATCTCGACCAAACGACCTGGTTCATCACCTGCCATCTCTGCTAATTTACCCGCCAGAAGAGCGAAAACGAAAAACGGAGCTCCCTTCATAATGATATCTACCATTTTGATAAACACCTCTGAAAAACCAGTAATCACATCTGATACAGGCTTCATTATCTTTTTTGGAAGCATCACCATAGTGACTCCAAAGAGGATCGCAAAGAAGATTACCTGAATCATCAGTGAATTATTGAATGACACGAAAATGTTAGACGGAACCATGTCAACAAAGAATTGTAATGGCGACTGCTTTTTAGTATTACCTGCCGTCGCGATTTTGGCATTTAGTTCTTCATTTGCCTGTTGCTCTGCTAGTGCCTGAGTAGCAGCGTCCATGTATACAGACATTGAAGGGTCTTCAGAAAGACGCAGATCATCAAAAAACTCAACACCATCTGTTTGATTCACCCACATCTCATAGGCGAGTCTATTGATTTGCAACTGCTCCTGAGAAGCCTGCTTCCCAGGGTTGAAGGTATTTGCGAGCAACATTCCAACGGATGCCGCGAGAATAGTGGAGCCTATATAAAGGATCAGGGTCTTCACTCCCATTCGTCCCAGCGTAGCAGTATCACTTAAATTTCCAATTCCAGCGATAATAGAAAATAAAACAAGCGGTATCGCTATCAATTTTAGAAGATTGATAAATATCTGACCAAACGGAGCAATCCAATCCATGGTGAAGGAAGACCAACCCATAGAAGAGCTGACTAAGGCCCATAGAATACCTAATACCAGACCTATTATAATCTGTAGTGGAAGTGAAATTTTTTTCATCGTGTGTATTTAAGATTTCTCAAATAATGATCTGCGAGAACCAGTTTTATCATGGCCTCGACAATAGGTACAGCACGCGGAACCACGCAAGGGTCATGTCGTCCTTTAGCCTCTAGGACAACTTCTTCTCCTTGATTATTTACTGTCCCTTGTGGCTTACCTATGGTCGCCACTGGTTTAAATGCTACCCTTAATTCTATTGGAGCACCATTACTCAAACCTCCAACGATACCACCGGCATTATTAGTTTTAGTTTGAAAGTTCTTTCCAATCTCATCATTATGTTGGCTACCAAGCATAGCTGCTGCAGAAAATCCTGAGCCAATTTCAAATCCCTTTACGGCATTGATGCTCAACATGGCTTTTGCTAAATCTGCTTGAAGTTTATCAAATACCGGCTCACCTAATCCAACAGGAACACCCGTTATAACTGCTGTGATCGTACCCCCAGTACTATCTTTCTCATCTCGCACATGCTCTATATATGCCTCCATTTCTCCTGCGGCCTGAGGATCTGGACAACGGGTTGGATGGGCATCAATCTGAGTAAGATCTAAATGCTGCCAATTTGTTTTAATCTCAATAGGTCCGATGCTTGAAGTCCATGCACGTACTTGTACTTCCGGCATTAAGAGACCGGCTAAGGCTCCTCCAACAACGCGACATGCTGTTTCACGAGCGCTTGATCGACCACCACCTCTATAATCTCTATGCCTATACTTCGCGTCATACACATAGTCTGCGTGTGACGGTCGATACACTTTTTCAAGATCAGAATAATCCTTACTCTGCTGGTCTTTATTAAGAATAGAGAAGGCTATGGGAGTTCCAGTCGTTTTTCCTTGAAAGATTCCACTATGAAAACGAACTTGATCCACCTCGTTGCGCTCCGTAGTCAGGTGACTTTGACCAGGTCGACGTCTGTCTAGCGCGTATTGCACAGCTGCAATGTCCACTGCTATACCAGAAGGGATACCGTCTAAAATTCCACCTATTTGCTCTCCATGACTTTCACCATAAGTAGTAAGCACTAATGATTGTCCTATTGTATTTCCCGGCATGCCACTAAAGTAGGAAACACAACGCATTCTTCGTAACATTGAAGCATGAACCTTCGACTCATTAACATCAAACACCTAGGTGGCATACAACCGGCAGCCACGCAAGCATTACGCGGAAAATCAATGGGTGAATTTCCAACTATGTCTAACGCCTTTCTGACTATCAAGGATGGAAAGATTGCTGATTTCGGTCCTATGCAGGATTGTCCTCACGACGATATGACCTTAAAAGACTGCCGTGGAAAGTCCGTATTACCGGCCTTTGTGGATTCACATTCACACTTAGTTTACGCAGGCACCAGAGAACAAGAATTCAACCTTCGCTTAAAGGGAGCGAGCTATGAGGAGATTGCGGCAGCAGGAGGTGGAATATTGAATAGTGCTCAAAAGGTTGCGAAAGCTACACCCGAAGACCTCCAGGACCAGGCACAAGTCAGACTTCATAAACTCATGGCCTATGGGACAGGGACATTAGAGGTGAAAAGTGGCTACGGATTGGATCCCGAAGGCGAATTAAAACTCTTACGTGCGATCAAGGCCCTTGACAAGATTAGCCTTGCGACTCTTGTACCCACCTTTTTAGCCGCACATGCATTGCCGCTTTGGGCTAAAGATCAAGGAATGAATGGTACTCAGTATACAAAGTATATGCTAGACACTCTCATGCCCGTGGTAAGCAAGGAGAAATTGGCTCTTTTTATAGATGGATTTATAGAACGTGATTACTTTAATATCGATGCCTTAGAGGCCATATTGGAGGCATCAGCTACCTATGGGCTACCCACTAAAATCCATGTGAACCAATTCTTTGACATTGGTGCTATACCACGCGCTGTAGATGCAGGTGTACTAAGCGTAGATCATTTAGAAGTCATGTCTGAACAAGCATTTAACGCCCTTGAAGGCAGTAATACGATCGCAACTCTACTTCCAACTTGTAGCTATTTTTTAGGCATTCCTTATGCACCGGCACGTCGGTTAATTGACAGCAATACTATCGTTGCCATAGCTACAGACTATAATCCAGGCTCAAGTCCAACTGGGAATATGCAACTAGTGTGTAATATGGCTTGTGCAAAAATGAAAATGACACCAGCCGAGGCGCTAAATGCCGCAACAATAAATGGTGCAGCAGCTTTAAGGTTATCCGACCGCAAAGGTTCAATTACCATTGGAAAGGATGCAGACCTATTGATCACCAGAGAAATTCCTTCCATTGAGTTCATTTGCTACGATTTTGGCACCAACCATATTGAACAAACCATTTTAGCAGGACATATGATATGAGCACAGCACTAGAGCATTATTCAAGTAGCGATCTTGTCTCCCGAACAAGTATTAGAGTTGGTGAACAAAAACTTGGACAGATTATCAGCGCCATATCTGCTGAACAGTGGGCTAACGAGGATGAACTGCCGTTCAAATTTGTTTTAGTGGGCATTGAAGAGGATTTTGGGGTTAGGGCGAATCACGGACGAGGCGGTGCACAAGAAAGCTATCAAGCTTTCCTATCCTACTTCTGTAATCTACAGACGAATAGATTTTTCCCTTCCTCGCAGGTTGCGGTGCTCGGTGCGGTGGTCGCAACAAGCAAGATACCTGATGACCAAACCGATCTACTCAGATCTGCAACCGCTTTAAACGATCTAGTGATTCAAGGGATCGTCCAGCGTATTATTCAAAAGGGCGCCATCCCCATCGTCATAGGCGGAGGACATAATAATGCCTATGGTTGTTTATCAGGTGCGAGTCTCGTAAAAGGATTGCCCATAAATTGCTTGAATATTGATGCGCATACTGACCTAAGGAATACAGAGGGAAGACACAGCGGAAACGGTTTTACCTATGCCATGAAAGAGGGATATTTAGGTCAGTATTTCATGCTGGGCATACAAGAGAATTACACTACAGAGAATATTTGGCAGAGAATCGAGGATAATGAAAACATTGATTTAGCTAGTTATGAGGATTTAATGTCAGGCGAAGAGCAATTCGAAGAAGTGTATGCGCGTATTGGTGATCACCTTGGCGAACATTACGGCCTAGAGTTAGATGTAGATGTGATTGCTAATTTTCCCTCGAGTGCGCAGAGCATCAGTGGATTTTCCTTTGAACAGGTACGTAAAATAATCTATGCACTAGATTTTTCACCACACTATTTTCATCTTTGTGAGGGACGTGTAACTAATGAGGAAGAATTCGCACAAGTAGGACGTGGACTGGCACTATTAGTGGCTGATTTTGTAAAAGCACACATCTTCAGCGAATAATGTCAGGTACCTACCGCATAGAATGTATCCCAAATATTTCCTCTACGGATCCAGTGTTGCTACGCCTCATTTCAAAAGGTATTAAGGCAGTCCCTGGTGTTGTACTACATTTTGTAGATCCAGGGCACAGTGCAAACAGGACTGTTTTTACTTACACTGGACCACTGAACGGAGTTTTCAAGGCCACTCAAATCCTATTTAGGCTAACGCTATCACATGTTGATATGCGCAAGCATACCGGCGTCCATCCAAGAATGGGGGCTGTGGATGTGTGTCCCTTTGTCCTGTTAGACGATCCATATTTCGCAAAGGACTTCAAGGCACGAACCTTGGTTTTTGCAGCACAAATAGCACAAGAGTTCCAAGTAGCCCTCTATGGCTATGAAGATCTTGCAAAACATGCAGAGCGAAAAGATTTAGCACACATACGCCGTGGACAATACGAAGGCTTGCGCGATCGTTTCACCCGTGGTGAACTTCCCGATTTTGGTCCAATCACATATAATTCATCCGTAGAGAAACATGGAGCTACTGCTATAGGAATCAGGCCGTTAATGGTTGCCTATAATGTAAACTTATCAGGATTACCTACAACGTTATTATTGCCCATAGCTAAGAAAATATCAGCACTGATCCGAGAACGCGACGGCGGACTTCAAGGGGTCAGATCTATAGGGTGGCATCTCCCTGATCGTGATGTAGTCCAAGTAAGCTGTAATCTCACTAAGCCAAATATAGTAGGAGTCTGTGACGTCTTTTTGAGAGTCGGGGAATTGGCTAAGGAATTTAACTGTGCTGCCCATTCTAGTGAACTTATTGGCTGTATTCCGAAAAGTCAGTTCACCACCCTAACTCCTGAGCAATTAGGGTTTAATGAATTCAAACCATTTGGAGCAAATCGCATACTCCAACTGTAACTCACTCTTGGCACGATTTATGACTTTGGAGGCTTGCAGATCCATAATATCCAATATGAAAAGAATTTTACTCGCACTTTTTTGTTTCTCTGGAACACTAAGTTTTGCACAGACAAAGACCATCAGTGGCTATGTATCAGATTCAGAAACTGGAGAAGCATTGATAGGTGTTAATCTTTGGTCACCAGACCTAAAGCTTGGGACCGCCACCAATGTATATGGCTTCTACTCTTTTACACTTCCGGAGGGCAAGCACTTTCTGCGTCTTACGTTTCTCGGGTATGCGAATCGCGATTTTGAAATTAACCTAATTCAAAATATTAGTTCCAATTTCGAATTAATTGCATCAGAAAACATGCTCAACGAAGTAGATGTAATAGCCTCAGAAGGTTCTCGGATGCAAGAGCAAGTGCAGATGTCAAAAATGGAAGTACCCATCAAGCAGCTGAAGTCGCTTCCTGCTATTTTAGGCGAAGTGGACATCATGAAAACCCTTCAGCTTCTCCCTGGAGTTCAAAGCGGTGGTGAAGGAACTTCTGGTCTTTATGTTCGTGGGGGATCTCCAGATCAAAATCTTATTTTATTAGATGGTGTTCCCTTGTACAACGTGAACCACCTGTTTGGCTTCTTTTCTGTCTTTAACGCGGATGCTATTTCAAACGTCAGTTTAACGAAAGGGGGATTCCCTGCGCGTTACGGTGGAAGATTATCTTCTGTTCTAGAGATTAATATGAAGGAAGGTAATCTCCGCGAATTTCACGGTGACGCAACTGCGTCAATTATTGCCTCAAAGTTGACTTTGGAAGGTCCACTCATCAAAGACAAGGCTTCGTTTATGGTTTCAGGTCGACGTACCTATTTAGATATTCTAGCAAAACCTTTTCTAAACAACATAAACTCTCAAGACCCGAATTTAAGCACATCTCCTACCTATTATTTCTATGACATGAATGCGAAGGTGAATTATAAAGTCGGTAAGAATGACCGAATCTATCTGAGTCATTTCCAAGGCAAAGATGATTTTGGATTACAAAGTGAAGATTCCTTCAATGGAAATACAGACAAGCTTGACTTTGGACTTGACTGGCAAAATTCTATAACGGCAGCTCGCTGGAATCACCAATGGTCCCCAAAGCTTTTCTCAAATACCATAGCGACAAGATCCCTTTACAACTTCAATACAAGGGCAATAAGCGAAACTTCATTCCAACCAAACTTCCCTGATACAACTGGACAACAGTCAGAAAAATTTGCCGGTCTATACTTCTCCGGAATAGAAGATTATGGTGGCCGATTAGATTTCGACTATGCACACAGTCCGCTCCATTATGTTCGTTTTGGCGCAGGATACACAAACCACACATTTTCACCCGGAGCAACCAATTTAGAATTTGCAAGTAGTGGGTTCAATTTAGACACCATAATAGGTGGATCAGATGTTTATTCAAACGAACTCTTTGCCTATGCAGAAGACGAGTGGACCGTAAGTGATAAATTTAAAATCAATGGTGGTCTTCATTTTACAACTCTGTTCGTTGAAGGCACAACCTACGCCAGTTTACAACCTAGGTTTGGCATGAATTACAGTCTTCCCGGAGACATCGCACTAAAAGCATCGTATGCGGATATGATGCAGTTCGTTAACCTACTGACAAATGAAGGCATAGGATTGCCTACCGATTTATGGGTTCCTTCAACAGCGAATCTTAAACCACAAAAATCTCGTCAATACGCGGCAGGACTGGCCAAAAATCTTAAAAAATTCGAATTAAGTATCGAGGGATATTATAAAGAAATGGACAACCTAGTCAGCTATAAAGAAGGTGCTAACTTCTTGTTTTCACTGGATGAGAACTGGGAAGACAAGGTTACCCAAGGTTCAGGTGAAAGTTATGGACTAGAGTTTTTCGCACAGAAAAAAGCTGGAAAAACAAATGGATGGATAGGCTATACCTTAAGCTGGAATTTCCGCCAGTTTGATGAGATCAACGGTGGAGAAGAATTCTTCTATACGTACGATCGCAGACATGATTTCTCCGCGGTGCTTTCACATGATTTTACCGAAAACATTGCATTTAGCGGCGCTTGGGTATATGGAACAGGTCGAGCAATAACACTACCTGAATTTGCCTATATAACCGCTCTGCCTTCTGGCCTAGGATGGTTCCAAGGACAAACAGCCTATGTGGAGCGTCCGTCTGATAAGAATGCATATAGAATGAGTGCTTACCATAGACTGGACCTCAGTATGAGCTTTCATAAAAAGCTGAAAAACTACGATAGGTGGTGGATTTTTAGCACCTATAATACCTATAACCACCTGAATCCATTCTTCTTAGATGCTTCCTCAGATGATCAAGGGAATCCTGTCCTACGAGAGTATGGACTGTTCCCTGTTATACCATCCATTGCCTATCGTATTAAATTTTAAATCATGAATAAGCAACTACTTTTCATCCTACCACTTACGGTCCTGGTATTCTCCTGCAGCAATCTCATTGATGGTGTAGTAAAGGATATTGACCTACCAGCTCATGATCCACAAATTGCAGCCTCACTATTTGTAGATTCAAAAGATTCTAGCTTCGCTGCTGTCATAAGCAAAACTCAAGGAATCTATGATACGTCCATTACGAGCTTTTTAGATAGCGCTACATTAAAACTGTTTAAAGATGGCACGCTATTGTACTCCTGGTATAATATGTCGCCTTTTGGAACTTATGACTATGATTTTGGGCAACAAATTGGCACAATAGATGGCGATATCGTTTTTGAAATCTCTCATCCTGATCATGAAACAGTAAGCGCAACACAACGCTTTCCTGAAGCAGCAAATTTTGAGGTAGAGCTTAATTATGGTGATGCTATTTATGATGGTCAACCATCGGATGAAATTATCTTGACCCTAAAGGATAATCCAGGTATAGACCAACATTATCTTATTGAGATGTCCGTTCACTACAGAACACCTCTTACAGGTCAAGACACCTCTAAGTACTATGGGTTGTTTCCGGAAACGACGAACTCCAGTGTTAGCTACATAGGAGGGAAAAATCTACTAGTATCCGAGGAGGGGATAGACCGAGATCTAAAAATAAGCTTTGCCACAGGTTTTAATTCCATAGACCAAGCTTTTCTTCTAGAGTACAGAGTATCCATCAGTGCCCTTTCTGATGATCTTTATGCGTTCTACAAGAGTTATGAAGCCCTAGATCAAAGTCAAAATAATCCTTTCGCAGAGCCCGTTATCTTATTTAGTAACATGAGTAACAGCATTGGTAGTTTTGGATTGTCCACCACTACTCGCAAATGGAAATAACATCATCATAAAAAAGGCGCCCAATAGGCGCCTTTTTTATGATGTTTATTTTGTTCTTAATACTCCATCAGTAACGAGCCCCAAGTAAACCCAGCACCGAAGGCCGCCATACAGATGGTATCACCTCTATTAACCGCTCCTGTCTCTATAGCTTCGGAGAAAGCTATAGCAATAGATGCAGCGGTTGTATTTCCATATTTCTCTATATTATTAAATACCTGGTCGTCTCTAAGTTTCATTCGTTTTTGAATGAATTGTGCAATGCGGAGGTTGGCTTGATGCGGAATAAGACAATCAATCTGATCCGATGTTATATTGTTTTTTTTCAATGCTTCTCCTATAACTTCTTCAAAACGCACCACTGCATTTTTAAAAACAAAATTTCCATTCATTTGTGGAAAGTGGATATCAGGATTTAAGCCGTTCTTGTCATACTCATCAATCCAGTGCTGGGTGCCAAAACCTCGTAAGGTCAACTCCTCTTTATGTTTGCCTTGAGAGTGTGTATGACAACTCATGATGCCTCTCTCACCCTGTTTAGCTTTAGAAACAACAACAGCACCAGCGCCATCTCCGAAAATCACGCTGATGTTCCGCCCTCTGGTCGTTTTATCAAGAAATGGGCTCTGTAGTTCTGAGGCAACGACAAGGACATGCTCATACATACCTGATTTAACAAATGCGTTAGCGATACTCATGGCATATATAAAACCTGAACAAGCATTTCTAATATCTGTAGCTCCTATGGTCCCCATATCTAGAGCTTCTTGTACCTGTACTCCACAGCCTGGAAAATAATAATCTGGAGAAATGGTAGCAAAGACAATGTGACCTATTTCCGTCGCTTCTATTCCTGCAGCCGCAATTGCTTTTCTAGCCGCCTTTGTCCCCATCGTAGCCGCTGTATTTCCATCTCCTTCTTCTACCCAGCGCCGTTCACGAATTCCCGTACGTTCGGTAATCCACTCATCATTTGTATGAATAATGGTACTCAGATAATCGTTAGTCACAATACGCTCCGGTACGTAATGTCCAGCACCTGAAATTTTAGCTGTATACATGGTATGTCTCGATTTTAGGGGTACAAGTCTGAAGTTAAGGCAAAATTGGCATTTGAGTTGTCATAGTGTCAGTTAAATAGATGCATTATATGCATGGCACAAGAGTTGAAGTACGCAGCATGAACTATAATTTCAATTACAATGTCTAAAGGATCTATTAATGTTACTGCCCAGAACATCTTCCCTATCATCAAGAAGTTCTTGTACAGCGATCATGAAATTTTCCTTCGCGAGCTTGTTTCAAATGCAGTAGATGCAACTCAGAAGCTAAAAACCTTAACCAACCTAGGTGAAGCGAAAGGAGAATTAGGTGATTTATCTATTCACATCAAGCTTGATAAAAAAGCGAAAACCTTGAGTATCATTGACCGTGGAATCGGCATGACTGCTGAAGAAATTGATAAATACATCAACCAAGTGGCCTTCTCTGGAGCTGAAGAGTTCGTTAAGGATTACGAGGGTAAGATGGAAGGCACAGATCTGATTGGTCATTTTGGTCTTGGATTCTATTCTGCCTTTATGGTGGCAAAAAAAGTAGAAATTCTGACCAAATCCCATAAAGACGATGCCGCAGTAATGTGGAGTTGTGAAGGAAACCCAGAGTTTGAGCTCACCTCCATTGAAAAAGAGGATCGTGGAACCGAAATCAGACTTCACATAGCTGAAGACAGTGAAGACTTTCTAGAAGACGCTAAAATTAATGAGCTTCTTAGCAAGTACGCTAAGTTCATGCCTGTTTCTATAGAGTTTGGGGATAAAGACGAGAGTTTTAACTCTGCTGCTGAAGGTGAAGATGCAAAATGGGAGACTAAGAAAGTTCCAAACATCATCAATAACCCCAATCCTGCGTGGGTGCGTAAACCAGCGGATCTTTCAGATGAGGACTATCGCGCATTTTACCGTGAGCTTTATCCATCCAGTTTTGACGAGCCTTTATTTAGTATACACTTAAACGTAGATTTCCCGTTTAATCTTACTGGAGTACTTTATTTTCCTAAGATTAAACCAAACGTTGAACCGCAGCGCAATAAAATTCAATTGTTCCAAAAGCAAGTCTTTGTGACGGACAGTGTGGAAGGAATCGTCCCAGATTTCTTAACACTGCTCCATGGCGTAATTGACTCTCCTGACATCCCTCTAAACGTTAGTCGTTCTTACTTGCAGGCTGATGGAAATGTAAAGAAGATTTCTAGCCATATCACTAAAAAAGTAGCTGATAAGCTTGAGGAAATGTTCCGCACAGACCGCGAAGATTTTGAGAGTAAGTGGAACGATATGAAGATTATCATCGAGTATGGTATGCTTACTGAAGACAAGTTCTTCGACAAGGGCAAGAAATTCGCCTTGTACGAGACCATGGACGGAAAGCTCCACACCTTTGAGACATTCCTGGAATCTATTAAGGAAAAGCATACGGATAAAGACAATAAAACAGTTGTGCTTTACGCTTCTCACAAGAATGCCCAGCACAGTTATGTACAACAAGCAAAAGCTAAGGGCTATGAAGTATTGCTTTTAGATTCACCGCTCACTAGTCATTTGATTCAAAAACTGGAACAAGAATTTAGCGACACGACTTTTGCTCGGGTAGATTCGGATTTGATAGATAACTTGATAAAAAAAGAGGAGACTCGCGTTTCTAAATTGAGCGAAAAGCAAAAAGAAGAGCTCAAAACTCGTTTAGAATCTATTGTACCTAAAGAGAAATTCACGCTGAAGCTTGAAGACATGGAGAGCACTGATGCTCCTCTGGTGATCACTGTACCTGAATTTATGCGACGCATGAAGGAAATGCAGATGTCTGGTGGCGGCGGTATGATGGGTATGGGAGATTTCCCGGACATGTATGACCTTGTGGTAAATGCTAACCACAGTCTAGCCTCTAAAATACTCGATACTGATGACGAAGATTTGAGATCAACAGCGGTAAACCAAGCGTTAGATCTTGCCAAACTTCAGCAGAATTTGCTACACGGTGAAGAGCTTACCGCTTTCATCACGCGATCTTATGAAATGCTTGGCCAAGAATAGGTGCTAAACATTTCTGGACACGTACTATTCAATAAAAAGGGGGGCTTCGCCCCCCTTTTTATTATCTTGTCCTATTATCAAACCAATCATTTTTCATGGAAAAAGCTACCCTATCAGTGCTTGAAATAGCTCATAAAAATGCCAAACTTTGGACCTCTTCCTTTTTTGACGAGGTAACTCGTAAAGAAGCCCAACGTCTTATAGATTTAGGTGGAGATGAGCTTATCGAACCTTTTTATAAGGATTTGGACTTTGGAACTGGAGGTATGCGCGGCATCATGGGTGCGGGAACAAACAGAATCAATCCGTATACGTTAGGTCTCGCAACACAAGGTTTAGCGACTTATGCACAGGAATTCTTTTCTGGTAAATCGCTTAAAGCAGCCATCGCCTTCGATAGTAGAAACAATTCCAAAGCTTTCGCACGTAAGGTGGCAGAAGTGCTTAGTGCTAATGGTGTCTACACGTACTTGTTTGAAGAACTCCGTCCAACTCCTGAACTGTCTTTTGCAGTACGAGAACTGGGATGTGATTTCGGAATCGTACTGACCGCGTCACACAATCCCAAAGAATATAATGGATATAAAGTGTATTGGGATGATGGTGGCCAATTAGTCCCCCCGCATGACAAAGGTGTTATAGCAAAAGTACGTGCGACAAAATTTGAAGATATCAATTGGAACGCTAACGAACATTTGATTGAACTCCTAGGTTCGAGTATGGACAAGAAGTATATCGATATGGTGGCTAATTTAACCATCAATGATATAGGAAAAGACGAGCTTCATATCGTGTTTACCGCATTGCATGGTACATCGATTGTCAGCGTACCTCCTGCCCTCGCTCAAGCTGGGTTCAGGAACGTGCAAATCGTAGAAAAGCAAGCTGTACCCGATGGAAACTTCCCAACAGTCGCTAGTCCTAACCCCGAAGAAAGTGCCGCTCTAGCAATGGCTGTAGCGCAAGCAGAAGCTACTAACGCAGATCTTGTAATAGGTTGTGATCCAGATACAGACCGTGTAGGGATTGCCGTAAATGACGGGACAGGTAGTATGCAATTGCTCAACGGAAACGACACTGCGGCCTTGCTGGTACATTACATATTGAGTCAAAAAGTCGCTAGGGGACAAATGCCCTCGAACGCCTTCACCGCTGCAACTATTGTTACTACAGATCTAATAGCCGATATCTCTATAAAATTTGGTGTGCCCTGCTACAGATGCTTAACAGGATTCAAATGGATTGCTGATCTGATCAAGAATAAGCCAGGAGAACAATTCATCGTCGGTGGTGAGGAATCCTATGGCTACATGGTAGGTGATGCCGTGCGAGATAAAGATGCGGTAGCCTCTGCCGTTATGATTGCGGAGATGGCTGCTTATGCTAAATCAAAAGGTAAAACAGTTCTTCAGCAGTTAGAGGACATTCATCGCGAGTTTGGACAGTATCAAGAGCGCTTGATTTCTATTACGAAACAAGGGAGATCTGGTGCAGAGGAAATCGCCGTTATGATGACTTCGCTAAGACACAATCCTCCTCAGATGTTAGGAGGATCTCCAGTGGCCATTGCTATAGATCACTCTATATCTCAGCAGAAGGACCTGCGCTCAGGAATAACTATTTCAACTGAACTACCTTCGTCAAATGTATTGCAGTTTATCACTGAAGCCGGGGATAAGGTTAGTGCGCGGCCATCCGGGACAGAACCTAAGATAAAATTCTATTTCTCAGTGCGTAAAACTACAGGCGAAAGCCATGCTGCAACAAAAACGGAACTTGAGGCTAAGATTGATACCTTTATCAAGGAATTGAATCTCTAAGAAGCTTATGAAACAGCTATTTATTATAGGGGCCATTTCGATGGCCCTTTTTTCGTGCTCAGAAGTAAAGGTTGACCTGAGCAGTACAACAATTCATCTTTTGGGGTCTATCAAGCAAAATGACTCATCCTTTGTAAGATTTAATGCGGAGCTCAGTCAAGACACGCTTTACATCAGAAATGGACTTGCTGAAACTATAGCAGTCGTTCTGAGTGGAGAGGACACATTAACGGGATCTTTTCCTGTTTTCGCTTCTGATCTCTGGCTCCTTAAATCGGAACATGGATACACTGGTGAATTTTATAGAACCGATGCTGAAAATTATAGACTACCCCTAGAATTTGTTGAAGGCGGTCTTGACTACCCTAACGCCACCACAAACTGGCCTGCACAGTATGCCATCAACAGAATGTCTCAGGAAGGTAATGTCAGTCCAGCATTGCTTCAACTGGGTCTGACAGAAGGCGTTTTAACCGGCAGTATAGCTACATCCACAGGAGATTCACGATTTCTTACAGGCTGGGAGACCGAAGAGGGATTTCAGTTGCAAGGCTTTGATGGACGTTTCATATACAATGTTATAGCCCATGTCATTGGTGATTCTGTATGGGGTAATGTTTATTCAGGAAAGACAGGGTATTATTCTTTTCAGGGACGTACAGATGACCAAGCCGTGTTAGAAGATCCGAAAACCATGACAGAATTGGTTCCAGATTATTCACACATAGAGTGGCATTTACCCAATTTAAACGGAGATACTATCCATTTCGACAGTAGAAGCATCAGTAAGCCCACCATCTTAGCCATTCAAGGCTCTTGGTGTCCTAACTGTATGGATGAAGGGCGTGTTTTAGATGATTTTTATAGAGAATTCAACGGAGATATCGAGGTGTATGGACTGAGTTATGAATATAGTGGAACGCTCGAAAAAGCGACTGAAGCAGTACAGAAAATGAAACGTGACCTAGGCACCAGTTTTCCTATGGTGATTGCTACTTACTCCGATAAACAGGATGCTAATTCGATTCTTCCATTACAGCGTATTCGCAGCTACCCTACCTCTATTCTTTTAGATGCCAAAGGCAATGTTATTAGTATTCACACAGGTTTTTATGGGCCAAGCACACGGGAATACGATGGCTATGTTAACCACATGCGCAAGCTATTAACCGAATTAGTTGTGGATAATGGCTGATTATCTTGACCTCTTGCTGCCTAATTTCAAGGAAACATCAAAGTCCAAGAAAAAAGAAAATAACTCTTTTTTCAAACGACTTAGAGGTAAAGACACGAAATCAATAGACCGTGTTTTTCATGAGCAGCATGAGCAAGTTTTCGCGGAGACGGATTGCTTGAAATGTGCCCGATGCTGTAGAGCAACAGGGCCGCTCCTAACCAATCAGGACATAACGAGAATCAGTGGAAAACAAGGAATGAAACCTGCTGAATTTGAGCGAACGTACCTGAAAAAAGACGAAGATGGAGATTGGGTTATGAAAAGCCTGCCATGCCCTTTTTTGGACCGCAGCACGAACGCTTGTAACATCTATGAATACCGACCTAAGGCATGCCGAGAATTTCCCCACACGGACAGGCAACACATGAAAGGAATCCTAGACATTACCGAGGTCAATGTTAGACACTGTCCTGCCGTGTTTGAAATGGTAGAAAGAATGAAGAGCAATTGGCCTGATTAGTCTTTAACCGCGTCCCTTTTGAACCATTGCTCAAAGGTAAATGAAAGCAATAATACAGTGAGTGAACCAATCACGTTATACCATAAGTATCCAATGGAAATCACCTCAATCGTATTCAAGTAGTGGCAAGTTAAAACGATCGCCTGTGCGGTAACACCTGCTATGAAGATCGACTTCGCTCCAATAGATTTAATAAATAGGCCTACCAGGAATATTCCCAGAATCGTTCCGTAAAACAGACTCCCTAACACATTGACCAATTGTATTAAATTTTCATACAATGGTGCCGCTAAGGCAACGAAAATGGCGGCAATGCCCCAAACTGCCGTGAGTCCTCTGATCACTCTTTTTTCGTTGTAGGGCTTACCACCCCAGAATACACTGAAGTAGTCAACATAGGTCGTAGTTGCTAACGCACTTACCTCTCCCGCTGTAGATGACATAGCGGCACTGATGATTACAGCTAGGAGCAACCCGATCAAGCCTTTTGGTAAGAAGTTTAGAATAAAGGTGACAAACACATAATCCATATCTTTAGACTGGAAATTTGGAATGGCAGCCTCTAGTTTGGACATATACTCAGAACGTAATTCCTCTTGCTCATTTGCGAGGGAACGTGCGTCGTTCCAGTTAGCGGCAAACAATGCTGTTTTTTTAGCTTGAAAAACCTCAGCAAAAGAAGCTTCTATCTGGGCCAATTCATGTTGAACCTCCATGGGAGCCCTAGCCGTTTCTGTAGTATTAAAAAAGACCGGTGGCTGAATAAATTGGTAAAAAACAAAGAGCAATACCCCTATAGAAAGAATGGAGAACTGCATAGGGACCTTAAAAACACCATTAAACAGTAATCCTAGTTTACTCGTGCGCTCCTCACCGGCACCTAAATATCGCTGTACCTGACTCTGATCTGTTCCTAAATAACTCAATGACAAAAACAATCCTCCAGCGAGGCCCGACCAAATGGTATACCTAGTACTTGGATCTAAGGAGGTATCTACGATACGTAGTTTACCCATTTCTCCAGCGATATAATAAGCATCGGCCATACTTACTGGGATTCGATCTATCAGGATAAAAGTAGCTATTGCCATACCGATAAGTATCGTAGCCATTTGCCATTTCTGAGTGACGGCAACAGCTGCTGATCCGCCGGAAACAGTATAAAAAAGTACAATGACACCAATCAAAACAATCATGAGGTTTAACGGGAGGTTCATTGCCGCAGAAAGTACAATAGCTGGTGCGAAAATGGTAATTCCTGCCGAGAGTCCACGTGATGTCAGAAACAATCCTGCAGTAAAAAGTCTTGTTTTACGATCAAAGCGCTGCTCTAAGAATTGGTAGGCTGTAATGGCACGCATTTTACGATAGGCTGGAACAAAAAACACACTTACCAGAATTACCGCCAAAGGCATTCCAAAATAGAACTGGATAAACCCCATATCATGCGCGTAAGCCTGACCAGGAGTTGAAAGAAACGTAATGGCTGATGCTTGAGTGGCCATGATACCAAGACCTATGGTCATCGCGCCTACATTCTTTGAACCACTCAATAGTTCACCTGCGGACGTGCTTCTGCGGGTTTTATAGACACCATACCCCACTATTAATCCTAGGGTTGCCAGTAAAACGATCCAGTCTATCAGATGCATTTATACAAATTGACGGGTAACGTAGTAAAACAGTACAATCTCCGCTACTAATAACGCGATCACGCCTATGTAATATTTCTTCCAATTAATAATGGATGTATTGGTCGTCTTAATGGTCATAATGCAATATGTTTTGTAATACTCTAAGTGCTCCTGGAACTCCTGCTGGTAGCTCTCTAAAAAGTGATAAACCCGTGTAAATTACGGAACCTTTACCATAATCCGCCACAACAGTTGAGTTTGGATATATAATGCCGGTACTTTCCTCTATAGAGAATACAGTCGTGAACGATTCATTTACCACCGGAAAGTATAAACCTCGTTCCTGCACCCATTGTTCAAAATCTGCGCTGCTAAGTTCGTTCGGTTCAATAGTTAATGGATGACTACTAAGACTAACAGGCGCATATTCTTCTGTGACCCTGTCACGTCCTATCGTCAAGGGCACTGGTAAAGGCAATTCAATACCTGCCCTACCTGCTGTAGTGTATGTCACTACAAAGTTACCGCCACCTTTTACATAAGCGGTTATGCGGTCCTTTGATTCCATAAGCCAGGGCTCTGTATTAAAGGCACGTATACCGACTAAGATAGCATCCACAACCTCCCAAAGCTCAGGAGTCTCCTCCGTGATTTTGATAACGTCGTAACCCACACTCACTAGGGTTTCATCCATTTGATCTCCCGCACCTTCTATATACCCAACTCTAATACGTTTACTATCCAAATCTAAAACAGACAGTGTTGATCGTGCGTCTCGATATCTATAATGAGTACCTATGTGAGGATAACTAACCGTGTGTTTTTCTGGCATCAGTTGAGTAACTGCCACACCATTTATGCCCTTGGTGGCTTCGCTTAAATTCATCTCAAATCTTCCTAGAGGAAGCTTTGCTGGTATTGTTTCCTCAAAATGATTCCATCCTTCTTTGAGGTTTTCTGAAAGAGAATGCTCCCAGATCAAGGTTTGTCCAGAGGGTAATACGGCACTCACGGTCCAATGATACAAACCATCTTTTCGTGCATAAATGGAGTAACCTATAAGGCTCTTCTTTCCGTTATTCCAATACACACTTTGATTAAATTTCGCATGTAATATAGGGTCAACTGCGACCACTTCTCTATACTCTCCTATGGCACGGTCTGTTAACTTGGCGATGGGTTTCATGAAAAGCATAATGATGTCATCTCCTATTTCAAGACGAACTCGAGCGTGATCAAAGACTTCACCTGTACTACCTGTAATTACGTTTAAGTCAGCCTCTAGTTGAAAACCATCTGGTCCCAACAATTGAGGAGGGTTAAGTCCCATTTCTTTGTTTTGTGTTTTCACTGAAGCTACATACACATCAACTTCTGATGACATGACTTGTAGTTCAACCAATGCTCGGAATTCAGCATCGGATGGTAACGGGTTTACCGAAGTGTAATATTCTGCATATAATCCTGTCAGATGCAACATAACTCGCTGCCATCGCTGGTAGCGGTCTGACAATCCTGAATTAGACTCTAAGATGTCTCGGCCTAACGCCGCCCATTGAGCAATGGCTTGATCTTGATCTCCAATTTCTAATGCGAAAGACGCATCCTGCGCTATCCTACTGTTTTCATCTGTTGCACGCTCTTCTAACTCGAGGTAACTCTCCAGGTCTGCTTCACCCCAGAGTTTTTTAAAATATTCCTCTCTCGGCCCACGGTTGATGGGTACCCCAAAACCCTGGCACTTGTGCATAGACCTTGCAGCATCTCCAATAGCTCCATACGAATCCCCATGCAGAGGATCAAAACCACTCATGTCCAAATGCACTGCTTCAGGGTCATCCTTTAGGGTTTTATCCCACCAGATAGAGGTGTTCCACCATACTCCTCCCACCTCCCAAGGGAGCATCTCGGTGATAAATGATGAATCACCAGCAAGCTTAGCACATTCTATCGCTAATTCTGCAGAAGCTGTATGATGACCATGTCCTGCGCGCGAATCAGGGGGAAAACGAGTGATAATAAAGTCAGGTTGTAACTCTCTTATTGCTTGAACGACTTGACGTACTAAATCTTCGTGATTCCATTTCGTCCAAACCTCGTCTACACTTTTAGAGTACCCGAAATCTAACGCATCCGTAAAACGTTGGTTACCTCCATCTATAGCTCTTGCCGCGCGGAGTTCATGTTCCCGTATAACCCCAAGGTTTTCGCCCAATTCGTCACCAAGTAGGTTTTGACCTCCTGAACCTTTTGTTAAGCTTAAGTAGGTCGTTTCTGCGTCTAAGGCGTTGGACAACCATGCTATAAGTCGAGTATTTTCATCATCAGGATGGGCTGCTAAGTAAAGTACTCTCTTTCCCGAGCTGAAACGCTGCATTTCTGCCATCGCCTCACTTTGAGAGAGAGAAGAATATTGTGCAACTAATTGATTACCAGAAGTCATAGCCACAAACATTGCTAAACCTTGAACTATACTGGTTTTGAGCGTTATATTGTGGTACCAATTAGTAAACATCATATGAAAAGAATTTTTATCATTTTATTAGTTTTAATAGCCATTCCCGCTACTGCACAGCATAAGTTAAAGCTAAAATCCGGCACCTATCAAGTGGCAGAAGGCTCATTTTTACAATTAAACGCTAGTAAAGTGACCTATGGGGTGGCCCTATGGGACCGTTATGTACTTGCCGAAGATAAAAAAGCGTTGGCAGATTTAGGCGTAGAACTCTTTCATTATTTACCTGAAAACTCATTTGAGGTGAGGATCCCCAAAGGGGTAACCTCCGCTCAACTTAAAGCAGCAGGAGTATCCGCATTCACAGCATGGACACCTCGTATGAAGTTAGATGGCCCCATATGTAATACTGATTTTCCACAATGGGCAGTTTTAAACGACGGCAGAGTGGCTGTACAGTTCTACACCGCACCAGAATTCAATACTCTTCCTTCGTACCTAAAGTTAGTAACCGACTTAAATGATGGCTGGTATAGTGGCGTTTTAACGTCAAGTAAACTTGAAGATTTGGCGAAAAATGAATTTATCCTTTTCATCCAAGCTATTGAAGAGCCAGGTTCTGCAGAGAACAATAATTCACGAGCGGCCTCAAGGGTAGCGTTTATACAGCGTGATCAAGGTTTTGATGGGACAAATGTTGTAGTTGGCCTTGGAGATGATGGGGATATAGGACCACATGATGATTATCGAGGAAGATTAACCTCTCTTGGAGGCACCTCCATAGGCGATCATGGAGACCACGTCGCTGGAACCATTTTTGGCGCTGGTAATATTGATCCCGACGGAGCAGGATCTGCGACTGGAGCTACGATGATTTATTATGATTATCCTAGTAACCTGAGTAACATTGATAGCCATTATAACTTGTATGGCATACGTGTAACAAACAGCTCTTATTCGAATGGTTGTAATGCTGGATATACATCCTTTGCGCAGCAAATGGATAAGGATATTATTGACAATGTTGCGCTAATGCACGTTTTTAGTGCGGGAAATAGTAATGGATCAAACTGTAACTATGGTGCTGGATCCCAATGGGGAAACGTTACTGGTGGTCATAAACAAGGTAAAAATGTCGTTGCTACAGCTAATTTAACAAGTTTAGATGTTATTGCAGGCTCATCTTCTAGAGGACCAGCAGCTGATGGACGTATCAAACCTGATTTAGCAGCGGTTGGAACAAATGTCTATTCCACAATAGACGGTCATACTTATGGGTTAAAAACTGGAACATCAATGTCAGCACCAGGTGTAGCCGGATTCTTTTCAGTACTCCATAATGCTTTTGATGAGTTACAAAACGACACAGCAAAAGGTGGCTTATTGAAGGGGATTGCAATGAATACGGCAGACGATCTAGGGAATAATGGACCTGACTACATATATGGATACGGAAGGGTGAATGCTCGACGTGCTATTCGTGTCATTAAGGACACCTTGTTCTTTACCTCAACTGCTTCAACTGGTGATACAACAACATTCAATATCACCTTGCCGAACGGAGTAGAAAGCTTCAGAACTATGTTGTATTGGACTGATAAAGAAGGTTCCTTATTTGCTTCGAAAGCTTTAGTTAACAATTTAGATTTCCTGGTCACTGACCTCACAAATAATGTATCCTATCAACCATGGGTACTCAATCCCGCGGCTAATGCAACTACCCTCAATAGCAACGCTGTTAGAGGATTGGATACTTTAAACAATGCAGAACAAGTAACCATAATGAACCCTAGTGCTGGTGATTATTTACTCACCATATATGGTACTAATATTCCCACTGGTCCACAAGAATTTTTCGTCATTTATGATATGGAAGTGGCAGAAGTAGCATTAGTCTACCCACACGATCATGCACCTATGACACCGGGAGCAACCGTGGTTCGATGGGATGGAAAGACAACAGGGCTTACCTGGGAATTTTCCTCTGACCATGGTGCAAATTGGTCGAGTCTTTCATTGAGTACGATTTCCAATCGCCCTATGGCGAATTGGACCGTGCCTAACAATCCTACCGACGGAGCCTACCTCAGGGTAATCTCAGGAACTGATACCTCAACTGCTGGTCCGTTTACAATCATACAACAACCCACTGGCCTTACTTTAGACTGGGTTTGTCCAGATAGTCTTAAGATCACGATCAGTGCTGTAACCTCCGCAACGGATTATACAGCCTATATATTAGGAACTAAATACATGGATTCTGTCTACACAGATACAATCAACTCCATGGTCATCCCATATTCACCAACTTTGGATACCTGGATTTCAGGAAGTGCTAATTTTAATGGCGCGCCAGGAAAACGAGCATATGCGATAGAATTACCTGCGGGAACCTTCGGCTGTCCATTACCCAGAGATGCTAGCTTAACGGAAATAATTAATCCGCAACTGGTCAGCAGCTGTCAGAATCAAACTATTGATATTACTGTATTATTGACCAACACTTCTACCTCTACGTTAGATACCATACCAGTTGCTTACAGCTTTAATGGATCAATAGTTAGAGATACTTTATTCGCATCTCTTTTACCTTACGCGGACTCTGCATTTGTGTTTTCGACGCCCATTGTTTGGTTCGGAACCAGCAACCAGAATATCACAGCATGGAGTGAAATGAGCGGAGATATGAATGCATTAAATGACACCATTCTTCAAAACATCACCTACCTAAACTCTGTTTTATATAGTATGCCATTTGTGCAAAGCTTCGATAGCTATAATTCCTGCCCCGTATCCACAAACTGTGGAGGAACAGTTTGTAGCCTTGGTGGAAGTTGGAAAAACTTAACCAATGGCACAGAGGATAATATTGATTGGAGGACCAACCAGGGAGGGACAACTTCGAGTGGTACTGGACCTGGATCTGACTTTGGCGGAAGCGGTAAGTATTTATATCTCGAAGCCTCCGGAACTTGTGAGTTCCAAGAAGCTGTACTCTATAGTCCCTGTATCGATTTAGGCAGTAGTGTTGCACCAGAGTTGGAATTCGCCTATCACATGTTTGGGCCTAATACAGGAATATTGACCGTAGAAATTTTCGATGGCACATTCTGGGCTGAAGTTTTTAATAAAAGTGGCAACCAAGGTAACAATTGGATGTCGGAAAATATTGACTTGGCCCCTTACATAGGAGACACTATTATCATTAGAGTGATTGGTATTACAGGCGGAGGTTACCAAAGTGATATTGCCATTGATCAATTTTCCATTGAGGATCAGATTGGAATCCCAGTTGCAGACTTCAATTCATCTACCACTACCCCCTGTCTGAATGCCTCACTAACATTGGCTGATCAAAGTACTAAATCGCCAACGAGTTGGAATTGGTCTATATCACCGAGTAGCCACACTTTCGTGAACAGTACGACTTCAACCTCTCAAAACCCAGAGGTAAGCTTAAGTAGTTATGGCGCTTACACTATTACTCTTGTTGCCACCAACTCATACGGAAGCGACACCATTGTCAAAGTAAATGAAGTCACTGTAACATCGTTACCAGGTCTTCCCATCGTAGAGACCTTTACAGGAAACAGCGCAAGTGACTTTGTTACCATTAATCCTGATGGACAAACTACATGGACAACAAGCGATGTAGATGGACCTACAGGTGCTAAAACAGGAGCCGTTTACATGGGATACTTTAACTATTCCACTACTGGAGAAGTGGATATATTGGAGAGCCCTAAATTTGACATTACTGGATACAGTCAACCTACCTTGCTTTTTGATGTGAGTTATGCCCAGTATTCCACTCAATATTTTGATGAACTCGCTGTACTTGTTAGTGACGATTGTGGAAGCTCTTTTGATACCCTATATTTAAAAGGAGGGACAAACCTTGCTACCACTTCACCTTCAACCACCGTGTATATTCCAAGTAGCCCCGCAGATTGGCGAACTGACACTGTTTCTCTGAGCGGGTTGAATTCTGATTTAGTTCAATTCCAAATTATAGGTATCTGTGGGTATGGAAATAATTTGTATTTGGATAACATCCGAGTAATTGACCTGGCAGGCACAGCATCGTTGGCTACATTAAATATGCCAGCTGTCATCTGTGAAGACGAGTTTTTCACGTTCTCTTTGAACACAACAGATACCACGTTAGATGGAAACTTCACGCTTAATCGTGCGGGATCCAGCTTAACATCAACGTTTCAAGGTATGGGGACTCATACAACACAGCTGACTTCTTCGTCTGACCATAACCTAGAGTATGTTTACTACAACGCCAATACCTTTGTTGCGGACAGCGTTATTTTAACTCCTGCACCGCAATTAAATGCGGCTTACACGTTGAGTCTAGCAGGTGGCTTAACCTATAGTTTCACTGATATCTCTACGCCTATTCCAACGGCTTGGGCATGGGACTTTGGGGACGGAAACACCTCTAGTCTACAAAATCCATCACATACCTACTCTAGCACAGGGAATTACACAGTTCAACTTACGGTAACAACAGACTGCGGTATTGAAAGTACCTCTACAACCTTCAATAACATTGGACTCGATGAAAATGGATTGGAAAATGCGGTCTTCTATCCTAACCCTACAGAAGGTGTCTTAAATATTGCTCTAGGCCACAATGAGGGAAGTGCTGTTATTGAAATTTATAATGTCTTAGGCGCTTTAATCAGTGTATCAGAATACGCTAATGGGTCAGGTGAAGTAGGACTCGACTTGAGCTCGTTACCTAGTGGCGTATATCGTGTATCACTGCGTACTAACCATCGCATTACGTCTCAAAGCATTAGTAAGATTTAATTTAAGCGAGAAGGTTTACTAATTGCGAGAAGACCTAAGAAAGTAAACAAGCCGTTATACAGCAGTAACTCAAAGCCTATGGCGTATCCAACAGTGGGTGCCCATAGGCTTAGTTCGTAAGTAATAATTGGCGCAACTATACATACGGCTAATACCCACCAACCTTGTAATCTTCTGTTGGTCATTAATGCCATTGCAAATAAGCCTAATAATGGACCATACGTATAGCCTGCAGCGGTGAAGAGTCCAGAGATAATTGAATCCGCCTCTAGAGAATAAATAACCACCATCACCATTAAAACAATACTCATAAATGTAACGTATACAGCGTTTCTCGTTTTAGTAGAACCGTTCTGCGAAAGATTTAAAAAGTCAATACAAAAAGCCGTTGTCAATGAGGTTAATGCGCTGTCTGCGCTTGAAAATGCTGCCGCTAAAAGACCTAAAAAGAATAACACACCCAGTGCAACCGGCAGGCCTTCGCTATTAGCTACAGTCGCAAACAACTTGTCTCCAGTGGCAGTGATACCTTGAATCTCTGCATACTCGCTAAGCATAATTCCGAGGGACAAAAACAAGAGGTTAACCACGAGCAACGAGCACCCTAATAGAACCATGTTTTTCTGTGCATTTACCAGCTTTTTAACCGTGAGGTTTTTCTGCATCATATCCTGATCTAACCCTGTCATTGCCAATGCAATAGCAGCCCCTCCTAATAGTTGTTTCCACCATGCTTTTGAGGTACCCGTTTCAATAAAATACCAATCTGGATGCGAGGTAAGAAACGAGCCAAAACTTTGTCCTGGACCAACCACGGCCCTCCCTACATAATAAAAGGCCAAACCTGCTGCAACAAGCATTAGCGCTGTTTGCAAAGTATCAGTGATGACAATGGTTGCTATTCCTCCAGAGGCACTATACAGGGCTATTAAGCCCAAAAGTATTAACGCAGTGAGGTAAAACGGTATACCTAGAGCATCGCAAATCAAAATTTGCACTACCATGGTCACTAAATACAAACGGGCAGAAGCCCCTACTATTCTAGAAAGAAGGAAAAATAACGAACCTACCTGATAGCTTTCCTTCCCTAGTTTCGCACCTAAAAAAGAGTATATACTAATAACATTATAACGATAATACACCGGAAGTAATACTGCAGCGATAACAATATAACCCAAGAAGAAACCAAAAACCATTGGCATATAAGTCAGCCCTGACGTGCCTGTCCATCCCGGAACACTGATGAAGGTTACACCGCTCAACGATGCACCAATCATCCCGAAACTTACGAGTAACCAATTCGCGTTTTTATTCGCATTGAAGAAGGATGCATTAGACCCTCCGCGCGAGGTAAAGAAGCCTATTATCGCCAAAACAGCAACATATCCAAGAAGTATGAGTAAAAAGAGGGTGTTGTTCATGTGACAAATATGCACAATCCCTTACTTTTGATCACTGATGAATTTTTCAAGTAGAAAAATAGAGCACGCTGTCGAGGAGATTTCTCGCCTTCCTGGAATAGGAAAAAAGACAGCCTTACGACTTGCACTGCACTTGTTACGTAGACCTAGCGTGCAAACGGAGGCGTTATCAGCTGCCTTAATGGACCTTAGAAATAACACAACGTTTTGTAAAGAATGTCATACTATCTCTGACACGGAAACCTGCTCAATTTGTCTTTCTCCTAAGCGCGAAAAGAGCATTCTATGCGTTGTAGAGGATGTACGGGATGTTATGGCCATTGAAAATACTGGAGGTTACAATGGAGTCTATCATGTTTTAGGCGGACTTATATCTCCGATGGATGGCATTGGGCCAAGCGATCTTACCATCGATTCATTGGTGGCTAAGCTTGGAACCGGCGAAATCAGTGAATTGGTATTTGCGCTAAACACCACCATGGAAGGCGATACCACTAATTTTTATTTATACCGTAAAATAAAAGACTTCAACATAAAGCTCACTACCATAGCACGAGGGATTGCAGTGGGCGATGAACTGGAATTTGCTGACGAAGTAACTCTAGGCAGAAGCATACAGCACAGAATACCCTACGAACAAAGTTTATCTCAATAGATTTGGAACTCAGTATTGTCATAGTAAACTATAATGTCAAGGAATTTTTGACGCAATGTTTGGACAGCATTTTTAAAAGCCAAACGCAGTACAACTATGAAGTAATCGTAGTCGATAATTCAAGTAAAGATTCCGGTAGAGATGAAATATGCTCCACATTTAAGCATATTACATGGGTTGACAATATTGAAAATGTTGGGTTTGGAAGGGCGAACAATCAAGGATTCTCCCTTGCAAAAGGAGTTTACACGCTTATTTTAAATCCCGATACGGTTCTACAAGAAGATACCATAGAGAAATGCGTTTCGTATTTAATAGCTAATCCAGAGGTTGGTGGTCTTGGCATTAAGGGACTAGATGGAAGCGGTCAATTTTTACCTGAAAGTAAAAGAGCCTTACCTACGCCACTTGTTGCGCTTTGGAAAATCACAGGGTTATCAGCTATTTTTCCAAAATCTTCTGTATTTGCTCGGTACCACTTAGGCCATCTAAGTCCTGAGGAAAACCATGAGGTAGATATCTTAGTAGGCTGTTTCATGATGGTGCCTACAGAACTACTGCTTAGCGTAGGAGGCTTCGATCCTCAGTATTTCATGTATGGAGAAGACATTGACCTGAGTTATGAACTTCAAAAGACCGGACATAAAAACATCTATTTTTCTGATTCTCAGATTATTCATTACAAGGGCGAAAGCACAAAAAGGGGTAGTCTAAATTATGTCCGTATGTTCTATAAGGCGATGGTACTTTTCGCTAAGAAGCAATTCACAGGATCTTCAGCAGCAGCATACAGTTTACTGATTTACTCAGGGATTTACCTCAGGGCAGCTTTGGCAATCGCTGCACGGTTAGGGAAAAGCACATTTACACCTTTACTTGATGCCGCAGTGCTATTTGCTATTTTAAATACCATCAAATCATATTGGGAACAAAACCACAGATTTATTAATGGTGGTTCCTATCCAGACCTATACACCTATACCATTCAAGGATCTTATGTGCTTGTTTGGTTGTTTGGCTTATGGTTAAGTGGTGTCTACTTCAAAAATAACCGCCCAATAGTGATGGTACGATCTATGATCGCAACTACACTGTTCATAGGGTTTGCCTACGGACTGCTACCTGAGGAACTTCGTTTTTCCAGAGCACTTTTGATTTTAGGTGCCCTAGGTGGTCTCTCCGCAATGCTGGGCTGGAGAGCTGTTCTTTCCATCTTATCTGGTAAGCCTATGTTTGAAGGAGCCATCAAACAACCGCGTATCTTATTTTTCGGCTCAAAGTATAGCAAAGGTGCTCTAGATGATATTCTTCACTCGAGCGGTATTATTCCTTCTTTTTACTGGGAAGAGGTCCCGGATTTCAATAACGAAGATTGGTTACTTAAGCTACAGTCATTAGTCCGATTGCATAGAATTAACGAGCTCATTGTTGATATTTCAGAGGTTTCAAACACAAGATTAATATCGATACTCACCTCATTAGGCGATCAGACTTCTGTAAAGTCACTCATGCCTGAAAATAAATATATTATTGGTTCAGACAGCAGCTTAACCCAAGGGAAGACCTATCGAAAATCTCAGCAGACCGCTGACCCTCAATATTTGCGACAGCGCAGGGTATTTGAAATTACAGCAACTTTCCTTGTAGTTTCTTTGGCACCTATCACGTTAGTATGCGCCATCGCAACAGGAAGATTTAACGCCTGGAAGTTATGGATTCGGTATTCAGGACATATTTTGACTGGTAGAAGATCTTTAATTGGCTATTCTAGGTCACTTTCTGAAAAATTTAATGTTCCTCCCTTACCCCATCCAATTTTTGACATATGCAGTGTTCTTCCCGTAGAATTAGACTATATGCAAAATGCAAGGGCTATTGTTGAAAATTATGCAATAGAGGCACGCTTGCGTCAAGACGTATTGCACTTGATGCAATTAAGCAAAAAGTTTTAGAACGCGGAATAGCGGACATTTTGCCGTAAATTAGGGGGCATAAACCTAAAGATTCAATGGCTCAGTTTGAATTAATCCTACCCAAGATGGGTGAATCCGTTGCAGAGGCAACGATCACTACTTGGTTAAAAAACGTTGGTGACGCTATAGAGGCTGAAGAAAGTGTCGTAGAAGTCGCAACGGACAAAGTCGACAGTGAAGTTCCTTCACCCGTAAGTGGAACCCTAGTAAAAATCATTGCAGATGTAAATGATATTGCACTGGTGGGAACAGCTATTGCTATTATTGAAACCGATGAAGGCAACGGTAGCTCCCATACTCCGGTTACCCCGGTTATAGAGTCAGCAGCTGCAGTAGACATTGAGCAACAAGTAGCCAGTGCCATAACATCATTAACTGGTTCTGAGGATATCGTCAAATCATCTAACGGTAGGTTCTATTCGCCGCTTGTTCGCGCAATGGCTAAGGAAGAGGGTATAGGTCAGTCAGAATTGGATGTTATTAGCGGAACGGGCAAGGAAGGCAGAGTAACTAAGAAGGATATTCTTGCTTACATTGCTTCAGGGAAACCCCTATCAGTTGCAGCGACTCCGATTGCTAAATCCGCTCCCACTGCTAAGGTAGAAGCTCCAAGAACAGCACCTCCTGTAATCGCTGCAGCAGGAGATGAAATCATCGAAATGGACAGAATGCGCAGGCTGATTGCTGACCATATGGTAAATTCGGTTAGAACCTCTCCGCATGTAACAAGTTTTGTTGAAGCAGATCTCACGAAAGTGGTTCAATGGAGAAACAAAGTCAAAAATGAATTCCAAAAAAAGCATGGTGAAAAAATCACATTCACACCTATAATAATGGAGGCCATCGTAAAGTCCATTCAAGACTTTCCAATGATTAATGTTAGTATCGATGGTACCAATATTATCAAGCACAAGAACATTAACGTGGGAATGGCAGCAGCACTTCCTTCTGGAAACTTGATTGTGCCAGTCATAAAAAATGCGGACCAGTTAAGCCTTCTAGGCTTAACAAAGGCCGTAAATGATCTCGCTAATCGTGCACGAAACAATGCCTTGAAGCCTGACGAAGTATCTGGAGGAACTTATACCCTTACTAATGTGGGCACCTTTGGTAATGTTATGGGCACGCCCATCATCAACCAACCTCAAGTGGCTATTATGGCCGCAGGAGCCATTCAGAAAAAACCTGCTGTTGTAGAAACACCAGAAGGCGATATGATTGCTATACGTCACAAAATGTTCTTAAGTCATAGCTATGACCATAGGGCTGTAGACGGTGCATTAGGAGGTATGTTCGTGAAGCGTGTTGCGGAATACCTTGAGGCTTGGGATTTAAATCGTGAGATTTAAAACCTGTGTTTTAAATCAGATAGTGTACTTTTATAAGACCGCCTTAGGGCGGTCTTTTTTTTGTTTAGAATTGTCTTATATCCATAACTATGAAGCTCAACCTACAACGTCCAATGTGTTTTTTTGATTTAGAAACCACCGGTGTAAACGTCACTAATGACCGAATTGTAGAGATCTGTATTCACAAAGTACATCCTGACGAGAGCGAAGAGACTCACACATGGAGAGTGAATCCTACCATTCCTATTCCAGCAGGCGCTTCGAATGTTCATGGTATTTATAACAATGATGTTGATCATGAGCCCATTTTTGGTGACATCGCGCAAGAGGTATACACCTTAATATCGGACAGCGATCTTGCCGGATTTAATAGTAATAAATTTGACATTCCTTTGTTAGCGGAGGAATTTCTAAGGGCTGGTATTGATTTTGATATGGGTAAACGAAGAGCTGTTGATGTACAGAATATATTTCACCGGTTGGAACAAAGAACCTTAAGTGCCGCCTACAATTTCTATTGTAATGCATCTTTAGAGAATGCTCACACCGCAGAAGCAGATGTTTTTGCTACCTACGAAGTCTTAAAAGCCCAAATAGAGCGATATGACGAACTAGAAAACAACATAGACTTTCTTGCGGATTTCTCCAACCGCCAAAAAGTGGCGGATTTCGCCGGATTCATCGCTTATGATGAGCACAATGTTGAGATTTTTACTTTTGGAAAATACAGAGGGCAAACTGTAAAAAGCGTTCTGACTGAAAATCCGGGCTACTTTTCATGGATTCAAAATGCAGATTTCCCGCTTTATACGAAGAAGGTACTAACCTCCATACGCCTCCGAGAATTTAACAAGGCCTAACGAATATGAAGATTATTTGCATTGGTAGAAATTACGCAAAGCATGCTGAAGAGCTGAACAACCCTATTCCACAGGAACCTGTTGTTTTTCTTAAGCCTGATACTGCTGTTTTACTAAAAAAGCATCCCTTTTTCATTCCTGAGCACAGCAATGATGTACACCATGAAATTGAACTTGTTGTAAAGATCAATAGACTTGGTAAACATATTGAACCTCGATTTGCCCATAAGTACTACAATGAAATTGCCTTAGGCATAGATTTCACTGCTAGGGATGTTCAAGAAGATTGTAAGAAAAAGGGGCTACCCTGGGAAAAGGCAAAGGCATTTGACGGATCTGCCGCGGTATCTAATTTTTTTAGTCTTGAAAGCCTAAATAAGGACATTAACAATATTGATTTCTATCTTGATATCAATGGTAAAAAAGTACAGGAAGGTAATACCAAGCATATGTTATTTTCTGTGGACCAGCTCATCTCTCATGTTTCGAAATACTTCACCTTAAAAACCGGAGATCTTTTATTCACCGGCACTCCAGCTGGTGTCGGACCAGTGCAAAGGGAAGATTTATTGGAACTCTATCTTGAGGGTAAACGGATCTTCTATTTTAACGTGAAATAACACGTTTACTCATCTATTAAATCTGTGGTGTATTCATCTATCACTTTTAACGACTTACAAGTCGGGCGCATCTTCATTTTTATATATTTGTAAACACCCTTGCAAACAGGTTAACACAAACGCATTAAAATGAAGAAAAGCTTACTAGCTGCACTCCTTTTTGTTGTTGCTGCACCAACAGCCATTGCTCAATTCGCTCCACCAATCGATACGGTTTTCACTGAGAACTTTGATGGAATACTAAGCGCAGACTCAATCGCGGCAAATTTCAATACGGATTCAACGAATGCAACGCGTTCTTGGAATGACACTGCATTTTTAAAAACTACAGGTACTCGCTCGTTTCATACGCAATGTTTTGCCAATGATTCCATCATTTTTGAAACAGATGATTTCACCACGATAGGATCCACTAACGTTCGATTTACTTTCGATCAAATCTGTAAAATCAGATATATCCAAAAAGGGACCATTGAAATGTCTCGTGATAACGGTGTGACGTGGGTCGGCATTACGGGTATCCATTATAAAGGGGAATCGCCTCAGTTTTCTTCGCAAGGATGGTTCAATGAGCTGTCTTATCCTTCACCGGCACTTTCACCCTACTGGCAGGGTCCAACCATAGGAAACAGTAATTCTGGTGTAACTCCTGCCAATACTTGGTGGGCACGTGAAACATTTGACTTGAGCAATTATTTAGGTTCTTACGATGCGCCCAACTCTCAATTCGGGTTTGCACAGTGTAAAATTCGCTTTATCATGAATAACAAAACTGGTACTCCTTCTCCAAGCGGATTAGCAGGTTGGTTTGTAGATAATATTATGGTCGAAGGTGCGCCCTGTGAATTGGAACCACCTACGTTAGATTGGGTAGGAATTAATCCACAAGCAAAGCCTATAGGTGCACGCTATATGCCTACGCAACTCGTCCGTGTTGAAGGAAAAGACAATATCGGTGTCCTTAACACGCGCATTTACTTCCGTCGCTATGATTATAGCAATACTTCGTGGAGTAATTGGACCGATTCATTAATGACGGCAGCAAACGCTTCGAGTTGTCCTGACTCTTCAATCTATACATACTCTTTCGGAGGGATAACAGTAAATGACACCATAGAGTGGTTTGTCAGAATATTTGATTGTGCTTGTCCAAATGTGGTTAGAGATCCACTAGAATCAGCACCATCTCAGAGTTATAAGTTCTGGAGAGAGCCTGGATTGCCTCCTATTTGTGGCACTACTACACAAACTACTTTCCCCTATTCTACCGTATTGCCATTAGTACAAGATTTTAATAATCCATTGTTTTGGCTTGCGGGGACAGGTGCAGGTACCTCTGGCATTAGTCATCGTGGAAATTTCCCGAATTTAAACCCTCCAAATGGCCAGAACTATACGGTAATTCCTAACGAGACTACCACGGGATATGCTTGGGCGATTCGCTCAGGTAGTACGTCGACTAATTTGACAGGTCCAGATGGAGATTCTTCTCCTGGTGGTTTGGGAAAATACATATATACAGAAGCTGATCAAGGGACCAGCAACAATAAAGCACACATGAGCACACCATGTATTGACCTTAGTAACAACAGCTGTGCTTTACTTGAATTTGATTACCATATGTATGGTACACATATCGATTACCTCGAGATAACTGCAGATACAGGATTTAATACAAGTGCCTACACAAGTCTTGCTAGAATTGACTATGAGCAACAATCAAAGTCTACTGATCCTTGGGGAACGTTCTCTGTTTCTTTAAATGACATTACAGGTGACTATGTTAGGCTACGATTCTCTGGAAATAGAGGAAGTGGATTGCAAGGTGACATCGCTATAGATAATATTCGTGTTTATGAGCCTGCCGCTTTTGAAGTTGCACTGAGAGATGTTTTTAATCCGGAAAATGGATTCTGTTCTTACTCCAATAATCAACTGATTGATCTTTGGGTTCAAAACAACGGTTGTAATGACCTAGATAGTATACCTGTAACATGGAACTTTGAGTACACTAACCTTTCTGGTACGACAAGCAACCAAACGCATACAGAGTATATTACAAATAAATTACTAGAGTTAGGGGATTCTACCTTTTTCACCTTCGCAACAGGCCCTGATTTATCCGGTTATGGTATTTATGATATTAAGATTTATACAGAACAGCCGGGAGATACCGTGTATACTAATGATACCATCGGACCTATTCGTATTGTGCACCAGCAGCCTCATGCTACGTTCCCTTATGTATTGGATTTAGATGATGCAGCGACTACACCAGGTAACAATACTCCGTTAAATGCTGGTTCATTTTCTAATACAGTATTCACTCCGTCTCCTCCGAGTGCAAGTGGGGAATATGCCTTCATGGTCGGGACTGGATTTACCCCTACCGTGGGATCAGGTCCGATAACCGATAAAAGTGGTAATGGTAATTATCTTGTTACAGAAGGAGATTATGGAACCTCTCCCGCTTCGGCAACGTTGGTATCTAGATGCATGGATTTAACAGGTATGACTAGCCCTGTACTTCAATTCCGCCATCATATGTATGGAGCAGATATCGGTGCAATTCGTGTTCAATGGATCAAGGATGGCGAAAATGACTGGACCAATTTTATGAATCCATTTACTACAACGTTGACAGATGAAAAGGACACGTGGTCCTTCTATGAAGTGGACCTGAGTTCTCAGGCTGATAAAATAGTAAAGCTTCGTTTCATTGCACAAAAAACAGGATTCGGTATTGGCGCAGATATTGCGTTTGACGATATCGCAATTTTCGACAAGACTAACGTAGATGTTGGAATCGATCATATTATAGCTCCAGGAGCACGTGTAAACTTAGCAGGAGGACCTGCCGGTAAAAAAGTCGAGGTTAAGATTAGAAACTTCGGTAAGAATAGCCAATCAAATATTCCTGTCTATTACACTGTGACACCGACTTGTGGTCCAAATGCGGGTGTAAGCACTACCTATACTTATACCCATTCAACTGCCGTTGGTGCAGGAGCAATGGGCAATGCTGTAGATAACACGAATACAGTGACGTGGCCTACTGGTTCTTTCGAGATCTATGCGTGGACGGGAATGTCAGGTGACACCCACGGTTGGAATGACAGTTCATTTACCAGATCAGCAGGATGGCCAGAGCTTTTCATTCAATCAGGTTTTGCAGAGGATTTTGAGAGTTGTGCAGCAGGAGACACCAGTGGATTCTTCGCTGCTGGTGATCTTAACTTATGGAAACCTGGTGTTATCACTGCGCTTGGTGGAAACAAAGGATACGGCACTAAAGTGAATGGCAACGTTCCTGGAGGTGTTCAAGAATTCCTTTATTTCCCGCGTTTTATTGGGTTTGACACCATAGCTGGAGCGGAACTACGATTGACACATGACATTGACCTAAACACAGGTGACTTTGCAATAATAGAGTTTCAAGGTAATGGACAGTGGAATAATTTAGGGTTTTGGGATCCACAAAATGTCGTATCTACAAACTGGTACAACACCGGTACAGCTAGCTCAGGAAGTGCATGGATAGGAAATGTTGGACAGACCACTAGTACTTGGCCTTTATCAGCTTGGAATTTCTCGGCTGCGCCCCTTATCCTTCGTGCTCAACTAAAAACAGTAGGTGGGAATAAAGACGGATGGAATCTTGACAAAGTAGAAGTTTATATCCCACCACAAAACAGTGCTGCGCCTGTAAATATTACAACGATAGAATATTTGCCAGTGCCAGATCAAAACAATCATTTAAAGACTGCCATTAGAAATACAGGTGCTAAAGTTTTAGACAGCTGTATGATTGAATTCTCTGTAGATGGAGGTATTACCTGGTCTACTCCGGAACAAGTAGTCTTTAATCCACCATTGATTCCAAGAAAAACAGCTTGGTATGAATTTGACGGAGATTGGATTAGCCCTTCTAGTGGTCTACATAATGTATGTGTAAGAACAAGCTTACCAGACAGTAAGCCGGACAACTTGCCTACAGATGATCTCATTTGTGCTGATATTATTGTTTTGGATAAAATTGACATGGGTGTTGACAGTTCATACTGTAACAATTTTGATGATCCCGCAATAGCACCATGGGTTACTTATAATACGTTTGTAAAAGACGGTAATACACGTTGGGAAATAGGTGCTCCATCTCATGCTCCCCTCATTGCTGCAGCTTCAGGAACTAACGCATGGGTAACCGATTTAGATGCTGATTACGGAAAGCGTGATTCGTCTTCCTTATTTACTCCTGTATTTAAGTTAGATTCTGGTCAGGTTTATACCTACGAATTCATGCATGCTTTTTCTACTGAACTTTACCATGATGGTGGGTCAATAGATATCACTTTTGATGGAGGTGTAAGTTGGCATACTGTAGGAACAAATTTATTTGGTGCTACCTGGTTTAATACCTCTTTCATAACATCATTAGATGTTTACAAACCGGGATGGACTGGTGTTAGTAACGGTTGGGAACAAGCCCGCATAAACATGGGTGTTGACACTGCGCGTAATGCCATATTTAGATTCCGTTTTGGATCTGATGAAACCATCAACAAGGCAGGATGGGGAATTGATGATTTCTGTTTCTACAAGGCTGTTGATAATACAAAGGTTTATGTGATTGGCGAGGAAGAACTAGAGTATCATATTGGGGTGGGAAACATCCATCCAAATCCTACTTCAGGTATGGCGCAATTACCTATCTCCTTCCAACAAGAAGCCGACATACTGATTACCATCAGAAATATACAAGGTCAATTGATGACGACCATGAACCTTCACGGTAATGAAGGCATAAATACATTCCAAATAGAGACTACTGGATGGGCATCTGGTTTGTATCTAGTTGAAGCAATCACTCCTTCAGGAACTGACGTACAGCGACTGATTGTCGAGTAAGTCTTAACAATCGCTTTTTTTTCACCCTCGCTATCTCTTAGGAGAGGCGGGGGTGTTTTTTTTTATGACCTTCCCATAAAAATAAATACACAGCTAGGTTAGTAGATAAAATAAAAATACCGAGCCTCTGGCTCGGTATTTTTATTTATCTATATATGTTTTGTCTATTTAAATATCTAGTCCACTTCTGTTGATTCCGTAAATGCTCTTTATAACTCCTAGCGAACGCATGATAGCCTATTTTATCCGGATCAGCACACATATAGAGGTATTCATGAGAAGGGGCGTTTAAAACAGCTAAGAGTGCCTCTTTTTCAGGCACGCAGATTGGACCTGGAGGTAAACCCTTTATATAATAGGTGTTGAATGGATCCTCTATTTTCAAATCCTTGCGCAGCACTCTTCTAACCTGAAGTCCAGGAGATTTACGCTTCAATGCATAGATCACAGTAGGATCCGCTTGTAATTTCATCCCCTTATCTAATCTATTCAAATACAATCTTGCTACCAATGGCCGATCCTCTGATTTATGGCTCTCCTTCATTACGATGGAAGCTAACGTGCCTAATTCTGACGGGGTGAGACCCAATTCCTGTGCGAGTAAAATACGTGAAGGTGTCCAAAACTCTATCGTATTTTGATAGATTTTCTCTGCAATAGTCTCTGGCGTAGCATTCCAGAAGAACTCATAAGTATCGGGTAGATACGCACCTAAACTCATATTTCCTTCCCAACCTTTTCGAGGAACCTCTAATGCTCGTAAAATACTAGAGCTGTCTTGCATTAGTTGTTGAGCGAGCTTACCGGCCACTTCAGCTAACGAAGAAGCCCGGGTAAAGGTGACCTTTACCGGAGTTTGTAAACCAGCCATGAACATATTAACGACACTATTACTTGACATGCCTTCTGTAATAATATAGTATCCTGATTTAGGATATTCCAAGCCTTTGCGGTCTGCTATCAAAAGAAAACCCTCTGGTTTGTTTAAAACTTCGTCATTTAATAGCTGGTTATAAACATCGTATACATCTATACCTTGTTTAACATACAAGGTATACGGGGCTACATCTTTATTAACGTTTGGCTCGAATAAAACTCCGTAGCCAAGCAAAACCATATAGATAAGTGCTGAAGGAACCAAGATCCCAAACAACAATACAATGCCCTTTTTCATTTCAATACTTTCTGGTAAAACAATGCACTCTCCATTTTTGCGTCACGCATTACCCAGTCTGCTAATTCCCCTACAAGTTTGTAAGACCCCGAAGAGAATAAGGATTGAGATGGGATATTTTTTGAAGGAACTATAGCAAACAGACTGTTCAACCCTAAGGTTCCAAAAGCATAACTTTCAAAAGCTTTCAATGCTAAGGAAGACCAACCTTTTCCCCTATGCGCGGGACTCAGTACTAAACCCACGCCTGCCTTGCGAGCGAAAGGATCGTAATCATAAAGATCAAATGCTCCGATCAGTTCTCCATCATGATCTAAGATCAAACGGAGTTGGCCATCTCGTACTAAAGAGCCTGGTTGGTTTACCAGGTAACGCTGCAATACTGCTTTACTCCATGGTTCTTTAGAATATCCTAAATACCATAAATCCGGCGAATTTTCTAATGTATAGAGAGCGTTCAAATCTGATATTTCTGGTGCCCTTAGGTATCCTATTCCTTCAACCTTAATCATAAATCAACAGTACCTTTAAACACAAATTCAGCAGGTCCTTGAAGAATTACATTTTCAAAAGGTCCTGTTCCCTCGAATGATACGGTCAGTTGTCCACCCTGAGCCTGAAGGGTTACAGGTGATGTTGCCCTTCCTTGACTCACTGCTACCATTGCCGCAGCCACTGCTCCTGTTCCACAAGCGAGTGTTTCATCTTCTACGCCGCGTTCAAAAGTCCTTATATGAAGGACCGAATTTTTATATTCTAGGTAATTGACATTTACACCTGTCGTACCGTATTCATTCCGTTTTGTCCTGGCTTTATCAAGAAAATCATTATCGTGCGAAGACCATTCTACATGGTGAGGCGAACCCGTATCCACAAAATAACCATCGCATTTTTGCTCTATCGCTAGTACACTACTCATAGCTAATTCAACTGAATTACCGCTTACTTTAGCCCAGTGCGCGCCATCTATTGCGTGAAACTTTAGAATGACATCTGTAAATCCAAGATCCTTTGCGAAGAGCGCTATGCAACGACCTCCGTTACCACACATTGAACTTTGTAGACCATCTGAATTGAAATAAGTCATGTAAAATTGATCACCTTCAACCTTGGGCTTTTCGAGAAGCATCAAGCCGTCCGCCCCTATCCCATACCTTCTATCGCACAATCCCGCGATAGCCAAACGAGTGAGGGAAACAACAGAGGAGCGATTATCAAACAAGATAAAGTCGTTTCCGGCGCCATGATATTTGAAGAACGTTGTTGACATGAAATGATATACCAGGATTAAAGGAGTTAAAGTTATGGGTTATGCTGCATCTCTGGCCTACAGTATATTACTTTTCTCTACGGAGATCAAAAATATGAAATCATTAGTGTGCTAAGTGTATGAAATACACACCCAATTCAAGGACTAACCACCTGAATAAGTGTATTTTAAAATGTGAAAAATGTTATTTTTACGGTGTATATCTTATGTAACTTTACGAGAGAACCACCAATTTTATCCTATGATTGCTCAAAAAGAGTATTCCCAAAAAGTAGCCGCAAGAATTCGTAATGAACGACTTGCTGTTGACCTAAGTGCTTGTGTTCATGAATTATTTTACGACCGAGGTATCGAGATTGTCATGTTCAGAAATAAGCTCATTGACACCAGCGCTAGCCAAGTTTTAGAACTACATCAATACGCCAAAGATTTTGTCGGAAAGAGTATCAACATCGAGGACTCCCTCGAGATGCTTCAAACCCTTAAAAAAACGGCTATTGAATATGCAAGGCTAGATATTGGTCGATTAACTCATGATTGGACCTCCACAGAACAAAGCTGTGAAGAGTTTATCATTAACAACATGAGTGAATTTTTTAAAACTCAAAAGCAACAACCTCGGGATGTTGTCCTTTTTGGGTTTGGGCGGATTGGCAGACTGCTCGCAAGAGAACTCATTGCCCAGGAAGGAAGTGGAAAACAATTAAGACTGCGAGCGGTTGCCGTAAGGAAAATTGATTCCGAAAGTCTGCACAAGCGTGCATCACTATTGAAAATTGATTCCGTGCATGGAGAGTTTTCAGGAAGTGTTCAAGTGGACGAGCAAAACCTAGCTCTAATCATTAATGGGAGACCCGTATACTTTATTGCTACTCCAGATCCCAAAACGGCAGATTATACTGAGTATGGAATCAGTAATGCCTTGCTTATAGATAATTCAGGAGCATTCAGAGACCACACTGCCTTAAGTCAACATCTTGACGGCAAGGGAATTGAAAGAGTACTACTCACTGCGCCGGGTAAAGAAATGAAGAACATTGTACATGGTGTTAACCAGCATACAATTGATCGTAAAAAGGATAAGATAATTAGTGCCGCAAGTTGTACCACAAATGCTATTTCACCTGTCTTAAAAGTAATTAATGATACTTACGGAATTGAAAGAGGACATTTAGAGACTATACACGCCTACACAAACGACCAAAATCTAGTAGACAACATGCATAGCAAATACCGTAGAGGACGTGCGGCAGCAATGAATATGGTTATTACTGAAACCGGTGCGGGTAAAGCTGTAGATAAGTGTATACCTGGATTAGGAGAAAAACTAACCTCAAGTGCCATTAGGGTACCTGTGCCAAATGGATCACTAGCCATTCTAAATCTACAGCTTGACAACGCAACTTCTTTAGATGCACTTAACATTTCAATGAAGGAGGCTGCACTGAATGGTGCCCTGGTGGAGCAAATTCACTATAATAGCTCTAACGAGCTGGTATCGAGCGATATTGTAGGCAATCCTTGTCCCAGTATCTTTGATGTCAACGCAACGCAGATCTCTTTAGATGGAAAATCTATCGTCGTTTACGTTTGGTACGACAACGAATACGGATACAGTAGACAAGTTTTGCGTTTAGCTAAGCACTTTAGCGGCGTGAGGCGTCCCGCATATTATTAAGTTACATACCTGAGATGATTAACTAAAAGGGGCTATTTCCATCATGGAAATAGCCCCTTTTAGTTTGTTACAAATTTACTGTTTACTCATTGATAAAAAGCTGCATGAGTCCAGCGTTGGAATTTATACTCTCTTCCAGGCTGATCATGCTCTCTGTATTTTCAACACCCTCTACATCATTGATTTTGAAAATCACATCTTTTGCATGAGAGGCATCCTTGCATCTTATTTTACAGAAAATGCCATACTTACCGGTGGCTAAATGAGCCACCGTGACCTCCGGGATCTCACGAAGTTTCACAATGATTTCAGGGGATGCTAAAGATCTTGTTGTAAACAGACCTACATAGGCTATGAACCCAAATCCAAGTTTGGCATAGTCAACGGAGATAGAAGTGCTCTTGATCACACCCATCTGCTCCATTTTCTTAACCCTGACGTGTATCGTTCCAGGGCTGACCATCAAATCTTTAGCTATCTCAGTAAAGGGCTTGCGCGCGTCCTTGACTAGAAATTGTAAAATTTGTTTGTCAAGTTTATCTAGTTTCATGGGTAGTTATTTTCAATGCGTAAAGGTCTATTAGGAAAGTGTAACCACAATACCTTAATTATACCTCTTGTGAAAAATTAATACTGATTTTACATGGCAGCAAGCGCAATACACTGATGCAGTAATCTTTAACAACAAATAGAAATGCCTATATCCTTTTTACTTCTTGTAAAAAGGCAGTTTCACCGTGGTGGCTTTAATATGCTTGTTTCTTATGACTATGGCAAATTCGCTTCCTACCACTCCAAACTCAATAGGAACATAGCCCATACCAATATTCTTGCCTGTAGACGGACTGTTTGTCCCTGAAGTAACTCTTCCAATGATAGATCCCTGTAAATTCGCTATTTCATAGCCATGACGTGGAATACCACGATCAATCATTTCGAATCCAACTAATTTTTGATTAATCCCCTGCTCCTTTTGTTGTGCAAAGGTATCCGAGGAAATAAAATCTTTAGTGAACTTAGTAATCCATCCTAAGCCCGCTTCCAGGGGACTAGTAGAATCATCGATATCATTACCGTACAGACACATTCCCATCTCCAAGCGCAAAGTATCTCTTGCACCCAGACCTGCAGGAAGTAAACCGAATTCCTCTCCTGCTTTCATCACGTCATGCCAAAGTTTCTCAGCTTGGTCGTTATATACGTATAATTCAAACCCACCAGATCCAGTGTAGCCGGTTGCCGAAATGATCACATCACTCACACCAGAAAGCTCACCGATAATGAAATTGTAATACTTAATCTCGCTCAGGTTTTCATTCGTAAGTTTCTGAAGGAGTAATGTCGCTTTGGGTCCTTGAACAGCGAGTAAACTATACTTATCACTGTCGTTGACAAGCACTACATCAAGGCCTTTAGTATAGCTTTGTAAATGATTCCAATCTTTATCCAAGTTAGATGCATTAACTACGAGCATAAAATGCTCTGCTGAAAAGCAATACACGAGTAAATCATCTACTATACCACCAGACTCGTTTGGCATACAGCTGTATTGAATCTTTCCAGGGATGAGCTTACTCACGTCATTAGTGGTGACTTTTTGTAAAAAAGACAGAGCATCTGGTCCTGTTACAAAAAACTCACCCATGTGGCTGACGTCGAACATTCCTGCTGCTTCACGTACTGCAGCGTGTTCTAGCTTCAAACCACTGTATTGAACAGGCATATTGTAACCTGCAAAAGGAACCATCTTAGCTCCTAAATCTATATGAATTTGCTCTAATGCTGTTGATTTCAAATCGTTACTCATGTGATTGTCTCTGGTAGGTGTTAACTATAAGTTTGAATTGCTATTGCAGTCAATAACAGCACTTTTCTGTGGTTCTTCTCAAACGGATGGATTACTCATTTGTTCCGCCCAATCCAATGCGAAATTAATCATCAATTTGAACTCTTCTACGCTTGCCACGCGTTCTTTATGGAAAATCAATAAAGCAGTGCCATTACTCTCCATGTGAAACGATGGGTTACTCATCAAGAAGTCTGTACACTCCTTGGTGAAAAATGAACGTATTGCCTTTGCATTAGAACCCTTAAGGGCGAAACGCTGATCAAATTTAACTTGTCCAGTGAGAATATCTTTAACCCCAGCAAAGTGGGCCAATCGCTCAAAAATTCGTTCCCTGTCTAGTACAAATTCTGGCAACTCCACTCCTTGCGGCTCCCACACCACACACGCGAGTTGCTGGCTATCCTTCATGATAAATTCACCACTATGCGAACTCACTTCAATAGCGAATAATTGACGAGAATGATGTGCCAATAAATTAGTTGTATAATCAATTCTACGGTATTTAAAATAATTGAATTGGTCCAATTTCGCATCCCAGTCCGGCGTAGGCCATGACGTAAAATTCATTCCATTCATTACGGAAAATTCACTTAATTTTTCCTGCTTTGCACTAAGTCTAGCTGTCCCTGAATTACGCCTCAGTCCTCCTAAAAGCGAACCTGGTTTATTCGCTTTGGATTGTACACCCAATGGATGTGTAGCTGACGCTGCGGACATGTCTAAACCTACTAACTCAAGACTGCCTCCCTTTTGTTCAAAAAGCTCAATATAGCCAGCCAAATGCTCCATAACTGTATGATCCACAAATGAAGAATTTGAAAAATCAGCTATTAATGTGGATGTTGGCGGAACACTATCTAACTTACTTTTTAACCTGGGATAGTTCAGGAAATTAGAGAAGTAATTAATATTCAAAATAAACTTCTGGTCTTCCTCTTCATAAAGAAGTGTATTAGGTCTGCTTAGATACCTCAAGATGTCCATTCCAGATCGAGTCATGACAAATTGAACCAGAAGGGTGACAAGCATACCTAAGGCAATACCAAAAATCAATCCGTAAATCAAGGTTGCGAAGAGTGTAAAGAAGAACAAAAACAATTGCTCCAGACCTACATCAGCTATACGACTAAACTGACTAGGATTCAGCAACTTATAACCAGTGAACACCAGTATTGCGGCAAGTGCAGGAAGAGGTATTTGAGTCAATAGCGATCGTAAAAACAAAATGAATATTAGGATAAGGATGCCATGAAAGAAATTTGCAGCACGTGTCTTTGCACCATTACTAACATTCACAGAACTTCGCGCAATAACGGTTACCACACTGAGGCCTCCTAAAATTCCTGAAACTGCCGTGGCAATACCAAGGGCTCTCAAATCTTTGTTCACGTTAGATTTTCTCTTGTAGGGATCCAAACGATCCATTCCTTTGATGGAGAGTAGGCTCTCAATAGAAGCAATAAAAGTCAGGGTTACTGCAGCTGTCCAGAAGGATCCTTCTTTTATACCTGAGAAATCTGGCAGCCTCCACGACGACATCCAATCTGCAGGAATATTTACCAGATACTCTTCGGTAAAAAAGGTGTCACCATTTATTTTGGTACCAATCATTTGAATTCCTACCGCAATCACAACGACCCACAAAGGCGCTGGAACAGTATGCATCCACCCTAAACGTATCTTAGAGAATAAGATAAGAAAGATTAAACTCCCAATACCCATAGCAGCTACTTTGATTATATCCATATCCGCTGAAATCAATCCCTTAAGCGAAACCAAAAATTCAAAGAGAAGCGGAATAGGTTCCGAACTTTCTGGAGATAGAGTACCGATCATCACATGACTTTGTTTAGCAAGTATAATGATCCCTATAGCAGCAAGCATTCCCTGAACCGCAGAGGTAGGAAATAGATCCGCCAACACCCCTAGTCTTACGGTACCTAATAGGAATAATAGTCCACCACTAACGACTATAGCACCAAGAGCCATATAATATCCCGCGAGCATGTCTCCTCCTCCAAGTGTGGTTATGGCACCTAATGTAACTACGGCTAAACCATTTCCAGGACCTGTGATGGTAACAAAAGACCCACCCAGGTGAGCTACTAGAATGCCGCCAATTACTGCGGAAATCAAACCCGCAATTGCAGGAGCGCCAGAAGCAAGAGCAAGCGCAATTGAAATAGGCAATGCAACAAGTGAAACAACAAATCCCGCCTTAAGATCAGCTTGCCAGTTTTCTATAAATCCTTTGAAACCACTACTAGGCTTATGCATGACGCAAGGTTTTAGTGGTGTGTACAATGAGGAGGTTCGTCGGTAAATCGGACAATATATATTCTAAATCATGCTTAAAAATTCGATCAAATAGACCTAATTTGGTATCTGGGGAATTCACGATTAACAAATCTGCTCTCTTCACTTTAGCATAGTGAGCAATCGTATATCCCGGTTTACCGAAGACATGTTGTTCTTTGATTTCTAAATCTTTATGTACTGAACAGCATGATAGCAGCTTGGCAATACGCCCATGCTGCTCTCTTTCAATTTGCTTTCTTTTTCTCGTACCGTTCAGCTGACTCTTGTCATCATCTGGATGAACGAGAGACTTCTCATTAAGCTCATCCACCACATATAATTCACGACTCCCTAGTTTCGAACTCAACCAAACTGCTGTGGCCAAGGTATCTGGGGTTTTAGGGTGATCGGATCCATTGACTACGATGCGTTCACATACTCTTCCTTCCACCATGCTATTCGTAAGAAGTAGTAGACTAACGTCTGCCTTTCTACAGACGTCACGCGCAATACTCACATTAAAAACCTTAAACATTTTCTCTCTTGTCAAGGCTCCCAATGCCAGTAGATCTATTTTGTTTTCGGCGCACAAGCTCAACAGCTCCACTTTAGGGTCACCGTTCTTCGACACCAAGGTTATTCCTGATTTAGGAATAGACAGGTCCTTCAAGAAGGAGGTATACGTAGCCTCACATTGATCACTCCATAGGCCTATATGAAAAACAAACATATCTGCACCGCATTTTTGGGCAATGCGATATACCTCCGCGAGGTTCGCTTTTGCCATGGGAGAGAATCCCATAGCTGTGGCTATATTCTTATATTCAACTGGGGTGGCTTTAAAATCCATTCACTGCTTTTATTACGGCACTGCGCTTAGCGCAGTGTTCCGAGAAAATACATATTAATATTATTCTTTCCTGGCATTTTTTACTTTTTCAAGTAAGGCTTTTAGGCCGGCCTCATCCCCGGTATATATACGCGAAATACGACCATTCGGACCACTTGAGAAAACATACTTCCCACTGTAGGCTAAGGCATGCATTGCTGAGGTATCGACGATGTGTAATGCTGTATCTAGTGCTCGGACTCCTTTAGTCCCTGAGAAATAAATGTACCGGCCGTCACTAGCAACATCGCTTGTATAGGGTAGACCGCTCAAGAGATGTAGTGTGGCGTCATCCTGCTCACCAGTGGCCAAGTCTATAATAATGGCTGTATTTGAAGTGTCTGAATCCATCATGTAATCACCACCTACGATATACAACTTTGTTCCCTCCCAAACCTGTGCGAAAGCACCCTGGCTAGGCAAACCTTGTTGTAATTCAATAAAATCAGTCAACCAAGTCTTTCCGCTGTCGGAAGAAGTATGCATACGAGAGACACTGCCACCAGTAACTATGGAAATTATCCCATAACCATAAGTAATTGCTGAACCGCTCGCTGCAAAACCAGCCTCACCATCAATAGATTCAGGACCAATTCCCGAGGTCCACGTATCCCCACCATTAACAGTCTCTAACCACATAAAATGGCCATCGACTGGATCTCCAAACACATAACCAACACGATCACTGAGGAAGACAATGCCGTCTAAAAAAGTATGTTCTGACGTATCGGAGTAGACTCTAGACCAATTCGCACCCGCATCTCGCGAAGAATAAATATAGCTCGGAGCGCCGGCAGTGACAGCAATAAAATGTTGTGAATCATGTGCCCAAACTGACCTGAATTGGCTTTGTTCTGCACCTACTATTGTAGTAAAAGACCAATGCAGTCCTGCGTCGGTGCTTATGCCTATGTTACCTGAACTCCCTCCAACAATAACCACTGTATCATCTGTGGCGTGTAAGCCACGTAAACTGATCCGCTCGTTGCTATGGTGTAACTCGACAAGAATAGGACCGGAGATTTCTTCCTGAACAGCGCAAGCGCTATGGAGGAGAAAAACAATAGTGATAATTGCAGGAGCAATGATAAGTTTACGATTCATGGGTTGGTTTCTATCCTTATCAAGATAAGAAGACTGGCCTAGAAAGCAAAGTAAATAAATGGCTGGACCTCAGCACTAAGAATTTGATAGATTACCAAAGTGGATGCAAGGACGAGCACGTAAAGTATCCAAACGGGAGCATGAGCCACTTTGTATTGCAACTGTGACTTATAGCGTCCAGGAATCCAATGGATTATATATCCCAAAAGCATCACAGCGAAAAATTTCCAATTACCTGTAACCACCCCCGCAACAGTATCCATCCCAAAATCATTGGTGATTTTAGTCAATAATTCAATCGCACCATTCCAAGTTGGAGAGCGGAACCATGCACGCGTGAATGTGATAAAGGTCAATGTAAGAATCAGTCCAATAGCGCGATTGTACCATTTTTTCTTATCTGCCCAGGGAGATACTTTTTTCCAGTTTTTATAAACCACAAGTCCGATACCATTCAACGTTCCCCAGGTAACAAAGTTCCAAGATGCTCCGTGCCAGAGCCCCCCAAGAATCATGGTCAGCATGAGGTTTATATTGGTATTCACCCACTTTGCGACGACAGGGCTGTAACGCATAGCAAAGGAGCCCAGTGCAAAAATGCCTGAAAGTATAAGCGTCAGTAATGAGTTACCTACAATCAGAGCGATCATGACAAAGAAGATAAACACAATAACGTAGGAAGCTATTGACCCTTTTCTATTGCCACCAAGTGGGATATATAGATAGTCTCTTAACCAAGTCGATAGAGAGAGGTGCCATCTTCGCCAAAAATCGGCCACAGAAGAGGCCTTATAAGGGCTATTAAAGTTTTTAGGGAGCGTAAATCCGAGGAGCATAGCTATACCAATGGCTACATCGGTATAGCCCGAGAAATCCGCATATACCTGCAATGAGTATCCGAACAGGGCGCTAATCGTTTCAAAACCACTGTAAAGCTGAGGGTTATCAAAGACTCGGTCTATAAATTGAACAGCTAGATAATCAGCAAGAAATAGCTTTTTTAGCAATCCATTTAAAATCCAGAAAACTGCAAGTCCCGCGCGTTGCTTAGACAACTGATATGGCTGGTGTATCTGTGGAATAAATTCTGATGCCCTCACAATAGGTCCAGCGACAAGCTGAGGGAAGAAGCTGACATAAAATCCGAAGTCCAAAATATTTCTCACAGGCTTGACATGTCCCCTATAGATGTCCACGCTATAGGAAATGGTTTGAAATGTGAAAAATGAGATACCTACAGGAAGTAATATATTCTCAAATACGAAGTTTGTCCCAACTACTTGGTTCGTCCAGAGGGCAAAAGAGTTAATCACAGTAAGTTCGATACCGGTGAGGTCATGTAAAAAATCTACAACGAAATAGGCATACTTAAAATAACCTAAGACCATTAGATTTACCAATACAGATAGTGCCACAAGGGATTGACGCTGCCATTTAACCTTGTTGGTATAAATTGCCCATCCAATTACAAAATCAACCACCGTACTGAACAGGAGGATTATAAAGTAAAAACCACTCGTTTTGTAATAGAAAAATAAAGACACCGCAAATAGAAAGACATTGCGACGAGCTGTGTGCTTATATACTAAGCTGAAGCCACCCATCACAAAAGCAAAAAACACCCAGAAGTAACGTTGTGTAAATAACAACGGGCTGTTCTCTTGGTAGGTGAACCACTGTTCTATGATGCTCCAGTCCATCAATTTGCAAGATGTTTTAAATGTCGCTCATAATCCTCCCAAAATGCCCAAAATAATAGGTCAGAGTTTAAACGGTAACCCGTTCTGGAAAAATGAATCTTATCGGGCTTAGCTAAGCCATGCTCCTCCCATATCGCCACAGAGTTAAGGCCGCCCATTACCCCAAACAAATCCCAAAAACCTGTATCGTGGTCTTTACTGAGCTGTTTCATAACTTCTACAACATCTAAGGCATGCTCGTTAGGCGCCTGACGCTTATCGTAGCTGTCATTATTGGTCATGAAGATAAACTCACAATCTGGGTTGATGGTCCTGAACCAATCAACTAACGTGTCATAACGCTCTTTGTACTCCTGGGGACACCATTCATCATCTGGTTTGTAGGCATCGTTAATTCCCAAGCCAAAAATTACTAAATCTGGTGAAATATACCTGCCTTGCTCAATGAAGTTTTCGCTTCTTAAAAAGCTCTTAGTAGAGGCTCCATTCACTCCCAAGGCATGGTAGACTAATCCACTTTCTTCCCTAACCATTTGAACTCCTTGTAGGGTATAAAGTGGCTCCTGGTCGTCTAGGAGTTGAAAAGTTATGGAAACTGAATCTATACGTTCCTTGAAAAACCATCTACGTACTCCTGCAACAGAATCTATCCATATAGAATCCGGCGAAGGAATGCAAATGGGCTTCATTGTATTAGAATACATATGCTCAAAAATTCTCAGCTCAGTAAAACTATAAGCATCTCCTCGATCCCTGAAGCTTTGCAGGATAAATCCCGCATCTTCCTCTCTTGTTACAGCATCTATACCACTTAAACCCCAAGGACAATTATTTCTTAGAATACTATTTCTACACCCTTCCCATGCACCTATCTTCCTAACATAGATGTTGCTGGGCATATTCGTATTTGCCAATTTATGCGGGAAGAAAAAACCTCGCTCTATCTGTAGATCTGGTGCTAATTGTCCAAGGTTGGTTCTTAACGTATGGCTCAAAGTACCACCTTGAACGTGAGACCCTCCCACATGAACAATATTCACCTTTCCTTCATTATCGAAAATTACCTTATCTAATTTTTGATAGAATTTTTCCATTCCTTCTCGCTTTCCATAAAACTCTATATGATTTTTAGACGTATCTAAGAATGGATATCTGAGGGCAATAGCGCCCATTTCCTCTTGAGCGGAAAGGACACCCAGAGAACCCAGTAATAGTATAATCGCGGCCGGAATTAGTTTCATGGCGATGGTATTTGAGTCCCTGTTCCTTGTTTCATTGTCTGCTCTATCCTCAGGGCATGATAGCGCAATTGAAGTTGTGATAATTCCTGTGCCAACCTACTGCCCACCCAACTGGCTCCTTTTGGCGTAAAGTGTATATAATCTTTCACCGCAAATGCAGGTTCCTGAGTTACCCAATCCACCATGGAGCCTTCACCGCCCATAACATCAAACAAGTCCCAATATCCAGCTCCTCTTGAAAGAACCTCTTTCCTTAAAGCAGTTTTCAATACGGGAATAAGGGGATAGCTTTCCATCGCAATACCCTCTTTCCTTGACATATCTGATGGACCTATAAAAAGTAACGCAGCTGATGGATAAAGTTTTTGCATTTGGTCTAATTGGCGTCCTATGGAACGCGCGAATCTCTTTGCGTGAGCCTCATCCTTTAAATACGGTACTGCATTACCACCAAACTGCATGATGATCAAAGTATATGCCTCACGCTGAAGAGATTTTTGTAGTTGGACTTCATCTAGCTTGGTAAATATCATTCCCGAAGCACCCCGCATCGCCACGTTATCTACGTGAACACCTGTTGGACTTTCAAAACTCCATCCAAAAATTCTAGCTGGTGCACTGCTTTCAATGTGCATGGAAAATTCATCAACTAAGGGAACATCTAACCCAAGGGTCCATTCACCGTTTGGGAAAATACGTGTTGAGTATATAGTATCCTCCACACTAAACGATACCCTCACTGGAGCAGAGGCATCCATATGAAGTTTTAACGTGCTGTAATTGCGGGCCCTTGTAAAACCCCAGTTCCGTTTGTTTAAAACGACACTTCCTTCGAATCCACCCTGTTCATTTTCACTCAAAGCAGTAAAGGAGGCCAAGTGCCCATAGCGCATGTCTTTAACAGAGGTGTCTCTGCGACCAAAAACTGTTTTACGTAACAACCCTTCCTCTTGAGAAAATGCTAGTGATGAAGGAGCTACCAATGGACTTAGACTCACATAACCAAAACCATAACCGCCATATTTTTTTTGAAGGGCATCACGCAACTGCATGGTAATGCGGTCACCTTCCAGTTGCGAGTCTCCATAATGAATAACTCGTACTCGTTCGTTAGGATCATTACTCATGATTTTCAAAGCCTCGAAAAATGACGAAAAGGTGGCCACATCAACTACCTGAATGCTTGTATCAAGTTTTGTTGGAGGCACCTGCATTTTGGTGGGAAGTGAGTTATGAATAGCAGACTCAGAAAAAGTAACATCTTGATCAGATAATAGGGTATCTATGGTTAAGTTTTTCAAGTTCAGTACCCCTGTATCACTGGCAAAGGCGTCTTCTAACCAAAATGAACCTAATAACTCTGATGGTTTGTAGTAACTCAACTCAAAAGGCCCTAATTTAATCGCTTCTTTGGGCGAGAAAAGACTGAACAAAAAGACGGTAAACCCTATTGCAATTAAAAAGGCGAAGAATTGGCCCGGTTTATTCATTTCACAACGTGCTAGGGTACTTTTCCGGAGAATAATCAGATATGGTCTGGGTATTGATCTTTAATTTCTCACCAGCCTTAATCAGCAGATCAACTTTATTCCAAGATTTTATATTATCAGCACTTACACCAGGAAATTTCTGAGCGATCCCCCACAGCGTATCTCCTAACTTTACTTCATAAGTGACATAATCATTATTCTGAATGCTCGCCAGTTCCTTTTTCGCTACGTTCTCTTCAAGCAATGGCTCAACGACAGCAATAGTTGATGGCTTAGGCGTTTTACTTTTTGGTATCCAAATGGTTAGTCGCTGTCCGGCGTAAATGGTATTTCCATTTATTCTATTCCATTTTCTTAACTCCTCCAGACTTGCACCGGTCTTCGCGCTGATCCTTCCTAAATAGTCGCCATTGCGCACTGTATAGGTACTAGCGCTATGAGTGGAAGGGTCGGGCATAAAAGATAAAATCTGTTTCCTTCTTCGTTCATATTGTACAACCAATGCTTCATTGTAAACCACTTGTTTAGCTGCCAATTCTGAGATCAATTCTGAGGGAAAAACAGCATCAACTCCGTACAAAACTGATCCAATAGGAAGTATATCTCGTCTTAAGTGTGGGTTATTGCTTTCAATGAGCCTCAGCGGAACACCAGCCTCTGCAGCTATATCTGACAAGAGTAAACCTCCTTGATTAGATACCAGTTCCTTCATCCTATGAAGCTTAAGTGTATTCCCGTAGTATTGCGCAGCAGCCATTTTACCTTTAACAGGATCAAAACGTTCGTCTACAAATTCATCTACAGTAAGCCCCATGCGCACCCCTTGCACTCTTGTAAGCGCAGGTAACTCCGAACAACTCCAACCTGCAGGCTCAAAAGTCCCTGCTTGCCGCTCTATAGTCCAGTCTAATGCATCTGAATGAACAAGCGTACTATCACTGCCATAGAGGACATGAGCGAGAAGGAAAATCGCAAAGGTAAAAACGGATTTAAGCTTGTTATTTTTATGCATCTACACAAATATAACGGAACTAACAGCAGTGTAATAGAAATTTAACCACTCCAATTAGTGAAGTATAAACAATAGATGTGAATAGCTCAACCGGCTATTTTGTCACCGTTAAACCAAAAAAAAAGAGGCCTCTAGGCCTCTTTTTTTTTTTAACATCTAGGCAACTGACTAATCAATAACCTTAGCGATCAAATCGTAGTCATGGGCTTCCACCACCTCTACTTGACAGAAGTCTCCAACTTTCAGGTATATATCTTCAGCAGGGATCAGTACCTCATTATCCACATCTGGAGAATCAAACTCAGTGCGTCCTACAAAGTGGTTTCCTTCTTTACGATCAATCAATACTTTAAAGTTGTGCCCAATTTTTTGCTCATTGAGTTCACGACTGATGTCCATCTGAAGAGCCATGATCTCATTTACACGCTGTTGCTTAACCTCTGCAGGCACATCGTCTTCTAAATTAAAAGCATGCGTGTTCTCTTCATGGCTATAGGCAAAGACCCCTAAACGGTCAAAGCGCTGCGCTGAAACCCAGTCTAATACCACTTGATGGTCCTCCTCTGTTTCCCCTGGATAACCCGCAATTAATGTAGTACGAATGGTGATTCCGGGAACCTTCATGCGCATTTTATCTAACAATGCATCCGTCTTTGCCTTTGTAGTACCACGACGCATACTCTTGAGTATAGGATCAGCGATGTGCTGCAAAGGAATATCAATATAATTACAAACCTTAGGCTCCTCGCGAATAATATCTAGCACATCTTCTGGAAACCCTGTAGGGAAGAGATAATGAAGGCGGATCCATTCAATACCTTCTACTTTAATGAGTTCTTTCAGCAAAGCTCCAAGCCTACGCTCTTTGTATAGATCAAGACCATAATAGGTTAGATCTTGTGCGATCAAGACCAATTCCTTTACACCCTTAGCTGCTAACTTTTTAGACTCTATCACCAAATCTTCTATTGGCGTAGAGCGGTGCTTGCCTCGCATCAAGGGAATTGCACAAAAACTACATGGACGGTCACACCCTTCGGCTATTTTCAAGTAAGCGAAATGTCTAGGGGTCGTTGTCATACGCTCCCCTACCAGTTCGTGCTTGTAATCCGCACCAAGAGTTTTAAGAAGTAAAGGCATGTCACGGGTCCCGAAGTAAGCATCAACATCTGGGATTTCACTTTCTAAATCTGGTTTGTACCGCTCAGAAAGGCATCCAGTCACATACACATGATCTATTTCACCGCGTTTTTTCTTTTCCGCATAGTGCAGTATGGTGTCTATACTTTCTTGTTTTGCATTGTCAATAAACCCACAAGTATTGATCACTACAATATTACCTTCATCTTCCTCAGGCGCCTCATGAGTGACCTCTTTACCATTGGCCTTCAGCTGACCCATAAGGATCTCAGAATCATAAATGTTCTTAGAACAACCTAGTGTAACTACGTTGATTGTATTCTTTTTAGTACTTCTTGTACGCATGGCTTATTTCTGAAAAAGACTAGAAGCAAAGGCCTCAGGATTAAACAACTGAAGGTCCTCTAGTCCTTCACCTACACCTATAAATTTTACTGGAATATTCAACTGATCGGAGATGCCAATCACTACCCCTCCCTTCGCTGTACCGTCTAATTTAGTGACGGCTAGTGAAGTGATCTGAGTAGCCTCTGCGAAGGCCTTAGCCTGCTGCAATGCATTTTGCCCCGTAGATCCATCTAAGACCAGAAGAACCTCGTGAGGAGCGCCCGGAATGACTTTTTGCATAACACGACGAACTTTCGAGAGCTCAATCATGAGATTCTTTTTATTATGTAACCGACCCGCAGTGTCTATGATACATAGATCTGCACCTACGGAAACTGCGTGCTGTAAGGTATCAAATGCCACTGAAGCTGGATCAGAACCCATCATTTGCTTAATCACAGGGACACCGGTACGATCACCCCATACCTGTAATTGCTCAATAGCTGCTGCGCGAAAAGTATCAGCTGCGCCGAGAACGACGTTGTAACCTTTTTGTTTGAATTGGAAAGCCAACTTACCTATGGTTGTGGTTTTACCCACTCCATTGACTCCCACGACCATTACTACATGAGGCCCTTTGGTTTTAGGAAGCTCAAAGTCTTCCCAAGATCCATCCGTGTGTTGCATCAAACCTGAAATGATTTCATGCAAAATGGACATCATTTCACCATCGCCCATGACTTTATCACGAGCGACACGGGCTTCTAAAGCATCAATAATCTTTACAGTGGTTTCAAGACCAACATCGGACATGATCAAGGCCTCTTCTATTTCATCGAGAGCCTGCTCATCTAATTTGCTCTTACCAGCAACAGCACGAGTGATTTTCTCAAATACACTAGACCTGGTTTTTTCCAACCCCTTGTCAAGGTTGTCTTTTTTTTCGCTAGTGAAGAACTTAGAAAAGAAACTCATAATCGTTGCTTATGACATAATATAAAAAAACCACTCTGGTCTAGAGTGGTTCAAATATCGTGATTAAAGACGAATCTTATTTCAAGAAATCTTTTGCAGCGTCTTTTGCTACAATACGCTCTTCAAAAGAGTATGCACCCTTGGCGTTTTTCGTCATGTTTATTACTTTCGTGAACTGTTTAGAGTCACTACTCTTAAGTGTTGCTACAACTTTCTTAGCCATCTTACTTTATCTCTTTATGAACAGTCATACGTCTCAAGACAGAATTGTATTTTTTCAACTCCATACGATCTGGCGTATTCTTTTTGTTCTTAGTTGTTATGTAACGAGAAGTACCTGACATACCAGAGTCTTTATGCTCTGTACATTCTAGGATTACTTGAACGCGGTTACCTTTCTTAGCCATGTCCTAAATTATTTAGCTATGTATCCGTTAGCAGCTGCATCTTTCAATACAACAGAGATACCTTTTTTATTGATGGTCTTCAACGTTGAAGCTGCAATCTTTAGAGTGACCCAACGGTCCTCTTCTGGAATGTAAAACTTCTTCGTGAATAAGTTGACGTTGAATTTACGCTTGTTCTTCTTGTTAGAGAAGGAAACGTTATTTCCTGTCAATGCTTTCTTACCTGTCAAATCACAAACACGTGACATAATATTTATCTTTTCCGGGTTCTACCAAAATGGTTTGCAAAACTACGCTAATTAATACAATTGAGCAACTAACCTAAAGGATAATCTTCAACTTCTTTAACTAGTAAGTTTAGAGCGGCAAATATAGTCTTCTGAATGTTGCGTTCACGTACTTTTCCGAAGACAAATTTTTCAGCAATAGTTCTATGAGGACCGGCAACAGATATCCAGCTGGTTCCCACCGGTTTATCCTCTGTCCCACCCCCTGGCCCTGCAATGCCACTGACCGCAATTGAGAAGTCTACACCCAGTCTTTTGCGTGCACCTTCCGACATTTGACGCACTATTTCCTCACTAACCGCACCTTTTTCGACTAAAACCTGATGGTCAACACCAAGCATTGTTTCCTTAATACCATAGGAATAAGCAACAATACTTCCTTCGAAATAATCCGAGGATCCTGGAGCACTTACTAAGGCGGCGCCTATACCACCTCCTGTACAACTTTCAGCGGTACCCACAGTCAATCCTTTTTCCCTAAGTAGTGCTCCTACGTAGTGCTCTATAGGCTGGCTTGACCCATCCATGAGATCATCACCAAGAGCAGTCCTTAATATCACTGTTGCAGCAGTGATATCTGAAGACAAATCGTCATCTTTTTTACCACGTGCCGTTAAACGTAAACGAACCATTCCTGGACGTGGCAGGTAAGCTAAATTAACGGATGCAGCGAATTGATTATCTACAGGCTCTATCTTGTCAGCAAGCACACTTTCAGGTACTCCAACTACAAATAATGTTTTGTGCAGAATCTGATAGTCAATCTCTTCTCGTAACAACGGCAGCAGTTCATCTGAAACTAAGGCCTTCATCTCATAAGGAACTCCAGGTAGACTTACAATCCGGACATTTCCTTTACGAAACAACATACCCGGTGCCGTACCCTTATGGTTAAATAGTACCTCACAGGAAGCGGGAACTAAGGCTTGTAGTTTGTTACGATCGACCGGTAATCGACCAAAGCCGTCAAACAATTTGACAATATGTTGCCAAATATCCTCTCGAAATACCAATTCAGTATTAAAATACTTGGTCAAGGTCTGCTTAGTTACATCGTCTTTTGTTGGACCTAATCCGCCTGTCAAGATCACCAATTCTGTACCTAGATAAATATGGTCTATAGCATCAACAATGGCCTCTGCAGTATCGGAGATGCTATTTATTCTCGTTACCTCTATCCCCTCTTCACCCAGCACTTGCCCGAGCCAAGCACTATTTGTATCAACAATTTGACCGATTAAAATCTCGTCTCCTATCGTTATAATCTCTGCTTTCACTATTCAGCTGTACTTTTGAATTGTTAAAGATACTTCACAATGATGCCATACTCACCTTCAGAACTCATTCTAAATCCAGACGGTAGTGTTTACCACCTAGGCCTTAAAGGTGAGGATATACCCGATCTAGTATTCACAGTTGGAGACCCGGACAGGGTTGGTTCCGTGACTGCTCATTTTGACACTATCCTTTGGGAAAAGAACAGACGAGAGTTTAAAATGGTTCGTGGTCATGTTTTTGGAAAAGATGCTCTAGTAATGTCAACAGGAATGGGTACTGACAATATTGATATTGTTCTTAACGAGCTCGACGCAGCTGTGAATATTGATCCGGTTACAAGAATCAACCACAAAGAGCATCGAAAACTAACCATCATCAGAATTGGAACTAGTGGGGCTATAGATCCTGATATTCCATTAGGAAGTCTCTTAGTCAGCGAAGGTGCATTAGCGTTTGACGCATTACTGCCTTATTACGAGCATAGCTTTAAGCGTATAGACATAACAGCATCTCCAGTAAATCCATTCTATATTCCCGCTCCACATTCGAAAAAAGCACATTGGGAGGGTTTGCATCATGGCATTACTGCCACACTTCCTGGGTTTTATGCACCTCAAGGAAGGAGTATTAAACTAAAAAGCACATTTTCAAAGGCGCTAAATGAGCTGATTTCTATACATATAGGCGACCACCACGTAACAAATTTTGAGATGGAAACTTCTGGAATTTACGCGCTTGCACATCTTTTAGGACACGAGGCATATAGCTTTTCCGCATTGCTTGCAAATCGTGCGAACGGCACATTTCACGACAAGCCTGAGGAGGCAATAAATGAGCTCATAAAAAAAGTGCTCGCCTGGGCGAGCACTTTTTAGGAGGACTAAAATGTTACAGACGCTCTGCGTCCGCAACATTTTAGTTTAATTACTTCGCGATATTCACAGCGCGTAACTCACGAATTACCGTGACACGCACCTGACCAGGGTAAGTCATTTCAGTTTGAATTTTTTGTGAGATATCATAAGAAATTTGAGCCGCCATCGCATCACTGACCTTCTCACTTTCAACCATCACACGCAACTCTCGTCCTGCTTGAATCGCATAGGCCTTAGTCACGCCATCAAAGTCGTAAGCTAAGCTCTCAAGATCCTTAAGACGTTTGATGTAACTCTCCGCAATCTGACGGCGAGCGCCAGGTCGGGCACCTGAAATGGCATCACAAACCTGAACTATCGGTGAGATCATAGAAGTCATCTCAATTTCATCGTGGTGAGCACCTATGGCATTACATACCTCTGGTTTCTCTCCGTACTTTTCGGCCCACTTCATACCTAATAAAGCATGTGGTAGATCTGTTTCCTCATGTGGAACTTTACCTATATCATGCAGCAAACCTGCACGTTTTGCAACCTTTGGATCTAAACCCAATTCAGATGCCATAATCGCGCATAAATTTGCGACCTCGCGACTGTGTTGCAATAAGTTCTGTCCATAAGAAGAACGATATTTCATTCGACCAATAGTTTTGATCAATTCAGGATGCAATCCATGAATACCAAGGTCTATTGCTGTCCGTTTCCCTATCTGGGCGATTTCTTCTTCAATCTGGCGCTTCGTCTTCTCAACGACCTCTTCTACACGAGCAGGATGGATGCGTCCATCACTAACTAATTTATGTAACGATAGACGTGCTATCTCCCTGCGAACAGGGTCAAAACAGCTTAACAGAATAGCCTCAGGGGTATCATCTACTACGATTTCCACTCCAGTTGCAGCTTCTATCGCGCGAATATTACGTCCCTCACGCCCAATGATCTTTCCTTTTATATCGTCGTTTTCAATATTGAATACAGATACTGAATTCTCAATAGCACTTTCTGCGGCAACCCGCTGAATAGACTGAATCACTACTTTCTTAGCCTCTTGTGAAGCTGTAAGTTTTGCTTCTTCAAGGGTAGTTTGAATGTAGGCTTGAGCGTCAAGCTTGGCCTTGTCTTTCAAAGCCTGGATCATTTGCTCCTTAGCTTCTTCCTCTGTCATCCCCGTCAATGCTTCCAGATCAGCGATATGCTTCTCCTTAAGTTTATCAAGTTCACGACTTTTAGCATCAAGAGAATCTTGCTTGTTGGCAATTTTTTCCTGTTCACGCTCCAGATCACGGTTATCGCGCTGGTAATCTTGAATGCTCTTTTTCAAGCGTTCATCTTTCTCCCTAAAGGAATTTTGACGTTCGGCCAATTTTTGATCACGCTTAATAACAGCGCGCTCATGCTCTTCTTTAAGGTTTAAGAAACGTTCTTTCGCTTCTAGGATCCTATCCTTTTTAATTTGTTCTGCTTCTTTTTTCGACTCTGCCAATAACAACACTCCTTTTTTCTTGAGCGTGTTTTGCCAGAGTACAAATCCGCCACCTAAACCGGCAACAAGAGATATAATAGCAGTAATAATAGTTGTGACCATTTCTTTATGGTTTATGTATTCTTAAAAAAACCCATACCTGCTGCGCATGTTGTCTAAACTCCTAATAATCAGGATCTGTACCTTCTACAACGTCTTGACCTTCCACTGGAGTAAACTCCCTTTCACAAGGTGCGGCCCGCTCGTAACGCTGTAAGACAGGCTCATAACAACGTGCTCGTTGAGTTCAGCACAAAAAACAGCAAGTATGGGAAACTTATTAGTCCTGTAGTGCTGCGTCTAAGGCAGCTTCCACATCGACAAGCACTTTGCTCATCTGAGACTGAACGTCATGAGATTGTTTCGTAACCAATTCAGCTTTTGAAGCCAATTGTAAGGCACACATACTGAGTACATCCTGCTTATCCTGCACCGCATAGCGGGATTCAAAACGTGTCACAGCATCATTTATGGTTTTCACAGCAGTTCTAATCTGACCCTCTTCTTCCATTTTAATGGTCAAAGGATAAGCCCTGTTTGCTATGGTAACTTTTATTTTTAGTGTGTTCTCGCTCACGAGATTATGCACTTAACAATTTCATACAACGGTCAATTTCCCGTATCAACTCCGCAATTTTCTCCTCACTGTAAGTATCCCTTGTGGGCGAACCACTTTGAACAGTCAATGCAAGATTGCGTTGTTGTAACTGAATATTAAAATCTGAATGCTCAACCTGCATGGCACCTAAGGTTTCCTGCAAATGAACAATCTGATCTTCTAATTCTCTAACCTTGTTTCTCAAGCTTGTATTGATGTTGGCCACTTTCGAGGCTTTCTCCACCACACGCTGCATTTGAGAAGTTAAGTCAGATGACATAGGTTTCAGTTTAGACCAAAGATACCATATTGTAGCTTTGCATAATGAAGAAAATTTTTACCCTACTTGGTTTTTTGTTAACCACTGTGCATTTACCAGGACAAAACTTACTGCTTTCCAGCCCTTTAGAGATTCCATTGGTCCTTAGTGGCACTTTTGCTGAGCTAAGATCAAACCACTTCCATGGGGGAATTGATATCAAAACTCAGGGAAGAAGTGGATTAAAAGTACGTGCAGTTGCTGGAGGCTATGTGAGTAGAATTGCTATCAGTCCTTACGGCTATGGAAATGCGCTATATATTAAACATCCAGAAGGATACACTTCTGTTTACGGACATCTCAATGGGTTTTCCACGGAAATTGAGCGATGGGTTGAAGAACAGTTAAGAGACCGGAATAAAAATGATGGCAATTTATATCCCTCTAAAGAAAGTTTTGTGGTTGAGCGCGAAGAATTCATAGCGTTTTCTGGCAATACAGGTGGCTCTATGGGTCCACATCTGCATTTTGAGTTAAGAGATTCACGAACGGAAGAGCCATTAAATCCTCTTGAGTTCGGTCTATCCGTTCTAGATTCAAGCCCTCCTTCCCTTCGCGGACTGATGTGGGTGACTCAAGATTTCAAGGACCGAGGGAACTTTAAAGATGGAGACACGCTTAACCTACAAGCCCTTAAGATAAGGACTCCTATTGGGATCAATCTTTATACCACGGATAAACAGGATGGTGCGAACAACAATAATGGCGTTTACAAAATCCTAAGCGCAGTGAATAATGAAGCTGTTTTTAGTGCAGAGTATCGAAGAATAAATTTCTCTACGAGTAGGTACATTAATGCGCACTTTGATTACCAGCAGTATTATGCCACAGGCGCGAGGTGGACTAGGTTGTATGAATTAGATAATAATCCACTAAAAATTAGCAATACCGAAGAGAATATATTCCCTGACTTCAGATCCTCAAAAGGCTGGATTACAGTTGCTAAAGACAGTTTAGTTGCAGTAAAAATTGTAGTCACTGACCACGCAGGTAACCAAAGCAAAACGACTTTTTATATTTTGGGATCATCTACTGATAACGCCGCGAAAACAGGACTTTCTTGGGAACAAATGCACACCCTCAATGAGGATGGAATACGGATAAATATTCCTTCCGGAGCGATGTATAGAAATACTGATTTTCAATTGGCACAGACGGGTCAAGGAAAATATTTAATAGGTGGCGGTGACGTGCCACTCCAAAAAAATATTGAGGTGATTTGGAATCTAGATTCTACTCAAAAAATTGGTTTTGGTTGGTTCGCATGGATAGAAGGCAGAAACAACAAACGCCAGGCAGAAATGGGTACAAGAACAGGTGATACTCTTACTTTTTCTACACGAACTACGGGAACGTACTGGCTAGACCAAGACCTCATAGATCCGTCTGTGAGCTTGGTACAACAGAGTGCTTTTCCCCGATCTGGTAGCCAATTTAAAGAAATAAGAGTACGAGCGGAGGATGATAAGACGGGTGTTGATCGTTACAGTGCGAGGATTGACGGTGAGTTTGCCCGTATTGACTTTGATTATAAACACAACTTGTTAAAAGTGATTCTACCCAAGGAATTAAGCGCAGGAAGCCATAATTTGCGCATAGTAGTTATTGACGGTGTAGGAAACACAACCACGAAAGAATACAATATTACTTTATGAGATTGATTAAGCTCTTAGTCGCCGTATTTGTTTTTACCACCTGCGCTCAAGCACAGCTGGTAAAAGATCCAGTACAACTGCATGGTATAGTAGTCAGTAATGACAGCTTGATCCAATTACTGCCCAACGTTCAAATATTAGTAAAGAGTCGTGGCCAAATGTCAGCAACTAATAATGACGGTTTCTTTTCATTAGTTGCCATGCCTGGTGACACCATATATTTTCAGCATATTGGATTTAAGGTTCAGAAGTTCTGGGTACCGGACAGCCTGGAGGGAGATGCTTTTTTATCACGCATTATCTTAGAATGGGATACGGAGTTACTTGATCCTGTAATCGTATATCCTTGGCCGTCTAGAGAAAATTTCAAAGAGGAATTTCTAGCGATGGAAGTCAAAACAACGGAAATGGACATTGCGCAGCGCAATTTAGCTATGGATGAATTAAGGGCTCGTGCACTAGCGATGGGCTACGATGCTTCTGAGATGCAAGATTATATCATCTCAATGCAAAATCAGCAGCTGTATAATCAAGGAAGAGTCTATGGCAGCGGGCCAGGTGCATCAGGTGCATCGGCCATACTTGGTGCCCTTTCTAATCCTTTCGCTTGGACCCAACTGTTTCAAAGCCTCAAGCGATAAAAATGTTTTATACTCGCTTCGCACTGCTGTCAGGTCTTTTTGTAGGCACTGTTTGCTATGGACAGATCGCCGACTCTACGCTGTTAGATGAGGTTGAGGTAAGCCAACTGCGCGGTGCTGATGATCGAATACAAGTCAAAGGAAAAGATCTAGAATTTACCACTGGAGCTGAAGGTGGTATTGAAGGTGTGGTCAAAACCTTTGCGGGGGTTAGTAGTAGGAATGAAATGAGTTCCCAGTATAATGTACGTGGAGGTAACTTTGATGAAAACCTTGTTTACATCAATGGATTTGAGGTTTTTAGACCTTTTCTTGCCAGATCTGGCCAACAGGAAGGGATGAGTATTATCCATCCGCATTTAGTCGGTAACATTCTGTTTAGTGCCGGTGGGTTCAGTGCAGAATATGGTGACAAGCTAAGCTCGGTATTAGATGTGCAATACAAACGAGGAGAGAAGAAGCTAGATACTAAAATGGAAGCATCCCTTACCGGTGTAAATTTCTCTTCTACAAAAGCAGGTCAAAATTGGGAGGTACTTACGGGATTGCGCTATCGTAATAATGCTTTACTATTAAATTCTACAGATCTTCAAAGTGATTATAGGCCTGTAAATACAGATGGTCAAATCCTCATGCGTAGAGAGTACGGCGAAAAGTGGAGTTTGGAGGTTTTTGGACATTTCGCACACAACAGAATGAACCAAATACCACAGAACAGGAAAACAAGTTTCGGCTCTTTACAAGAAGCCCTTCAACTTACCGTGTTTTTCGATGGACAAGAGAAATTTGGTTACGACACCCAATTCATGGCCGCTAGGCTTAACCAAAGACTCCGTAACGCGAGTAATGGGTATCGCTCTTTCAGCACCACTGCATTCCATACCACGGAAAAAGAAATCACGGATGTTATAGGGTATTACAGGTTAAGTGAACTTAACAATGACCTTGGAAGTGATGACTTTGGAGAAATCGCCCAGGTCAGGGGTGTCGGAGGTTTCCAGGATTTTAGACGAAACTTCTTAGACGCTTACATTATTAACCTAAACTATAACGAGGGTCAGTTTTATAGAAAAAACAGCCTCAAATGGGGAGCCACCGTCCAAGGTGAAAATATCTATGACCGTTATAAGGAATGGCAGCGTATAGACAGTGCCGGTTATAGCTTACCCTACACCCAAAGTACTCTAGACAGTGTCTCTAATGGACGATTGTACAGTACACCCTACAAAGAGCTAGAACTTTTCAGCCATGTATCATCTAGTCAAACTTTGAAAAACTACCGGGCCAAAGCTTTCGTGAATTTCAAAGGAAAAAAGGCCTTTGCGAATGGCGAATGGACCTATAATATCGGGACGAGAATACAGTATTCTGTGCTGAATGAAGAATTTAGGATTAGCCCAAGATTGCGAGTGTTCTACCAGCCTCTGCAGGCTAAGAGGTCTTATACCTTCGCTGCAGGACTCTATGATCAATATCCTTTTTACAGAGAAATGAGACGCAAAGACGGAACGTTGAATACCGGTGTTAAGAGCCAAGGCGCACTACATGTCACTGCCCGATCAGACAAAGAGTTTGAGATGTGGGGACGTCCATTTGTGTGGTCCTTGGAAAGCTACTACAAGAGTCTGAGCAGAGTGAATTTATACGATGTAGAAAATGTACGTATTAGATACAGTGCTCAAAATGATGCGCAAGCAAGAGTCTATGGGTTTGACAGCCGGATCAATGGTGAATTTGTGCAAGGAACAGACAGCTGGTTTACTTTTAGTCTTTTCAATGCACAAGAAAGAGAATTAGATCGTGAAGACTGGTTTGCGAGGCCATCAGATACACGTTATAACTTTGCTGTGTACTTTCAAGATTACTTGCCAAAGGATCCAAGTGTGAGAATGAGTTTAACACTCATGATCAGTGGTGGATTTCCCTTTGGACCTGATGGTACTGGAGATGGAATAGCGTTACCTGAACAGCGCGTTTTTCGATCTCCCCCATATCGTAGGGCAGATATCGGATTTATCAAAGTGATGAAGGGTAAATGGACGGAACAGTTTGATGAAGTATGGATCAGTATTGAGATTTTCAACCTACTACAAGCAAGAAATACAGTCAGTTATTTATGGGTCAGAGATATTAGTGCCCAGGGGCAGTATGCTGTCCCTAATTATATGACCAATCGATTAATTAATCTAAAAATGCACGTAGACTTTTAATTATGAGAATTGTTGAAACCTGGAGTACCAAGCAGTTTAAAACGACCATCTATGCAATGGAGCGCTGGCACTATGTCGAATTTGAAGCCGGCCCAATGAAGCAAGGCTTTAAATTTATGAAAGACACCCACCCCGCTCCTGCAGATGTGAAGAATGCATTAACTGTTGAGTTCCTCGAAGGCGTCTATACCATTTTCAACCAGATGTATGTGAACTTCCAAGACCACAGTGGAAAATAAGTCAGTATGAATTAGGTATTTTACTTGGACAAAATTTCAAGGAAGTCGGATTCAATCGATTTTCCTTTATCCTGATTGTACCAATCTTGAGCAAAAAGGGTCCATTCTTTATAGTCAAAAGACGCTTTAGATTTCCATTCACCATGATGGGCAACAAGTACTGAAGGTCGAGGACCATATGTTCCTAGAACCAATCCTTCTGCGGATAGTCTCACCAACTTTGGTATAGAACGTCCACCATTCGTTAAAAATTCATCCATCAGTGTTGTATGCTCGTCGCGCATGATGATCGTTAACGGAACCTTAGTATGTTTTGACCATTTGTGTACAAATGGAAGCATATGGGCGGCATCTCCGCACCATGTCTCGCTAAATACAAGCCATTGTTCCCCAGGAGTTACAAGGGATGTTAACTCATCCAAATACCCCTGGTCCGGTTGATATAGCTTCTCCCACCTTCTCAAACGCGCTGCACCCAGCTTTGTATAGCCCACGTAAGATTCCTTTTGATCGCCAGAGGTTTTACCTTCTTTCGCGTAAGTCTTGTTTAATTCACTGTACTGTTCATAGCTCATGCCTATTGCAAGTGCCTTATTTAGCGCATCTGTTAGTTCGGAAATATTCAAAGTTAAGAGGGGTTTAAGCATTTTTTGTGACCAGCCCAACCTCTCAAACCATCTAAAGCCTTATGGTGGTCTTTGCGGTGATCGTGAGGAAAGAAAATACCTTTAAATGACATCTCTACTTTTTAAAGTCAAGCAATGTTTTACGAATGATGGCAACACATTCCTTCATTTGTTCCACAGTCATCACTAAAGGTGGAGCAAATCTAATAATATTCCCATGAGTGGGTTTCGCTAAAAGTCCATTATTTTTCAATGCCATACAGATGTCCCAAGCAGTAGAACTGTCCGGAGTGTCATTAATAATGATTGCGTTTAAAAGTCCCTTTCCTCGAACCTTAGTAATAAGGTCTGTTTCTTTAATGATGTTATTCATTTCCTCACGGAAGTACTTTCCTAAGGCTCTTGCATGTGGCGCTAAACCTTCATCTTTTACAACTTCTAAAGCGGCCATCGCAACTTCCGCAGCGATAGGATTTCCCCCAAAGGTTGATCCATGCTGGCCGGGCTTTATAACATCCATTATAACATCGTCCGCTAAGACAGCGCTTACAGGATAAACTCCTCCAGACAGAGCCTTGCCTAGAATTAACACATCAGGCTTTGCGTAGGTAGACTGACGTTCACAGGTGTTCCCGCAACTACAATCTCCACAAACGGCTAACATAGAACCTGTACGGGCTATACCAGTTTGTACCTCATCAGCAATAAAAAGCACATTACGCTCCTTACAAAGTGCCGCTGCTCGAGCAATATAGTTGTCATCTGGAGTATTTACTCCCGCTTCACCTTGTATAGGTTCTACTAAAAAGCCTACTACGTTCTCATTCAATAAAGCAAAATTCAATGCCTCAATATCGTTGTAGGGAATACTAATAAACCCAGCAGTATAGGGTCCGAAGTTATCTCGAGCATCGGCGTCATCAGAGAATGAAATAATGGTTGTCGTGCGGCCATGGAAATTACCCTCGCAAACTACTATTACACCGTTGTTTTGAGAAACACCTTTTTTCTCGTATCCCCATTTACGGGCAAGCTTTATAGCTGTTTCTACCGCTTCAGCGCCTGTATTCATGGGAAGAATTTTATCAAAACCAAAGGTCTCACTCATGTATTTCTCATAAGCTCCTAGCTTGCTGTTGTAAAAAGCTCTGGATGTTAAGGTCAACTGTTGGGCTTGTGCGGTCAGTGCACCTACAATTTTTGGATGACAATGACCTTGGTTTACAGCACTATATGCGGATAAGAAATCATAATATCGTTTACCTTCGATGTCCCATACATATACGCCTTCACCTTTTTCTAAAACCACAGGTAACGGGTGGTAGTTGTGAGCGCCGTAGCGTTCTTCCAATTGCATCAAAGATTCTGAAGTAGGTGTCATTAGGCTATGATTTTTGTCATTTCCACAAATATAGGGAGCATAGGTGGTCATATATACTCTAAATCTTATAACTTCATGGTTCAAAAAAAAAATTCAATGAAAAAACTTTTACTCTCTCTGGGTATAATTGCTATCAGCGCAGGCTCTGCCTTCGGTCAGTACTATCATACCGCTGCAGGTGCTGGTAACCCAAATAATGTGAATACGGAAGACACTGAGTACCCTGTGGGTGGTGGCTTGCCTACAGATTGGATTTCTATTGTCGCCGCTGCGCAAACAGCAGGAACTTATTCTACGGCACAAACCATTCCATTTACCTTTTTATTTAATGGCGATACGGCTACTACGTACCGTGTTTCAAATACTGGTATTCTAACATTTTCACAGGCTACATCTCCCGCAAACCACAGTTCTGGGGCTGCTGCATCGATTGCAAGCAGCACTGTACCTGATTCATCTATTTGTATTCTAGGCATTAACGGTAGTGGTTCAAATGATCAGATAGCTCGAAAATCGTTTGGAACTGCTCCTAACCGTCAAGAATGGGTGTTTTTCGCCTCTTATAGCGCTACTGGAACTTCAGGAAGTCACTGGACATACTGGTCTATCGTACTTGAAGAAGGATCTAATAATATTTACATCGTAGATCAGCGTGCTGCTGGTTGGGCTGGTACGGTAAACCTAGGTGTACGTGCTAACAGCACTACAATGGACAGTATCATGGGTGTTGCAAGTGCTTCAAGCAATCTTCCTGATCGCACAGATAACACTTATCAAACCTTCGTACAAGGTGTTCAGCCGGATTACGAGATGGCTGGTACCTCCGTTAATCTAAGCCCCTATTTGGCATTAACTGCTTCGCCTTTCTCTGTTAGTGCTGACTTTGTAAATAATGGCGCAGCCACTATTACCAGTGCGACGCTAAACCTCAGTGTGAATGGTGGTACAGCCACGACTTCAGCGTTGACAGGTATTAGTGTTTCTTCTGGAGCAACAGGAACCTTGAATGCGACTTCAACTTGGAATCCATCGACTTCAGGTGTTTACAGTGTGAAGGCATGGTTGACGGGTCTTAATGGAACCAATGCTGATTCTGACAACTCTAATGATACTGCCATGACATCTGTTCAAGTGGTACCCGCATTGACCACGAGATACCCATTGTACGAGACCTTTACCTCTTCCACGTGTGCTCCTTGTACACCTGCAAATATTCAAATGGAAACAGTTTTTACAGCGAACCCAGGGGAGTCAAACTCAATTAAGTACCAGATGAGCTGGCCTGGAGCAGGGGATCCTTACTACTATAGTGAAGGTGGTGATCGTCGTACCTATTACGGAGTGAATTCCGTACCTCGTGTTGAAATTGATGGCGGTTGGGATCTTAATGGTAACAGTGTTACACAAACTGTTTTTGACCAATTCCAATCAAATCCCGCGTTTGTGGAGATGACGGCTACCTTCAGCCAATTCTCTAAAACTGTTGAAACTAGCGTAAATATCACCCCACTAGCAGATGTGAGTTCTAATAACCTTGCACTTTTTGCAGCAGTCTACTCTAAGGTAGATTATGCAAACGTTGGAACTAATGGAGAGACTGAATTTATTCACGTTGTAAAGAAAATGATGCCTAGCTCAAGTGGGCAGTCCATTTCTGCTTTAGTAGCTAATTCTTCTGTTTCTCAAACATTAAGTTACACGTTTAACGGGAGTTATATTCTTCCTGCCAATGCTTCAAGTCCAGTGAATCTCTCTACGAACCATACCGTTGAAAGCTTTAGCAACTTGGGCGTTATTCTTTGGATCCAAGATCTAACGACTAAAGAAGTCTTACAGAGTGTAGATGCTACCTATGCGATAGGAACCATTGAAAATGAATTGGCCGCTACTTTGAAGATTTACCCAAACCCTGCAACAGACCGCATTTTTGTTGAAGGTGAGTTTGAGGGTGTTGCTCAGGCAAAACTGATCAGCATGTTGGGTCAAGAAGTTGATGCTTACCAAGGGAGCTTCTCTTCTGGAGAAACCCTTGAAATTTCCACTGAACATTTGGCAGCTGGAACCTACTTGCTTGTGGTGAGCAAAGACGGAACTACACACGCTGAACCAGTAGTGATTAAATAATACTCTCATGCCGAACACTCGCATGTAATTACAAGGGCGGCCCATGGGCCGCCCTTGTTGATTTACGACTATATATTGTGGTGATTTGCAGTAGCGTTTGCACAATTATTAAATGTACTTTTGCCCCATGGCAAGAAAAACAAAACGTATTCCAAACCTTGAACAGGTGACGCTTACAGATATAGGTAACAAAGGAAAAGCTGTAGGGCGACATAACGAGCGCGTGGTCTTTGTTACTGGTGGTGTACCTGGTGATGTTGTTGATATACAAGTCACTAAAAAACGTAGATCATTCCTTGAAGGAAAAGTAGTTAATATTCACAAATACAGTCCTGATAGGGTAGATCACAAGTGTGCCTACTTTGGGATATGTGGTGGATGTAAATGGCAAAACTTGTCTTACGACAAGCAGTTGGAATACAAAGAGAAAGAAGTCCGTGAGAATCTAAAGAAAATTGGCCACGTTATTCCTGAAACCTTCCACCCTATTATAGGCAGTAAAAAGCAGTATCTATATCGCAATAAATTGGAATTCAGTTTTACGGACAACAAATGGTTGACCCAGGCTGAGCTAGAAAGCGAAGTCCAGTTTACAGAGCGTCGTGGTGCAGGATTCCACATTCCCGGATTCTGGGATAAGGTGCTAGATATAGACGAATGTCATTTGCAACCGGAACCTAGTAATGCGATTCGGAATTTTGTACGAGACTGGGCTATTGAGCGTGACCTTCCGTTCTTTCATGCACGCAGTCAAGAAGGGTGGCTACGCACCATGCTTATTAGGGTCTCTAGCACAGGTGAAGTACTTGTAGTGATACAGTTTAAGACAGAATTAGAGAACGAGCGTGTTGCCCTTCTCGATGCAATGGCAGAAAAATTCCCGGAGATCACCTCCCTGCAATATGTGATCAACACGAAACAGAATGACACCATTTATGACCAAGACATTATTGCTTATAAAGGACAGGACTTCATAGAGGAATCAATGCCTAAGTATGGTGGTGATGGTGAATTGAGATTTAAAATTGGCCCAAAGAGTTTCTATCAGACTAACCCTGACCAAGCCTACGAGCTGTACAAAGTTGCATTAGACATGGCTAATATCCAGCCGGATGAGTTGGTTTTTGACTTGTATACTGGAACCGGAACTATTGCGCTATTTATGGCGGAAAAAGCACGCGAGGTAGTAGGGATAGAATTAATCCCTGAAGCCATAGAAGATGCGAAACTCAACGCGAAAAACAATGGGATAGACAACGTAACTTTCTATGCTGGTGATATGAAGCATGTATTTACAGAAGCTTTCGTTAAAAAGCATGGTAAACCTGACGTACTCATTACTGATCCACCACGCGACGGTATGCATGGAGATGTGGTCAAATTATTATTAGACCTTGAGGTACCGCGTATGATATACGTAAGCTGTAATTCTGCCACCCAGGCAAGAGATCTTGGGTTGTTTAGTGAAAAGTATGAGGTGAAGCAGAGCACTGCTGTGGACATGTTTCCGCAAACCCACCACATAGAAAACGTTGTTGAACTGGTTCTAAAGGCGTAAATTCATACCATGAGCACAAAGACTACACAAATCCTGGATGCCCAGGAGATACAGCATAAGATCCAGCGACTCGCTTGGGAATTATACGACAGGCATAGCAAGGCTGAAAAGCTATATGTAGTGGGTATCCAAGAGAACGGATACTGGCTGGCAGAACAGCTGGTAGAAAAATTATCTGCAATCAGTTCTATTGAAATGGAGTTGGTTCCCTTGGTGATGCATAAAAAAGCACCTGTTCTCAGTGACATGCACATCTCACTTCCAGAACATGCTGAGATTGCCTTAGTAGATGATGTACTCAATAGTGGACGCACATTATTATGGGCGGTGATCAAACTCATGGAGTTCCGTCCGCAACAGTTAAGTACAACCGTTCTTGTAGACCGCAGCCATAAACGCTATCCAGTGAAGGCAGACCTGAAAGGAATAAGCTTGAGTACGACCCTTCAAGAGACAGTTCGTTTAAATATCGAAAATGGAATGGCAGTAAATGTTTACTTAGTGTAGACGACGCCGTTGTACTTTACATAAATACTTTAAAAACAGGCTAGTACATCCTCCGCTGTGAGCTGGTCTCCCTTTATACGGTAGTTTGCAAGAGAATAATACGGTCTACGCTCAAAAAGGTGCTTGGCGACGAACTCTGCTAGGTCATCTTGATTATTTATGAGCGGTCTTTGTACATCATTTGTAAGTCTCCTTGCCAATTCTACCACACTCACATCTAAAAATACCGTGACCCCTACACTATTTAGTAGGTCCATGTGGTCATAAAATACTGGGGTTCCGCCACCCACTGCAAGTACACCGTCCTTGGGCATTTTCTCCAATAATAACATCAGCTGCTCGTGTTCGATTTTTCTAAAGGCTAATTCACCTTTTATTTCCATAAAATCAGCAATGGAAGTACCTAACGAAGCTTCAATGCACTGATCTAAATCAATAAAAGGAATATTTTTAAGCTTAGAAACTGTCTTTCCTAAGCTAGTTTTACCCGAGCCCATGTAGCCTAAAAGTATGTATATCATGTACTTAATTCTATTGCTCAAAGATACACAGGAATGACCGCCTCGAAGTCCGCAGATAAGAATCTAGAATTTTTCTTCTCAAGCCTTGTGAAAAATAAATTCAAACGTATATTTGCAGCCCGTAAAGCGGAAACAGGTCGATCTCTTAGCTCAGCTGGTAGAGCAATACACTTTTAATGTATGGGTCCAGGGTTCGAACCCCTGAGGGATCACTTTCAAAGCCTCATCTTTAATTAGATGGGGCTTTTTTTTGTCTTTAATTTCTCTACAAAATTCAGTCTGTATTTTAAAATCTGTTTGGTTTTTCATGTTACATTTGCAGCTTCATGCCCAGGTGGTGAAATTGGTAGACACGCTACCTTGAGGGGGTAGTGCGATAACTCGCGTGCAAGTTCGAATCTTGTTCTGGGCACCATTCATTTTCTTTAAGTCTGTTATACCTTTAGGGTATGGCAGACACCCTCAAAAATAACCCTTCTTCTCATGAGCAGCTTTCATTCGCCCCACCAAAGGCAATGTCAGTCTATGCCTCATTTTCACAGTCCATTAGTACAGTATGGGCAGCGAAAATAGCATGGAAATGGTTTCTCACTCCATACCCCTTCAAGATACCCAAGCGTGAGCTCCCTTTTGAAGCAAGGTTTGGTGCTCCCGAATTATTTACCCATGAGAACGGCTTAAAATTTCCTGTGTATAGATTAGGTACTGGAACCAAGCACTTGTTGCTGGTTCATGGTTGGGCTGGTCGTTTTAGCCAATTCCATATACTCATAGATTTTATGGAGCAGAAGTATCCAGATCTATTAAACGAATACACCCTCACCGGTTTCAACGCCGTTGCCCATAGAGGAGCAGAAGGAAAGAGCACCATGATGCCCGAAATCGGAAACTGCATCGCGCAGATTACTTCAAGATACGGTCCGGCAGACCTATTGATAGCGCACAGCATAGGTTGTAACGCTGCCATGCACGCAACAGCGCAGAGTGGTGCTGTAATTCATAAACAAGTCCTCATATCCCCACCTGGGAGAATTTCAGACATGGTACGAATTTTTTGTAGCGCACTCGGATTTAATGATAAGGTCAAAGCAAGAATAGTGGTAAACCTAAAACAGGGTTTTGGTGAGAACTTTGATTCATTTAGTGCACCGGAATTGGCCCCTAAAAACACTATACCAACTCTTGTAATTCATGATACTGATGATCGTGACACGCCTATTTCAATGGGGAGAGAGGTTGGTCAAAACATGAACAACGGCAAGTATATAGAAACCTCTGGACTAGGACACATAAGGATACTCAGAGATGCTAGATTGGCCGAACAGATTTATGATTGGTCTTTTAACGAATCCTGAGAGAACTAGCCTAGAGCTTTAGTGTTATACTTTTATGAAACAGTACATCTTATTTTTACTTGCTTGCATTACGCTCTCTTGCGATGCACAAACAACTCCCGCTGATATGTCTAAAGAAGAAAACCATTTCCCCGTTACGAAAACCGACCAAGAGTGGAAATCTATGCTCACTCCAGAGGAATACTATGTTCTAAGAGAGAAAGGCACCGAAAGACCCTTCACCGGAACGTACAACGTCCACTTTGAAGAGGGTATGTATAACTGTAGAGCTTGTGACGCACCTCTGTTCTCTTCAGATTCGAAATTTGACGGACATTGTGGTTGGCCCTCTTTCGACGCTGGTATAGCCTCCGGAGCAGTTATAGAGAAACAGGACAAAACGCTCGGCATGTCACGTACTGAAATCCTTTGCGGTGGATGCGGCGGGCATTTAGGACATGTTTTTAATGATGGACCTACAGCTACTGGATTGCGTTACTGTGTAAATAGCTTGAGTATTTCATTCGATGAGGATACAAAAAAGGAAGGCGAGTAATTATTGTTGTATTCTTATGTCATGACTATAGCCCGATTCTTGCTGATTACCTCCACCCTACTATTCACTTATTCCTGTGATCCTTTATCAGGATACGATGAACACGAATGCTACTGTGGCGTGGTCTCTAATATGGCTGAAATCATCCTACCTAACACCAATACCTCTAACAATCAATTCATTATAACCGCTCAAAACAATTGTAGTGGTAACGAACAAAACCTTGAGGTGATCAGGGCCCTCTACAAACAAACGGAGGTAGGAGACACTACCTGCTTTGGGGTTTATTGGTAAAGCAATCAAATACCCATAAATTTCGATAAAGTAGTTGCGAAATTCAATTACAGGTCTATATTTGCATCCGCTAAGGGCAATTAGCTCAGTTGGTTCAGAGCACCTGCCTTACAAGCAGGGGGTCGGGGGTTCGAATCCCTCATTGCCCACCACAGAAAAACCTAGTGTTTAAAAGGCTTCCAAGAGATTGGAAGCCTTTTTTTATGCGCTTTGGTTTTAAATGTTACTTTGTTTAACATAGTTTTATGTTCTTGTACTTTCAAAAATATTCTTGAATGAAATCAAATAAGTTAAGGTGTTGATGGATCGCGGTATCCGTATGTTATTTGACTTTAAACGCAACCGCTCAAATCACATTTGAGGGACGATATGAAGATGGGAAACTGGAAAGGCTAGAGATTATTAAGGCCACCTTTCAAACTTTAGATGACGATGCAAAAGCCATCATAATGCGGCCTTATAAGAATCCCAAAAGGATTTTAAATGGTGTAAAGCTTTTTGCTCTAATCACAACGGATTACACAACTACGAAGTTCTTTCAACAGCATCTAGAACCCTTAGACGTCTATGTCCGAGATGTTCTTTCCTTTCCCAGTTTATTCCCTAATACGCCCGTATTGAAGCGTTGGGGAGGCGGGCGATGGTTGGATGTATTCCGGTGTAACTGCCATGTATGCAGCGGGCTTAATTACTGGACATGAGAAAATGCAAGAGGCGGGTGTATTAACGGTGAAGGCTATAGTGGAATCGTATGTAGTCAGTCATGTTGTATTGCAGACATTAGTAGCCAGGCACCGTCCTGCCCGACCTTTAGGAGATTACACTCAAACGGACCGTGATAGTCAATATCCCTTCGTGAATAGTCCTTTAGACTTCTTTAATTTTCATGTACCATATCTACATTCTGAAGCATACGGGACGGGGTTTCCGTCTTATCACGCTACAATGTTTTTCGCCTTTGCCTCGGTGAACAGTAAAGTGTTTAACAACAGTTGGGTTCCTTATGCCTTAGCCAGTACGGCGTTGTTATATGACATACGCGGTCATAACCATTGGGTTAGTGAATTGGTTGCAGGAGCTGTTATAGGAGAGTTTATTGGGAAAGTGGTCTACCAAAACTATCATAACAAGAGGATATCAATCCTTACCGGTAAGTCCCGAAAAGCTCGTAATTACACGACCAACTGGAGTGTGAATCAAAGTTTTGGAGTTACCTGTCCGAGCTTTACACTCTCCTGGTAAAGTAAGGAGTTGGATCGTTCCGGCATGGAGTTAAAGTATTTCAACGATTGGAATGTCTGCTGCTGCCCAGTCCAAGCCTTTAAGGTCTGATGCCTTCAACCACTTTAACTTTAAATGCTCTGTCAGCACAGGAGAGCCTTGAACTATTTTACATTTATAGGCGTGCATGATCAATCTAAAATCTGGATAGGTATGGTTGACGGTCAGAAAATGATCTAAGTTTCCCACCTCAATACTTAATTCTTCTTTGAGCTCCCTCACCAGTGCTTGCTCGTGTGACTCACCAGCTTCAATTTTACCTCCCGGAAATTCCCATTTCTTTGAGATATAGGATCTGGAATTTTCCCCACGTTGAACGCAAAAAATAAGGTTATGATCATCTGTTATAACCCCTGCTACCACTTCCATTACCTTCATTTCAAGCTATTTTGAATTCCCAAGGTCAGTTAATCCTATTTAGGATCCAAGGTAGATATGTTATTCCTAACTTGTCTGGACCTAAACACCTCAGAATGCGTACTATCCTATTCGCTTTGTTACTTACCGTTACCTCAGTGGCACAGACAAATGTGCTCTTCATAGGCAACAGCTACACCTCAGCAAATAACCTACAAGGCATGGTTGAAGACGTAGCAAACTCAGCCGGAATAGCTTTAGACGCCACAGCACAAACGGTGGGTGGTGGAACCCTTTACCAGCACTCCGTAAGTGCAACAACATATGCGGCAATGGGAAATGAAAATTGGGACTATGTTATCTTTCAAGCGCAAAGTCAAGAGCCTGCATTCCCAGCTGGACAATTCAACCTGCAGACCCTGCCCTATGCAAATGAATTAGTGGACAGCTGTCGTAGTATCTCACCGTGTGCGCAACCGGTCTTTTTCAGAACATGGGGACGTAAGTATGGCGACCAATCAAACTGCATCAACTTCCCACCTCTTTGCACCTATGAGGGTATGGACTCTCTGCTTCACCTTAGATATCGTATAATGTCAGATTCTAATGATGCATACCTCAGCCCAGTTGGCAGCGTTTGGCGGTACCTTAGAAACACGGATACGACCATAGAGCTCTATACTTCTGATAACTCCCATCCATCGCTTGCCGGAACCTATGCCGCGGCATGTACCTTCTTTACACTGATCACTAGAGAGAACCCTTTGAACATAATCTTTGACAGTAATCTAAGCGCAGCCCAAGCATTAGCTATTAGACAAGCGGCAAAAAACATCGTTTATGATTCTTTAAGCCAATGGAACGTGGGGAAGTATGATGTACATGCCGGATTCACTGCGCAGCTCTTAACAGATTCCTTAACCGTTACCATTACGGATACGAGTACCTATGCGGATTCCATATTCTATGATTTCAATGATGGGTATACGTCTACAGACCTCAACCCTACTCATACGTATTATGCAAATGGGATATTTACGGTAACTCAATACGCTTTCCGTTGCGGGAAGGTAGACACGACTTCCCTGCAAGTAACAACAGGTATTCCCTTTGGTTTTGAAGAAGACCATCTAACCCATCTTCACCCGAACCCTACATCCGATATCGTTCACTTGCCTACACAGTGGATCGGAGAAACGTTACATATTATGGAAAGCAGTGGAAAAGAAGTTTGGCAAGAAATTGCCCAAGAGCAAGTAGATTTATCGAAGCTTCCTGCCGGGACCTATGTCTTCACTGTGAAACAAGAGCATGTACTAGTATTCAAGTATTAAGAAGATCTGTTGTTATTTTATTTCAACTCCTTCGAAATAGGCTTTTAATATTTTTTTAAACTCACGTCTTTTAATCTTCAGCGGTAATACATCGTCCTCTGAGTTATAGAAAACAACTTCTCTGCCTAACAATTCGTTGAGCTTAAACATCTCGTTGAAGCGTAATGTAGTTTTTTTAATACCGTTGTTCTTATCCGCAGCATAGACTTCCCAGCCTTTATTCTCTTCATTTCTTATTGACACTATCCAGTAGCCCTGATACCTTTTCAATATAAGGTCCTCCCCTAGCGTATAGGTACGGTCCTCTTCCATGGTAATGGTTTGCTTACCGACCACCATCGTAGTCTGGAAGATTGGATAGCTGCCTTGTAGTTGCTTAGGAAAAGACGGAACACTAGGCCAGAACACAGGCTGCGGATCCGCGTAGTTGACATTGTGACAAGATGCTAGTAGTACAGCAGAGAAAATAAAAACTAAGATTTTGTTCATCTTTCAAAGTTAGTAATAAGCACACCATGAACATCCTAACAAATTGTTAAGGTAATTATCAGATAACATGAAGACTTTGTACCTTCGCGCCAAATTATTTGCAGCATGCTGAACGTAAACAATGTGACTCTCCAGTTTGGTAAAAGAGTTCTTTTTGAGGATGTTAACATCAAATTTCACGGTGAAAGATGTTATGGACTAATTGGTGCTAATGGCGCCGGAAAATCTACGTTTCTAAAAATTTTAAGCAATGAAATGAGCCCTAACTCTGGGAACGTTTCCTTAGAATCCGGAAAACGTATGTCTGTACTTTCTCAAAATCATTTTACTTTTGACGAGGAGACGGTGCTAAACACGGTAATTCAAGGTAACAAACCCTTATGGGAGCTGATGCAAAAGAAAGACGCGATCTACATGAAGGAAGACTTCAATGAAGAGGATGGCTTGATTGCTGCAAATTTAGAGGTTCAATTTGAGGAGATGGACGGCTGGAATTCAGAGAGTGATGCAGCCAACTTGCTTAGCGGCTTAGGTATTACTACGCAGGACCATTACACCCTAATGAAGGACATGGAAGGCGCCACAAAAGTCCGCGTGCTGCTTGCACAGGCGTTGTTTGGAAACCCTGATATCCTTATTCTAGATGAGCCCACAAATGATTTAGACCTAAAGACAATCTCATGGTTAGAAGACTTCCTGATAGACTTTAAAAATACTGTTATAGTAGTAAGCCATGACCGTCACTTCCTGGATACCGTTTGTACGAACATCGCTGATATAGACTTCAAAAGAATAAGACAATACACAGGTAACTATACTTTCTGGTACGAAAGTTCTCAACTAGCACTGCGCCAGCGTCAATCCGCTAATAAGAAAGCAGAAGACAAACGTAAGGAGTTGCAAGACTTCATATCTAGGTTTGCTGCAAATGCCTCTAAAAGTAAACAAGCTACCTCGCGAAAGAAGATGCTGGAGAAGATAAATGTTGATGATATCCAAGCTTCATCACGCAGTTATCCAGCAATTATATTCGATCAAAATCGTGACGCTGGTGACCAAATATTAGAAGTAGATAACCTTTCTGCCCATGATGATGCTGGCAACGTTTTATTCCAGAACGTAACCTTTAAACTCAATAGAGGTGACAAGGTTTCATTGATTTCTGATGACCATAGGGCCATAACAGTACTTTTAGAGATTCTCTCTGGAAACCAACAAGCCAGTTCAGGTAGTTTTTCGTTTGGACAAACCATATCTTCAGCTTATCTACCTAATGAAAATGCAGACTTCTTTAATTCTGACGACAACCTTATGGACTGGTTGAGAGAATACTCACCAGATAATAAAGATGAAGTATTCGTTCGCGGATTCTTAGGTAAGATGCTGTTCTCTGGAGAAGAGGTCTTTAAAAGCTGTACTGTTCTTTCCGGTGGAGAGAAAGTTAGATGTATGCTTAGTCGAATGATGCTTCAACAAGCTAATTTGCTATTTATGGACGAACCTACGAACCACCTTGACCTTGAGAGTATACAAGCCTTAAACAATGGAATGCGAGATTTCAAGGGGACTATGATATTCAGCTCACATGATCATACTATAAACCAAACTGTAGCGAACCGCATCATTGAAATATTCCCCAGAGGTGTCATGGATAAGATGGTTGAGTTTGACGAATATATAGCGGACAAGAAGATTACCGAGCAGAGAACTAAGATGGCTGTTAAATAAGTCAAAGTCAGCATTAGCTATTCACTATAGGACGTTGAATTGATCACCTCTCGGCGGACTGTTCATAAATGACTAAATTGAATATCATTGAAAAATACTTTATGAAACACATTGCGACATTTACCCTACTAGGTCTTTGCACATTGGCCTTTGGTCAGAACATGCAAAAAGAGAAACTCAACATTAAATACATGCAACCTCCTTCCGTTCATATTGAAGCAGGTCTGGGGTACCATAGTACCGCTATTCTAGATTACAAAGCGGAAATTGATGCAGACCTAGCAGCAGCGGAAGAGGAGTACCAGTTAAAGCTGGCTCAATATCCAGATCTTGAAGCAGCTTCAAAAGCAGCACATGACGAATTATTGGACAATTATGAACATGATATCGAAGCATGGAACAGCAAAAGCTCCGTAGGTAAAATGATTGACAAGAAAGTTTTAGATAACGGTAAGCCCGAGCCTCCCACTCCTTACTATCCTCCAGCTAAACCCAACAAAAGAGTGGTTACTCATCAGAAATTATTTAACACCGAGCAACTCGCTAGTACTTATTTGCGTATTGAAGGATCAGAACAAGATGAGAATGGTGTTCAGATTGAAATACACTTATTTGGGTTCGAAAATGACGAACCAGTTGTTGTAAAAACAGAATACAAAGAGGTCAATATTAAAACCAAGGTTAATGAAACTAAAATCAAGTCATTCTGGACGTTTAAATACCGTCATAGTATGTCGTTGAGAGCAGTAGATCCAAACGGAACCATCATATTCGATGAAGTTCCTAACGTGGTAGCGGATTATAAGACATATAACAGTACTGAGGAGAAACTTAGCCACCCGTCTAGCAGTGCTCAATCACATGTTGATAAGCTTTACTCTAAAATAGTAGAAGATAACATGAGTAGAATTCAATGGATGCTCAACGACAAACTAGGAACTACCGAGCAATCCAGAGACATCGAAGTCATTTATGTGAAAAACAAAAATGGCGTATATAACGATCTAGAAACCGCTATGTACGACGCAAAAGAGGGTTATGCCATGCTTTCATCTCGTCCAGAAAAGGCTTTAGAAAAACTCTCAGCTGCTATTAAAGCATGGGAAGTTGCACTCGACGAAGCTGATTACGACGATAAAAAAGCGCGTATTAACAAAAGGATAGCTCCCGATTTATATAGTAACCTGATTTTGGCCTACACTATGACCCAAAATTTTAATAAAGCCGATGACCTTTACAATGCTTCGTTAAGATTAGACTTTGCCAATGGCGATGAGAATAATTTAACAGAACTTCAATTACTCAATAACGATTTACGTCAGCGAAATCAGAAGTAACTCACATCTACATCTATCACTTTAAAAGGGCGGCCGCAGGGCCGCCCTTTCTTTTTATAAACCCTACTTTTGCCGCTTGATTAAAATTCGCTAAGACTCTGATGAAAAGACTATTTAACTCCTTCGTGGGGAACCCTAAAAACGATATTCTATCGGGAATTACTGTTGCTTTAGCACTAGTTCCTGAAGCCGTTGCATTTGCATTTGTTGCAGGTATTGATCCACTTGTTGGACTATATGGCGCATTTATGATGGGGTTAATTACTAGTTTATTTGGGGGACGTCCTGGAATGATCTCAGGTGCTACAGGCGCTATGGCTGTTGTCATGGTTCACCTGATTCAACAAGGAAACATGGTAGGCTCAGAGCTTTCCGTACCTACAGATAACCTTGGCTTATACTGGCTATTTATCACGCTACTTTTTGTAGGTGGAATACAAATTCTTGCCGGTCTATTTAAGCTCGGTAAATTTGTTAGACTTATCCCCCATCCAGTGATGATGGGTTTTGTAAACGGCCTAGCTATTGTAATCTTCTTGAGTCAATTGGGGATGTTTAAGCGTGTGATTGGTGGAGAAAAACAGTGGATTCAAGGTGTAGAATTATACACGATGCTCGGATTGGTAGGATTAACTATGGCTATCATGTGGCTCTTACCTAAGGTTTCTAAGGTAGTTCCAGCTGCACTCGTAGGTATCATCGTAGTGGCAGGTATTGCTATAGGTGGCGGCCTGGATGTAAGCACAGTAGGTTCCTTTATCCGTGAAGGTGGCGGCGAAGGGCTTAAAGGTGGACTACCTAGCTTCCAGTTCGAAATATTCAATGTTCTAGGAACCGTACAAGGTCACTGGGGCACGGTCATTTCAACCGCAGTTTTACTGGCTGCAGTGGGGCTCATAGAGAGTTTAATGACCTTAAACCTAGTCGATGACCTCACGGAAACTAGAGGCTCCGGAAATAGAGAGTGTATTGCCCAGGGCTCAGCGAACATCTTAAATGGTTTGTTTGGAGGAATGGGCGGCTGTGCAATGATCGGCCAGAGTATCATCAACGTGGACTCCGGAGGTCGTGGCCGGCTGTCAGGACTAGTTGCTGCATTAGGGCTTTTATCCTTTATACTTTTTGGAGCACCTCTCATTGAGCAAATACCTATTGCTGCATTAGTAGGCGTTATGTTCATGGTAGTCATAGGAACCTTTGCATGGTCAAGCTTTCGTATCATTCGTAAGATACCTGTTGCAGACGCTATAGTTCTAATCACTGTGAGTGCCATAACTGTTTGGCAAGACCTTGCTATTGCAGTAATTGCCGGTGTTATCATGAGTGCCTTGAAGTTTGCTTGGGATAACGCGGTACGTATTCGTGCTAGAAAATCCTTCAAGGATAATGGAACCAAGGTGTATGAAATTTGGGGGCCGTTATTTTTTGGCTCTACCCAATCCTTTGCGGAGAAGTTCGATGTTAAACAAGATCCTGAAAATATTGAAATAGACTTTATAGAAAGTCGAGTAAGTGATCATTCCGGCATAGAAGCACTAGAGCGAATTATGGACAAATACATTGATTTAGGAAAGTCTGTGACCCTAACCCACCTGAGTCCTGAATGTCAAGGGTTACTTAAAAAAGCAAATCCAAACTTTGAGAAGTATATCCAAAGCTCTATTGAGGATCCCCGTTATCACGTAGTTACAGATTTAATGGATGCTGAGGCACTTTAAACATAAACTTAATTAAAAAAGGGCTCGTCTTATACGAGCCCTTTTTTATTGTGACGTTTGTAAATGTTAAATTCAGCGTTTACGATCTATACCCTGTTGTACCAAACCCTTCGCCGCTTCCGGTTTGACAGAATTGACGTAAACTCTCCATATACTTTGCTGTACTGAAGTTTTGATTACTATAAAAATCGCCATCATCGTCAAAACCTGTATGGGTATACCTTAATCTAGTTTTACCTTCATTCTCATCCAATTCAAAGGACATCATATGCCCCATCGCAGGTAGATTAGTATCTATACAATCCCATGATATCTTATTTTTTTCTGCAGACACCTTCACCTTTGTGGTAATAAACATCGTACCCCACTTAAATGTAAGAGTGCCATCCGTTTTTACATTATCTACAACATCAGAAGTATACCATTGACTTAATTTACCAGCATCTGTAATGGCAGAAAAAACATTACTTAATGGTGCTTTGATATGTAATAAATGTTTTATTGTATGTTTCATTTCAACCTTGGTTTTAGTTCTCACTAAGTTAGTATAAGATTGTCTTTACAACAATACCTGACGCTAACAGCATAACCTAATTAATGAGTTAGTTTAGCAGTCTGATAATTAGGAGTCTCAACGAACCCTTAAGGACACGAAATAACATGACCAATAACGACATACTCAGACGCCTTCGTTACCTATTTAGCTTGAATGACCTTAAAATAATTGAGCTCTTTCAACTAACTAATTACGAGTTAAAAAAAACTGACGTAAATGATTGGTTCAAGCCCGAAGAAGAAAAGTCTTATCTGATGATGCGTGACGTTGATCTTTCTATTCTGCTTAACGGAATCATTATCGACAGACGGGGAGAAAGAGAGGGATCAGTACCCGAGCCTGAAGATCCGCTAAGTAACAATATGATTCTTAGAAAAATAAAAATTGCCTTAGATTTTAAATCTGACGATATCTTAGAACTCTTTGAGTCCATAGACAAGAAAATAAGTCCGCATGAACTCAGTGCGTTTTTCAGAAATCCTGAGCACAAATCTTACCGTTTTTGCAATGATCAATATTTGAGGCATTTCCTCAAGGCATTGCAAACCAAATACTCAAATACCCTAGGTAAACTTCCTTTACCCGGAAAAGACCAATAATCTTATGTCTATGGATTCAATCCTTCAGAAATTTCAGATCACTGCACTAAATCCTATGCAGGAGCAGGCTCATAAAACCATTACAGAACTTTCTGACATGGTTCTACTTTCACCCACAGGAACAGGTAAGACCCTGGCGTTCTTGTTGCCCTTAATAGCTCAACTAGATGCTACCTGTAATGAGATTCAAATTCTAATATTAGTTCCATCCAGAGAGTTGGCACAACAGATTGAGCAAGTAGCGAGAAAAATAGGCTCTGGATTTAAAGTAAACTCTGTATATGGAGGGCGCGCCGGGGTTTTAGATAAAATAGACCTAAAACATAGACCTGCTATTCTAATAGGAACACCTGGTAGAGTTGCAGATAGATTTAGAAGAGATAATTTTTCTTTAGAACATATTAAAACGCTAGTTCTTGATGAATTCGATAAAAGCCTTGAGATTGGCTTTGAAAGAGAAATGATTGAGATTGTAAATGCGTTGCCAAATGTGCGGCAAAGAATCCTTACTTCAGCAACAAATAACGCGGGAGTACCAGGTTTTGTGGGGTTAAAAAAACCAGTATCCATTAATTTCCTCAAGAAGGAAGGCAGCACCCAACTTACCGTGAAAACCATGCTTTCTGCGGAGAACGACAAACTCAAAACTTTACAGGAAGCTCTTAGTTTCCTGGAGGGACAGCCCGGAATCGTTTTTTGTAATTTCAAAGACACCCTGCTAGAGGTCAGTGATTTTCTGTTTGACCACCATGTGGACCATGAGTGTTTTCATGGAGGCATGGAGCAGTTTGATAGAGAACGTGCACTGATAAAATTCAGAAATGGAACTTGTCAACTCCTCCTGGCTACGGATTTAGCAGCTCGTGGATTAGATATTCCTGAGATAAAATTCATCATTCACTTTGAGCTTCCTCACCACAGTAAAGAATTCACTCATCGAAACGGACGTACCGCTCGAATGAACAGCGAAGGAGCCGCTTACATATTGCACAACAAAGGCGCTAGATTTCCTGAATTTATCCAAGAGATATCTCCAAGGAAGTTATCCATGGAAGACTTAAGGCATGCCGCACAGCTTAAGCCCGCTCAATGGTCTACTCTATATGTAACGGGTGGAAGAAGAGATAAGATATCTAAAGGCGACATCGCCGGTTTGCTTATTAAGCAGGGACAGATCAACAATGACCAATTAGGTACCATAGAGCTACAACAAAACTGTGCTTATGTGGGTGTACATAAATCTATAGCTCAAGAACTCATTGAGAAAACGAACAACAGTAAGCTTAAGAAAAAGAAGGTGAGAATAAGTCTCATCTAAAACTGACAAAACAAAACCTGCTCATGCAGAATCTAGAAGTAGTACATGAAAACAAGAGTTATATAGTCGTCAATAAAGCTGCTGGTCTCATCAGTGAACGCAGTCCCTACGAAGATAATACCGTTGAAGACCAAGTTTATGCACACTTGCTTCAAGGTAATCGTAACCCCTTTCTTGGCGTTATACATAGGCTGGATCGCGTAACGAGCGGCGTCTTAATATTTGCGAAGAAAAAGAGTACTCTCATTGAATTTAATGAGCTCTTTAGCAGCAGGAAAATTCAAAAGACCTACTTAGCAATTGTCAAAGAAAAGCCAAGGAAAGAGAAGGAAACCTTAGTGAATTTCCTCATGAAAAACACCAAAGAAAAACGAGCGGTTGTTGTAAAATCAAAGTCATCCGTTTCTCAAGAGTGTCGCCTGTCTTATGAGGTACTTGGTCAAAACGAATTTGGATATCTCTTAGAGGTAAAACCAAAAACAGGTAGGTTTCATCAAATCAGGGCACAATTAGCTCACATAGGGATTCCAGTTATAGGGGACGAAAAATACGGTTCGGATCAAGAATACCTTCCCTTATCGATAGGTCTTCATGCCTGGAAGTTCTCGTATAAAAAAGACGAACAACAGGAATCCTATCAGGCTCCACTACCGAAGCATAAATACTGGGATTTTGGCGCGATAATTCAACCAGTAAATGAGAAGTAATGAAAACAATTCTATTCCTAGGTGCCCTACTATTATCAAACCTCGTCTGCGCACAGTCCATACCTTCTAACTCACCTGAAGAATATAACCAGGAAGTTTTTGGCGGTATTGCACCGGCTAGTGAACGCGAAGAAATTTTAAATATCATTGACAGTTTTATGATGGCTGTCAATACAAAAGATGCGCATCTTTTTAATGAAATACTATTCGATGGTATTCAAAAAATTGTCACCAATATTCAGGAAGATGGTAACAGTACCCATACTGTGATTGACAACGACGCATCATTAGCGCGAAGACTTAATCCAAGCCAGGGAGAAATTTATCACGAAAGGTATTGGGATGCGCAAGTAACTACAGATGGATATATAGCCTCTGTCTGGGCACCGTACGATTTTTATCTCAACGGTAATTTTTCCCATTGCGGTGTAGATTTATTTTATATGGTGAAAGAGCAAAGCATGTGGAAGATTGCACACTTCGGATATACACGGAATAAAAATTGTTCATCGAAGTAGTAAAAAAATCTTACCCGTTTTAACTCCTGGCAACAGAATAACAATTAGCTTAGGTTTTTTGATCAGAAGGTGCAAAATGTTGATACACAACTACATTGAAAACATTTGACATCATTTCTTGTTAAGGGTTAGCAAAAAAGATAGTTCACGTCATTAGAATTAAGTAAGACCTATGAGAGCAACCATATCACTTGTTTACAGTAAACTCCTTTCTGACAAAACCCGCGAAAAAGTTGAGAAAAGTATACTGTACATTGCCCTGTTCAGCTTTTTCGTGCATCTCCTATTCATTTACTTGAAGAAGTTCGATCTATTCTTTACTACTTCTGAATCTGAGTTACTTGCGAGTCCTATATCCGCTATTTATACCCCGTTTTCATTCATCCTGATTTATGAGGTATATCTTCTTATTTACTTTTTACCCAGATCTTTCACCACGTACATTACCAAACAATATGAAATCATTACGTTAATCATTATTCGGAAATTGTTCAAAGACATATCGTCACTTGAACTGACAACAAACTGGTTCGAGAATAAAGGAGATCTTCAGTTCACCTATGACCTGATCGCATCGCTTATTCTTTTCTTTTTGATATTTCTATTCCAAAAACAAGGCAGCTTTAAACTCAATCATGACAACGATAGCAAATACAACATTCAAAGATTTGTAAACAATAAGCAACTCATTTCCATCATGCTCATACCGCTGTTTTTGGGTATGGCCATTTTCACCCTTCTAAACTGGACTTCGGGAGTCTCCCTGTCAACGAGTACCATTCCAACCTTTGAAAGCATTAACAACCTCTTTTTCGATCAGTTTTTTACGGTGTTAATATTGGTAGACGTAGTATTACTATTGGTGTCCTTCTTCTACACTGACCAGTTCCATAAAATCATTAGAAACTCAGGCTTCATCATCTCCACCATTCTTATTCGAATGTCCTTTGGAGCGACCGGTTTGATTAGTACCATACTTATTGTCAGCGCTGCTCTCTTTGGTCTGGCTATTTTGGTGATTCACAACAAATTTGAATTTGATGTTGAATCAAATAATGATTAAAAACAGAACCTCACGTGCTTTACTACTGAGGATAACCCAAAACTTAGTGTTTCGAACTTACTGAGTGTTTGAATATTGTATTCGCTTCTAGACCGTCTAAAGGAAAACGAAACTAACCAACTAACAGATGAAAAAACTAACAGATTTTGAAATAGCTAGAAAGTTAGAGTCTTTGGAGGATTGGGATTTTTATGACAATGCTCTACACACAGATTTTGAATTTGATAATTTCAAGGATTGTATGTCCGCAATGAATAGAATTGCTTTTGAATGTGAAGCATTAAATCATCATCCTGAATGGACAAATATTTATAACACTCTAGATATAAAACTGACAACGCACGACGCAAATGGCGTTACGTTACTCGATTTTAAACTCGCAAGTATTATAAATCAAATAGTAGAAGTTAAAGAGGACGAGCTTGAGGGTTAAGCAGATTTATAATAATCATAGTGTAAAAAAGGGATTCGCTTCTAAAAAGTTAGCTCTATTAAATAACTACATCCAATTATAACAATATGGAAGCATTGGGAATTATGGGATTTATTTTTGGTTTAGCCGCATTAAGTCAAGTACTTACCCTAAAGGAAACTGTAGACACTTTAAACAAAGACGTTGAAGAATTGAAAAAATAAAAAGTACTAATGCTGCATATCCAGCAAGTAATTGGACGCAGCGATATAAAGGTATCACTCACCTATTTAAGGGGTTTAGAAGTGAAGCAGCTGAATGTTGAGGACTTGCCTCTGGTTTAGAAAACAGCAATGAATCATATACGCTGTTGTGGTTTACGAATTACCAATTGATACACACAAGGAATTACCACCAAGTTTAATATAGTTGCCGATAACAAACCTCCTAAAATAACTACAGCCATTGGACTTTGAATTTCGCTGCCTGGTTCACCACCTTTCAAAGCTAATGGAATTAACGCCAAGCCTGTTGTAAAAGCTGTCATTAAAATTGGATTTAAACGGTCTAAAGCTCCTGTTTTTATCAACTGAAAACCCTGCATTCCTTCTTTTCTTAAATCTTCATAACGTGACACTAATAAAATACCATTACGCGTAGCGATTCCAAAAAGACTAATAAATCCTATGGTTGCAGCAATACTTATGATTCCTGATGTGAAATATACAATCAAGATACCACCTATTAAAGCTAGCGGTAAATTAATCAATACTACAAAAGCCAATTTTACATCTTTAAATTCATAATACAGTAACAGGAAAATAATAGCTATTGCAATAATCGCAGTTACCAAAAGTAATTGTGATGCTTTGGATTCACTTTCAAACTGTCCGCCATATTGCACTCGATAGCCCTCTGGAATATTCACATTGTTTGCAACAACTTCCTTTATTTCGTTTACTGCACCACGTAAATCCCTCCCTTGAACATTGGCTGCAACAACAATTTTGCGTTGTACATCTTCACGATTAATGGTATTTGGACTGCTTACAGATTGAATGGTTGCCAATTCACCTAATATGGTTTGACCACCATTTGGTAAACTAATTAAGGTATTTCCGATGTTTTCAATATCATCCCTAAATGGTTTTTCGTAGCGTACTACCAAATCAAAATATTGTTGTCCTTCGTAAATTTCACCTGCTTTTTCACCTGCAAAAGCAATATCTACTTGCTCCATTAAATTTCCTACGGTCAATCCATAAGCCGATAGTATTTGGCGTTTGGGTTTAATGCGAATTTGTGGCACTTCAATTTGTTGGTCAACAGCAACATCTGCCAATCCATCAATATCTTTGATATTTTTCTCTACGCTTTTACCAACTTCAAACAAACGTTGTAAATCGGACCCAAAAATCTTAATGGCAATATTGGCACGTGTTCCCGAAAGCATATGGTCAATTCGGTGTGCGATTGGTTGACCCAATGTTATGTTAACACCTGGTACAATGCTCAATTTGTTTCGGACTTCTTCAAAAAATTCTTCTTTGGTTTTGTCCTTCAAAATAAAGGGCACATCTATTTCTGATGCATTTACGCCTTGTGCATGTTCATCTAATTCAGCCCTTCCTTGTCTTCGAGTAACAACTTCCACTTCTGGTACATCTAATAAAATAGTTTCTATCAATTTTCCCGTTTTGTTGCTTTCTTCCAAAGACATTCCTGGTGGACCAACCGCACTTATTACTAAAGAACCTTCATTAAATTCTGGTAAAAAACTTCTTCCTAATTGCGTTAAAACCAAAAGACTGATGAAAAATGCCATTACTGTAGTTCCAATAATGGTTTTTGGAATGTTTGTAGCACGTTCCAAAATATTACCATATTGTTTCTGTAACCACCGTTCTACTTTTGTGCCGTCTGCCTGCTTATTTAAAAGCTTTTCGTTATCCAACAAATAAGAACATAAAACGGGGGTTACTGTAACAGCAACAATCAATGAGGTTAAAACCGAAGTTCCAAAAGCAATTCCTAACGGTCGCAGCAATCGGCCTTCCATTCCACTTAAAAAGAAAAGTGGAATAAATGATACAATGATAATTAAGGTGGCAATGATGATGGAACTTCTAATTTCTACCGAAGCATCACGAACAACTGTAATTGTTGATTCTCGTTCTACCTTCGGTTTTTTGATGTTCTCTCTTAATCGTTTATACACATTCTCAACATCAATAATCGCATCATCTACCAAAGCACCAATAGCAATTGCCATACCTCCTAAACTCATTGTGTTAATGGTATAACCCAACCATTTTAAAATGATAATGGACACCAATAATGAAATAGGAATTGCTAATAAGGATATTAAGGTTGTTCTCCAATTCATCAAAAAGATGAATAGAATTATCATTACAAATAAAGCACCTTCTAATAAGGTTTGATTCAAATTACTGATGGATGCATCGATAAAATCGGATTGTCTGAAAATGTGATTTTTGATGTTGACACCTTTAGGTAAGGTTGTTTCTAAATCGGCAATAGCTTCATCCAATCGGTCTGTTAATTCCAATGTATTAACATCGGGTTGTTTTGAAATGGTTAAAATAACTGCTCGTTTTGCGTTTAAAGAACCATCTCCAATTTTATCGGCTGCACCAATTTTTACGGTTGCTACGTCCTTAATTTTTATGGTTTGTCCATTTACTTGTTTTAAAACTGCCTCCTGCAAATCTTCTAAAGCATAAGCTCTACCGCTACCTTTAATGAGGTATTGATTACCATATTGATTAATCACACCACCGGGTGCGTTTTTGTTGGCTTCTTTTACTTGTTCTAACAATTCTGAAAGACTTACATTGTAATGCTTCATCTTTTCAGGGTTGGCAAAGACTTGGTATTGCTTATAATCGCCACCAATAACTATCACATTGGCAATACCGCCAATCGCTTTTATACGTGGTCTGATTGTCCAATCTGACAACGTTCTTAATTCCATTGGAGACAAACTATCAGACGTTACACCCAAGAGCATTATTTCGCCCATAATAGATGATATAGGCGCCATTGTTGGTGCTCCAATTCCTTCAGGTAAATTTTCTATAACCATCGGAATGCGTTCACTAACAATTTGGCGTGCGCGATAAATATCGATTCCCCATTCAAATTCTACCCAAACAATGGAAATCCCTGCTGATGATGACGAACGGATTCGTCTCACATTTGGTGAACCATTTAAGGCTGTTTCCAGTTGATAGGTTACTAATTTTTCTATTTCTTCAGATTCCATTCCGTGAGCTTCGGTTAGAATGGTTACTGTTGGCGCTGTAAGGTCTGGGAATACATCGACGTTCATTGTACGCGCATAATACACGCCCAACACGCTTAATACAAACGCTCCCAATAGAATGAGTAATCTATTTTGAAGTGAAATTGATAATATTTTGTTTAACATTTCTCTTCGTTTTTTTAATGTTCGTGACCGTGTACAGGTGTTGAACCAGACATTGAAGCCATTTTAACTTGATATGCACCTGTTGTTACGACCACTTCACCAACCTTTAAGCCTTGAAGTATTTCTACATTTTCACCATTACGTTTACCTATTTTAACGAGTCGTCTTTCAAAACTTTCTCCTGAAAGCTGTACCATAACAGAATAACTTCCATAATCCTCCAACAAAGCACTTACAGGAATCATTATATTGTGAGTTGCATTACCTATTGCAATTTGAACCTGTGTTAGGCTACCTTCTGGCATATCAACATCATCATTTACTTTCGCAAAAACTGAAATAAGTGGTCTGTTATTATCTACATCTTTAGAGATGGATAGGATTGAACCTCCAGATGCTGCGACATTACGCCATTCACCATCTTTGGTTTGATACCAAATACTCTGTGCGTTTGCCATAGTAAGCCCATACGAAGGTGCTATTTGAGTTTTCAATAATCTGGATTGATGCGTTCCAACCGTTACCATTGCTATGCCTTGGCTTACATAATCGCCATTGGCTACATTAATTGCTGTGATGTATCCATCAAAAGGTGCGCGAATTTGTTTTACACCGCCAGAAACTTCTGACGAGAGACTTTGGTAATTATATTTTGCAATATTGTAATTGCTTTCTACTTTTTCAAATTCAGATTTAGGAACAATTTTAGATTCGTATAATTGCTTTTTTCTTTCGTACTCAGCTTTAGATTGCTCAAAGTTAGAACGTGCATTGGCAATTTCGGTACTCAAATTATTAGATGCTAAACCTTCACTGCTAACGTTGATTAATAACTGTCCTTGTTTTACCTGCGTTCCTTCTGTGAGATTACTCACAGCAAAATTCACGACACCATCCGATTTTGCTACCAATGTATTTACAGAACCAGATGCAGGTGTCCAAACACCTGATGTATTAATCACATTATAAATTTTTCCATTAACCACAGGCGTGGTTTGAAAGTCGATTTTCCAAGCCTGTTCTTTTAAAAACGAAATGCTTCCCTCATCTTCGGCAGTACCCAAGGCTTTTATGGCTTCGTAAGTATTGGCATAGACAGTAACATCATCTATCGTGATTTTATCTGAAAATTCAGGTGACGTTAATTCAAAAACCAATTGATAATTACCAGCTTCTTTAGGTTGGATTGCAGGCGTAAATATGCCAGCTGAAGAAGGTGCTTCAGCTGTATTTCTGATTCCTTTATCATCTTTAATCAAACTAACGATTACTGAACCTTTCTTAACCGGTTGGTGCTTATTTAAAACCGTAAAATGTGCTGCAAATCTACTTGGACTACCTACTATTAAGGCAGGAAACTCTACAAACAGTTCGGTCTTTTCTGTCCAAATGGTATAGTCTAATCTTGGAATTTCCTCTCCAACGTGACTACCATCTGCATTGTGTGCGTGTGCATTTTCAGCCTTGTTATTACAGGACATTGCCAAAAAGGCGAGCATTATAATTATGTATTTCATCTTCTCTGTCTTTTTGTTTTTTAATGGTCGTGGTGTTCAGAACCATTATCGTGTGAATGTATTTCTTCTTTAGTTTCAGTAGAATCGTTAGTTACAGAAAATTCTTCTTGCTCAACTTTTTCTTCATTCATATGATTTCCATCTGAATCGTGTTCGTGACCGTGTTCTTCAGTAGTTTCTGTTTTCGATTTTGTATCTCTACAAGAGGTTACACTAATCATTGCGCCTATGGCTAATACGAATATTATTTTTGACATTTTCATAATTGATGTTTTAATAGGTGTGCTTGAAGCAGTTGCAGTTCTTTTTCCATTTGCAGCATTTTATCTGATGCATTTCGATAAAACTGAAGTTCTACATAGTAATCCATAAACGAATACTCGCCGAGCATATAGGCCTTAAAAAGTAAATCCTCACTTTCTAAATTGCCCATTGTGGTTTGATACTCATTGAATTTTGTGAGCATCAATTCATATCGATTATAGGTTTCCAGAAACTGTGCGTAAAGCGAAGTGGTAATTACTTGAGTGTTGGACTGCTGATACTCATAATTTGCTTCGGCAGATTTCACTTTGTTCTTGCTACTCCAAAGTGGAATTGAAACACCTCCATAAAATCCTGAATAGTTACTTCCTCTGACACCCTGGTAATTATAACCAAGTGCCAAATTGGGCAACACCTTGTTTTTTTCCAATTTTATTTTTTGAAGCGAAGCTTCTTCATTGGCTTTCAATTCTTGCAATCGAGGGTCCATTGTCAATTTTTCCTGCCAAATATCTTCAATTGTTCCAATTTCAGCAGGCAAAACTATTTGTAATGAAACTCCGTCAATAGGGTTTCCACCATGCAAGGTTTTCAGTTTAGACAGTTGAATATGGATATCGCTGTCTATCTGTTGAACAATAAATTGTTCTTGAATCCAAGCAATTTTCGCCTTGTTCAAGTCTAAAATGCCTATTTGTTCTTTGTCAAAAAGTTCTTGAATTTGGTCGAAAACATGCTTGCTTTGGGTTCTTCTTTCGGTTTCAATCACTTTTTGTTTTTGTAAGAAAGTAAGCTCCAAAAGAATGCCCTTTGCTTGCAATAAGACTTCTTGTCTTTTTGTAGAATAGGCTGATGATAATTGCTCCGATTTAGATTTGTTCCATTTACCGCGCACCCCATATACAGATGGAAATTCAAAAGATTGTGAAATTTGATATTCGGTATAATCTCCTGTTGTATTATCGCCAAAAGGCAAATAAAAGCCAGAGAGTTGTAGGTCGGGCAAATTGTTATTGCTCTTGTTTTCAAGTTGTTGGCTTTCAATGAATAATTGATAGCCTTTTAACTCTGTGCTGTGCTGTTCTATTTGATTAAGTAATTCCCCAATATTTTTATCCTGTGAGAAAGCATTAACAAAAAACAGGCATCCGAAAATTGCGGATACGATGTATTTATTCATTGTTTGAAATTTTAGGTTTAATCTGAATTTGTAAAATGGAATACTAACGTAACCGTAACGTATTCCTGAACGATTAACCTAAAGTTGGCGGACCTCTTGAATAGAGGAATGAGAGATCATAATTGAAATAATAATAATTGGGTGGATGATAAACCGTAACTTTTTCAGCTTCATCATAGTTCGTTGAAGTGCGATAATGATTAACAGAAACAGGCGTTTTAATATCCTTTTTAATGTTGAGTTGTTTAACGCTGCTTTCGTGAGTTATTAAAATCTCATTAGAAACCACAGAATGTGTGTGTGCCTGAAAAAATAAATCTAAAAGTCCTTTTTTAGAATTTTCTTCTTTTGGAACATCGTGGGTGTGACCTACATTATGAGCAACATCTTTATGTGAATGTTCAACTTCGTGTAGATGATGTGTGTGTGGTGCTATGTTCTGCAAAAGCAATAGAGAGAACATCCCTAAAAAGAAAATTGCTTTTATGTTATTGTGCTTTTGCATTAATCGAAAGTATACATAAATTTTAGCTTAATAGATAAAAAGGAGTCTGTTTTTGGATGTTAACTATATCAGTGCGGTGGGCATTTTTAGAGTATCGGTAAGTTTAACCAGTCACTTTGGGTACAAGCCAATACAGATGAATAACGAAGAGTTAAAGTATCATTACGACAGACTGCTTAAGGATGAGGACTTGCCTGATTTGTGAGGGTTTATATTGTAGTTTTAATTAAACCAATAATTGAAACAGTTGTAATTTTTTTATTGATGGGACATTTCTTGAAGAGGCCGTTTTTTAAAGCATTTGTATTAACTGCAATTTTTATACTCTATTCTGTGCTTGTTTATGGACCAAGAGCTGAATGTTTTGAGCTGAATGAAGGCATTAAGTCTTTGGGGTTGAGCTTCTCCTACAATTTCAATACCGTGATTACATTCTTTGAAGCAAGAACGAGGGAACAGCTTGAGTGCTATGAATATTTTCTCACCTATTGGGATGTTGTTTTTGCCGCATTGTATGCAATAATGTATGCTGCTTGGATTAACGCGTTATTCAGTAGAAGAAAACTTTTATGGTTAACTCCTGTGATATTCGCCTTAACATTTGATTGGATGGAAAACTACTTTGAAATCCAAATGATTTTGGATTATCTGGAAGGCAAGATTTTATCTGAAGGATTTATTAAACTTGGCTCTGCCGTTAATTCACTCAAATGGATTTGTTCCTGGACAATCTTTATTGTTTTGATAGTAGGGACGGTCAAGAAATTGAAAAACATAAGGTCAAAAGAAAGTAATGGGTCATAGCGATTGAAAGTATCCTTGACCTATCTGCGTGGATTAGAAGTCAAGCAATTAGATGTTGAGGACCTGCCCAGTCTTTAGTTTTCAATAGCATATAAGGGCCACTAAAACCCAAGTCCAATATGCAGTCCAAGCATCGCGTGCGCATCGTTAGGAGACCAGGCATATTCCGCTACAGGACCGATATGTAACTCGCCGATTTCAAATTCATAAACTACCTCAAAGTGTGTGGTGAAGTCTTCAGATTCTGGAGCAAACTGAATTCCCGGTGCTATTGTAAATGTGAGGGCGTGTATAGGTAGGTATGAAAAGTTGATTGAAGTAGCATAGTGTCTATGCTCATCAAAAATGCCTTCAAGACCAAGACCAATTCCGAAATGAGCATTTCCGAATTCCAACAAGCGTATATAATGAAGATGTATCCCGGGAGCAACTTCACTTTCGTTAATTACATATACGGGGCCAGTAGCAAATCCAAAATGGTTTAAATGCTCATCCTCTATCAAGCTGAATTCATTGCCATTTTGAGAATAGGAACAAAGGGAAAACATCAGCAAGGTAAAAGTGTAAAAGAGTTTCATTTGTCTTCCTTTGAATAACGCCAGCGAAAGTACTAATAACTCGAGACTTAAAAACATTAAAAAGCTTCGCTCAAGTAACCGTATCTATCGATATGAAAGTATCACTAACCTATTTAAGAGGTTTAGAAGTCAAGCAATTAGATGTTGAGAACTTATTAGAGTTCTGAGTTTGATGTCTTGAAAAACGATAGCTTTCGGAAAATAAAAAAATCTCAAATGAAAAAATTCGTAGCCGTAGTAATAGTCTTAGCAGCAATGTTTACGGGCTGTAAAAAGACCACTTCAAATTACACAATGGAAGGTAAATGGACATATCCAGGAAATAGCCTGAACACAATGTATCTCTATGAAAATGGCATACGATATACTTATTATTGTGTGAGTGGTAATTGTGATTCGCTATATGATACTTTTCAAGCGGGTGACACAAACGCCATACCAGGAACTAACAATTATACATTTGTTAATGATACACTTATAGTGGATTTGAATTTCGGAAATGAGTTAGTTACTCCAATTACATTTGAATGTGATGGTGGTAAAGTAAACTTTATAACACCTGGTTCTAGTCTAGTCAAATTAGGTTCTGGCTGTATTTAACAGGGATTAGAACTACTTGATACATAAAACAAATAGCCTCTTCTTCGGAATGTCCGAATTGAAAAGAAGAGAGTATGTGTGGGTTTGACGGTGAAATTTAGGGTAATTTAAATACGTCTTCAACTTTACATTTAAGTGTTTTTGCAATTTTTAAAGCAAGTACAGTTGAAGGCACATAAATTCCATTTTCAATAGCATTTATGCTCTTTCTTGAAACCCCTGCTGTTTCTGAAAGCTTTTGTTGAGTTAAACCAGCGGACTTCCTAATCTTTGAAAGATTATTATTGAGGTACTTGTGATTCTTATTCACGACTATTACTTTTCATAATCTTCAACGGCTCTATTTATTTCGACTGGTTGATTGGGATAAACATATCCAGCTAACATCTGACCAATTCCAATAAACATTACTAATAAACCTACTCCGAAAATTACTTCCGTATCAAGACCGAAATAATCTAAACCAGTTAATCCAATCCCTGCAAAAATTGTTATTAAACCACTTCTTCTTAAATCAACAGATGATTTTTTTCTTATCAAACCTTCAAGTAGCTCTTTAATTTGTTCACCATCATTGATGTTTTTAGAAACTTCAATAATTGCATTATACCTGTTTTTTGTACTTCTTGTATTGTAAACAAAAATTACCAAAAGGACAAAAACTGGAGTGAGAATAGCGAAAATTGGAATTAGTGCATCAAGTAGTGTTTCCATAATAGGTTTTTTAATGTAACGTAAACTTAACATATTTAAATTGAAGTATCAAACATAAGTTCTACACCAGGAATTTTACTCAAATAATTTAATGTCTTCAAAATGAATGTATTATTGTAATCTATGTATGAACTACTAAGAACAATTCATTTAATTGCAGTAACTCCTTGTTTAATTATAGGAGCATATTTAATTTATTTTTCAACTAAGGGCTCTGGAAATCATAAAAATATTGGTTGGGCATATATGATTTCAATGTTTTTTCAAGCAGGGATATCTCTTTTTATGGAGGCAAGAGTGGGACCTCAATTTTTAAATCATTTTGGATGGATACATCTACTAAGTATTCTGACTATATACACCGTTCCAAAGAGCATTTATTATATAAAGAAGGGTGATATTAAAGGTCACTCAAGATCAATGATTATACTGTTTTGGGCCGGTTTAATAATAGCAGGAGGTTTTACACTTGTTCCGGGAAGGTATCTATACAATGTCTTTTTTACATAAAAAAACGGCTACACTTTATTCCCGGCATTT
>CAWURU010000010.1:0-167439 GCA_963925515.1 uncultured Flavobacteriales bacterium
GCGGTCGAAGGTTCGAATCCTTCAGGGCTCACAAGAGTAAATCGATAAAAACCCAATGCTCTTGCGTTGGGTTTTTTGTGTTTAGGAAAGTTAAACATAGTGATTACATAGTCAAATATTAGACCTTTAAATAGAGTGCCATCAGCTCAAATTATGTCGTATGATAATCAAAATTTTAATTTAAAAGACTGGATGCTTGTTTATTGATTTTGGTTTTTACATATTTGAGTTCACAAAAACAAAACTTATGAAAAGATTGTTACTCACTTTAGTTTGCTTTTTAGCGGCTATACAACTTCAGGCTCAGTGCGCTTATACACTGACCTTGGAAGACTCATGGGGCGATGGGTGGAATGGAAACACTATGTCTGTCTGGAATAACGGGGTTACGACGACTTATGGTACTACCTTCACTTCTGGCTCTACTGAAACTCACCAAATTAATGTAGCTATCGGTGATAGTGTGGCGTTCCTTTGGCTAGGAGGCGGATTTTTTGCAAATGAAGCCACCTTTAAGGTTGAGGATTCCGGCGGAACCCTTTTACACCAATCACTGACTGGATCAGTCATGACTCCTGGTGTTGTAGATTTCGGCGTGGCATGTTCGGCGCCTACTTGTGATTGGCAATTAACCTTATTAGACTCATGGGGTGACGGTTGGAATGGTAATACTGTCGATGTTTACCTAGATGGCATTGTTACAACCTATGGCACTGCTTTTACCTCTGGCGCTGCGTATCCAATTACGCTCAGTATATCTGACGGTGATAGTGTTGCCGTGACATGGCAAGCAGGTGGATCATTTGGTAGTGAATGTTCTTATGAATTAGCTGATAATACTGGTGGGGTTGTTCATACATCTCTCAATGGAACTGCTATGACAGTAGGGGTAGTAGATTTTGGGACTTCTGCTGCTTGTGTAACGGGTCCAAATCCGTGTTTGGTATCAATTTTCCCATTTACAGAAGATTTTGATACCTGGTCTGGAGCAGTTCCGACATGTTGGGCTGGAATTAAAACCTCAACCTCAGGGTTCGGTTGGACCTTAGATGGGTTCGGTACAGGAAGCGGGAATACAGGTCCATCGGGTGGTAATTCTGGAGATTTTTACATCTACTTAGAAACTTCTGGTGGATATAACTCATTCTCGAGCATGGAGTTGCCGCCTTTTGATATGACATCATTAAACAACGCACAACTTAAATTCTATTATCACATGTTCGGGGTAGCTACGGGTTCATTATCCGTAGAAGTTTCCACTGATAACAAAACTACGTGGTCAAACGTTTACACCATAAGCGGAGGTCAACAAACTTCTTCCTTAGACGATTATATTTTAGATTCAGCTAATCTTTTAGGTTACGAAACGTCTGAAACATGGATACGTTTCGTAGGAGGAGGACACACTAGCTTTACTAGTGATATGGCAATTGATGATATTTATATTGGAGATGGTCCGTTATGTCCAGGTCCAGGTGCTGTAAATATTTCAGGTATCACAGGATCTAATGCCAATGTTTCTTGGCTTAGTGGAGCAGTCTCGAATAAAGTTGAGTATGGATTGACAGGGTTCGTTCAGGGAACTGGTACGCAAATTTCGCCAGCAACAAGTCCTGCTACTATAACTGGTCTTCAGGGAAGCACAACCTATGATGTATACATTCAGGATAGCTGCTCTGCGACAAGTGTTGTGTGGGTAGGGCCTTACAGTTTCACTACACCACAATCTGTTATTGTATTACCTTATGCTGAGGGATTTGAATCAAACACAGGAGATTGGTTAATAAGTGGAGCCAATTCTTCATGGGAACACGGTACTCCTGCAGGGGTTACAATTTCCGGCGCTTCAGTAGGATCTAAGGCCTGGGTAACAAATCTAGTTGGTAATTACAATAACTCGGAAAATAGTTACGTTACGACACCTTACTTAGATAATAGCCTTGGTACGTTTGACATGGTATACGAATTCGACATGGCTTTAGCTACAGAGAATAATTATGACGAAACTTGGGTTGAATATTCATTTAACGACACTACATGGACGAAACTCTTAGCTGGTAACGGCTCATTGGGTTGGTATAATGATGTCGCTAATCAATGGTGGGAGGGTAATACTGCCTCTGCATGGACCCTTAGGAGAGCAATTATTCCTAATTCAGCCGGTGAGATTGTTCACGTAAGACATGCTTTTTCTTCTGACGGTTCAGTTTCTTATGAAGGTGTTGGTCTCGATGAGGTGAAAGCTTACGAAATACCTTGTGAATTCGCTGTTCAGAATTTAACAGTTGATACCGTAACCTCAAGCTCATTTGGCTTGTCATGGACTTCCAATGCAACAGCTTGGGAAGTTGAATCAGGACCTATTGGTTTCGGTCAAGCAACAGGTGTAGGGACTATTACGGCGTATACTACTGATAGTGTAACTATTTCCATTAATGCATGTGATTCAGTCGATGTATACGTTCGCGCTACTTGTGGGGCGACCAATGGAGAATGGGTTGGACCATTAACGGTAGGAGCACTTTGTGAGTATGATATCAGGCTAAATCAATTGTATGTTGATGTGAATACATGTGGCGACTCAGCCACGACAGTATACGCGGTGGTTGAAAATAAAGGTATGTTTGATGCTATTGGATTCCCAGTAAATACTGATGTTACTGGAGGTTTGTCTGCTACATTGTCTGCGACTTACTCAGATACACTTTCTGTTGGTGAATCTGATTCTATCATGGTAGGTACCTTTAATTCTTACGCTGGTGCAATAGGTGTAAATATTGTGGGTTATTCACAACTTACGAATGATCAATACCCAACGAATGATTCAATAGCTATCAGTAATGTCGGTTATATTGGACCAAATCCGCTAGTTCAAGCGAACGACACAATTTGTTCTACAGATGCATTTGGTGTTCTTTATGCTGAACCGATCGTAGGACTTCGTTATGGTTGGTATGCGAGTACTACTGATACGGTACCTGCACATATTGGTGATTCTTTAATTGTCACTAATCCAGGACAGAAAACTTGGTACTTAGGTTACGAGGATCCGTTAGCTTATACTGAAACCTCTTTTGCTTCAAACAATGCTGGTAGTTGGGGTAACTGTTTTAGTGTTTTGCCAACTTCGAGCCTCTCTATTAGCGGCTTCGATATAAATACTGCTTCGACCGGAACTATCGATGTTTATATTTCGTACGTTTTGGATACGATTGATGATAGTAATCGTAACGATCCGACATTATGGACTCACCATGATACGATTCAAGTAACAGGTCAAGGCATGAACAGTCCTACTTATGTGCAACTTACATCACCAATAAATTTACCTGCCAACCAGATGTCAGGTCTTATTATAGGTACTTCAGGTGGGTTAAGATATATCACCGGGTCTGGTTTAACCAATACCACTTATGTGAGTGATTCAAAAATGACCATCTATCAAGGTTGGGGGATGAACACACCTACAGCGGCATTTATGGCTAGTCCACGTAATTGGAATGGACGTATCTATTACGATGCTGGTGGTGCTTGTTCAGATTCTTTGGTGCCTGTTAGCATCGAGATCTACGCTGATACAGCTCAAGCAGACTTTAACTTCACAATTGGTGCTGATGGATACTCTGTATTCTTCGACGCAACCAATTCTGTAGGTAATGTTTACACATGGGACTTTGGTGATGGTACGTCAGGTTCTGGCGATACGATAACTCATGTCTATGCCGATTCAGTTGATGTATATGCGATTTGTCTATTTGTTAATGATACGGTTTGTATGACGTCGGATATGTATTGTGACGGTATGGTAACTACTATAGGTATAGATGAGGGTGTCTTATCTTCTAATATCGAGTTATTCCCAAATCCAACGAACGGTAATTTCAATGTTCTATTTACCACTTCTGTGGAATCTAACTACTCAATTGAAGTAGTGGATTTAAGAGGTAGAAAGATCTCTACAACTTATGGAACCAGTACTTATGGTTCGAATACAGTTAGGTTGGATGTTGAATTATCAGACGGTATATACATGATTCGTACTATAGTTGATGGCGATATTGCAATCTCTCGTTTAGTAGTAAGAAACTAATCTAAACTGTAGATTATATTTTAAAACCCTGGCCGATAGGCCAGGGTTTTTTTTTTTCTCTATGATGTTCGAAAAAGGTCAAATTGTAAAGTTTAAAGATGCTGGTGGAACAGCGAAAGTGAGCCGTATTGAAGGATATACGGTATATGTTTTCGACGACTTCGGTTTCGAAAATGTGCACGATGCTCGTGAACTTTTACCTGTCGTTGAATGGCAAGTTGGGGCGGTTGAGCGCAAAGACAAGCCTAGAAGAATAGTGCAACCATCCGCTCAGCAAGTTGATAGGCTGCTGGTAGATCTTCATTCACATGAACTTCTTGATACTACGCATGGGATGACTAAATATGAAATTTTAAACCTTCAAATGGACAAGGCTCGCGCGGTGATAAGTGAAGCAAAAAGACGTAAAGTTGGAAAAGTTTTAATTATTCATGGAAAGGGGTCTGGGCGTTTAAAGGATGAAGTGCACCACATGCTAGAGAGGATGAGCGGTTTAAACTATTATTTCGCAGATTTCTCTGAAGGTGGATATGGTGCTACAGAAGTGCAGATTTTAAATTCCAAGCACTAAATTTGCAACCGTTCTTAACATTTAGGTTTTCACATGTATCGTGCCTTATCGCTTCGTAAGAAGAGGAAAGTCCGGACAGCATAGGGTAGTGTGCTTCCTAACAGGAAGGACCTACGCAAGTAGGGACAGCAAGTGCAGCAGAGAGTAAACCGCCTTCGGGTAAGGGTGAAAGGGTGAGGTAAGAGCTCACCGTGCTTTAGGTGACTAAAGTAGCAAGGTAAACCTCACGCGCTGAAATGTCATGTATATCGTGTTCCTTAGGGGCTAGGCGACCCGTCTAGAGTTTACTGCACGAGGGGTAGGCAGATTGATCCTAATCGCGAGGTTAGGACTAGATAAATGATAAGGGCCCGTAAGGGTACAGAATCCGGCTTATAGCGAGATGTGAAACTCCTAAATGTGGGGAACGGCAAAACTAGAAAGGAATTGGCTAAGAAAAGATTTTCAATGACACCTGGGTTTATGCGCAAGTATGTGCTAATATTCAGGGAAAAGGGTTTGACAGGAGGATTAAAGGCAGTGGGTTGGCCTACTGCAATTGGTTTATTTCTCTTTTTTCTTATTAAGGGGATGACTCTATATATCATTTTGCCTTACATGATTGCGAAAGGCTTTTTCGCAGGATAGTGTAGCCTCTATTTGTCCTACATTGTACTTTGATGAAGGAATTCTATAAACATATGTCGCCTTGGCTGCTGGTCATAGCTCTGCTTCTGGTAAATGCTTTTATCCCGGCGATCTCTGCAGATGAGGCCTATTATATCTCCTGGGCGAAAGATTTAGCGTGGGGATACTTTGACCATCCACCTTTAGTTGCGTGGTTTTCTAGATTAGCTCCAGGCTCTTTTTTCAGAATACCCTTCCTGGTACTTTCATTATTACTGGTTTTGTTATCTAAAAGACACAGTCTTTTATGGGGTTTATGTATTCCCGGAGCTCATTTATTCTTGGGATGGGCTTTGCCAGATACCATAATGATTGTTGCTGGATTTATTCTAATCTCCTGCTTTAAAAGATGGAACAAGGATACGAGTTGGTTGAATACTATCGTATTAGGATTGTCTGTAGGCCTGTTGGGTCTTTCAAAGTATCATGGTTTTTTATTGATCATTGCATTAGCAATAGGCTTTTGGCCTAAGCGCAAGGAAGTGAAATTATATGTAGCTATAGCACTGGGTGCGGTGGTTCTGATGCCTCATTTTATCTGGCAATATCACAATGATTGGCCTTCTTTTAGGTATCATTTATTGGACCGGTTTATTCCTGGTGGAGGCATTGTCGCTATGATCCAATTTCTAGTGGTTTCCATAATTCTATGGCTTCCGATGTTATGGAACTACAACTATTTACCAAAATGGTCACGCTCCCTAGTGGTTCTTTCAGCTCTAGTATTCGGTTGGTCAGCATTTAATGGTAGTGCGGAGCTACATTGGATGTTGGTCTTAGTTTGGATTATTCCAGAGTTACCTAGAGTTATTAATCTTAAATGGCGTGTGCTTGGAGCTTTTTTAGTGGTTATTCATCTATTGATTTTTATCCCAGCGATTTCTGAGCGTATAGGTATTGTGGAACACTTCAGAAAAGAGATCCGATCTATAAATGAATTGGACAATGTGATATTTCTAGATTCTTATCAGGATGCTGCTCTCTATGAGATGTACACTCGAAAGGAATCATATTCCTTAGTTCACCCTGGTATAAGAAGAAGCCAATATCAATTATCAACCTTTCCTTTTCAATCCAAACGCGTCTTGATCTACAATAGGATGGGTATGGGAACTATGGTGGAGAATTCACCTTTTCATAAGATCGAACAAGAGGTCCATGATTTGAGTGGAATAGAATGGACCTTTAAGGAAGGCGTATTACAACTAGATCTTTCTCTAGTGCCCTTAGGGTACCGCTGGATACAATATAACTATGAAAAAGGCATCCAGGTTGAACGCAAAGATTTAGGCGCAGTTAAAGAGCTACCTAGCCGTTTAGAGACTAACGAAATGCAACAGTCGTACCTAACTTTAGAGAAGAATTGGGTTCCTTCTCAACTTTGGATTCCTTTAATCGAATAAAATAAAAAACCTCCTAAAGCTATTGCTCTAGAGGGTATATAGCTTGTGATATTTGATCGCTAGTCTTCTAATGCAGCTAGGTACCTTTCACTTTCAAGGGCCGCCATACAGCCCGTACCTGCAGCAGTAACTGCTTGACGGAAAATTTTATCTTGAGCATCTCCTGAACAGAATACTCCTGGATAATTTGTTGCGGTAGAATCATTCTTAGTGATGATATATCCAGTTTCGTCCATATCGATCTGACCTTTGAATATTTCTGTGTTTGGATTGTGTCCTATGGCAACAAAGAATCCTGTTGCAGAAATTTCCTTTTCCTCACCAGTTTGGTTGTTCTTTACTAGAACTCCTGTAAGTCCTTTATCATTCCCTACAAGATCCACTGTTTCTGTATTCCACAGAACTTCAATATTCTTTGTAGCGAGTACTCTGTTTTGCATGGCTTTCGATGCGCGCATTTCACCACGACGGATGAGCATAGTTACTTTTGGACAAAGTTTTGCGAGATAGGTGGCCTCTTCAGCAGCTGTATCACCAGCTCCTACGACAACTACTTCTTGACCCTTAAAGAAGAATCCGTCACATACGGCGCAGGCACTAACGCCAAAGCCCATAAACTTTTCTTCTGCAGGAAGCCCTAGATATTTTGCTGATGCACCCGTAGATATAATGACTGTTTTCGCTTGAACCTGCGTGGTCTCATCGATGGTGAGCGTGTGCCATCCACCAACTTCTTTACTAAGTTCAGTCTTTGTGACCAGTCCAAATCTAATTTGAGTTTCAAAGCGCTCGGCTTGATTTTTCAAATCTTCCATCATTACATTTCCATCAACACCATTGGCGTATCCTGGGAAATTATCTACTTCAGTGGTTGTGGTTAACTGACCACCTGGCTGAAGTCCCATGTACATTACGGGCTTTAAGTCCGCTCTTGCGGCATAGATGGCTGCAGTATATCCTGCTGGTCCTGAACCTATGATAATACATTCGTGTTGTTCCATTGTTGTGATATATTTGGGAATTCAAATCTAGGATTTAAATGTCCAAGATTTTATGTTGGAAGTCTATTCGATGATAGATTTTGTTAATGAGTTATTCACTATGAAATCGAGAAACATATTTTGGGTATTATTGGTCCCCCTATTGGTGTCTTGTGCCCCAACCAGAATCGTAGCTCCATTGGAAAAAGGAGTAACACAAATTGGCGCCACCTTGGGAAGACCTAGAGTGGGTGACGGATCATTGCCATTAGTAGGAATATACGTCGCTCAAGGCCTGTCAGACGTGAAAACGTTCTATGCTGGAGCACAGCTTTCGAGCCTATATCTAGGTACTATCCAATTAGATGGAGGAGTAGTAAAATCTATTGTTACGCCGAGCAATTTGGTTCCCGGTGTTTCTTGGAGCTATGGCGGGAATTCTTTTGTTAGTTCAAGAGATGGTGCCTTTAGACTATACCCAGAGACAGGAGTGAACGCCTACTGGAAAGTTGGGCCACATATTCTAAACGTAACAGCTAACACATGGATAGATCCTACATGGTTTTTATCTGATTATAATAAAGGTCGAATTTTATCCCCATCTTTTGGTGTAGGCTACAGATTTCGTTACAAATGGATAGAATTACAGGCAGAATACAAGCTGTTGAATCCAACTCGTGAAATGCACATACCACAAGCTTATATACCTTCTACGAATGGTTTAGGTGGAAAAGGATGGTACTGGGGAGCAGCTATGAATTTTTAAGAAAGGAATGATGAAGAATATTATAATACTTGCGTCTTTATTACTGCTGACATCATGCTTGGATATCAGTGCTGTCATGCTTTATGGTGGTCCGGGTGAATACAACTTTACAAACGCTTCTCTTGACTCTATAGACCATGTAGATGAGTCTAAAATTCACAGGTTACAGACGTTCTCAGATCAGGATACCATAGAAATATTATATGTTGGAGATTATAGTCAAATAGAATCGGACACCGTTATCTTATATCTGCATGGTAATGTTCCATCTATGGATGGTTATTGGAGTACAATCGCGCACATAGCAAACCTTGGAGAGCAGCATCGCTATGGTGTAATGATGTATGATTATCGAGGTTATGGTAAAAGCACAGGCACATCTACAGATGAAACCTCATTAGCAAGTGACTATGAATCTGTGGTGAGCTGGTTAAATAATAGGGGTTTAGACAGTGATAGGTTGATTGTATTCGCTAATTCTCTAGGTTCGTTAACGGCAGGACCAGCCGCCGCTGGTGGATCACTTATTCCGATTGAAAAACTAATCATGGAAACTCCCCAGAGCTCATCTGGGATCATCATGCAAAACTCAACGGGCCTGAGTTTACCTTCTTCGATGCTTACGAACTTTTACTTTGACTTGGCGGTAGATATGTCCAACTATCCTGGAGAGCTATTATGGATGCATGGGGAACTGGATGCCACGGCCCCCTTTGCAGATGCTGCATCAGCCATGAGGTCTCATACAGGTAGTTACCTTGAGGAGGCGATTTATTCTACTGCAGGTCATGGATTGAGATGGGACATAGGCAATGAAGAATGGGACCGGGTGCTGTTAAACTTTATCCTGAAATAGCTAGTAATAAATGGTATCTATCTAATAATTTGACCTTTACAGCATTAGAGTGAGTTGTCGTAGTTATGTTGATGTTGGATTCAAATTGGTTTGACAAAAATCATGATCGAATCATTTTTATAATTCCAATATATTCTGCTTAGATTGTTTGAATATAAATCACTGCTATGATCAGTTCAACGCTCCTTTGGGGAGTACTAATTGGATTCACTCTTATTGGAATTTTACTAGGTCGTATGACATCAACTAAATCAGTAGATGACTTTGCCTTGGGAGGCCGTAACATGGGTTTTTTCCCGTCATTAATGACACTGAGTGGTACGTTTGTCAGTGCGGTAACTCTGATGGTTTATACTAGTTTCGTGTATATCTACGGAGTTAGTGCGGCTTGGATATTTATAGGGTATACACTTGGTTTCTTGATGTTTATACCTTTTGCATTAAAGTTATATCGACTATCTGTAGAGCATCATTTTTTTACACTTACGGATTACTTTGTGTTCCGTTATGGTAGAAAGACCGCTCGGTGGGTCATTGGAGTGATATTCGTTTGGTATGTTGGACTGCTCAGTACACAACTCCTCGTAGGATCTAATTTATTGAATGAATTAGGCGGTGTCCCGGTGAATTGGGCTAAGCTAGGAATGTTAGTGACCGTATTAACGTATTTACTTGTGGGTGGGTTTGGTTCGGTAGTTAAGACCGATATTTTTCAGTTCTCAGTTATTTTCTTAGTTCTTATTCTTGTGACCATGACACTTCAGCAAGGTGGTGAAGTCCCGGCGGAGATGTATGAACCGTTCAATGCAGGTCCAGTAAATATCATTGCATTTTTATTATTGGGGTTATTGACACCTTTTGCAACCCAAGATTATTGGCAGAAAGTTTTTGCCATGAAGAGCGAGCGGGTTGTTCGCAATAGTTTCGCGGTAGGCGCATCTATTAATATACTACTCACCGTTGCTTTAACTTATGTGGGATTGATTGCACGTTCCTCATTCCCAATCTCTGGTGCAATTCAAAATGAACATGCTGAAATGATGGTACTTAGAACCTTTACTGAACTGGTTCCTCCAGAATTTCAGGTTTTTGTATTGATTGCTTTTTTTGCAGCAATCCTCTCAACTTCAGATACCTATTTGTTCCTACTGAGTCTTAATGTGACGAATGACCTTTTTCCCAGGAAAAATGAAAGTGCCCAAAGTGGCATTCGAAGAATACGATGGGCTCTATTAGGTGTGGGTCTTTTCGCTTTGCTAATTGCTTTCTTTTTTGAGAGAATTGAAGATATTGTAGTGACATTCAAGGCACTGGGTATTGGCATTGCTCCAGTGATATTCTTTGATTGGGCTGGAAAGCGAGACAAGAAAAGTGTGGTCAGAGCACTGATCGTGATGACTATAGTAAGCTTGGGAGTAAGTGTATTTATGATGAGGACGGCGGGTAAAATTGATCCTAGTATTGCCTTTGTAAGTATAGGAACTTCTGCAATAGTCTATGGAATGAGCTTTCTAACAAGAAAAAAAGGAGCATAAAAAAGCCCCTTTTCATTAAGGGGCTTGACTATTAATTGAATAGCTCTTCTAACAAAGTATCTCCGGAGGTTGCCTCTGGTTTAACCTGAGGTAGGCCTTCTATAACGGAAACAGGATTTTGCGCTGTTTTTAATTTATTAAACATGATATATATTAATTTGGTATAAAGATACCTATAATATATTAAATCACTTTGTATCAGGCTAATAGGTGTTATTGTAAACGAATGTTACCAATGAAAGTTGCTACAGTTTCATGATTTTCTCCACCTTAAGAAATCCTTCTGATCCTTGAATTCGTATGATGTACATACCTCGAGACAGACCTGTGAGATCTACGTACAATTCAGCAGGTCCCATAGGCATAAGTCTGCTCGCTAGACTCTGAATGTATTGTCCATTTTCAAAGAAGAGTTCGGCCTGAACCTCTTGATCTTTCTCTAAATTAAACTCTACAGTGACGTTATTACCGTCTACACTTGGGTTTGGATATACCCGTCCACCATTGGGATGCAGCGGTACGATGGTGTCATTTCCAAAAACCTGTGCGATATAGGTACGGTTTTGCTGTGGTCCATCCCCGTAGAATCCTGCCATCCATACTTCCGACGGTATGAGTTGACCTTCTTGATCGTACATGTTTTGAATGCTAAAGTAATCTCCCCAACGTTCGTAGCTGTCACTATGCCGATCGACATGGGTTGTACCAAGTTTTAAATCTAGTACATCTGAAAATGTCGTGTCATCTCCTAGTTGTACTGCTGCAACTCCTGGGTGACCATCTATAGAGGTAAAGTTGAAACCAATCAATGTTTGTATCTGGTTGGTATGAACACCAGACCATGCTAAATTTGGATATCCATAGTCTCTCGTAGGATGTGATAGGATTCGTGCTGTCACCTTGGGGGCGATACTCTGTGCATCAGAAATGTATCCATGGTAAATTCCTGAATTAGAATTAGCTCCGTGGGCCGTAGTACTGACAAATTGAATCCAATCGTCCTTTTGAATAGCACCTAATACCCTTCCATCGTTTGTTTGTAGCCCCTTAGTGGCATCTGTGGTGTCTGTGTCACCCTGTTTTCCATTAGGTGGTACTCCATAGGGAATGTTGCTTATTAACGCCGTGGTATTGATGGTGGTGTCACTAGCTCCTTCTATTAGAGATATTAAGAAAACAGTATCGTTTTGTAGGTCAAAATTCCTATTGGATATAAACTGTAGCTGGTCACTGATGTTGTCATGACCGCGCACGGGGTGAAGGTTTCTTGTAAATTTACCGTCGTGCGAAATTTGGGTGTAGACGGAGGCATTGATGTCACTACCAGCAAAACCAGCATTTTTATCTAAATGCCAAATTACGGATCCGTCGAAACCTACCTGCCAGCTCACGTTAGGGATGATAAGGTTAGCGGTTATCACTAACCCATTTTCGCTCAGCGCAATCGCTGGAAAATCTGTCCATCTGTTGTTCTTTAAAGGGTTACCGTCTAAACGGTAAATATTCCAAGGGTCTGATGGATCGTTGGTTGTACTGAAGCAAACAATGATCCTGCTATTAGCGGCATCATTATCTTTTAAAAATACCAGTATGAATCTGTCCAGTGTAGGGTCATAGATTAGCTTAGGATCATAAAAGTTCTCAAAACTGGTACCTCCAGCCATTTGTTGTAAACTCGAAAGACCAATTGGTCCAGGCATCAAAAGCTCATTTGTATTGAGATCTAAGGCCCAAAAAACAGAATTTACGGCAGCGCATAAAATTCTTCCCTTGCTGATGGCCATTGCATTGTCGTTAGGAATTCCACCGGTGAAGTCATAAGGATTTCCCTGAGGAGTCATCCTGTAGAGGGAAGTACCGAAACCAGTACTTGGTTTAGATGCTGTGGTCGATTTTTTCTGTATACTCTGTTTTGGAAAAGAACGATAGTCTTGATTGACTTTCTGTTCGAGTAAAAAGCTTTTATAAGAATTTCCTCCGGGAATAGGTGCACCGGTGGGATACATGAACGAAATAACCTCATTCTGAATAGACTTGGGATCAAACTGTCCAACATATTCAGCCTGTACCTTTCGTGACTTAAAGGACGTGTTCTGAGCATGCATGCCAAGTGTACCTACACAAAGTAGAAATAATACTTTTTTCATTTACGTTTGAATTACACCCGGATTGTACCTCTTCATCTCGGGATTATTATTAGCCATCTCTAGACCATAACTTAGCCATTCCCGTGTCTTTGCAGGATCAATCACGGCATCCACCCATAGACGAGATGCTGCGTAATATGGACTCATCTGTCTTTCGTAACGATCTTCAATACTCTTTTTAAGCTCTTTAAGTTCCTTATCTGACAACTCCTTTCCGCTGCCTTTTAGCCTAGACGCTTCAATCTGTAGTAGTACTTTGGCTGCTTGAGCACCTCCCATGACGGCGAGTTTTGCATTTGGCCAAGCCAACATTAACCTTGGGTCATAAGCTGTGCCATTCATGGCATAGTTACCTGCGCCAAAACTATTCCCGACGATCACAGTAAATTTCGGGACTACACTATTTGCAACGGTATTCACCATTTTAGCTCCATCTTTAATAATACCGGCATGTTCGCTTTTGCTGCCTACCATGAAGCCAGTAACATCTTGTAAGAATACAAGAGGGATTCTTTTTTGATTACAATTAGCTACGAATCGCGCGGCTTTATCAGCACTGTCACTATAGATAACACCGCCGAACTGCATTTCTCCCTTTGCGTTCCTACTCATTTTTCGGTTATTCGCGACGATTCCTACAGACCATCCATCTATACGTGCATAGCCTGTAATAATAGTTTTACCATAGGTTTCTTTATAGGCTTGCCAGCTTCCGTCGTCTACTATACACTCTATGATTCTCATGCTATCAAACGGCTTTCCGTCAAATGGAATATGGCCATATACCTCTTCCACAGATCTCGTAGGGGCTACAGATTCTTTTCTGTCAAACCCAGCCTTTGGAAAAGCACCCATTTTATCTACGAGGCCTTTAATCATTGATAGAGCCTCAGCGTCATTTTCAGCCTTGTAATCTGTGACACCACTTATATCGCTATGCGTATCTGCACCTCCAAGAGTTTCGTTATCTATGTCTTCACCTATGGCTGCTTTTACCAGGTAAGACCCCGCTAAGAAAATACTACCGGTTCCTTTCACAATGATGCTTTCATCACTCATGACAGGTAGATAGGCTCCACCAGCTACGCAACTGCCCATAATGGCTGAAATTTGTGGGATTCCTAAGGAACTCATCACTGCGTTATTTCTAAATATGCGCCCAAAGTGCTCACGATCAGGAAATATTTCATCTTGTAGCGGTAAGAAAACACCCGCACTGTCCACTAAGTATATGATTGGTGTATGGTTGTCTAATGCAATCTGCTGTGCCCTCAAGTTCTTTTTACCTGTGATGGGGAACCATGCGCCGGCCTTTACTGTAGCATCGTTAGCAATGACAATACATTGCGTTCCTTTAACGTATGCCAAGACGATCACGACGCCTCCTCCTGGACAACCCCCGTACTCTTCATACATTCCATCACCAGCAAACGCCCCCATTTCTAGACAGGGTTTGTCTTGATCTACTAGATACGAAACTCGTTCACGAGCAGTCATTTTTCCTGCATCGCGCTGTTTCTGAAGTTTTTTGTCTCCGCCACCATTTTCTACCACTGTTTGTCTGTGGTGCAATTCGCTGATTAGAAGCTTTAAGGCGTCTTCGTTTTTATTAAAGGATAGGTTCATTGACGGAGTATGTGTTAATTGGTGGTTGTAGTTTTAGCTCATGGAGGTAATCCCAAGATCCACGCCCTAAGTTAAAGAACAGATCCAAACCACTCAAGTTATGAGCGAATCCATTTTTGTGTTTAAATACCTGATGGTATTCTGGGAAAATGACTTGAGTAGCTAGTTTAGGATGAATTGCTCTAGCATCCATGGAGGTTGGTGTAGATTGAAAACCGGCGGTCGTTACTAAATCTTTGGGAAGTTCCATCCACTCCATAAATAGAGCAATGGTGGCGGAATTTAATTCCCAGAGCGTCGCATACTTTTGGTATAATAGGGTACTCACATCTTCAAAGAGTACCTCAAAATAGGGGGCATTAGCATAGGCGGTTTCTATTGCTTTCAAATGGTCTTTTACCCAATTTTCGCTATAAGATATTTTAGTACGGGTGATGTCTTTAATGCTGCGGTCTATGGGCACAGAAAGGAATTGGACTCCATTTGGCCCATGAATATGTGTTCTTGATCGAAAACTTTGCTTTTGGAAGTGTTCGTGTGCCTCTAATGCCCAATCACTAGACTGAACCACATACGATAGCCACTCAATAGGAGGGAAGTATGCCGTGCTCAGGGTAACTGTCATTATGCGGCTCTTTTACGTCTGATGATCTGAACAACCTGGTATAATGCAATAAACACCCAGAAATGCCAGAAATAACTCTGACGTTCTCCGCTACCATTGACGGTCGTGAATACACGGTTGGTTCGGATTTTATCCATCCCTTTACCATGCTTATCATAACTCATCCAAATAAACACAGGTTTGCCTACAATATGGTCTTCAGGAACATAACCCCATTTTCGTGCATCTAGACTATTGTGGCGGTTATCTCCCATCATCCAATAGTAATTTTTCTCAAACGTGTACTTATTAGACTCAACGTCATCTATAAATACAATTCCGTCTGAAGATATTTTTAGATCATGTCCTTCATACTCACTTATGACTCTTCGGTAAGAGTGGATGTTCTCATCTGTAAGAGAGATCGTCGTACCCGCCTGAGGGATATAAATAGGTCCAAAGTTATCCCAAGTATGATCGTAGGGACGTTCCCCGTGTCCACTATCTGGATTAGGAAACAGAATCTCTTCAGCTTGACCGTTTTGTAGATCCACTAAGCCTTGTGGTAGGGTGGAGTCAGCTGTAGCGCCTGGTCTATTTGCCACTACTGGCCATACTTTGATCACATTTGGTAGATTTTCAATGTCATCTAAATGCTGTGCTTGAAGGAACATGATGAATTCATCAGAGGTTCTTTGGTAAACATCCTGGTCGGTTGGATATTTACGCTGTTCAGTGTTTGTCAGATAGTTGATGTCAAAGTCTCTTTTTAGTTGTGTCTTACTAAACCCTTGCCCGTTGGTTTTTACATAGTACAAGAACTGAGGGTAGGCACGGTCAGGAAACTTAAATGCATCACCGTTTACAAAAACATTCGTATTAATAATTCTTAAGCTATCGCCGGGGGTGGCAACACAACGTTTGACGTAGTTTTCTTTTTTATCTACAGGCATATTGTCCATGGGATAATTGAAAACAACTGGATCTCCTGCTTTTACGGGGTCTATTGCTGGTAACCTTAAGTAGGGTATTTGCGGCCATGATATGTAAGATGGTATGCCTAAAAAAGGAACCTTATTGTGAACCAGTGGAAGGGTCATTTGAGTCATGGGAATCCGAACTCCATAATGCATCTTAGAAACCACCAAAAAATCTCCAACCATTAAACTCTTTTCCATGGAGCTTGTAGGAATAGTATAGGCCTCGAAAGTACTAGAGCGAATCACAGTAGCAACGACAATCGCAAAGAAAATACTATTCACGCCTTCCCCTAAATTCTTTTTAATGAAGGCGTCATCTCGACCCCAATACTTCAGCTTCTCCTTGTAGTTTAGAAAAGCCAAGTATAAACCAAAACTCCCCATGACTGCTGCTGTCTGCCATGTCTTACGGAACTTAAATACATGTAGGAGCTCATACATCATAATAATTCCCATGACCACACCAACTACAGGTATACAATAGAGTAGCACCCAATAGGTAGGGCGCTGGGCTATTTTTACTAGAACATAGGTGTTGTAAACAGGGATAAATGCCTCCCAAGCCTTACGGTCAGCAGCGACATAAAACTTCCAAGAGATGGTTCCAAACCAAAGCGCTTGAACTACTATAAATATTATAAATTCCATGGGTGTAAACTACGTTTTTAATCTAGTCAATATTGTTAGAAAAGTGTGAAAGATGATAGCGCTAAAGTCCTAAAACATCACGCATTCCAAAAGAACCATTCTTGCCAATAATCCACTCTGCAGCAATCAATGCTCCTATGGCGAAGCCATCACGCGAATGTGCCTCGTGCTGTAATGATATAGTATCAATACTGCTATGGTAATGAACACGATGGGTCCCGCAGACAGAGTCTATTCTTTCGGAGGTAATTTCTATTTTATCGTTTTCTTTTCCCATCGTCCAACTACGTATACTGGGGTAAGCCTGTGTAATACCTTCTGCAGTAGTGATGGCCGTTCCTGATGGTTTATCTTTCTTTCCGGTGTGATGAATTTCATGAACACTTGGTGAATAGTCCTGGTAAGGAGCCATAATCTTGGCCAATTTTTCATTTACGAGAAAAAATAAATTCACGCCAAGTGAAAAATTGGAAGCATATAAGAAACCAACACCTTTGTCTAGTGCTATGGCGTCAATTTCATTCCTTTGATCAAGCCAGCCTGTTGTTCCGCACACTACTGGAATTCCAGTTAATAGGATGGTCTGAATATTAGAATAGGCTGCGTTAGGCTGTGTAAACTCTATGGCCACATCTGCTTTACGCAGCGCCACGGTATCTAGGCGTTCACCGTTATTGATATATACAATGGAATGGCCTTTTGACTCAGCGAGATGGGTAATTGCTTTTCCCATCCGCCCATTTCCTATAATGGCTATATTCATGGGAAGTTATAGGTTAGTGAAAGTCCTGGACTCGCCCCTCGATTGACAGATGGGCCATAGTAGGTTCGAATTTTAGGTGATATACTGAGATCATCACTTACATCAAAATCATAGAGATGCGCATCTATATTAGCATCGAGAATACTTAACACATAAATACCTATGATTCCGAAAAAGGCATATTCACGTTGTGTTCTTAGCGCCTCCATAAAGCCAATAGCTTCTTGTGCTACACCATCGGATGAACTTTGAAAGAAAGGGTTAGGTACAGCATCAAATAGATTTGGAGCACTAAATTCTAACTCGACCCTCGTGGTAAAATCTGGATTATCAATGATATAAGTGAGTACCTCCTTGTAAGATTTGAAGTCGGAATTTAAATCTGAATAATAATAAGCAGAACCACCTATTGCTCCCCATACGAGAGGAATCTTCCAATATTTTCTATTATATGCTTGACCGGCTCCTGGTAGTAATGCCAATGTAGTTGCCCTCTTAATATTGTGTTTTGCAATTTTAGTGTGTGCTGCAACTTTCTCCTGAGCATGAAGAGTTACTCCAAATAATAAACACACCAATACGAGGACATGCTTAGTCATTAAGCTTGGCTATAATACGCTCCAATTCTGTATCAGAATTAAATGCGATTTGTATTTTACCTTTACCGGATGGAGTACGTTGTATAGCAACCCTTGACGAGAAAAAGCTTGTTAACTGAGCTTCTAGATGTTCTAATGCTTCGGGTTTTTGTATAGTTTCTAGAGAAGGAGTAGGGTCCTTTAGTTCTTTGGCAAGTCTTTCTGTTTGTCGGACACTCAAGCCATTCTTTAAAATTTTCTTATAGAGATCAATCTGTGTAATTTCTTCAGGAAGATTTAGTAATGCTCTTGCATGACCCATGGTAAAGACCAGGGTTGATACACCTTCACCAGTTTCATCTATACTTTGATTGCGATGCAAATCGCGCAATTCAGCCTGAATTAACGCTGGAAGTTTTAAAAGCCTTAAAAAGTTCGATACCGTGGATCGACCTTTACCTAGTCTTTGTGCAACTTGCTCCTGGGTAAGCCCTAGCTCTTCCATCATGCGTTTGCATGAATAAGCCATCTCAATGGGGTCTAGATCCTCGCGTTGAAGATTTTCAACGATCGCTAATTCTAACAACTGTCTGTCGTCTGCTAATCTTACATAGGCAGGAATCTCAGTAAGTTCTGCAATTTGTGAAGCTCTAAAACGACGTTCTCCAGAAATAAGTTCGAATGTCATACCATTCTTACGAACTGTAATAGGCTGAATGATGCCTACTTCGGAAATACTCTGAGCTAACTCTACTAGTGCGTCATTATCAAAGTTAGATCTAGGTTGGAATGGATTAGTCGAAATTTGAGCTAGGGGTATCATAGCAATGGTACCCACTAGTTTTTCGGCTCCTTTGTCTGTGACTTTGTTTACTTTATCTACCTCATCTCCTAAAATTGCGGAGAGGCCTTTTCCCATCGCTCGCTTTGCCATTATAAGCTTTCTTTAGCAATTAATTCCTGCGCTAAAGTTAAATAATTCTCAGCGCCTTTACTGCCCGCATCGTAGGCTATGATGTTTTCACCGTGAGATGGTGCTTCACTTAATTTTATATTCCGGTGAATGATGGTCTTGAATACCACACCATCAAAATGACTCCGTACTTCATCTGCTACCTGATTAGACAGCCTTAGTCGGCCATCAAACATAGTCAGTAACAACCCCTCAATCTCAAGATTATCATTGTGAATTTCTTGTACTCTCTTTATCGTATTCAGAAGTTTACCTAAACCCTCTAAGGCGTAGTATTCACATTGAATAGGTACAAGCACACCGTGCGCTGCTGTTAATGCATTTAAGGTAATTAATCCCAGTGAAGGTGCACAGTCTATAATGATATAATCAAACTGGTCCTGAACTGATTCAAGGGCTCGTTTTAGAAAAAACTCACGTTTTGGTTGATCTATGATTTCCAATTCTACGGCAACCAGGTCAAGGTGTGCTGGAATAATGGAAACACCCGGTGACGTGGTCGCTAGGATAAGTTCAGCCGCAGACAATGCTCCTTCGATCAATTCATATGTTCCTCGTGTGGCTTCTGCGTGTTGTATACCCAAACCACTGGTTGCATTCGCCTGTGGATCTGCATCAATAAGAAGTACTTTCTTTTCTAAAGCGCCCAACGCGGCACTAAGATTTACTGCAGTTGTTGTTTTACCAACACCACCTTTTTGGTTAGCTATAGCTATTATTCTCGCCATTTCAGTGTGAAATTTTATCCTTTCTCAAATGTAAGGGAAGGGGAGGATTAATACTAAAAAAGTAATGAACAACGCAAGAACACTTATTCAGCTAATTTTCCATCCAATTGAAGTGCTATCAATTCGGAATAATGCCCACCTGCATTTTCTAATTCATGGTGGGTTCCTAATTCTATAATTGTACCGTTGTCTAGACAAATAATCTGCTCACAATGCTTAACACTTGATATTCTGTGCGCGATGATCAGGGTGGAGATAGAAGTGGTAACGTTTTTGATATTCGATAAAATAAGCTCTTCGGTCTCTGTATCTACTGCGCTTAGGCAATCATCAAAAACCATGAGTTTCGGAGATTTAACAAGGGCTCGCGCTATACTAATACGTTGCTTTTGACCACCACTTAATGTAATGCCTCGTTCGCCAACTTTGGTTAGATACTTTTCCGGGAATTCATCAATATTCGCATGTACACCAGCGGCAACGGAAGCTTCAATAACTTCCTTCATATCTGTACGGGCCATGCCAAAAGCAATGTTATTAGCGATTGTGTCACTAAACAAGAATGCTTCTTGTGGGACCCATCCTAAAAGAGATCTAAGTGTTGGGAGATGCCACTGTTTTAAGTCTACACCATCTATTAGGATTTCCCCTGATGAAGGGTCATAGTGTCTTACTAACAATGAGGCGATAGTGCTTTTGCCTGATCCAGTTTTTCCTAAAATCCCTATACTGTGTCCGGGTTCAAGAATAAAATTCACTCTGTTTAAGGCTTGAATACCACTATTTGGGTAAGTGAAACTCACGTTTTTAAACTCAACGCGACCTACAAAAGTCTTAGGCTTGTGAGATCCTGATTCAAAGTCAGGTTCTTCATTTAAGAATTCATCTAAGCGTTCCATTGAAGCTGCGGCACTTTGCACTAAGCTGGTTACCCAGCCAATAGAGGCAATTGGCCACGTTAGCAGGCTCACGTAATAAATAAATTCAGTAATATTTCCTGCACTAACCTCACCTGCGAAATACAACTGACCACCAACGAATATGGTTATTAGCGTACTGAGGCCTACCATAAGAATCATCAGAGGTTGGAACGTAGCATTTACCCTGAACAGTTCTTCGTTAACAGCGCGATATTCTAGAGCTTGCTCTTTAAAGTTTTTGGAGAACCAAGGCCATTTATGGTATGACTTGATCACCCGCGTACCAGCAAAACTCTCTTGTGCGAATGTACTCAAACTAGAAAGCTGCTCTTGTACTTTCAGTGATCTTTTGTTGATAAGATTGGCCACCTTATAAACGAGCAAGGCGAGAAATGGTAGCGGTATGAGTGTTAAAAGAGTCAATTTAGGACTAACACTAATCATGATCGTAATCACTAAAATAATAGTAAACCCAGTGTTTAGGGCATACATGATAGCAGGTCCTACATACATGCGTACTTTTCCTACATCTGACGAAATACGATTCATCAGATCTCCTGTATTATTCTTCTTGAAAAACCGTTGTGTTAAACGTTGATACTGATGGAAGACAACGTTTTTAAGATCGTATTCTATATGTCTAGACATTACAACAATTGTCTGGCGCATGAAATACATAAAGACTCCTTGGAGAATCGCGGAAGCTATGATGTAAAGACCATAACGCACTAATTGCCACCTGACGTCTGAATTCTGAACATAACCTTCCTTGTAGTTATCGATAACTTGGGCAATGGTGTCAAAACTATTTCTGATCAATAATGCCGGGAATAACTTGAAAATCACAGAAATAATAACGAAAAAGCCACCGGCAATCATCATCCATTTGTATTTCAGGAAGTATTTGTTGAGTTTTTTTAGTGCGTTCATTAGCTGTAATGCGTCAATGCGAATGTATATTTGCCACAAGAATAAAAGCTCTTTGCATGCGGTGTCCCAAAAATAACACGACTTTATTGAAAACAGTTCTGTTCTGTGGTGAACCTGTGCTAAAAATCCTCTTTTTATGATTACTAGACGACACATTAGAATAAAAGTGTTGCACCATCTCTATGCCCACGCCGTGGATTCAGAGATGAGCGCAGCAATACTCTTGAAGAATTTGGAAAAGAGTATAGAGGAGGTACACACTCTTTTTGCATGGGATATAAATGCTTTACTACGCATTAAAAAGCTCGCAAAACAGCAGTATGACCTGGTTGAAAAGCGTAATGTAAAGGACCTTGATCGCTTAGACCGTATAGGCAAGCTTATCGATATTCCTTTCTTTGCGTTGTGTGAAGAAAACGCTGCTCTTACTACCTTAATGGAAAGTGCTCATATTCAATGGAGTGAATATGAGCAGCATTTCATCACCATTGTCAATACCATCCTTGCAGGAGATATTTTTGAGAGATATCTATCGAAGGAACCCACTTTACTCAATCAAAAGAGATTCATAAAAGAAATTTATCAAGAACATATTGCTGAGAACGAATTCATACATGATATTTATGAAGACCAGCATGCCCAATGGAGCGATGACTTAGATGCTGCGCAAATGATGACTGGTAAGGTGATTTCAAACTGGAATGAAGGTGTGCTATCTCTGTCTATCCCTAATCTGTTTAAGGATGAAAATGACGCTGTTTTTGGCCCGTTCCTAATGCGCAAGTACTTTGAATTCGCAGAAGACAGTGTTAATAGAGTAAAGGAAAAAAGTAAAAACTGGGAGAGTGATCGCATTGCGAAAATCGATGTTGTCCTAATGAAACTCTGTATTGCTGAATGGAGGGGAATAGACGACGTTCCAGTGAAGGTTTCCCTTAATGAATACCTAGACTTGTCAAAAGAATACAGTACTCCTAAAAGTTCTTCATTCATCAATGGTATTCTTGACAAAATCGTGACTAATTTGCAGGAAGAAGGCTTACTCCAAAAAGTAGGTCGAGGAATAATAGAATAATTTAAAAAAGTAGCGATGAAAATAGTAATTCTTTTAGCGTCTTTTGCGCTCATGATGACTTCTTGCAGCAGTGCGACAGATAGAATTGAATCCTCAACAGAGATTGAAAATGAGACCATGATGGAGGTGCTTCCTGAAATAGTTTTCGAAGAGGAATTTTATGATTTTGGAGAAATTAACGAGGGACTCGTTGCGGAACATGTATTTTCCTTCAAGAATGAAGGCGAAGGCCCTTTAATCATTTCAAACGCTCAAGGCTCTTGTGGTTGTACGGTACCAGTTTGGCCACGTCAACCTATTGCTCCAGGAGCAACAGGCGAAATCAAAGTAAGTTTTAATTCAACCGGGAGAGCTGGTAAACAAGATAAAAGAGTGACATTGACAACTAATGCGGTGCCACAAACTAAAGTCTTGAATATCACTTCAACTGTAATAGCAAAGAACTAATGACAAATCTATTTTTACAAGCGGCCTCAGGTGGTGGCATTATGAGCTTCTTACCTTTTATCATGATCTTATTGGTCATGTATCTATTCTTTTTTCGTCCACAGATGAAGAAGCAAAAGGAAGAAAAAGCATTCCGAAGCGAAGTTAAAAAGGGGAGCAGAGTGGTTACTTCGTCCGGAGTCCATGGTAAAATTTTAGAGGTGGGTGAGACTACATTTACTATTGAGTGTGAAAACTCTAGACTGAAAGTAGAGAAGACCTCAATAAGTAAAGAGCTCAGTGCTCAATATCAAGCTTCTGAAAAGTAAAAAAAAACCGACCTTAGTGTCGGTTTTTTTATGAAGAGATTTAAGCAAATAATTCGTCCAGATGCCTTGGCATTTGTCCTATTCGCAGGTTTGGTGTGGTTAGTAATGACCATCACAGGGACAACGTCTACTAAAAGCTGTGGCATAAATGTTGTGGCGGAATCCTCTTTAGTAGAGGGGTATTATTTACTTGACACCATAGTTCCGTTAATGATTGATGTAGAATCTTCAGGAATTAACGCACTTCGATTAGGGCAGTTTGATGACGTTCTTGTCGTGGTTGAAAAGGAATTATTTTTCGTAGATAAATCTGGTCAGCTTTCTATTCGGTCTGAGGATATTAAGGCATTGTTGAGTCAAGAGTATGGGAATGAATATTCTTTTACGATTACTACCTCTAGTGTGATGTTCCCCTCAGAGCAGCTATCTTCTGTAAGTGTTCCTGTAGTTCTTAAGGGCATTCGTAATGCCACGCTGCCATCTGGAATGCGGTGGAGTGAAGCCTTAAGAATTGAACCTGATACGGTGGTTCTAACCGGTCCTATTGCCAGATTGCAAAGAACACAGGTTTTTGTGACTATACCTGAAGTTATTTGGGAGGGTCGAATGGCCATTAGTTTACCCCTGGATCCATTGGAAAAGGGACTAGAATTATCTGTAAATTCAGTAGATATTATAGGAACATCAGAACATTGGGTTGAGAAAGAGTTCATCTATCAAAGAAGAATAGGACAACGTGTATATGAAGTTAAACTTTGGTTTAGCGGTCCATTTAGTATATTGAAAAACAGCGAGTTGATTGACTTATGTGAGTTAACTTTCAAAGACTTTGATACGTTTGAAATGGCCCAGGTAATAATTAGAAATAAAGGAGTGGAGCTTTTGAGTATAACTCCACATAAATTAGAAAAACCTCTTCAATGAAACGGGTATTCTGCGTTACAGGCGGCATAGGATCTGGAAAGAGTACTGTTTGTGAAATTCTAGAAAGCAAAGGCATGCTGGTTTATTACAGCGATGAGCGTGCTAAGTTTTTAATGTCTCACAATCATGATTTAAAACGTGGAATTGTGGCAATTTGTGGCAATAATTCCTACACCAGCAATGGGACTTTAAACCGATCTTTTTTGAGTGCAGAGATTTTCGCTGATAGTTCGCTTAGGCTAGCTATAGAAGAATTAGTTCATCCTGTTGTCCGAGAAGATTTTGATCTATGGCTTCTTCAAAATGATGCATCCATTGTATTTAAAGAAAGTGCTTTAGTATTAGAAAAAACGGATAGATCATGTCAAGAAATATTGGTAATCATAGCAGATCATGAACTTAGGATTCAGAGGGTACTCTTAAGAAGCCCCGAACTTAGTAGAACTGATATTATGAATCGTATTTCTAACCAAACTAGTGATCAAACAAGACGAGAAGGTTCTTCCTTTATAATTGAAAACAACTCTGATAAAAAGACGCTGGGGCAGCAGGTTGATTATTTCTTAGCCAGTGTAATTTGAACTAAACCGTTCGGAAAAGACCTAGACCCAATGTTTTTCCATTCCTGAGATGTATTATTTGATCTAAACAATGGAATGCCAGAACCTAATGTTATGGGTAAGTATGTCAATATCATCTCATCAATAAGTCCAGCTTCATGAACTCGAGCGTTTGTTGCACCTCCACCAATGATCCATATGTTTTGGTCACTTAACTTAAGTTTCCGTACAACATCTTCCGTAGCATCAGTGCTTATAACAACTCCTTCTTCAGAAACAGATATTTCACTGCTGCTGCTAATGATGATACTTTTTTTACCTACGTAAGGGTAGTCAATCTCAAATTCAGACACCTGTTTATAAGTGTTATAGCCCATGAGTACAACATCTATACTATCGTAAAATGATCTGTAACCATAATCTTCATCAGGAAGTTGATACATTGGATCATCCAAAAAAGCAACGCTTCCATCACTTTTTGCAATGTATCCATCTAATGTTACAGCAGTATATAATGTGACTTTCCCCATGCTAAATAATTTAAATCAAGTTTAACAATTATCATGCCGAGACTTTCTTAGCTTAAAACAGCACTTGGCGAGGCCAAAAGAACTTCTTCCGATGCTTGGTTCTCAAATTGCTTGAAATTATTAGCAAATTTATTGGCCAATTCATGTGCTGCTTTATCGTAAGCATCTGCGTTGTCCCAAGTAGATTTTGGATTCAACAGTGATGTTGGAACACCCTCGCATGAGGTAGGCATGTCTAAACCAAAAATTGGGTGCTCATGGTACTCAACTTTATTTAGCAATCCATCCATTGCAGCTGTAATCATAGAACGCGTATGAGAAAGCTTCATTCTTTTTCCTTCACCATATCCACCGCCACTCCATCCTGTATTTATCAACCAAACGTTAACACCTGATGCTGTCATCTTTTTAGACAACATATCAGCATATACTGTTGGATGTAATGGCATAAATGGTGCGCCGAAACAGGCACTAAATACAGCTTTGGGCTCAGTGACACCTTCTTCAGTACCAGCTACTTTAGCTGTATATCCGCTTATAAAGTGATATGCGGCCTGACCGGGTGTAAGTTTTGAAATAGGAGGGAGGACTCCGTATGCATCTGCGGTAAGAAAAAATATGTTTTTAGGATTATTTCCTACGGAACCAGGCTGAGTATTTGGAATGTGATGTATGGGATAACTTACGCGTGTATTCTGTGTGATACTCGAATCGTCAAACTTGACTGTTAGATCTTTATTCAGTACTACATTTTCAAGAATCGCTTCTTCTCTGATTGCATTAAATATATCAGGTTCCTTTTCTGCACTCAGGTCTATAACCTTAGCATAACAACCTCCTTCGAAATTGAATATCGTATTGTCATTACTCCAGCCGTGTTCGTCATCTCCAATTAATCTTCGGTTTGGGTCAGCACTCAACGTAGTTTTACCCGTTCCAGAAAGCCCAAAGAAAATTGAGGTATCGCCTGAATTTCCAACATTAGCAGAACAATGCATGCTTAAAACATTCCTTTGATGTGGTAAGATAAAGTTAAGGGCACTAAAAATCCCCTTTTTGATCTCGCCGGTATACCCTGTTCCACCGATCAATATAGTTTTTTCGGTGAAGCTTAAAACCGCAAAATTCTCTTGTCGTGTACCATCTATATCAGGATCCGCCATAAAGCCAGGAGCATTGATGACCGTCCATTCTGGAAGGAAGTTTTCAAGCTCTTGTATACTTGGTCTTAGAAACATGTTTGAGGCGAAATGATTGGACCAAGGATATTCATTGATTACGGTTAATGATAATCGATAATCAACGTGAGCCCCGGCATAAGCATCTCTTATGTAAACGTCTTTGCCCTCTAAGTAGGCGCAAATACGTGTTTTTAGGGAGCTAAACTTTTTAGGATCGAACGGTTTATTCATTGGACCCCACCAAACAGAGTCTTGTGTCATTTTGTCCTTTACGATGAATCGATCCTCAGGACTTCTGCCGGTATATTTACCTGTATTCACAGCGATGGCTCCATGGGCAGTTCTCACTGCCATGCTTTTTTCTAAACTGTGTTTTTCTAGGGTTTTAGGGTCTAAGTTGCTGAAAACAACCTTTGCCTTGATGCCTAATAAGCTCAAGGTATCTATGTGGTTCTTGGAAATCATGATGTATTTGATTGGTTGGTTCGTTCGTTCTACAATAGGTCTGCAAATATAATAACCTGGCTTTTATAGCAAGCTAAACTGTTCACTAATTATCTAACGATATTCAAGATTTATCCACAGGTGTATTTGTTTTGAACGCCACAGAGCCCCATCCTGCAGCCAGTAAAAGACCCCCAATCGGTGTAAGAGGTCCCATGAAATCTAGATTAAGGCCTATTAACTCGTCCAAAGTCAGTGCATAAATACTTCCGGAGAACATTAGTATACCGGCAATCCATAGACGGATTGTGGTTACGTTTCCAGTTGAATTATACAGCGCGAGTATCGCTACCGTATGTATCAGGTGATACGAGACCGCTGTCTTATAGGACTGTATTGCAGTATGTTCTAATAGATCTTTTAAACCATGAGCGCCGAAAGCTCCAAGAACAACGGCAGTGATACCTAGTAGTGCTATGGTATATTTCATAGGACAAATTTAGTTCTAAATTGGGTTGAAATGCAATGTTGAAAATTGAACAACAACCTTTAGTTGTGTTGCATAACCTACAACAAAAGAAAGTGTTAAATTGGTTCCAAAGCGTATTGAATGAAGAGAATTGTACTAATTGGTGCCGGTTTGAGTACCAAAAGTTTAGTCCCATACCTGAAGGATCGACTAGTAAGTCACCAATGGTATTTAAGAGTTTTAGATAGAGATTTAAAAGTTGCCCAGCACCGATTAGGTACTGAGACGGGCCAATGTTCGGCTGCTGCGATTGACATCACAGATACGGCTTTATTGGAGCTTGAATTAGCAGACACAGATGTTGCTATTTCTATGGTACCAGCACATATGCACATGAACGTTGCGAAGGCCTGCTTGAAATTAGGCATACACCTTTTGACCGCTAGCTATTTAAGCGATGAAATGAAGGAGCTTGATCAAGAAGTAAAGGCAAAGAAATTGGTTTTTCTCAATGAGTGTGGTTTAGACCCTGGTATTGATCACATGAGTGCCATGCGTTTGTTAGATGATATCAGAGATAACGGCGGTGAGATTAAATTATTCGAAAGTTTTACTGGGGGATTGCTAAGTCCAGAATCTGAGGGAGATAATCCATGGAGGTACAAGTTCACCTGGAACCCTCGAAATGTAGTACTGGCAGGTCAAGGGGGTGCCGTTAAGTTTATCCAAGAGGGTAAATACAAGTATATACCGCCTCATATGGTGTTTAGACGTACTGAATTAATCAATGTGTCCGGTTATGGACAGTTTGAGGGTTTAGCGAATAGAGACAGTCTGAAATACAAAGAAGCATATAAACTCGAAGATGTGGGTACATTGTACAGAGGTACGCTAAGACGTCCCGGTTTTGCACGAGCGTGGGATTCCTTTGTAAAACTTGGAATGACAGATGATAGCTATGTCATCGAGGGGACGAATGATATAACCTTTAGAGAATATACAAACCTCTTCTTAGCATATAACCCTCAAGACAGTGTTGAATTAAAGTTGAAATATTACTTAAATATTCCTCAAGATTCTGATATCATGAGTAAACTGGTTTGGGCTGGGATTTTTAGTGATAAAAAATTCCCATTTGAAAAAGGTACGCCAGCACAGTGCTTAGAGTATATTCTTAAGCAGGTTTGGTCACTTAATCCATCGGACAAAGACATGATAGTTATGTTTCACAAGGTTGGATGGAGCCAAGGTGGCGAATTAAAAATGGTAGAAAGTTCAATGGGTTTTGAAGGTATGGATTCTTCTAAAACGGCCATGGCCATAACCGTAGGACTACCCTTGGCTATTGCTACAAAATTAGTGTTGACAGGTAAGGCATTGAAGCCAGGTGTGCAGATGCCTATTACCAAGGAATGGTATGGACCTATTTTGAATGAACTAGAGGCAGACTTTGATGTAAAATTCTCTGATAGTATGGTTGACTATAAAGGTTACTAGAGGTGGAGGTAGAACGGCAATAGGATTTCATTGGCCTCTTGAGTATAATTTTTATCCTCATTGTAAAGAATAAGTTCTTTTTTGACAGGGTCAATTCCGCTTTCTTTTGAAAAACCAATAATCACTCTGTTGGGTTGTCTGTTCTTGCTGGGCTTAATGTAAAGTAATGATTTTGGATATAACTCCTCGTCAATAGCTTCTTCAATAAGACTACCAGATCTATCTACAGGTAAAATGCACCAAAACTCTCCAGATTGCCTAAGGAGTTTAGAGGAGAATTCAATGAGACTTTTAAAGTCTAAGGTTAAAGCATGTCGTGCCGCGGCAACACCTTGGTCTGATTTTGTAGGTCCAGCCTCAAAGTAGGGGGGGTTACTGACTATAATGTCGTACAGTACGTTTAGCGTAAATTCCTGTAATGGTTCATGATAACAAACCATACGGCCGTTGAACATACTATTTTTGAAATTCTCTGTTGCTTGACGCGCACTGGGTCCGTGTATTTCTACACCATCCACAAAGGCTTTATTAAAGCGTTGTGCCATTTGAAGTGCTATTACACCGCTTCCCGTGCCTATGTCTAATACATGATGCACATCCTCTGTCTTGAGGGAGCTACCGGCCAGAGCACCAAGTAGGCATCCATCCGTATTGACACGCATCGCACATTCATCATGTGCAACACTGAAATTTTTCATTTGGAAAGGTTCTGTAAGTCTCATGTTTCGCCTGTTAAGCTGAAAATTTTCGGACGCAAGGTCAAGAAATAGATGATGTTAACCAAGGCAAACATAAAATAATAGAAGTTCGATTCCGTCAAGGTAAATGTCAGTAGCATCAATGTGCCGAGTTGAACAAGTACCCATTGCCAGATGTGGATTTTAGTTAGGATTTCGAATTTAGCATCAATATCATCCTCTATCTCAATACTTAATAACCCCTTGTTCCAAAGGCCTTTCCCTAATGCCGCAAGTCCAAAGACAAAGCTTGGTATAGCATAATTTGAGATTTCGTTCATAGAGTACTGAATCACAGCGTCATCCTTAGCACTGTAAAGTACTATTACAGTCATAATTAACTGAATCATGAGTAGAACTGAATAAATCAGATGTAAAGATCTAGGATCGTATGGGTATTGTTTATTCATCAAAAGCTAAAGGTCCAAAAGTCCTTCTGGTAGCTCAAGATAAATAATTTTTTCCTCGTGATTGATAGTTTGAATGAATGCTTCTACGGCGGGGACCAGATAATCCTTCTCACCATGTTCAATTAAAAACAAATTTTGACCTACATTTTCAATGACATCAACAATGTGCCCTATATGTTCTCCATTGTTACTGGCTCCAAAACCGATAATTGCTTTATCATAGTAACCCTCTTTAGGAGCAGGTAGCATTTCCACAGGAAGGTACGCAGCACTACCTACAATTCTAGGTGCGTCCTCCGGACGTATATCTTCAAACTTTATAACTAATTTTTTCCCATTGAGCTTACCACGTTCAGCAAAAAAAAATGGAACCAGTTCCGTACCTATTTCTAGGAGAACTGATTCCAAGTCTTTAAAATATTCTGGAGTAGAAGAGTCGATATGTAATATAACGGCCCCTTTATACCCATGGAGTTTAGTAATCTTTCCTAAAGAAAAGCACGACTCCTTTAACACAATTACTCTGCGCTATCTGCTACTGGAGCATCTTTCGATACTTCTTCAGCTACAGGAGCTTCTTCAGCAACAGGAGCTTCAGTCACTTCTACTTCTGATACTTCTTCAGCCACAGGAGCTTCAGTTGCTTCTTCTTCAACAGGAGCTTCAACTACAACAGGAGCGTTAGCCACTGCTATTGCCGCTGCACGAGCCTTATTCACTTCACTTTCAGCTGCATGACGTGCTGCTTTTGCAGCAGACTCAGCAGAAACTAAAGATGCAGTTTTTACGCTAATTTTATTTTCTTTATCTGAAGTCCATGCCTCAAACTTAGCATCAGCTTGTTCTTCAGTAAGCGCTCCTTTGCGAACACCTTCTAACAAATGCTTCTTCATCATCACACCTTTGTACGAAAGAATCGTACGCGCTGTATCAGTTGGTTGTGCACCTTTCATAACCCAAGTTAAAGTTGAGTCAAAGTTTAGGTCGATTGTTGCTGGATTCGTATTAGGATTGTAAGAACCTAATTTCTCGATAAAACGTCCATCACGTGGAGCGCGTGAATCTGCTACTACGATTGAATAGATTGGACGGGCCTTGCGACCACCTCTTTGCAAACGAATTTTAGTTGCCATAATTAATTGTTTTAAAAGGGTCCGAAACCCCGGTAATTAATAAATTAAGCTGCAAAAGTAATGAATATATCTTTCTTGGAGAGTAGAAATAGAATCAACTTTCAATATGTATAATTTGTGAACCTCGAGATTCCATATTGAAGTCAAAACACTCAGCATCAAGTGTCTGCATAGCCTTGTCTACAGCCGATTGCTTAAGAGTGGGAACGTAAAATAGCATAAAACCGCCTCCACCTGCTCCCAAAAGCTTACCGCCTAGAGCTCCTGCGTCTAATGCGGTGGCATACAAGTCATTAATTCTTTGGTTTGTTATTCCGGATGCTAAGCTCTGTTTCAACAGCCAATTCTTATTAAGAATTGCTCCAAAATCATCTAGGTTACCCTGAGTAAGAGCATCTTTAAGATCATAAACTAAGTCGACCATCTTTCCTAGCGTATCAAATTTTTCCTTTTGAGCGGTATTCTTCTTTTGTTCTGCCAGAATTCCACTTGCGCTCCGTTGATTGCCTATATAATAAAGTTTAAGGTTGGAATTCAATTCCTTTCTTGTTTGATCGGAGATGATAACGGGTTCAACATTTACGATACCATTCGGTAAAAATTCAATCAAATTAAGCCCTCCAAAAGCCGCTGCATACTGATCTTGTTTACCTATAGGTTCCTTTAATAGGTCTAATTCTACTCTACAAGCGCCAGATCCCAGACCTTCTTTCGAAATATCAAGATCAGAATATGCCGTTAAGTTATGTATGAGGCCTACTGTGAAACTCGAGCTACTTCCCATACCTGTTCCTCCAGGAATATCTGCAATAGAACTGACTTCAATACCGTTAAGATCAAAGTCTTTTAGTACCGTTCTAAGAATAGGATGCTGTAATTCATCTACGTGATCTACCGTTTCAGTTTGAGAATATTTACAGCGAATTTTATCTTTTTCGAAGAATTTATGTGTACTGATATACATGTACTTATCTATGGTTGTACTGAGCACAGCACCCTTCCGCTGGGTGTAGTAAGCCGGCAAGTCACTGCCCCCACCAACAAATGAAATTCTAAATGGTGTCTTTGTAATTATCATGGCTTAAAGATATGTCATTGTTGACAACCTTTAGTTTTCATCCCTAAAGAATATAATTCTGTCCTCGACGTATTTTAGGGTAAACGATATGAATATGAAAGAATCAATATGAATTGTCGTGGTGTTAGTCTTACCTCAAATATCTGAGGTTCAGTTGCTATTAAAAATTAAAAAAAAACTGCTCATGTATGCATCAAATAACCTTATTCACAGTAAACGGGTGTTCCGTTTACAAATGTTTACGCATTCCGTTTCAAAGGCATCCTTAGAATTGGATACTCAAATCTCAACGTCCATCATAAGCTGTCATGAAAATATTGCTAGAATATTGACCTCCTATGATGAACATTGGAATTTATTAGATCAAATAAGAGCATATGAACAACTGGCACTTCAAATCGCTCGATTTTCAGCGCTAGTCGAACAACTTTCGCCAGCTCTGAATATCTACCCTGGAATAGATCCGATCGTAATTTTTTCAGAGGAATTATTCTTTGATATACAATATGTTTCTGCTAAAAAAAGAAATCACTTACATATGCTGACTTTCTATTTATCTGATGAAAATTGTCGATTTATTAAACACAAAAATGACCGTAAGTATGGAGTAGATAAGGATAAAGACAATAATTTAAATTAAAGTAATGATTAATATAACCTTGAACACTTTAAAAATGAATACTTCAATTTCCCAGCCCATATACCAGGAAGCCATGGCAATCAATAGAACGCTTCAACAATTGACCAGAGGATATCATAGCAATGGCACTTTTAACCTTGCGTTTAAAATAAAGGATGATATCATAAATATTTGTAACAGTCTCGACCAGGGAGTCTCTGCTCGGTATGAGCATACTTTCGAAGACTATTATAAGAAGGCAATAGGTGAATCAAGCCAGTTGTTAGAGCATATGCGAATAGCAAACAGTGCTCATATGCTACGTGGTGGAATTCCGTCTGAAGTATTTAAACGAGTTGAACTCCTTAAAATGAAACTGATTTTAATGCTGGAGCTTTTTAAAACCGAAGTTCCTTTGGATTATATTACACTTTCGAATTGGGCGCGTCAAAAAGTGTCAAATGACTAATCTATGAATAACGAAGACATTCGTGGGCTTACCTGGTGGGCGAGGGAAAAAGTACGTGGATTCATGACAGGTAATCATAAGAGCCCTGATTTCGGCTTTAGCTTAGATTTTGCGCAGCATAGGGCATATGTTCCAGGAGACTCTCCAAAGTATATTGATTGGGCAGTAGTCGCAAGGCAGGATAAATTTCTAACCAAACAGTTTGAGGCTGAGAGTAATCTTCGTGCCTATTTTGTACTAGACTCTAGCGCTAGTATGTTTACCCCTAAGGACTGTTCAAAATGGATGAAAGCTGTCCAGCTGATTGCCTTGAGCGCAACACTGTTACAAAAGCAGCGTGATGCAATAGGTTTATTAGAACTCAGGAATAAAAGCGCTCATTTTTTTCAAGCTAAATCAACGCATGACTCTATAGAGCAGCTACTATTTCATATTAAAGGAAAGGAAGAAAGTAATGCAGAGAATGGTTTGCTTGCAGAAGAACTTATTAAGTTGTTAGATACCATTCCTAAAAAAAGTCAGGTGGTCCTTTTTACTGATGTTTTCCATGAAGATTCTTCTGCAATCATTACCGCGTTGGGACTTCTAAAACACTTCGGTCACGACGTAACAGTTGGCATTTTATATAGTAATTCCTTTGAATTGTTATCCGGTGCTTACGCAGGATCCTTGGTCAAGGATAAAGAAGTAGAAGTAAAAACTTTTATTGATGCCTCGTTAAATGAGGACCTTTCAAAGTATGTTGGTGCACAACTTGAGTTTTTTAAAAACGAACTGGGAAAAGTAGGAGTTAAAACCATCACTGTAAATGCAGATGACGAGGTTATGGTAAGTTTCTATAAGTTGCTTTCATGAAAAAGACCTAACATCTCTGTCAGGTCTTTCAGTTTGATAGTCGATTGACAAGCAACTTACTTTTTGGTAGAACTATTTTCAGAAGCACGATCTACTTTTTGTTGATCCGCAGGAGAAAGTGATGTTGCCTGGGTCGCTTTAGACTCCGCTCTTTTTAATTTGCGGGCTTCTTTCTCCAATTTAAATCTTTTATCGAAAGAAGTAAAGCTGACTCCTGCACTGAAATTTACCCCTTTAGTATCAGAGGCGAGAGTGAGATTTCCATTTGATGCAGTACCACTCACAGCAGTTGCTATATCACTAATCGTATTAGTTCCCAGGTAGACCTGAAGAAGAGGAGTTACTCTGAATTGAATAGCGACATTAACAAAATTAGTATTGACTTCACTCATAGACCAATAATAACCACCCTTTAACTGAAGGTACTTTCCTACCCAAACCATTGAATTCAAACCCGTGTATTGATAGTCGGAATAGGTATTTGATCTACTCGTGTAGTGCACGCCTAGATAGCTTCGTTCAGCGAAATAATAATTAACTGCTGCATTGGCATTTTTCGTGATATTAAAAGTTTGCGTGTAGCTTGAGTTAGATAAAGCAGTGGTGATTCCTCCTGTTGCTTCATCAGTAAACTGATCAATAGCATTGGAAAGCTCATTTGAAATAGTGTCTCCCGGAGCGCTCGTATAGTTAAAGCCGTTGATGGTACTTGAACCTGACATATTCTTAGCTAATTGACTATCAAAAGACAAAGAAGTGCCTCCAATTCCAGACATGCTAAGTTGTAGTTCTAGAGCCTTTAAAGGTTTGTAAGTGACTCCAAACCCCAAAGAGTTTTGAGACTCACCACTTGTTATATCTCCTAAGGTGTTATAATCCTTAAGGTTAGTTGGTTTTAAATCAGCTAAGCTGTCTATGCTGCTCGTTGTTGAGAATAAGTTAGTTGAGGCAATATCAATATCATACTGCGCGCTAACCTGATTAAACGTACCGGCACTAGGGCTACTATTTAATCCTAGCGTATTGGTACTAACGTCTAGGCCAGCAATATAATTATGCCTGTTCAAAGTGATTCCAATTCTAAGACTATTATCGAGAAGAGATCGTTGATATCCAAAATAACTTCTCGAAGACACGGAGAGTCTAGCTCCTGTATTAGAAAAATCACCCGTGTAGTTTAAATCTAAATCTCCGTTCGCATCTGCCATACCATTTCTGGCGAAGAGTAGTAAATCTCTATCTACGACTAATCCAAAGTCGACGTCAATATTTACACCACCGAAAAAGTAGTGGTTATGAATTTTAAACCCTACATGAGGAAGATTCAAGCCAACCAATCCGTTTAGTGAGAAGTCATCAGTATTTGCTGCTAATAAATTCCCAAGAACATCACTTGATGCAAAGAGTTCTCCGGCAGTTGAACTGATTCCAAAGGTTCCCTGCGCTCCAAAGCTTAGTTGAAATTTAGTTAATGGGTCAGCGCCTGGATTTTGAATAAGATTGCCTGCGTTACCCAAAAGTCCATATGTAGAGATGTTCTGTGCACCTAGTTGCGTTATTGTAAATAATGCGAATAGTAAAATATATCTTTTCATATCGTGATCTAATGTGCGTTATAAAGTTGCTGTTACTTCGACTTGAATTCCCAAAGAAATACTTATGGTAGCATCAGTTCGAAGTTTAACGGGTTCCGTCCCGCCATTATAGGTTTCCATCAAAACCTCTGCCAGTATTGACTTAGCGGATAATACTTGAGTTAAATCAGTACCGGAAATATCGATGCTTAAGGATGTTGAGCTGGGAGCGGTCACAATTCCATTCATATTTGGAATTCCACTTTGCAGCAAATCTATTGACTCACTATGAATTTCATTCCAAGAAGTGTCATAAAAACGAAGTACAATAGTTGCGTTTAATGGCAGAGTAGTACTGGTCTCCATCAATAACCTGAGCGCTTTAATTTCCACCTCAGTAGGAATTAAACCTATTAGATCTAAATCCTGAGCTAACGTGTCTCCAAATGATAATGCACTCGCGGTAATCATAAATGGCAACTCCATAAGTAAGTCACCAGATATAGAAGAAGTATTGGTAACGAAATTTGAGGTACCAAAACTTACTGTATCATGGTTGATGTTTACAGCTCCACCATATACGATGCTATCTTTAGGTAGGGTAAAGACATCTACTATTTGAGAATTAGTGTTGTCAAAAATCAATGTTCCAGTCTCTGTATTTCCAATAATAGTAGGATAAGGAAGTACATAATCAGGGCCATTTAGTGAGAAACCTGTGCCGCTACTATAAGAGCTAAAGTCTAAGGCTAACTCAATGGGTAATCCAATAGAATTTGTGATATCCATGCTGATTGATGGTTCGGAGAAAGATATTTGGCCATTTAAATCGTCCAAAAACTCAACGGTTAATGGTATGCTACCCGGGTCAATTACGATTTGCTGGGTACCAAAGTAGCCGAGAATATGTCCGAATTGAAGATTAGTCATTTCAAATGTCATGTCCAGAGCGTCTGAGCTGTCTATGCTAACCTGTGCACCGGAACCTATTAATTTAGCGGTCACGGAAATAGGCAATTTACTATGTCCCTGCGCTGGATCTGTAGTAAGGTCTAAAATTGTATTATCTAGGCTGATAGATCCAATAGTTGTTGCACCAGCAGCGATGATTATGGTCGTGTCTACTTCCGTCCCGTTTTGAGCAGAGCCAGGAAAACCTAGTGTTAATTCTAAAGTTTCTGCTAGGGTAGAGGTGAATTCATAATCGAAGCTCGCAGTACTGAATAGAAGCTCTCTTAGTTCTTCATTACCACCTGTACCAAGATCAATATATTGGGTATCGTTTGAAATGACTTGTGTTGCGATTTCAGTCACAGCGTTATAAACTTCCAAGTCAGCTGTGGATATGTCTAGAGTAAGAGCATCTGTAGTATCAATTCCAACGAATGTGGTTCCAGATCCAGGAGAGGTCAACGAGGTTATTTTAAAACCAACATTGCTTGGAAGTGTTTTGTTAATCAAACTCTCGGTATCAGAGGCTGTTCCTCCATTAGCAGATGCGTTGTTCAAGGTATAAGAAGCAATGGTTGAACCTGTAGATGAATTAACTAGGTCAATTCCTAAGCTAACAGAAACTGGCCAGTCATTCGTTAAAGAAATAGTCATGCTCCCATTTGAAAATGAAGCACTGGAAAACGATCCAAACCCACTCCCTCCATAAGTACCAACATTAGTCTCATTCAGTGAAGGGAAGGGAGCATTTGAGCCATGGGCGGCGGTAATAGTAGTTAAGCCGGCATCATTAGCGACTGAGCCTAGAGTTATGTCCTGATTAATACTAACATTAGCCACTGTGATGGTCCCCATGGAAATCAAGCTATTCGATGGACTCTGTGTTGGAAGCGTTATTAAGTCATTAACGTTGAATCCAAAAACACTGTCTTGAACTACAATCAGCTTGTAGTCCATGTTGTCTTCAAAAATCAGGCTATCATCAGGAACAAGAAGATGGTCTAATGTTAGGGTGATTTCACCAAGCGGAATAGCGATGACGGGCATTGCTATGATGTCAATGCTGTCAACATTGACAGTGTCCTTTTGACATCCCGTGGCAAACAGACCTATAAAGGAAATGAGGAATAACTTATTCATTATATAGTAGTCTTAATAAGGGATAAAGTTACTAAAGATTATGCGCTAAACAGTTAAACCGTAATACCTTTAATAAGGAAAGATCTGAGTGCTGACAGTTGCTGAGACATAATGTACCCCGTGAATAGCTGTTGTAATCCTCTCAAGAAAATGACAACGATAAACAAGGAATCCATCCCTTTGAGAACATTTAGATTATAACTGATCATTAATGACGTGATTAGCGTACTAATGACTATTAACTCTCTTAAATTCTTATTGATACTGTCCCATTTCGCAGCGCCAAATTTTGAATTCTTCCAAAGATCAACATTCATTGAATCACCCTCTTCAAGTTTTGTTTGAGATGAATGCACCTTGTTGGACCATGAATCCTGTTTGGATTTGACCATTTTTAAGCATATTGACCACAACATCACGATAAGTAGGGTGATTCCACCAAAAACTGGGGACAATATCGTACCTATTGCAGAGTAAACGATGCCTGGAAAAACTTGAGACCATCCAATAAAAAGAAAATTTAAACCCTGAACAGACTTCCCGAAATCTAACTTTTGATTTTGACGATCACCTGAACTCTTGTGTTCTCGAAAGTCTGAGAGTAAGGTAATCCGAATGGATGCATTTAAGAATTGACTGTAATAACCTATTGCAAATCTGATGATCAAAACAACACCTAAAATCATGGTGTACGTGATTAGGGGCAGTCTGATATTCTGAATGGCAATAAATTCACTTCCTTCATAAATAGATTTAATGAGAGGCAAGGACAAAAGTATGGGTAACGTCTCTAACAGTCCGGAGGTGCCAACAATAAACAAAACATACCAAAAATTAGGCAGTGCTGCATGCTTGCTATAGAAGCGAAATGCTAGAGATATGGCGTTATTTCTGCTCAAAGTAGCTCGGAATTCTTGGTGATTTCAAGACCATAGCCGCTAACGCCAATTCTTTTAATTGGGTTATTTGTGATTAAATCAATACGGCGAATACCCAATTCATGTATTATCTGAGCACCAATTCCGAAATCACGGCCGTCTTTACTAAAGGCAGGTGCTTCAGTATTAGAGGTCTTTTTGAAACTCCTAATTCTCCGCAATAAATTAGCTTCATTTAGCTCCTGATTCATATAAATGATTGCGCCAAAACCTCTTTGGTCAATAGTTTTTAGTGCCCGTTGTAGTTTGGAGTTTTCATTGCTGGTAAGCAGATGGAAAATATCATTAGCAACACCTGCACTATGAATTCTAACAGGTACAATATCATTTATCTCCCAATCGCCTTTCGTCAGAGCTAAATGCACTTGGCCATTAGTTTTTTGCTCAAACGCGTGGAGATTAAATGCACCGTATGGGGTTGATATCTCAACCCTTTCTGCCAGTTCAATTAAGCTCTCCTTGGCCATTCTAAATGCGACCAAATCTTCGATTGAAATTATTTTGAGTTCGTGCTTTTTGGCAATTTCTAAAAGCTCAGGTAGACGTGCCATAGTACCGTCTTCATTCATTATTTCTACAATCACGCCTGCAGGTTTCAACCCTGACAATCTTGCAAGGTCTACAGCCGCTTCGGTATGTCCTACGCGACGCAATACACCACCATCCTTTGCAATTAGCGGAAAGATGTGTCCTGGTCTTGCAAGTTGAGCAGGTCGAATGTCTTGATCAACTAAAGCTTTTACCGTCATGTATCGGTCATATGCTGAGATACCTGTAGTACATCCTTCCCCTATACGATCAATACTCACTGTAAATGCGGTTTTATTAGCATCGGTATTGTCCTGTACCATAGGAGGGAGTTCAAGCTCTTCAGCTCGACTAGAGAGAATCGGTGTACATATCAAGCCGCGGCCTTCCTTCGCCATGAAATTGATCATTTCAGGAGATACAAGCTCTGCTGCGGCAACAAAGTCACCTTCATTCTCACGGTCTTCATCATCCACCACAATGACTACTTTACCTGATGCAATATCTAATAATGCTTCCTCTATGGAATTAAGACTCATTTTGTTTTCTCTTTGTTGGTTGCCAAACACTGGAGGTAACTCCGCGTAAAAATCTAATATAACCTATAAACAAGGCCAAGTTCATCGCACAAAAGTAAGTGAAAGGACCCGGAGGGAAGAATCGCACCCAAATAATTTGGGCGAAGACTACTACTGAAATCAGCATGAGATAAGGCAGGGCAATCGGCGTGAATAAAATCAGGAGACTTGAGAGGATAAATAGATGCGGAGTCAGCCACCTTAATATTTTATGAAACAAGAAGACAAATCCAAAAGGGAAGGGCTTATTCATCGCCAATTTTCTAAACCTTCGTAGGTTCTGAAAATTACCAATAGAAATACGAATCTTTCTATTGAATTCTTCTTTTAATGAGGTGCTTACATCTTCAAACCCAAGGGCAAATTCGTTAAAAACAATTTTATGTCCTTGGTCAAAAACCTGAATCGTTTGAAAAAAGTCCTCCATGAAGGTGTGGGGTGGTATTTCACTCCAAAGTTCTTTTCTAATGCTGTATAGACCTCCCTCCATGCCAAGACAAAATCCGTACTTATTACTTTCTGTCTGCTTAATTCTATTTTCGATGTTCAGATAGAAGTGCTCGTTTTTAGAAGTACCAGTACTGATGTTTTCTTTTTCATAGGTTAGGTTACCGGCTACGGCTCCTACATTAACGATAGAATAATATTTGACAAGCTCGGTGATTGTATGACGGTCGAAAATAATATTTGCATCAGTCGCGATAAAAATATCGCCGCCAGCCTTTTTAGCGAGAATGTTCATAATAGCTGCCTTTCCAGCTCTTCCAGCCGATACATATAGATTTAACGTCTTAAATTCGAGTTGCAGCCGTGTAATTATATCTTCCGTAGCGTCCGTGCTTTTATCACTTCCTATCCACACTTCAATGAGTTCAGTAGGATAAGAGGAATGATAGATACTTCTGATTTTATCTTCAATAACATCTTGCTCATTGTACGCCGCGAATATCACCGTTACTAGCTGGGTATTGGAATTAATTTCAATAATAGGATGAGACTTCCCTGGAAGCAGTATTTGCCATAGAGGGTATAAACCATAGGTGATTGCAATACCTAGCAGGCATAAGACTAATAGAAAATAGAGTGCTATAATGGCCATGCAGAATCGATAAGTTTTAAGGTTGAAGGCATGCTGTACGTAGTCATAATATCATTTTGTAAAGACAAACCAATTTCTTTTGCCTTTTCCGGGTGATCTAGAAGATCGACCAGTTTGTTAGCGAAATCCAGCGGCTCGTCAGCTAAAGGAATCATACTTCTTGAATGATTGTACACTCCTTCGACACCCACGGTTGTGCTTATCACCGGGACAGCAATTCTCGCATTTTCCAACAGTTTAATCCGTATTCCAGAGCCAGATAGCAAAGGGATGATAGAAATTCCGTGGGACTTTGAAAACGTTTCAGCATTCGATACTCGGCCATGGACGGTAATGTTTTTATTAGGCTGGGACTTAATATGCTTAGGGGTGTTATTTCCAGCAATATGAAATTCAGCTTCAGGGCGCAGGTCTAATACCAGTGGCCATACTTGGTTTAAAAACCATTCTATTCCTTGAAGGTTAGGTTTCCAATCCAAAGCACCTAAGTGAAAACACGTCATGGGTGCTATAGTCTTGACTGGTAGTCCATCTTCCACGGCTACAGGTATGTGATGGGTATGTATGTTTATTGCTTTAAACCATCTACCGTCCACTGGGCTAATGCTCCAAATTGAATCTGATTGCCTAGTTAAATTTTCTTCAAAAGACTTTAGTCTATTTGCCTGAATATTTAAATAAAACTTTCTCAATGGGTCCCCGATATGATCTGCGGTTCGCTGCCAAATAACATGCTCTAGGTTGTGCGAACGCAGGATCACTTGTTTTCCCTTTTTCTTTACAATGGGTAAATAATCGCCCATGAAGGCACCTTCGATGATCACATAATCAAAGGAATAATCTTCAAAACTTAGGAGCCATTCCCGCATCGAACTCACAAAGAATCGGATTGCATTATAGGGCCTGCTACTGAATAATAAATTCCGTATTCCTGATATAATATTTGGGGACGTATCTACTTCAAACGATGCGAAGATGATTTTGTCTAAAATATCTTGAGGGAAATCTGTAACATCTTTCCTATGTTTAACAGTGTTAAGTGCGCCATAAGTGATATCGATACCGTCAATTTTTAAAAGAGATTCAAGCATTCTAGCCATAGCTATGGAACTCCCGTCTTTAGAAGGATAAGGGATTTTGTTTGCAAGTATCAGTACTTTTTTCATGACCGAGGTTTTCTGGCAAACCGAGTACTCAATTTACTGTACCATTCTCCTGAAAGTAGGGCAGTGTCAGTGGAAGCACTATAGGTTAGCCACAATGCTATAGGCGCTAAAATAATGGAAGGTATCCAAACCGCTGCAGTAACATCGATAAGCATTTCTCTACCCATCTTTTCAAACGTAGTATTAAGGATGTGAAATACTAAAAATGATATAGTGGAAATCACCAATGGAAGTCCTATCCCCCCCTTTCTAATAATACTACCTAATGGAGCACCGATAAAAAACATGATAAGTACTGAAACTCCGAGAGCATATTTCTTATAATACTCTATCCAATGGCGTAGATACATTTCCTCGCGCCATTCCATTTCACGTTCCATCTGACGCAGATAGTCAAGATTGCTCCTGGCAAGACGAACTGCATTTTGTGAGGCACGGACCCTCATTCCAATGACCAGATTTTTCATCAAGTCGTCTCTTAGGGCACTTTGATTATCCGCACTGCTTATTTCAATGTAGTTAAACTTGTATTTACCATGAAGGTTTTTCTCAAAGTTTGCCTGGCGCTCAATGATTTGAGCAGATAAAGTATCTGCCTTCTCCTTGAGCTGCTGCGTATTAAGCATCATGAAGTCACGTCTACGAGTCTTGTAAAGATCCTCGTTAGAGAAGTTTCCTAGTGAAAATCTTATATAAGCAGTATCAAATTCACTTCTTGCCCATGGCATCTTTTGCCGATCGTCTTTTTCCTTTTTTATAATATCCTCGTAGGTAGCTCCGTCATGTAATTCAATCTCTAAGTACTGATCGTTAGCGACTGTTCTCATGATACCTGAGGCTGCTGTGAGCACCTTGTGATTACCTTTCTTAGCTTCCTTGTGGTCGTAGATGTAGATGTCCTTTAAAAGCTCACTGTCTTCGCCGCTCTTCTCCCCAATTTTAATACTATATCCATCGAAACCATTATAGAATATGCCAGGGGTAATGTGAAAGGCAGGCTTGCTTTTCGAAATATTTATGAGGAGGCTTTGCCCTCTTAAATTAGCCATTGGAATGACATTGTTGTAAAAGAAAAAAGCACCAAATGCGATTAGTATATTTAAAACGATTAAAGATCTAATCCCTCTAAATAATGAAATTCCAGCGCTCTTCATGGCAGCCATTTCATAATGTTCGCCAAAATTTCCAAAGGTGAGTAAGGAGGCAAATAAGACACTTACCGGGAGTGCAAATGGAACCACACTTGCTGCCCAGTAGGTCATAAGCTCTAAGATGATGTACCATTCTATTCCCTTGCCTGCGAGATCATCAACATACTTCCAGACCATTTGCATCAAAAAGAAAAAGACCATAATTCCCAGTGTGGGGATTAATGGTCTGATAAAGCTTTTTAAAACATAACGGTCAAGTGTATTCATGGATTATAATCTGTAGAAACCCTCGAACTCATTTGCATAAATGTTAAACATCTCAGCATCTAATGGTAGGTTAATAGCATAGGTCTTAACCAAGAAGATATTGTTCGATCCATTTGTACCGAACTGTTTATAATTTTCTAAAAGCAGGGTTTTCATATTCACACCTATCAAGATCTCTTTCACTTCTTCGCTACTGATCGGTTTAAGCCTTATATACTGAATTTTATTTCCATTAACTGAAGCTTGACCAGCCATCTTATAACTGTAACCACTTTGATAATTCTTGAGAATATCTGCTGGGCTTAGACTTGTTTCCTCCTCAGAAGCTGCTACTTCAATCTCTTGATCCTCTGGATATATCAGATAAGCTGTAGTGCCGTTAGATAAGAATTCGAAGGCGCTAGTTTTAACACGAACTTTTTCTCCAATGGCAAACAGTTCGCCTTCCGAACTTCGTTGTTTCATTCCACCATCACTAGGTACCTCAATGGTATTGGTAAAAGTGATATGCTGAGACTCCAAGGCTAATGTAGTTTCGTAAACTTGGTTAAGCAGTTCTTTGGCCTGCTCATGATTCTGGCCAAACGATAAAAAGGGTAGTAACAGTAGTGCAAATATTCTCATGTAGGTAAATTTACACATCTCCTTTCAATTTCTGTTCCAATGATGTCTCATCAGTAATTAATACTTGTCGTGCCTTAGACCCTTCAAACTGCCCAAGGATACCGGCAGCCTCTAGTTGATCCACAATTCTACCTGCACGATTGTACCCTAATTTTAATTTTCGCTGTATCATAGATGTGGATCCTTGCTGGCTAGCTACAACTAAACGAGCGGCATCTTCAAATAGTACATCTCGGTCTTTAGGATCAATTTCTCCAACACCACTACCTTCTTCACCCACAAATTCAGGCAGTTGATAAGCCATAGGATAGGCCTGTTGATTACCTATAAAATCACAGATGTTTTCTACCTCTGGAGTATCTACAAAAGCACACTGCAGCCTGACTAAATCAGAACCTTGAGAGAACAACATGTCTCCCTTTCCAATCAATTGGTCGGCACCACCAGCATCAAGAATTGTTCTTGAATCAATTTTTGAGGTTACCCTAAACGCGGCACGTGCAGGGAAATTAGCTTTAATGATACCGGTTATTACATTCACAGAAGGTCGCTGTGTCGCAACAATTAAATGAATACCAATAGCACGTGCAAGCTGTGCGAGGCGAGCAATAGGCATTTCAACCTCTTTACCCGCTGTCATGATAAGATCCGCAAACTCATCAATCACAAGGACGATATAAGGAAGGTATTTGTGGCCCTCTTCAGGGTTTAATCTGCGAGCAATAAATTTAGCGTTGTATTCCTTGATATTCCTTACCATGGCACCTTTGAGAAGCTCATACCTGTTGTCCATTTCGATACAAAGACTGTTTAGTGTAGCTACTACTTTTCCGGTGTCAGTAATTATGGCTTCATCTGTATCAGGAAGCATAGCCAGGTAGTGACGTTCAATCTTGTTATAAAGAGTTAACTCTACTTTTTTTGGATCTACTAAGACAAATTTTAATTGGCTAGGATGCTTCTTATAAAGCAAGGAAGTTAGAATAGCATTTAAACCAACTGATTTACCCTGACCTGTTGCGCCTGCCATAAGAAGGTGTGGCATCTTAGTAAGATCAAAAATGAAATTTTCATTTGTAATGGTTCTTCCCATGGCGATAGGTAACTCCATATCTGCCTCTTGGAATTTCTTACTCGCAATCACTTGCTTCATGCTCACCATTTGTGGGTTGGCATTAGGTACTTCAATTCCGATTGTTCCTTTGCCAGGCATTGGAGCTATAATACGTATACCTAAGGCTGCAAGACTGAGTGCAATATCGTCTTCTAAACTCTTTATTTTTGAAATTCTTATTCCTGCTGCTGGCACAATCTCGTATAGGGTTACAGTAGGCCCAATAGTGGCTTTAATCTCCTTGATCTCAATGTTATAGTTGCGCAAGGTGTTGACAATGTTGTCCTTATTTTGCTCAATTTCGACTTTGTCAAAAGTGATTTGACCTGTGCCGTATTGCTTCAATAAATCAATTTTAGGAAGCTGAAAACGACTTAGATCTAGTTTAGGATCATACTCGCCAAACTCCGTGACTTTTTTATTAATAGACCTGTCACTCTCACTCTTTTCTTCAAGAACCTCAACCTGTACATCTATGCTATTTTGCTCAGCATTTTCTAAGGATGCGATAATCTGTGTTTGCTCCGCGGGTTCTACTTTCACTTCTACTGCCAAGGGAATACTAGGGGTTATATCCTCAAGATCTTCCTCCTGTTCTTTGTCGAAAATAGACGAACTATGATCTCCTACAATGTCATTCTGCATTTTGCCTTGCACTGGCTCGATTGCAACATCGTCTTGATGAATCTGTGACGTGTTTTTGAATTTAGGTACGGTTACTGAAGTGATTTTGAGTGCAGCTATAGCATAAAGTAGCGAGGTACCTGCAATCACTAGCATGACACCTAAATGACCCAATCTAACAGAAAGCCATTGGTACATCTGAAAACCTGCTAATCCTGAATAAATACTGGGAAATTCAGGATTTACCCATGCGATAAAAGTGGACAGGAGGAAGGTGATGACTATAAAGTGATTAAATAAGGCAAGCGGTTTAATTCTTTTAAAATTGAACGCCGTTCTAAGTGAGAAAGCCATGATCCAAAGTGGCAATAACAGAGCTGATACACCAAAGCCTTTAAGCATTAGCGACATTCCAACCCAGTTGCCAAAGGTGCCAAAAGCATTGCCTATGTCGTCTAAGTGTATAACTTTCAAGGAATCCGTTGTGGATAAACTGTAATCTTGTGGCCAATTTCCGATAAAGCTGATCAATGCAATAAAGGAAAAGAATCCGAGTAGAAACAACAGTAGAATAATGAATAGTTTCGCTGTAGGATCGTTCGTGAACTCTTTACTGTTCTGACTTACCTGTCCTAAAATGGATTTCCATTTGGACGAGGTTACTTTGGATTTTGATACAGATTTTTTGGCCATGCTCGAGCTAGACTTATTGTATCAAAAATAAGTAGGTATTGGTTAGTAAAGTACCCTGTGTTTATAGCGTTATCAACACATTTACTGCTATTTTTGCTTTTCAATACAAAGTCATGCAAATTCAACTGGATATACAAAACGAATTTGGCACGCTGAAAACCGTCGTTGTGGGGGTTGCCCGCAAAATGGGTGGAATGCCTGCCATAGAGGATTGTTATGATCCTCGAAGCGCTGAGTCTGTTTTAAACAGTACTTATCCCTCGGAAGAATCATGTATGGCCGAGATGAAGGGCTTTATAGAGATTTTAGAGAAATTGAATGTAGAAGTATTGCGCCCGGAAAGTATTCCAGCATTGAATCAAGTCTTTGCTCGAGATATAGCTTTCGTTATTGAGGACCAATTCATACTTCCAAACGTAATTGAAGACCGTGCCAGAGAGGTTACAGCCATGGCACTCATAGAGGGAAATGTTCCGTCGTCTAATATTATCATGATGCCCCCTGGATGTTATGCTGAGGGAGGCGATATTATCGTCCATAATCACCACGTCTTTGTTGGGGTTAGTAATGACGAGGCTTTCCAAACTTATAAGACATCAAGGACTAACCATTCTGGTCTGAATTACTTATCAAATGAATTTCCGGGAAAAATATTTAAAGGATTTGAGTTGTTGAAGAGTGACGTTGACCCTAGAGGAGGATCGCTTCATTTGGATTGTGCCTTTCAACCCGTTGGTTGCGGCGCTATATTAGCACCACATTTGTTTAAAAATCAAGACGATGTAGACTGGATACTGTCTTTTTTCGGAGCGGATAATGTATACGAATGCTCAAAGGAAGAGGCTTATGCGCTCACTACAAATGTGTTTAGCGTAAGTCCAACCCAAGTAATTGTTGCTGATTCCTTTATATCCTTAATAGATTGGCTAAGAACAAAAGGGATGGAAGTATTCCAGGTCCCTTACAGTGAGATCGTTAAGATGGGTGGTCTTTTACGCTGCAGTACTATGCCCTTAAAAAGAGATTAAATGACTAAAAACGCTACAAATACACTTCTAATGATTCGACCTGCGCGTTTCGCAATGAATGTGCAAACTGCGGTTGATAATTTTTACCAAAACCAGGATGCCTCAGCGGAAGGAGCGAATGAAAATGCTCAGATTGAGTTTGATATATTTGTAGATAAATTGACAGCAATAGGTGTAGAAACCTTTGTGATACAAGACGTTGCAGAACCGCACACTCCAGATAGTATTTTTCCAAACAATTGGATCAGTATGCATGCAGATTCACGCGTTTTACTCTATCCGATGAAAGCGGAAAATAGGAGATTGGAGCGTTTAGAAAATATTTACAGCATTTTAAGTGATTTTGGATTTGACATTCAGTCTACTGTGGATTACTCGGATGCAGAATTAGAGAACATATACCTCGAGGGTACAGGCTCTATCATCTTTGATCACGACGACAAAACAGCTTACATGGCACGTAGCCAAAGGGCTGATGAATTCCTGTTCGATCAAGTATGTGAGGATTTAGGTTACACTCCCATAGTATTTAGTGCTTTTCAAGATACACCTGAGGGTCGTAAACCTATATATCATACAAATGTAATGATGTGTATAACAGATACTTATGCATTACTTTGTCTTGATGCTATTGACAATGCGATAGAGCGTAAAATGGTTGAAGAACGTATCTACTCCAGCGGTAAAGAAATTATTGAAATTACAGAAGAGCAAAAGCATCAATTTGCGGGTAATATGCTTTTGGTAAAGGGGGCTCAGGGGGCTCTTTACGTAGTGATGAGTACCAGCGCATTCAATGTTCTGACACTCGAACAGAAAAATCGGATGCAGCAAGATCATCAGTTGCTTCATACAGACCTCACAACTATTGAAACTCTCGGTGGGGGTAGTGCACGTTGCATGCTCGCTGAGATTTATTTGCCAAAACAAGTGACTTCATGAGTTTAGAACTAAATATTTCAGAAGTAATACGGGAGCTTTACGATATAGAATCGACTCCTGAATTACAAGAGACTAGAAAGGAATTTATAGGAGATCTTACACTCGTGGTCTTTCCCTTTGTACGGATTGCTAAAAAATCCCCTGAAGCAGTTGCTCAGGAAATTGGAGCGTTACTATTGAGCAAGGGAGCCGTTTCCGCGTTCAACGTAGTGAAGGGTTTTTTAAATTTATCGTTAGATAGAGTTACCTATGTATCTTCTTTTCGCACATTTTCAGAGGACCCTAAATTAGGGCTTCCAGAGATGAACTCTAAGGGGAAGTATATTGTAGAGTACAGCTCTCCTAATACCAATAAGCCATTGCACCTGGGGCATATTCGTAATAACCTCCTGGGATATGCGGTAAGTCAAATACTTGCTGCAAATGGGGTGGAGGTTACTAAAGTTCAGATCATCAACGATCGTGGAATACATATATGCAAATCTATGCTGGCCTGGATGGAGTATGGTAATGGAGAGACTCCGGAAAGTTCAGGACTTAAGGGTGACCACCTTGTAGGAAGGTACTATGTTAAGTTCGATCAGGTGTATAAGGCTGAAATTGCTGAATTAATCGGAACTGGAATTACCGAGGACCAAGCAAAGAAGCAGTCGCCATCATTGCTTCGCGCTCAAGCCATGTTGATCAAATGGGAGCAAGGCGACTCTGAAGTGGTTGCACTTTGGAAGAAAATGAATGCATGGGTTTATAAAGGTTTTGATATCAGCTATCATAAGCTGGGTGTATCATTTGATAAGAACTATTACGAGAGTGATACCTATATTCTTGGCAAAGACGATGTCCGAAAAGGATTAGAAAACGGAGTATTCTACTCAAAAGAAGACGGTTCTGTCTGGATCGACCTAGAAGATGAAGGCCTTGATCATAAACTGGTATTGAGAAGTGATGGTACTTCCGTCTACATGACTCAGGATATAGGCACTGCCATTCAGCGATTCAAAGATTTCGAAGCCAAAGGAATGACCTATGTAGTGGGTAATGAGCAGGACTATCATTTTAGAGTACTTTTTCTTATTCTGAGTAAGTTAGGCTACGAATGGGCCTCAAAACTGCACCATCTTAGCTATGGCATGGTAGATTTACCTTCTGGTAAAATGAAAAGTAGAGAAGGTACTGTAGTTGATGCGGATGATTTGATGGATAGCATGGTAAGAGATGCAGGATCAATTTCCAAAGAATTAGGAAAAATTGAAGGTTTAGACGAACAAGAACAAGCTGAGTTGTTTAATACATTAGGTTTAGGTGCCTTGAAGTATTTTATCTTAAAAGTAGACCCTAAAAAAAGAATGCTCTTTAACCCAGCCGAAAGCATTGATTTTAACGGGAACACAGGTCCTTTTATTCAATATACTTACGCTCGGATACAGAGCTTACAGAAAAAGAGGGAAAACGACATAAAGGTAGTGTGGTCTAAAGTCAGTGTAAACGAGTCAGAGACGGCATTGATTAAACTTCTTTTACAGTTTCCAGAGGTTATAAATCATGCTGCGGTTTCGTTTTCTCCAGCGCAACTTGCGAACTATACCTACGAGTTAGTCAAAAAATATAACAGCTTTTATCACAATAATAGTATACTAAAAGCAGAAGAAGATAATACCGTTGCTTTTAGATTAACCTTAAGCCGTTCAGTGGGAGAGGTAATTAAAAAGGCTATGAATTGCTTGGGAATCCAAGTACCAAACAGAATGTAATATGAGTGATGAAGTAAGAGCATTAGAGCCTCAATCCGTATGGAATCATTTCGCTGATCTAAATGAAGTCCCAAGGCCTTCTAAAAAAGAAGAGCGCGTGATTCAGTTTATGGTTGATTTTGGTAACAAACTTGGTCTACCCACAGAGGTAGATCATATAGGAAACGTCTTTATACGCAAGACAGCAACTCAGGGTATGGAGCAACGTACAGCCGTTGTGATGCAAGCTCATTTGGACATGGTCCATCAAAAAAATAATGATACACAGTTTGATTTTGACACCCAAGGTATAGACATGTATGTCGACGGTGATTGGGTAAAAGCTAAGGGTACAACCCTAGGCTCCGACAACGGTATGGGTGTTGCCTTTATCATGGCAGTCTTGGCTTCTTCAGACATACCTCACCCGGCTATTGAAGCGCTTTTTACTATTGATGAAGAAACCGGAATGACCGGTGCCTTAGAGCTTAAAGGAGGCATGCTTTCTGGTAAAATCCTTTTAAACATTGATACAGAGGATGATGACGAATTAACCATAGGTTGCGCTGGTGGAATAGATGTGACGGCTACACGTACTATAAGCATGGTCGATGCTCCCGCGAAAAGCAAGGGATTTGAGTTGGTTCTTAAGGGTCTTAGTGGTGGACATAGTGGTATGGACATTAATAAGGGGCTGGGCAATGCTAATAAATTAATGAATAGAATTTTAGACAGGGCGGGTGCGATGGTCCGATTAGCGTCTATTGATGGAGGGAGCCTTCGCAATGCAATCCCACGAGAAAGTCTTGCAGAAGTTGTCATTCATGAGGATCATGTAAATGCGTTTGAAAAGTTACTGCATCAAGTCGCTACTGAGTTGATACAAGAGCATGCTACAACTGATCCTGATTTAGAACTGGTATGGGCAGAAATAGATGTTCCTTCAGAGGTACTGCCACTAGAGGTACACGAATCATTAATAACGGCGCTTTATGCCAACCCAAATGGTATTTACCGTATGTCTCCGGATATTAACGGATTGGTTCAAACGTCTAACAATACTGCTCGCGTCGAACTAAAGGATGGGGTGCTCACAGTACAATGTTTAACCCGTAGCTCGGTTGAGACTGAAAAAATGGACTTAGCTAGAGCTATTGTGCGCAACTTTGAAGCTATGGGCTGTAAAGTTGAGCTTGGAGGAAATTATCCAGGTTGGGCTCCAAACCCTAAGAGCAATATATTGACTACAATGAGCGGATTATACCGTGAATTATTCAAGGAAGAGCCAAATATTAATGCTTGCCACGCGGGTTTAGAATGTGGAATTCTAGGCACCAATTATCCAGATATGGAGCTTATTTCTTTTGGTCCAAATATCCGTGGCGCTCATAGTCCAGACGAAAAATGTCAGATCAGCTCAGTTCTGAAAAGCTGGACCTTCTTTTTGGCTACATTAGAGAATATTCCAAACGTATAATACCATGTTTGAAAGTTTAAGCGACAGGCTCGAAGGAGCCTTTGAAGTACTAAGGGGAAATCATAAGATTACCGAGCTCAATATTGCCGACAGCGTAAAGCAGATTCGTCGTGCATTAGTAGAAGCCGATGTCAGTTTTAAAATTGCAAAGGACTTTACTAATGCTATAAAGGATAAGGCTATTGGATCTGGAGTGATTACGGCTGTTAAGCCGGGTCAAGCTATGGTTAAAATAGTCCGAGATGAAATGGCTGAACTCATGGGAGGTAAGGCAGAAGGATTGAATCTTACGGGTTCACCATCTGTGATACTCATGGCCGGTCTGCAAGGCTCGGGTAAGACAACTCATAGTGCTAAGTTGGCCAATTTCTTAAAGAAGAAATACACGAAAAACCCACTTCTGGTTGCTTGTGACGTTTATCGACCTGCTGCTGTAAATCAGCTTCAGGTACTGGGTGAACAGCTGGATATAGAAGTATATGCAGAGGTAGGTAACCAAGATCCGGTGAGCATCGCTGCTAATGCATTAGTTTACGCGAAGTCAAAAGGTTTTAATGTAGTGATCGTTGATACAGCTGGTCGCTTGGCCGTTGACGAAGCAATGATGGCGGAGATTGGTAATATCCATAAAGCTATAAAGCCATCAGAGACTTTGTTTGTAGTGGATTCCATGACAGGCCAAGATGCAGTGAACACGGCAAAGGCTTTCAACGACCTGTTGAACTTTGACGGTGTAATTCTCACTAAGCTCGATGGTGATACACGCGGTGGTGCGGCATTGACTATTAAGTCTATTGTCAACAAGCCCATCAAATTCATTGGGACAGGAGAGAAAATGGAAGCGCTAGACGTATTCTATCCTGATCGTATGGCAGATCGGATTTTAGGGATGGGTGATGTTGTATCTCTTGTTGAACGTGCTCAAGAGCAATTCGATGAGGAGAACGCGCGTCAAATGAGTAAGAAAATTGCTCAAGATGCCTTTGGTTTTGATGATTTTATGGAACAGATCCAGCAGATCAAAAAAATGGGGAATATGAAAGATCTTTTAGGCATGATCCCTGGGATGGGTAAAGCTATAAAGAACGTGGATATAGATGATGATGCATTTAAGCACATTGAAGCTATGATCAATTCCATGACGCTCAATGAACGTCAAAATCCAGATATTATTAACGGCTCACGTCGAAAGCGAATTGCGACGGGTGCTGGAAGAACTGTGCAGGATGTAAACAACCTGTTGAAGCAGTTTACAGACATGCGTAAAATGATGAAAATGATGCAAAGTGGAGGTGGACGTCGCGGAATGATGGACATGATGCGTGGCATGCGTTAAGATAAATAGTATGATAGTATTAGACGGAAAGTTGACTTCTTCGGTTATTAGACAGGAGTTAGCAGAAAAGGTAAAGAAATTAAAATTAGCAGGTAAGAAAGTACCGCATCTAGCTGCTATACTAGTGGGTGAAGATGGTGCTTCTAAAACCTATGTCAATGCTAAGGTGAGAGACTGCGAGGAAGTAGGGTTTGGTTCTACACTCATAAAACTCCCTTCAGAAACAACGGAGAAGGAGCTTTTGAAAGCTATAGCTAAGCTCAATAATGATGAGGACGTAGATGGATATATTGTCCAATTACCGCTGCCAGAACATATAGATGAAACTAATATCCTGCTTGCCATAGATCCTAAGAAGGATGTGGACGGTTTCCATCCTGAAAACGTTGGAAAAATGACACTTAATCTACCTACTTATGTTCCTGCAACTCCTCAAGGAATAGTCGAGCTATTGCGAAGGTATGACGTGCCTACAGATGGTAAGAATTGTGTCGTAATTGGACGTTCGCACATTGTAGGTTCGCCCATGTCAATTCTTCTAAGTCAACATAATTACCCTGGTAATTGTACGGTTACACTCTGTCATAGTAGAACAAAAGATCTGAAAGAGATCTGTCAGAAGGCTGATATCATTATCGCAGCTCTAGGTCGGCCTGCCTTTGTAACAGCTGATATGGTGAAACAAGGTGCTTGTGTTATTGATGTAGGTATCACAAGAGTAGACGATTCCTCTAAAAAAAGTGGATTTAGGCTTATAGGTGATGTCGATTATGATGCAGTCGCTCCAAAATGTAGCTATATCACTCCTGTCCCTGGTGGAGTGGGTCCCATGACACGAGCAGCGTTAATGATGAATACGATGAGAGTAACTGAATTAAGTGAATAAGTGAAGGACATAACGACATCAAATAGCTTTGGAAAATCTGCAATAAGAGCAGGCACAGTCTTGCCGTTAATGGAGGAATTCTACACTATTCAAGGAGAGGGCTATCACTCAGGTAAAGCAGCATATTTTATTAGAATAGGTGGTTGTGATGTTGGCTGTCACTGGTGCGATGTCAAAGAAAGCTGGAATCCAGATACCCATCCGCCTACTGGAATAGAGGGTATTGTAGCGAACGCTAAAAAGTATAGCGATACCATTGTAGTTACTGGTGGCGAGCCACTAACATGGAACATGGAGCCTCTCGTGTCTATGCTAAAAAGTGAAGGTATGACGGTTCATGTTGAAACTTCAGGCGCCTACCCGTTAACCGGTGATTGGGACTGGATCTGTTTAAGTCCAAAGAAAACGGCACCTCCAAAGAAGAGTTTTTATCCTGCTGCACATGAATTAAAAATGATTGTTTTTAACTTAAACGATCTAATCTGGGCGGAAGAACATGCTGCCTTAGTTGGTCCAGATTGTGAACTGTTTTTACAACCTGAATGGAGTAAAAGGGATGTTATGATGCCGCACATAGTAGATTATGTAATGAAGCATCCCAAATGGAAAGTGAGCCTTCAAACGCATAAGTATTTACAGATTCCTTAATGCCTATAATAACGGACATAGCTCAAGCCGTTGTTCTGCTCAAGGAGGGTGGGATAGTCGCCATTCCAACAGAGACTGTTTATGGATTGGGTGGAGATGCGTTGAACGTAGAGGCTGTAGCTAAAATTTTCGCAGCAAAAAACCGACCAAGCTTTGACCCACTGATTGTCCATGTTTCAAATGTAGAACAGGCACATACTATTGCTTACTTAAATGACCTGGCGATCTCTCTCTTGGAAAAATTTAGTCCAGGACCCTTAACTTTAGTATTGCCTAAGAAAAGTGTTGTCCCCGATTTAGTGACAAGTGGGCACCCCACCGTGGCGATAAGAATTCCAAATCACCCTGTTGCTCTAGAAGTACTAAGGCAAAGTGGATTATGTATAGCAGCTCCTAGTGCAAACCCTTTTGGCTATACTTCACCCACAACGGCTCAGCATGTTGAAGAGTTTTTAGGACCTCGTATTGACGCTGTATTGGATGGTGGGACCTGCGATGTAGGAATAGAAAGTACGATCATTGATCTCTCTGGAAAAAGACCTAAAGTATTACGTCTGGGTGGTTTGCCTTACGAGCAACTTACTGAAGTATTGGGTGAATTGCCCCTTCAAATGAGCTCTTCTACACCTAATGCGCCGGGAATGTTAATATCTCATTATAATCCGGGTATTTCACTGAGACTATTTAAGTCCTATTCAGCATTATTAAGCGATCTAAACAACACCGATTCTGATCGTATAGGGTTGTTGTATTCTGGAAAGGAGATAAGGGCTAAGTTTGCTGTAAATCTGAGCAGGGATGGGGATTTAGTGGAAGTCGCTTCAAAACTATTTAATGCATTACGCTCTTTTAATAAGGCTGATATAGACGTGATTTGGGCACATGAGTTACCTGAAGTGGGATTAGGAAGGGCCATTAATGATAGGTTAAGACGAGCGCGGTCTTAGTGTTCGAAATTAAAGGTCCTCGATGCCATTTATTTTGCTGGATATACTTAATTTAACTGCCTATGAATAAAATTTTAGTTATTCTCAGTTTATTTTTTGTAGTTCAATTGAACGCTCAAATCACTGGATCTATAATTGACGACAAGAAAGAGCCTGTTATAGGGGCATCAGTTCGCTTGTTGGTTAATGGAATACAGAGTAATATAGGAACAGTGACTGATTTTGATGGCAACTGGTCTATCGATATAAAGTCCACTCCTGTAGTAGTTGAAATTACTTCTATGGGTTTTCAGTCCCAGAAAGTTCGTATCCCATCATCTTTAAAAGTAATCACCAGACTTGTTCCAGATAGAAATGTTTTGAAGGAAGTAAGTGTTGTACAACAAAGGTTGAGTGCTCAACAGCAAAAAAGTGCATTGACTGTTGAGAGTATGGATGCCTTGGCTATCAAGGAAAGCCCTAGTGTAAGTTTTTACGACCATTTAGGAACCTTAAAGGGGGTAGATCTTACCTCAGCAAGTATTGGTTTTAAAATTATAAATACCCGTGGATTTAATTCTACGTCTCCAGTAAGAAGTCTTCAATTGATAGACGGTGTTGATAACCAGAGTCCTGGTTTGAACTTTTCTTTAGGAAATTTCTTAGGTGCACCAGATTTAGATATCGTTTCTGTAGATGTGATCGCTGGTGCGAGTACGGCGTTCTATGGCCCTAGTGCTTTTAATGGGGTGATCTCCATGCAAACTAAGGACCCATTTAAGTTTACTGGAATTAGTTCAACAATCAAGGTAGGAGAGCGTAATCTTACTGAAATTTCTGTAAGATGGGCTGATAAAGTAAATGAAAAGTTCGCCTACAAAATCAATCTTTTTGCCCTTAGAGCTGATGATTGGGAAGCCCGTAATATGGATGCCACTGAGGGTAGCGCAAGTAGCCCACTGAATCCTGGTGGTTATGATGCTGTGAATCGCTACGGTGATGAAGATTATTGGGATGCTGGTGGAGATGTTAAGTACTACGCAGGATTGGGTAAGTATCACCGCCCGGGTATTGAAGAGCGCCATTTGGTAGATTACAATACTGAAAACATTAAACTCACAACAGCCCTTCATTACAAATTCACGGAAAACATAACAGGAATCTATGCGGTTAATTTTGGCGCGGGAACCACCGTATATCAAGGTGACAATAGATATAGCTTGAAAGATATTTTATTCCTTCAAAATAGAGTAGAGCTGCGTAATGAAGGAAAGTGGTTTTGGAGGACTTATGCGACACATGAAGATGCTGGGAATAGTTATGACGCATATTTCACGGCCCTAAGAATGCAGGACAGTATAGTTTCCGATCAGTTTTACAGCAATCAATACCGAACCATGTGGAGTATCTTTAGTAGACCTCAAGTTCGCGCTTTACCTTCATGTCCTCCTAATTCACTTCCAGTAGGGGCTTTTGAAGATTCGATGAATGTCGTGATTTACCAAAACCTGGATTTCTTTAATACGCTGCATGATTCTACGAACAGCACAGTGATGAATTTCATGGAGGCAGTATACGGCTTCCCTGTAAAAAACTATCTAACTCCTGGTACTTCCGAATTTGAAGAGTTAAAAACGCATATTACTTCCTCGCTATTTACAGATGGTGGTAGTAGGTTTTATGATAAGTCTGCTTTATATCATAGTCAAGGAGAACGCACTTTTGCAACCGAGAAGGGTACATATAGAGTAGGTGGTAACGTCCGGTTATATAGGCCAAACAGCGCTGGAACCATCTTCTCGGATACAGCAGGTACTGTGATACGAAACTATGAAGCAGGTATCTATGGAGGATGGGAGCATTTATTTATGGATGAACGTCTGAAGACGAGTATCACAGGTCGTTTGGATAAGAATCAAAATTTCAAACCGTTAGTATCACCTGCCGCATCAGTGGTCTACAAGTTAAATCAGGACCATACGCTAAGGTTTAGTGCTTCAAGCGCTATTCGTAACCCGACACTTGCTGACCAGTACTTAAATTACAACGTGGGACGTGCAGTGCTATTAGGTAATCTTAACGGTTTTGACAGTTTAGTAACTATAGGTAATATTCAAGAATATCTGGATAAACCAGCTACTCAACGTCTGCAACACGATTTTGGTTATTTTAATGTTGATGGAATAAGTCCTGAGCGAGTACGTACAGCGGAAGTCGGTTACAGGGCCACCCTATGGAAACGTTTATTTTTGGATGCAAACTATTACTATAGCAACTACAACGACTTTATTGGATATATCATTGGAGCAAGAATTGAAGAAGGTACGACGGCAATTGATCGTTTAAAATCAGCTCAGGTCTACAGGATCGCGGCTAATGCGACAGAACAAGTAACCACTCAAGGATTTTCTATCGGTCTGAACACTTTCTTTGGAGATTACCAAGCATTGTCCGGAAATTATAGTTGGAATAAACTAACTTCGGATGTAAACGACCCTATTGTACCTGCATTTAATACACCTGAGCATAAATTCAATTTAGGATGGAATTTCAGGAATTATCCTATTGGTAACGACAAGAGTAAATTACTCGGGGCGGGAGTTAACTACAAGTGGGTTCAAGGTTTTATATTTGAAGGGTCTCCTCAATTTACAGGAAGTATACCTTCTTATGGTTTAATGGATGCCCAAACCTCTCTTAACCGAGTGTATACAAGGAACAATAAGAAAGTTAACGTAACCTATAAAATAGGTGCGAGTAATGTATTGAATAATAAAGTATATCAAGTATTCGGAGGGCCTTTGGTTGGAAGGTTGGCCTATCTGAGTATTCAAGTTAATTAACCTTCCTATTTATAAAATTGCCTATGAAAAAGTTTACACTTTTTGTTTTTGCACTTTTGGTTTCAAGTAGCGCATTCGCACAACGTTACACTACTCCAATCTTTAGTGCTTCAGACGTAGTAAAATCGTCTAACACTGTCTATGGGGTGAATTACAACCCATACATTGATTCTGCTCTTTTGGGCGGAACCAATATTCAACCATTGTACGCTGATTTCTATATGCCTTCACCGGCCGTAGATACAGTGACTGACCGTCCTGTTGTTATCGTATGGCATACAGGTTCATTCCTACCTAAAGGTATAAATGGATCGCCATTAGGTACAAAAGAGGATAGTGCAGTAGTTGAAATGTGTACCCGTTTTGCAAGAATGGGGTACGTAAGTATCGCGGCATCTTATCGTTTAGGTTGGCTAGCTAACAGCACCAATTTAGACTTAAGAAGAGGTACTAACCTTCTCGCTGTGTATTATTCTATTCAAGATGCAAAGAGCTTGGTTCGTTACCTAAACTTAACTCAAGTTGGTGCAGGTAATCCTTATGGAATTAATGCGAGCAATACAATTATGGTTGGGCAAGGTTCAGGTGGTTACTTGACTTTTGCATACGCAACTATTGATAAGCACTCTGAAGTCGCTGGTCCTAGCAAATTTGCGTATCAGGATACTATTGGGATGTTTGGCCAATCAGTTTCTATAGGTGATCCTTATATCGATACTGCATTTGCAGGAGGTATTGATGGTTTAGGTGGAGCTGTTACAGTTACTGGTGTTACAGCTAGTGGTCTTCCAACTATGGACTACTCTGCAACTGGACGTAACTACGAGAATCACGCAGGTATGCCAGATGATGTATTGATGGTTATCAATATGGGTGGAGCCATGGGTGATGGAGCTTGGCTAGAAGCTGGGGATGTCCCAATGCTTAGTATTCATAGTAAGTATGATTTCTTTGCTCCGTATGATACCGGTATGGTATATGTACCAATTGGTCAGCAATTCTTCCCAGTGGTTAGTGTAACTGGATCATATGCGGCAATTAAAGCGGCAAATGCTCTTGGTAACAATGATATTTTCTTAAATGAAAATTATACTGATCAAGTGTGGGTAGACCAACAGAGTACAAACCCTTCTAATGAAGAGTGTCTCTACACGATCGAAATTCCACCAGCAAGCGCTACAATGCCTTGGGTAGTTCATACTTCTCCATGGAATTGGTATGATGCAAATGATCCAATGGCATCTCAGAATCCAGCGAATCCAAACGTAAAGGCTACTTCTATGGCTTGGATCGATACTGTGATGACGTTTATCGTTCCTAGAATTGCAACTGTATTACAAGCTGAAGGTGTTCCTGCGGGTATTCAAGAGGTTACTCTTGAGTTAAGCATCTATCCAAATCCAGCTTCAGGTTTACTACATATTGAATCTGAAGATGGTTCAGTTATTGACGCTTTAACGGCTTACGACATTACAGGTCGTGTCGTTCTTGCTGAAACAGGACTTACGGCTGAGGAAGAGTTAGACCTTTCTAGTTGGAGTGCAGGTGTATACATCTTGAAAATCGAGTCTCGTGGAGGCACGGCAGTAAGACGTATTACCGTTAAATAAGCGATAACACAACTTAATTAATGATCCCTGCCTTTCGGCAGGGATTTTTTTTGCCCTAATTTTGCCGACAAATACGTTCCTATGATCAATTACAATGGTGTTATAATTGAAAAAGCTGACCTACCAAGTGCCGATATTGCAAGAGCAGCTATGTATGGCGACGCGGTATTTGAGACGCTCAAAATGCAAGAGGGAAAGCTCTTTTTTATTGAAGATCACTATTTTAGATTGATGGCTGGAATGCGGATTCTACGCATGCCAATTTCTATGGATTTTACTCCGGAGTTCTTTATTGAACAGGCGGAACGTTTGGCGGAAGAGGTTGCCATTGAAAATGGTAGATTACGAATTCAGGTGGTGCGTGTTGCGGAGGGAAAATACACTCCAGCAGAAGAGCAATCTACGGTATGGTGGATGGAACTTGAAGAGTTAGAATCTATTGAGTATATCCATGCAGAAGAGGGGTTAACAGTGGATTTATTTAAAGACCATTACATTCAGCCAGGACTACTTTCTACCATTAAGTCGTCAAACAGTCTTCCATACGTCTTAGGAGGCATTTACGCGCGTGAAAACAACTTAGATGCGGTATTGATGGTGAACGATAATAAAATGCTTGTAGAGGCAAATGCGTCTAATGTATTTGTTTTGAAGGGCGATGTGCTTAGAACTGCTCCTCTTGAAGACGGAGCATTACGTGGCGTCTTTCGTAAAAATCTTTTGAACTGGGGAAAAGAGATAGGTTTGCAGGTAAAGGAAGAGAGTATCAATCCCTTCGATTTGCAAAAGGCAGATGAAATTTGGCTCACCAATACAATTACCGGAGTACAGTGGGTCGAAAAATATAGAAAGAACACCTACAAGGGAGATAAAGCGAAAGAGCTTGTCGCATTACTGCAGCGTAAATTAAATGTGTTAGGCACTCTCTAATTTAGGAGAGGATCTTTTGGCGAATTAGCCCACAAGGCATAATGACCTCCAAGATCTAGCATATACTCTCTCCACGTCTCCTTACGAACAGTCAACGGATCTAATTCTAATGGCGGGTTTACGACAATCCATGTTCCGTCCGCAATCTCACGTTCTAATTGGCCTTCAGACCAACCGCTATAGCCTAAAAATAGTTTTGGTGAACGTGACTCTATACTGTGTTTTTGAGTGGTTCGAAACGCTTCTTGGAAAACATCAAAATCCCCTCCAAAATAGATGTCGTTGGTGATTAGTTTTGCACCAGGTAAGTTATCAAAAGAGTGCAGGAAAAACAAGGCATCTTGCTCTACGGGACCCCCAAAAACAATTGGATCTTTGCCTTCTAGGTCATTGATGAAATCTTGCGCGAGGAGAAGACTTTCCTTATTTAGTGCAAAGCCCATAGAACCTTCATGGTTGTGTTCGGTTAAATACACAATGCTCTGTTCAAAGAATCCATCTCCAATAAGTGGCTTGGAAATTAAAAGTGATCCTTTGCTTGGTGCGTTCTTTTGCTTCATTAGACTAATTTAGACATATGGATTTAAAAAACATACGCGAAACCTATAAGTTCAACTCATTGGACGAGCAGGAAATTTCAGGTAATCCCTTTACACAGTTCACGGAATGGCTTGAGACCTATAGGAAACTTGATGTAAAGGATTCCAATGCGATGGCAATAGCCACAGTAGACGCTAATGGCATACCTCAAAATAGAATCGTTCTTTTGAAAGAGATACGTCCTGAAGGACTTGTGTTCTTTACAAATTATGAGAGCGACAAGGGAGAGCAATTGCGATTGAACCCAAATATTTCCGCGCTTTTCTTTTGGAGAGAGCAGGAACGTCAAGTGCGAATCACCGGAAAAGTAAGAAAGGTTGAGAAAGAAGAGAGCATGGAATACTTTCGCACGCGTCCTCATTTAAGTAAGATTGGAGCAGCTGCATCTGATCAAAGTAAACACATTAAATCAAGGGCGGCATTAGAAGCTAAGTTCAACGCATATAATGAGCAGTATCCTGAAGGTACTGATGTGCCTATGCCATCGGAATGGGGTGGTTATATAATAACGCCTGAAGTCTTCGAATTCTGGCAGGGCAGGGAGGGTCGACTTCATGACCGACTACTATTTTCGAAAGACAAAAAAACCTGGAACATTTCAAGAATTCAGCCATAAAAAAAAGCCCTCCAGTTTTGGAGGGCTTTTTTAATTGTGATCTAATATAAAATTAGAGCTTACCGTTTAGATCAGCACCAGCTTTAAATTTAGCTACTTTTTTAGCTGCAATTTTAATAACTGCACCAGTTTGTGGGTTACGTCCATCACGAGCAGCACGCTCAGAAACAGAAAAAGAACCAAATCCAACTAAAGAAACACGACCACCGCCAGTTAGGGTTGAACCCACGTTGTCAGTAAAAGAGTCTAGAGCTGATTTAGCTTGTGCTTTAGAGATGCCAGCGTCTGCTGCCATAGCGTCAATCAATTGTGCTTTGTTCATTGCAAATTGTTTTTGATAGTTATTATTAAACGAATGCTTCTCAAATATAACTGAAAATTTGTATTCAATCAAGCGTGGATGGGCACTCACGTAAAAAAAGATGTTAAAAAAATTAATATTTTCGCAATTACAGCTCTTGAGTGAGTGTTTAAACTTAGTCTAAAGGGATAAAAACGCTTCTTTTAGTCCATTAACGAAGTCTTTTCCGCTCATATTTCTCTTTCCACTTGGTTTAATTTCTATGATTTCAATGCTTCCATTGGGGTAATCGAGAAATAAATGCTTCTCACGAACGCTCAATTGTGGAATATCCGTCTCAAAATATTCATCACATCTACGAGCCTTTAAAAATTTATACCCGCTATAATGAGCTCCAGGAAATGGATTCAATCCATGGATTTGATTGATTAATTGCTGAGGGGAACGGCCTAAATCAAGCTCAGAGTTTTCTTTATTCAGTTTTGGAGCATGTGTGGCGTAAAGTTCCAGCTGTTTAGAGGGTCTTAGCTCATTACTCATTAATCCCTGAACAGTTTCCACTACCATAGACGCTCCTATTGGGAGCAGAGCATCATGTAATTCTCCCGTGGTCATGTTTTCTTCAATATCTATAGTCCGTTGCAATAAAACACCTCCAGTATCAATCATTTTGTCCAGTAGAAAGGTGGTTAGACCTGTTTGTTGCTCTCCGTTAATAACTGCCCAATGAATAGGGGCGGCTCCTCTATATTTTGGTAGTAATGACCCGTGTAGATTGAATGTTCCCAATCTAGGCATCATCCAAACTTGTTCTGGAAGCATCCTGAAAGCAACTACAACAAATAGATCAGCGTTTAACGCTCTGAGTTGATTTACAAAGTGCTCTTCTTTTAAGTTAGTAGGTTGTAATATGGAGATACCCAACTCTAGTGCTTTCGTTTTTACAGGACTTTGTTGGAGCTTTCGCCCTCTACCCGCTGGTTTATCCGCTACAGTTACAATACCTACTATATTGAATCCACTATCATGTAATGCTTGTAATGGCGCCACCGCAAATTCAGGGGTGCCCATATAGACTATTCGAAGTGTGTTAGAATTTAAGCTCATCAGGAGAACAATTTAAATCAAACCAAATATCGTCTAAACTCAAGCTATTTGAAACCATTTCCTTAACCTTCTCTTGGTTGGGGTAATGGTTGTGTGTACAACTGCTGCAAGTTCCACACGGTTCACCTATGGGTTGATCGAAATAGGTTTCAATTTGTTGTACTAAACAATCCGTACTATTTAAGAATTTCAGCATGGATGTTGTCCGCTCAATTTTACTTGACAGCCAAGCATCAACAAAGTTTTTGGGAAAGGTTAGTGATTTACTAGAAGGACGTGGCTGCATAAAAATGACTGCACTACCTGATTGTTCCGACTCAAATAAAATCAATCCTCTTTGTGTAAGTTCGCTCAGCTTCCCTTGGAATCGATCCAAAGTAAAATGCATCATTGCCGCGAATCTTTTGAGATCAATTCGATGAGCGGTATGAGTGGCATTAGGATATATACGTGCGAGATTCGTAAGAAGCTCGCGGTCCTCGAGCTCTAATCTGTCCCATGTGTCTATACTAGAAGTAATAGAAAATTTAGGCACTGATCGATCACTTTCTATGAACTGCCATAATCCTCTATGCTGTATCAGTTTAATATAGGTAAGAAGAGTAGTGATGTCCAATTTGAATTTCTCCGCTAAGGATACAATTGAAAACTGCACTTTTAGTTGATCTCCAGCACCTACAGCGATCTGATGCTTGCTACAGAAGCTTCTATAAAACTCTTCAACTGCTGCTATATTTGGGACTTCAGAAAGAGTCTTCTGTAATCTCGCAACATCATATTGATGGAATAGTAAATACGTTAATCCAATAGATCCATTCCTTCCTGCTCGACCTATCTCTTGATAATATCCCTCTAGCGTATCTGGAGCATCCCAATGAATAACCCATCCAACATCTCCTTTGTCAATACCCATTCCGAAGGCTGTAGTGGCAACCATGACTTTTACTTTATTTTCAATCCATAGGGATTGATTTAAGGACTTCAAGTCGCCGGAAAGCCCCGCGTGAAAAAAACAACTAGAATGTCCTTGTTTCGTTAAAATCGCAGATAAAGCTTCGCATGACTTCCTGGTTTTCGCATAAATAATTCCAGTTCCTGTCAAAGTTGGAAGTAACCTTAGTAATTGACGTTCCTTATTTGGAGTAAATTTGAGTTGTAGATGCAAGTTATCTCGTCGGATAGAACCTTCAAATAATTTGGCATCGGGTATATTTAACTGTGTATTCAGATCTCTCTTCACTCTTGCAGTAGCTGATGCCGTTAATGCCAACACAGGAACCTCTGGACGCAATTCTCTTAAAACACTCACATTAAGATAGGAGGGTCTAAAATCAAAACCCCATTGAGAAATACAATGTGCTTCATCGATTGCCAGCATGGAGATATTAGCATGTTTGATGTATTCTAAGAACAACGGATTGGCAATTCTCTCTGGGGCAAAAAATGCAAATTTATAATTCCCATAACGTAGGTTACGAAACGCCTCATCCATAGAACGAGCGCTATAACTACCTTTGAAATGGAATGACTTAATGTTTCGTTTAATTAACCCTTTGTGTTGATCTTCCATTAGTGCTATCAGAGGACTGATAACCATGGTGAGTCCGGGGAAAATCAAACCAGGGATTTGATAACAAATTGATTTACCTCCTCCAGTGGGTAATAAGCCAATGGTATCGTTTCCGTTTAAAACGGAATCAATAATAGCTTCCTGATGACCACGAAATGAGTCGTAGCCCCAGTATTGCTTTAATAGTTCTAGTGCATTAGGTTGGGTCATATTGCATTGTGGATAAAGGCCAAACGCTCTTCCACAGTGCCAACAGGAACTTGTATTAATTCATAACCCATCTCTTGATACGCCTTATAGAGGAACGATTCTACTTCGATACAGTCCTCTAATGATTCCATTCGCTCCTTATCTAAGGAGTGAATATCCGGCCAGACAGGAAGAATAAATATTTTATCGAACTTTTTCGTTTTCATATCTGACATCCACTGTGCTTTGGTTTCCGCATTTCCTTTTAGAAGGTAAGCATAGGAGTCCATGATACTGCGGTCGTAAAAATTTAAAGTTTCTAACGAAGCCAGCTCATATTGCTTATTACGAAGATTCCAAACCACCTCTGTAAAACGATTTAGGTCCTTCCAAGGAAGAACATCTGTGCCATTTTCAAGACTTTCTTGTATAATTTGTCGCGCCTGTTCGTGAAATACATTGTGTCCTTGCGCCTCTAATCCAAGGCTTAAGGTTGTTTTTCCTGTAGCGGGTGCTCCGGTTAATACTATTCTCGTCTTTTTCAATGGGTATGAGATATCTTCGTAAGACTGCAAAACTACTTCTAATGCGTCATGTTTTCCTAAAGATTGTTGCACTACTTGTTATTGGATTTTACACAAATGCTCAAAACAAGAGTGCAATAAAAAATTTTCAAAAGGCAGTCAACGCTTTTTCTCTTGAAAAAAACGAGGAAGCATGGGTTTACTTGACAAGATCTATCGAAAAATCGAATGACGATTATTACCAGCCACTAATATATGCAGGGGACAGATCAACTAAAGAAGGAAATTTCAACGACGCACTTTCATATTATGATGCTTCACTTCATAAGCAAGTAATTTCAAGTACCTATTTAAAAAAGAGCCGGGTTGAAAAGTATTTATACCGTTGGGATGATGCTATTGCAGACTTGAATAGGTATTTGGAGTTAGCTAGATTGACAAATGACCGAAGGAAATTAACTGAACAAGAGCTTAAAAATCTCCAGTTTGGAAAGAATTCCTATGAGAGGTTTATGGGCAATGGAGGTACTCTTGAGGTGAAGAAGCTTTCATTTAGTGACCATAAGATGGAATATTTCCCTTGTATCACGGGAGATGGTAAAACCCTGTATTACACAGCAAGAGAGCTAGATTCTATCAAGACAGATGAAAATATTTTCAAAGTATCCGTGACTGGAGAGGGTTGGAGTAGTCGCTCAGCTCCAGTGCTTGGCGGATTAAATAGTCCTGGTAATGAGGGGGCCTCTACTATTAGTGCAGATGGAAACACGATGGTATTTACTGCTTGTGACCGTCCTGAAGGTAAAGGTAGTTGCGACTTATATATGAGTAGATTTCAAGGTTCTTCTGGTTGGGGTAGGCCAGTGTTATTGGAAGGAGGAGTAAATACACAAGCATGGGAGAGCCAACCATCGCTCGGTCCAGATGGTAGTACACTTTACTTTGTTAGAGGAAGTAGCAGTCAGAGTCAGAATCATGATATTTTCATAGCATACCTAGATGATACCGGATCTTGGAATGAAGTTCAACGACTCCCTCGTCAAATTAATACTGGATCTCGAGAAGGAAGTCCATTTATCCATTTCGATGGAGAGACGTTGTATTTTTCCTCTGAACGTAGCCCCAGTTTAGGTGGGTCTGACTTCTTTAGATCTAAAAAAATTAATGATACTTCCTGGACAGAACCGGAAAACCTTGGTTTTCCAGTGAATGGTTTTAGTGATGAGTTTTCATTGGTTATAGATCATAAGGGGACAACAGGATATTTCGCATCCAACAGGGAAGGTTTAGTATCTAATTTTACAGTATTATCACCTGACTTAGATTTGTATGAGTTCAGTGTTCCTCATAATATAAGGCCATCCGTCACCTCGTACGTTAATGCAGTAGTGGTAGACCAGGCCACCGGTAAGCCTATAGGTAACGCTAAGATTTCTGTAACTTCCTTGACTGCGAATTCATCTGTTTTCACAGGGTATAGTAGTCTGTATACAGGGGAAATACGTCCCATGTTGCAACCTGGGAGCACTTATAGCTTTACGGCTACAAAAGATGGATATATGCCATACTCGAACCAATTTATCATTGATAATGATGCCGAAGAAAGGATAGAATTACGAATACGTAGTATTGCTAAAGGAGCATCCTTTATTCTTCAGAACATATTCTTTAGTTTAGACAAGAGTGATCTGAAGGACAACAGTCTTTCAGAATTGAATGCATTATTTAATCTACTTGACCAGCAGGTTGATATATCTGCAATTATTATTGGTCATACTGATAACCAAGGTTCTGCGGACTACAATCAGGTGCTCAGTGAAGACCGTGCAGAGGCGGTTAAAAACTGGCTGGTAGAAAAGGGCATTAACCCTAATAGATTAAGTTCAGAAGGGAGAGGGCTCTCAGAGCCTGTCGCTACAAATGAAACAGATCATGGCAGAGCACAGAATAGACGTACCGAAGTAGTATTGAACTAAGCTCCGTATTTATCCTTCCAAAAGTGCTTCTGAAGCTCGTTGAGTTGATGCTCTTTTGTGTTACCTGCAGGTTTCCAGAATCTCCTTGAACTCAATTCCACAGGCATAAACTCTTGTTCCACAAAATTCTGTGGGTAGTCATGGGAATATAAATAGCCTTTTGAATGGCCTAAATCCTTAGCCAATTCTGTTGGCGCATTTTTCAGCGCATCAGGAACTGGGAGGGCACCTGAATTACGAATCTCCTCCTGAGCGGTATTAATTGCCTTGTATGCACTATTAGACTTTGGAGATGTAGCGAGGTAAATGACACATTGGCTTAAAATGATTCTGCTCTCAGGCCATCCCACACGCTCTACTGCACTGAAAGTTTCGTTGGCCATCATGAGGGCATTTGGATTTGCTAGTCCAATATCTTCTGCGGCAGAAATAATTAATCGTCGTGCTATAAATTTAACATCCTCACCACCTTCTATCATGCGAGCTAAGTAATAAACAGACGCCTGAGGATCTGATCCACGTATAGATTTAATAAAGGCAGAGACTACATTATAATGTTCATCACCTCCTTTGTCATATCTAATCTGAGCATTAGAAAGAATGTTTTTAGCAAAGGTCTCATCTATTTCTACGCCTTCCTTACCCTGCTGAAAGCACAGCTCAATAAGGTTATACAGCTTTCGAGCATCGCCAACAGACTGTTTAATCAAGAAATCATGCGCTGTTATTTTTAGACCATGTTCCTTGGCATAAGGAATGTTATTAGCTAAATCAATCATACTAGACAGGTCTTGTACATTGTGGGGATTTAGCACATAGACTTGCATTCGGGATAATAGTGCTGCGTTGATTTCGAAACTGGGGTTTTCTGTTGTGGCACCTATTAATGTAATATAACCACGTTCAACGGCATGAAGTAGACTGTCTTGTTGTCCTTTATTGAACCTATGTATTTCATCTATAAATAGTATGGGACGCTTTGTGTCAAATAGACTTTTTTTCTCAGCGGTAGCAAGAACCTCTCTCACATCTTTAACGCCAGAGTTTACTGCGCTTAGGGTGTATAAGGGAGCATCTAATTCTTTTGCAAGCAATAGAGCGAGTGTGGTTTTTCCAACTCCTGGTGGCCCCCAAAGAATAATAGAAGGGAGTCTTCCTATCTGCAAACTCTTGCGCAGTGCGCCATTTTGACCTATTAGGTGTTCTTGGCCCAAATATTGGGTCAAGTCCTGGGGGCGGAGCTGTTCTGCTAACGGTTTCATACCCCGAAAGTAACTATCTTTTTGCTATGTCTGATTGGAGTAAATATGGAATTCATAAAGGTCTTTTCCTCTGGCCCGGGATATGGGTATCTTTAGCGTGGTTGGTATTTGGAATAGAGCAAGTATTCGATTTTGACTGGGGAAAATATGGTGTTCTTCCGGGCAACATTCAGCATTGGTATGGCGTTTTTACACTGCCTTGGCTCCATGGAGATGTAAATCATATCATTAGCAACACTATAAGCTTGTTTTTTGTAGGGTCCCTAGTGCGCTATAGCTTCCCTAAGTTATTTGATAAGATTTGGCTACTTAGCTGGATTATACCAGGTATTGCACTTTGGCTTATTGGACGGCCAAACTACCATATTGGTGCTAGTGCCTGGTTGTATGCACTTGTGAGTTTTGTGTTTTTCAGCGGTATTATTAGAATGCATACCAGATTATTAGCACAGAGTATGCTGATGGTATTTCTCTATGGTTCTTTTGTTTGGGGAGTATTACCACATGATCCCACGATAAGTTATGAAGGTCATTTGAGTGGAGCTATTGTAGGATTAGTTTTAGCGGTATGGTACCGGAAAATTGACCCCATTCAAACACTTAAAAACCCAACCTATGTGGATTCAGAAGTTGCCTGGGAGGATTGGAAGAATCCAATGGACAGGAGTCTAATCTTTGAGGAAGTTAAAGGTGTTTCTGGTACAACGTTGCCACCGCGACTAGGGCAGCAGTTTCTGTACGAAGACGGCTCTTCCCCAGATCAACTGGCGTAATCCCTTTCTCAACAGCTAATTGTATCTCCTTTTGAGAGAAGTCACCTTCAGGACCTATCATGATGGTAATGGGCCCAGTTTGATTCGCTATTTGATCTTTGAAAGATTGTTTTACACCTAGGTCGCAATGTGCTATATAACCTACGGTTTGGCTCTCAATAAATTCACTAAACGTAATTAATGGAGAGATTGAAACTAAGGCGCCTTTGAGACTTTGCTTGGTAGCACTAAGTGCTATTTTCTCGAGCCTTCCGGGTTTCAAAATGCGACGCTCACTATGATCGCAGAGGATGGGTACAATTTTCGTGATTCCCATTTCTACTGCCTTTTCAACAAACCACTCCATTCTATCCAACTGTTTTGTAGGTGCAATAGCAACAGTTAGGTCATAGTTGAAATGCCCAAATCGCTCTTCTATGAGTTCGAAATTACCGGAAACCAGGTGCTTTGACGCAAATTCAATATGACCTTTGTAGAGGGGACCGTTTCCTGTGATGAAATGTATGGTGTCGCCAACTTGCTTTCTTAACACACGGACACAATGGTTGATTTCATGCTCATGGAGATGAAATCTGTCGTCTTTTATGTATCCGTGAAACAGTTGCATGATAAGATCAATGTGTTTGAAATGTTAGGTAAGTCAAAAGTCCATCTTTTTCGATTCGAAAAACGTACAATATGCTAAAATTTAATCTTAGCTGATGCCGAAATACTTAATGGGGCAGCTTCACCGGCAAGTAAGTTATAGTAACCAGCGATTCCAATCATGGCCGCGTTGTCCATGGTATACTCAATAGGGGGAAGGTAAATCGATAAATCTTTATCAGTTCCTAATTGGGTTAAACGATTTCTAAGTCCTGAGTTAGCACTGACTCCTCCAGCAATAGCGACATGCTTTATACCATAATCCTTTATGGCCAACTCAAGTTTTTTAAACAATACATCGAGTAGTGCATTTTGGTAACTCGCACAGATGTCATTTAAGTGTTTAGAGACAAAGTCGGGGTCCTCCTTTACTTTCTTCTGAAGATTATATAAAAAGCTGGTCTTCATTCCTGAAAAACTGAAGTTATATCCATGTACTAAACTTCTGCCAAAGGCCATGAAACTCGAGTTACCTGTCTGTGCAAGTTTATCTATGACAGGACCACCTGGATAGGGTAGACCTAGTATTTTAGCTGCCTTATCGAAAGCCTCACCCACAGCATCATCAATAGTCTCTCCAAGAATATCCATGGTTTTTGGCCCCTTCACTAACACCAATTGTGTATGTCCACCACTTACCGTTAGGCATATAAATGGAAACGATATTGGGGTAATAGGATGGGCATCTTCAATGAGATGCGCCAAAATGTGTGCATGCATGTGGTGAACCGGTACCAATGGAATATCTAAGGCAAGCGCTAAACTCTTTGCAAATGAGGTTCCTACAAGGAGAGAACCCATCAATCCAGGGCCATTTGTAAATGCAATGGCATGTAGTTGCGAAGGCTTGATATTCGCTACCTTTAATGCTCGGTCTACTACCGGAACAATATTTTGCTGATGAGCCCTAGAGGCTAATTCAGGAACAACGCCACCATAAGCTGTATGCACCTCTTGAGATGCCACTTCATTAGAAAGTACTTTATTGCCGTACAGCACAGCAGCGCTTGTGTCGTCGCAGCTACTTTCTATTGCTAAGATGTAAGGTATTTGCTCCATGGAAGATTCAAAATTACCACAAAGATTATTTACCACACCACGAAGGGTCTTGTTCTTGTGCACTCTTTTTGTCGTATTCGTATTAGGTGGCTTGTTTGGGTTATTTAATTCAAGCTCACTTCAACAGCGCCTATTCCACCACTATGTTTCACCTGGTTTAGCACAGAATGAAATTGAAATTAGTTTTTCTCAGGTTAAATACGTGTTCCCAAACTCTTTCAAAATTGATTCTAGCTCAGTTTCATTTAGGGATACAATACTCCTCGAATTAGGTACTGTCTATATAGATGAATTAGATTGGATAGGAGGCATTCGAATTCAAGAAATACGACTAGAAGCCTTTAAAATAAAACGCTCTATTGAAGATCCTTGGGTAACAGAGTTAATTGATAGATTCACGTCTAAAGAGTCTTATCGAAGTACGAAACTCCTTCCTTTTAAATTTGCAGTAGGGAGGTGGGAACTTCTAGGTCTAGAGTTTTTTAATGCGACAGATACCGTGAATGCTGGTATAAATGGAATTGACTTTGTTGGCAGCCCACAGAAAATCAAAGAGCAAAAATTGAATATTTCATTACAATACAGAGGAATGAAATTTTTCACAGAGCTTGATAGTATTGACGTTTCTCAGGGTTACGAATTTTCGTCATTACTTAGAATTAGAGAAAATGACATAGGCCTTTTAAGCGCGGCGATAAAATATTCTATGGATAGTTCATCAGTGTTGGGTGAAGTTGTTTTGGTAAACGAGCCAATCTTACCATATCTTAATATGGAGGTAGTTGAAGAGTTCCTTTCTGGAAGTCGATTGACATTTTCTGGTAAGGTAAAAGAGAACATGATTTATGGTAATATGTCCATTGATCAATCCCTTTATAATGCTCATGGACAGTTGGAATGGAATATAGATTCCGCCGTATTATCTACGCATGCCTTTGCTTATCCCTCCACATCTATTTATACGACCGATTTATTAAAGGGGTATAGGGACGTTTGGAATCAATTTTCTCCTGAGTCTTTAGAAATTCAATTGAAAACGGATTTTAAAGAATTAATGGCATTTGAGATCGTATTAAATGATGGCTTGAACAGCGCTTCCGCATCAGTACCTCACATAAATGATCCAGTGCGTATCAATGCTCGTTTACCTCAGATTAGTTTGGGACCATTGACCAGATTGGAATTCAAGTCCGTGATTTATCCTGATATAAAATCAGTGATGGAGTCGAAAGAATTTAGGGTTAATACGGTGTCGTCAGAATTGGTACTCAATGATTCTATCATAAAAGGACTTAGTTTTTCTTATGTACACTCTGAACATTTAGATTCCATTTGGCTCAGTTGTTTGGATGACCAATTAGATTTGGATGGGTATGCAATCCTTATAAATGACCAAATAAGTACATCATTGCATCTTAACCATGTAGGTTTATATCTTTTCGATCCATTAGATACTGGCCAGTACTTGAGTGCCGATCTACAAGGAAATTTCACCCTGGAGGGTAATGGTTACGTTAGACTGAGTGATCTGCTACTCGAAAGAGCTAATGATGTCATATTCATGCGCGAATTTCAGGTGACACATATTAGAAATAGGAATAAACGAAGTTTCGCAGTACAAAGTGATGTTTTAACAGGTTTCATCAAAGGGCAATGGGATTTTAAGGATGTCAAATTCTTGAGCGGACAAATTGTACAGAATGTTATCGGGCAAAAAAATCTACGTTGGGAACCTTCTTCCTTTGAATTTGAGATTAATGCAGGCAGTACAGACTGGTTGACCGACTTGATGCACCTTAATGCGCATCTCTCACAAGAATCTTACCTATTTGGCCTTTACGATGGACCTAACAATCGATGGTCTATTACAGCGGATATCCCAAAATTTCAGATGGGTAAGATTTCTGGAAAAGGTCTTTATTTAAACTCTAGTCAAATTAATGACCAAAACTCTACGGCACTCAGAGCAAGTAAAATCGAATATGGCAACAACACGTTAGATACGGTATTTATATCAAGCCAAGGAGCTAAGTTGGAGCATCAGATCGAGGTTTTGACAAGCCTTAGGGATAGTATTCCGTCTATTTTAGCCCTACGAGCTAACTATGGGAGGGGCTGGGCGGAAGTGATTCAAAGTGATTTCAATATAGGAAAGTCGAATTTTTCGCTGAATAAGTCATCTATAATAAAATGGGACCAACAGTTATGGTCCATTGACTCCTTGGGCTTCAATAATTCAGAGGGGGAATTATGGATGGATACCAAAGAGGTAGGTCCCAACAGGAACATAACTAATGTTCACATAAGGGGAGTTGAGTCTGATTTATTGAACTATATAATTCGGGATCCTGACGCAGTGTTGTCAGGTCAGTTAAGCTTGAATGCCACGGCCTCAAATTCGCTATCATCTCCGGCAATAATTGCTAACATAGTATATGATGACTTTGGTTTGAATGATACCTATTACGGTCGATTTACTTCAAACTTGCAATGGAATGATAATGGACACATTTTTTCACAGGGTCAGCTTTTAAACAAGGGTGAGAGTGCCTTCAACTATGGGGGACATTATGACATAGAGGATGATGAGATTGATATACGTGTAAGCCTGAATGACCTGGACATCAGTGCTGCTACTCCATTTTTACAGGGGGTCATAACTAATCTACGAGGAAAGTTAGAGGGGGGTATTTCCATATATGGTCCTAGGGATGAATGGAATATAAGTGGTTCCATGATTTTGAAAAATGGGCAATTTAACATCCCTTCTGTCGGATCAGAATTGGCCACTATGGAACCAGCTGATATCCGTATCACAAATACCATAATTGAGTTGGATTCAACACAGTTCTATGTACCTGCAGACAGCACGTTAGCTTGGGCATGGGGTAGTTTGTCTCACGATAATTTTAAAGACTTAAATTTTGACATACACCTTCATACGGATAGTATTAGAGCTGTAGACATGTCACGGAAAATGGACAGCTACTTCTATGGTGTGGCTATTGCTTCCGGTGACCTGACCCTCGAAGGTCCTATCGACCAGCTACATTTAGATTTATCACTTGAAACGAAGGAGGGAACTAACTTTAAAATACCATTAGACAATCCCACTGCTGTTGAGACACCTAGTTTTATACATTTTATAGGTCAAGATAAGGTCGTTATTGACTCTACAATGGATCCCGAAAAACTAGAATATTTCACTACGGATATCGCTATATCTGCTACTGAAGATGCACAGATAGAATTAGTTCTAGATGAGGTCTTAGGCGATGTAATTAAAACAACAGGGGTAGGAAATTTACGGTTAAAGATTCTTGAAGACGAGAGTTTGGAGTTGTTTGGGCTCTACACTGTATCCGCCGGATCCTATCTTTTTACCTTACAGAATATTATCAATAAAAAATTCACCTTACTACCAGGAGGCACGATTTTATGGAGTGGGGACTTGTATGAGGCAGATATGAACTTAGAGGCCAAGTATTCATTATCTACGTCTCTTCAAGGATTAGTTACCAGTTCTGGATATAATGGTGAAAATGTTGATGTTGAACTTGTTATTGTCCTAAAAGGCGCATTGATGTCTCCTGAGATTTCTTTTAGAGTAGAGCTACCGAATGCGCCCTCTAGTTATTCGGAAGAGCTTCAACGTCATTTTCTTAATGACGATGCCATGAATTATCAAGCTTTCTCGCTGTTGATGTTGGGTGAGTTTTTTAAACAAGATCTTGCAATTCAAGAAAGTATAAATCTGGGATCTTCTGTAAGTAAAACCACCTCAGAATTTCTTGTTAGCGAGTTCGGGAGTTGGTTGACTGCTGGAATAGGCTCATATGTTGATTTAGAATTAGATTACACCTCTGGTGTTAATCCCTACAACAACATAACTAATACAGGAAACAACATCAATTTAGGAGTGAGTAAAAATTTCTTTGATGGTCGTCTTAAGGTGAATTCTTCGTTAGATATACCCATTGCACAAGACGGGAATTCTACGCTGCTGTTGGGTGATACAGAGATTGCATACTCCATCACGAAAGACGGCAGAATTGTACTAAAGGCATTTAATAGGAGTAACAGAAACGATCCATTGCTTCAAAATTCAGGTCCTTATACGCAAGGAGTCGGTATACAGTTTCACAAGGAGTTTGAGCGTCTCGAGAAAACGAAATAAGGCATAGATCGTCCTTTAGTGCTTTTCCTCAATAATTCTTACGGCCTCAACTAGGGTGTCGACATAATGATCTGGTATAGTGGTATGTGGCTTCATGCCATGGCCCGTTTTTACCCTTATTGTAGTGACGTTAGCATTTGCCCCAGCTTCAATATCCCTTGGGCTATCACCTATGAGGTAGCTTTGACCCATGTCAATATTATATCTTTTTTGAGCCTGTAGCAACATCCCTGGAGATGGTTTGCGACATTCACATTGGACTTTGAACTCTTTGATTTCTCCCTCAAATCCACCATGAGGATGGTGAGGACAGAAATAGATTGCTTCTACAAAGGCTCCATCAGCGCCTAATTCTGTTTCCATTTTTTTATGGATATCCCCTAATTCCTTGATGGTACAAAGCCCACGTGCTATGACACTTTGATTCGTAACAACGACCACTAAAAACCCCATTTTATTAAGTTTCTTGATGCTTTCAGCAGCATATGGATACAGCTGAAAGTCCTTTGGCCTATGAATCAAATCGGTATCTATATTTATGACACCGTCGCGGTCTAGAAAAACACACTTTTGTAACTGGTTAAGGTTTCTCGCGGCTACTTTACCGCTTAGTAAGGCGTCCTCTACTTTATACAACCTATCGGGCGTGCCCATGTCCTTTAAATATTCTGGGGTGTTGTAGGCGTATAAATTCAAATCCTTATGTAAGGATGGAAAAATGTCCTTTCCAAAATCTGCTTTTACACCAGCCTTGAGATAATCCAACACTATGGGGTTAAACACATAGGCTGCGGCATTGACTAAATTCCGGTATTGCAGTCCTTCAGGGTGGGGCTTAGCGTAAAACGCAGTTACTTTATCTTGGCTATCTACATCCAATAAATCACTATCATATGGATGGTCATTCGGATGTACCACTAAGGTTGCATCTGCGCCTTTCACTTTATGAAAGTCCAAAAGCCTACTCAGGTCCATGTCCATTAATACATCACCATAAAGTACCAAAAAGGGTTGGTCAAGCTCAGACTGCAGCGCTTTCACACCTCCAACAGTACCTAGAGGAGTGGGTTCCACGTAATATTGAATATCAATTCCAAAATTTTCACCATGTCCGAAATGGGATTCTATCTGCTCATAAAGGTGATTTACAATAAACCAAACCTTTTCAAAACCATGTCTTTTAAGAAGCTCAACTTGGTATTGTAGTATGGGTTTACCTAGAATAGGCATCATAGGTTTAGGGATATCATTGCGTAACTTCGATAATCGCGTGCCTTTCCCACCTGCAAGTATGATCGCTGTCTTCATTTATGGTAATTTGTTCAAACGTACTAATCAACGCTCACGTAAGGGCTAAAATTCAGAAAACTTTATTAAAGTTCTGTTGCAATTACGAGCGTGTTTGGTTGGGGGCGGGGAGAATATTGATACATTGTCGTTCAAGTCAATCAGGAATGGCGTAACGTTAATATCTTGAAATGTAAGTAGTTCGTGAGTCAGTGTAGGTAGGCGACCTTATAGGGATGAAATAATTTTAACATATTTTAGTCATAGCCTTGGATAACATAAAATAGGAGTTACATTTGCAACCGCAATTAATTACTGGTCCGGTAGTTCAGTTGGTTAGAATACAAGCCTGTCACGCTTGGGGTCGCGAGTTCGAGTCTCGTCCGGATCGCTAAGACGAAAGTCAATAGCAGTAAGCCTTCCACGAAAGTGGAGGGCTTTTTTTATGCATTATAATTACCGGTAGAAGTGAGAACGATTTCATTTTCTAACCTTTTTCCCTCGACCCTCGTGGACCTTGCAATACCTATGTTCATCTATGGCTGGGCGCTCACATTTTGCGCCGCTTTTGGTTTTAAAAACACACTTTCGAAACACTACTTTTTTCGAATATATATTCTTTTCTCTTAACATGGGAAGTACCATAGAACGGTCAGTTAGACAAATACTACAGGGTAATAAGCCTCTTTGTAATGCGAGACGTTCATCGACATGAATTTGTCCGTTTTTAAGATATCTGCAGCCATCAATATGATACCGTGCACCAGAGGCATTAACACCTCGTGTTGTAAATGCAACTATTTCTTTGAACGCGGTGGTATCAGTAGATGACTGAGCACTAACTTTGAGACTCATTACCATTAAAAAGCAAATACCAGCTGCAATGCGACTCATCTCTCTCATGAGAACAAAACTATTCATAATATTCTTGCTTTCCCTGCCTCAGGTACTCTTGTGTCAGATAACCATGATAAATTTTGACTATCTCACTGTAGATGAGTCTCCAAAGGGGCCTATTGGCTTTTTAGGCACAGGTGTTTCCATGGTTCATCCAACCCTTCCTGTTTACGGCGGCATCAGATTAAATAATGCGTTAATAGGGACACGTGCTGGATATTACACCTTTGGTTATCATATGGGTGCTCAAGTACTCTTAAGACGTGGGCTTTACTTTCATCCTAGATTGATGTTTACTTCTGGAGGAGGAGCAGAGTCAAACGATGGCTCAGGAGGCTTTGCAACCATATCCACGAGTTTAGATTATAAATGGAAGGATTGGTCTTTAGGGATAGGTGGACAATACAGTTATATCAGTACTGGTGTCATTCAGGGCGTCAGCCCATATATCACTTTGAATAAATCCATTTCATTCGTAGAACCATTGAAGGAAGACCTTCATGTACAATTGTTTACAAATACCCTGTATTCCATTTGGAATGAACACTCGAGACCTACTGGTTTTATGGGTATTGGTGGACGAAGTTTTTCCGATCAATTTTACACTAGTGTCTATCTTACGGCTGCGGTCACAGATCTTGGAGGGTATATGGATGTTTATGGAGGGTACGGTACCTACAAAGATGTAGGCCCATTCAGATTGCTGCTTGAGGCTAATCTAGGTACAGGAGGCGGTGGACGAGCACCAGCAGGTGGTGGAGCTCTATGGGGAACCCAAGGTGAATTACAGTATCATGCTGAGGATCTTTTTGCTGGAATAAGTGGTGGGGTACTTAGTAGTATCAACGAGCCTTTTTATTTCTCATTTCTAGCTCTTCATCTGGGAACAGAATTGAAGTTCAACTCGAACGCTAAGAGAAATGAGTCTTACGCGATAGAAAACTTACAGATTGAGAGCTCTATAAGGACGTATTTAGGGAGCAATGGTTTTTCTAATCTTGGAGTAGCCTTTCAGTTGTATCGTTATAAGGCACTTTCACTCCGAGGAGAAAGTTATTGGGCATTTACAGATGGTAGAGGGGCATATGCAGAAGGTTTATTTGGTATCCGTTACCAAAAGAATTGGTGGTATATCGAATCACAAGTTGGTGCAGGTGCGGGAGGTGGAATAAACCTTTGGAATGGCGCGGGTTTAGTTTTTATAAATTCTGGATTTGATATACCACTAAATGAAAAGGTCACAATAAATTCAAAGTACATTTATAATGCCTACTCAACCACTGAATTTCCTGTTCACGGTCTACAGTTAGGGTTAGGGTACAAAATCCCCTTTAAAAAGGCGTAACCTCATTGTCTATGCGCATGGTTAAACTAATGCTTATTCTCTTACTGTTCTCTACGGAGACCTCAGGGCAAGCTACGTCCATGCAAATGCAGCTTGAATCCTTAAATGGTCCTACCCCCATGAGTTGGATGACACAGCGGTTTTTGATTCACAAGGACTATAACAGCACACGGTTTGGTTTTGGTTTGGAAACGCAAAGTGCAATTTCTGGTGATTATGGTGGATTTTACGTGTTTGGGATTCACGGAATTGCTGAGAAAAAATGGAAAAATTTATCAATGTCTGCTGGTGTAACTCTCGCAACTGGAGGAGGAGCTGGTGCACCAGATGGCGACGGATTTATGTACAGGCTAGAAGGAGCTGCGAAATACGCAATAGGTATGAAACAGGCCGTAGGTATATCTATAAGTGCATTAGATTTTCCTTCCGGAAATATATACTCTCTTCACCCAGCATTGCAGTGGTCTTATACGATGCCCTACAAATGGCAAAACTCTGGAGTGTTTGATTTATTCTACACCAGCATATCCTTGGTGACTGGGGTACTGTTTCTAGATGAGAATGATGCATCACGTATTACAACGAATGGGCAATCACTATACGCGGGTGTTAGGTTTTCACAATCAGTGCTTCCGGTTCTCGACCTTGATTTACAATTAGGTGCGTCAGCCGTTGGAGCGACAGACGGCTTTATGGATTACAAAGCAGGTATAACTTGGTTACCTTTTAGCATGCCGTTGGAACCCTACCTAAGACTAGCCTTGGGATCCGGTGGTGGGGGATCTATGAGAACAGCTGGTGGCCTTGCTGTTTGTACTGGATTAGGACTAAGAATGAATGACCGATTTGAGCTTGGAATGGACTATTGGAATGCACTAGAAACTCCAATGGGTGCTCCTTTTTTAACAATGAGCGCTCGATTTCCGGTCATAAGCAACTTTGGTTTTGTAAATAAGGCAAAGTACATAGGCTCTAAAGAAAATTTAAAGTCTAAAACTATAGTCTTGATCACAGGATCTAGGATCAATTTATCTCAAGGAACTGACCGCAATGGTCTAGAATATGAGCCTATGGGTGCCTTGTTTTTGGGCGGTAAAATTCCGACGAAGTCTTCCTTGTGGTTAAGTGGAGAAACACTTTGGGCTGCCACAGGGGGCTACGGGGCGTATGCAGAAGGAATGTTTGGTGTATACCATGATACATGGAAGCACCAGTCTGTTGTTTTGGGGTGGAATGGAAGTGTTATAGCCGCAGGTGGTGGTGGAATTAACGTTGGAAAGGGAGCTGCTATAGCCGCTGGTGTTCATCTTTCTAAAATGCTAAATAAAGGATTGAGAATATCCGCGATAGCGCGTTACAAATACTTTGGAATGGATGCATATAACCCTTGGACCATAGGAATTCAATTAGAACCCTCTTTCCAAGTGTACTACAAGTAAAACGGAATACCTTTGTCATTATGAAATTTAAATCTATACTTTTTATTTTTTTCTTAGGATTCTATGCGATCGGGCAGAATAATCATACGGATGCTCTTGGTAAAAAGCAAGGAGCCTGGGAGAAGAAATATGTAAGTGGAAAAACGAGATATACAGGTACGTTTAAAGACGATATGCCCACCGGAACATTTACCTACTACTTTGAGCGAGAGGGTGGTATTATGTCTGAAGTCACCTACAGAAAATATTCTGGAGTGGGGTATGCCCAGACATTTCAACGGTCTGGAGTACTTGAGGCAGAAGGTATTTACAACAAACAGGTAAAAGATAGCACTTGGACCTATTACTCACGAGCCGGTCTTCTAACCCAAAGAGAAACATACACTTTAGGAGTGTTAAATGGACCTCAAATAACTTATTGGGAGAATGGAATTACCTCTGATCGAACAGACTTTGTAAACGGAGTAGAAGAAGGACTCTGGATAAGAAAATGGGATAACGGCAAACTTCGGACAAAGGGTAATTATTTAGAAGGAATGCTCGAGGGAGAATGCGTTTATTACGATGATAACTCTAAACTTTTAGCAAAAGGAGTCTACCATCACGGGAAGAAGCATGGTATATGGTATTATTTTGAGGACAACAAAGTGACGTTGAAGGAACAGTATAGATACGGTACACTTGAAAGTGAAACTAGATACGATGAATAAAGCTATTAAGGACACCACCGTTGTTGTTGGACTTAGTGGTGGGGTGGACTCATCTGTAACAGCCTATTTGCTCAAGGAGCAAGGCTATAATGTCATTGGCCTATTTATGAGGAATTGGGTCGATGAAACGGTCACTATTCATGATGAATGCCCTTGGATTGAAGATAGTAACGACGCTATGTCAGTAGCAGATTCCTTAGGTATACCATTTCAGGTAATAGACATGAGTGCGCACTACCAGACCCGAATCGTGGATTATATGTTCAGCGAATATGAAAAAGGAAGGACACCTAATCCAGATATTTTGTGTAATCGGGAGATAAAATTCGACTTGTTTCTGAATACTGCAATTCAATTGGGGGCAGATTATGTAGCCACTGGGCACTATGTCCGTAAGGAGTCTACCTTGGTTCAAGGTAAGGCCATACATCGGTTACTATCGGGATTAGATAACAATAAGGATCAAAGCTACTTCCTTTGCCAGCTTTCACAATACCAGCTGTCAAAGGCATTGTTTCCAATTGGTCACTTACAAAAAAGTGAGGTAAGAGAATTAGCTCATAAGGCAGGATTAAGTACGGCTGACAAGAAAGATTCACAGGGGCTGTGTTTTATAGGTAAAGTAAGATTGCCCGATTTTTTACAGCAGAAACTTCAGCCTAAAGAAGGCTTGGTTTGGGAGATTTCCTCAGATGCCGCCTTTTTAGACGAGCCTAGAACTAATTTAGAGGAATTAGCCCGTCCGTTCGAGTTTCATCCTAAACTAGCTATGAAACGTGGAAAGCATAATGGTGCACATTATTACACCGTAGGACAACGAAAGGGATTAAATATAGGCGGTAGCCCTAAACCATTATTCGTGCTTGGGGTAAATACGGCTTTTAATGCTATTTATGTAGGTCAGGGAGAAGATCATAAAGGCCTTTACAGAAAGGCCCTTAAAATAAGTAGTAATGAGGTTCATTGGGTTCGAGAAGACTTAGCCCTGCCTGTTGGGACTTCTCGGAAATTCATGGGAAGGATACGTTACAGACAACCTTTAGTACCGGTGACTGTACATCACACTGAAAACGGAATTTTCGTAGAATTTGAAACACCGGAAAAGGCCATAACACCAGGTCAGTTTGCCGCTTGGTATTTGGGAGATGAATTAATAGGTTCCGGAACGATAGCTCATTAGATAAAAATGAAAAGTAGACTCCTCGTATATATACTTATGATGTTCAGCTTTGCGGCCATATCGCAAGAAGTGGCCTCTCCTTGTATGGTATACCTGAAAGCGAAACAGAATACGGAGTTGCTCCAGCAGCCTGAGTTATTTCTATCTAAACGCTCACTTGCGCGAAGAGCCCGCCAAGCAATAACTGTATCTAATAGTGATTTACCAGTAGAAGCCCATAGAATACAGACCGTTTCTCATATCGTATCCACAATTGGAAATTCATCAAGATGGCTCAATGCTGTTTATGTTACAGCCACTCCGACGGAAATATTAGACTTGTTAGATTTATCTTTTGTAGAGAGTGTGCAGCCCGCAGCAGGAGGGATGGCGGCTACAAGGATCGTAGAATTATCTTTGAATTATGGATATTCCAATGATCAGGTCGCTCAAATAAATCTAGATCAGGGCCCTCATAGTAGTGGCTTTCTTGGAGAGGATAAATTAATAGCTGTATTAGATGCTGGATTTGTTGGTGCAAATACTGTTACTATAAGCGATGATCTCGATGTAATCGGTACTCGGAATTTCGTGGAAGGTGGTCAAAATGTATATCAAGGGTCTTCTCATGGATTTAGTGTGTTAAGCACTATGGCTGCAAGTATTGATGGTACCTACATAGGTACAGCTCCTTCAGCGTCTTATTTACTGATAAAGACAGAAGATGAGTTAAGTGAGACACCCGAAGAGATGATTAATTGGATCGCGGGTGCAGAGTATGCAGACTCTATAGGTGTAGATATCATCAATAGTTCTTTGGGTTATTCTGAATTTGACGACCCTCTAGATAATTATACCATTGCGGATCTAGATGGAAGAACGAGTATTATTTCGTTAGGTGCTATAGCTGCTGCCAGAACGGGAATCCTAGTAGTAACAAGTGCCGGAAACGCTGGCGGAGGGCCATGGAATAAAATAACTTTCCCGGCAGATGCAGACAGTATTCTCACCGTAGGTAGCGTATCACAGTTTGGTCAAGCGAGTTCGTTCAGTTCACGAGGGTACACTGCGGATGGTCGGGTTAAACCTAATATTTGTGCCAGGGGCGAAGGTGCCGTGGTATATAGGCCCGATGGAACGATAACCTATGCAAATGGAACAAGCTTTAGCTCGCCGATCATGGCGGGTGCATCCGCGTGTTTGTGGCAATCGGTTCCAAATGCCACTGCCCAGCAAGTGATTCGTGCCCTCGAAGTCAGTAGCTCACATTTTTATAGTCGCAATGAGAAAATTGGTCACGGAATACCCAATTTGGCCTTTGCACAGGCGTATTTAGAATCCTTAGTTAACGGAGTTGTATTGGAAACAATCATCTATCCCAACCCTTTCCCAGATTACTTAGAGTTTTTCTTTCCAGATGGAGAAGCGTTGAATGTTGAACTTGAGCTGAGAGACCTTTACGGAAGAACAGTGGTTAGCGATCTGCTGATCTCTAAACGATATCAGGCTATTTGGGCACCAGGAGACATAATTCCGGCTGGAACTTATTTCTTGTTTTTCAAAAGAGGGAATGAGTCAAACGTCAGAAGAGTGATAAAACTGCAATAAGGCTTTTATTTATCGAAAAAACCTGACATTACTTTTCTAAGACCACTCACAGCTAATGCAACGGCTATTAGCATTATGGCAATAGAAATAACGGTCCAGTACCAGGCTCCTCCAGTACCCTTTCCAACGTATAATGAAGGCCCTATAAAGATAAAAGGAAATGACCAGGCCAATCTAAATAGACCTGCAGCCAGCATTTCTTGGTTAGTCTTTTGCCCCATCTATTATCGCATTTATGGCAGTTCTCACACTCCCATGTTTAAGTAAATATTCTTTCGCCACCGTACTATCAACACCTGTCTCCTCTGATATCATACGGGTGCCACGGGCAATCAATTTATCGTTAGACAGCTGCATATCAACCATCTTGTTGCCTTGTATTTTACCTAATTGTATCATGGCGGTCGTACTGATCATATTCAATACCATTTTTTGCGCTGTCCCTGATTTCATCCTAGTACTTCCAGTGATAAATTCTGGTCCAACTACAACAGATATTGGATGCTCCACGTGTTCCGCTAAAAGACTGTTGTTATTGCACGTAATACAAGCAGTGAGTAATCCATTTCTACGCGCATACTTGACTCCATGAATAACATAGGGTGTAGTCCCGCTAGCGGCTATACCTATCACAGTATCTAATGAAGTGGGGTTGTGTTTCAACAGGTCTTCCCAAGCTCCTGTTATACTGTCCTCAGCATTCTCAACGGCTTTTCGAATGGCTCTATCACCACCTGCGATGATACCGATCACTACGTTAGAGTCTACTCCAAAGGTTGGAGGACACTCGCTTGCATCAAGTATTCCTAATCTGCCAGAAGTTCCTGCACCAATATAAAAAAGTCGACCACCATTTGTCATGCGCTTGCATAGAGCTGTAACAAACGAGGATATAGCTTGTATCTCCTTACCAACGGCTAGCGCTACCTTTTGATCTTCAGAATTGATTCCGAGGAGTAGCGTCTCAATACTTTCTGATTCTAAGTGGTCATAAAGAGAATTCGCCTCAGTGGTTTTCATTATGATTTCAATAGTTTGGCCATGTAGAAGCCATCATTATTAGTTGCGGGGTCTATCGTTCTTTCTTCTATAAGACGGAACTCCGAATGATTCTCAAGAAAGAGCTTTATCTGATCGCTATTTTCACTCGGCAGAATGCTACATGTAGCGTAGACCAGAGTCCCACCAGATTTAAGCATAGCAGGGTACTTGTCGAGTATCTCAAACTGTAAGCTCTGGTATTGTGCCAGATGTACTGGCTCAAATTTCCACTTGGTGTCAGGTTCACGTTTTATAGTTCCTGTTCCAGAACAGGGAGCATCTAAGAGTAGGTAGTCTGCGGTATCTGTAAGTTCTGCTAATACACCTTCTTCCTCCCACGCCCTAGTTTCCATAATGGTTAGGCCACTTCGTTGTGTACGTCTATGGAGTTCTTCGAGCTTTCGCCCCTCAATTTCCATGGCAATTAATGTACCCTTGTTTTCCATCAATGCACCTAAATGCAGTGTCTTACCACCCGCTCCTGCACAAGCATCGATAACAACTGAGCCAGGGGTGGGATTCAAGAAATAACTAATTTCTTGTGAACCAGCATCTTGTATTTCAAATTTACCTTTAAGAAAAGATGAATTATTCTTAAGTTTCGGACGACCCTCCAAAAAATGAGCTTTTGGAAACGCTGGATGACGATAAACGACAATTCCCGCATCTGCCAACTCTTGGATTACTTCCTTCTCATGGGACTTTAGCGTATTAATCCTAATGTTAACACTGTTAGGCTTGTTTAAATCATGGGCTAGTTGTGCCCATTTGTCACCCAATTGCTCCTGAGCAAGCTCACTAAACCATAACGCATAGCTCTCACGCTCGTGCAGAGCTGTTATTTCGAGAGATCTAGCCTCTATATCGATATCTCTGATCGAATCAAACCCAGGCCATTCTGGTAGATCAAATCCTCGCCACTTCCAGTACACGCCAAACAATTGCTCAAGACTATTTCTATTGACATTTGGCTCCTTATCTAATAAGGCCCATAAGAAATTCCACCATCGAACAATCTCATAGGTATGCTCTGCAACGAAACTGCGGTCACGTGAGCCCCATTTTTTGTTCAAACGGAGTGAATTCTCAAGTACTCTATTGACGTACAAACCTTTTCCAAAAGAAGACTCTAAGGCTTCAAGTACACCTTTTACGGTATTTGGGAACAATCGGGGACTTTTATTCATGTATGTATTTTATAATGCAGGATACGATTGAGGTTGTTTTTCGGTCATGACAGCATATATTTCTTCCACCATATCATCTATGGATGGTTTAGAGAAATAGTCTCCATCTGATGCGAATGCTGGCCTGTGGTCCTTAGAGGTAATTGTTTTTGGAGCACTGTCTAAATACTGATACCCACCTTGATCTTCTAGAATGTGTTGCAATAAGAAAGCGCTTCCGCCGCCACGAACATCCTCATCAAGTATAATGAGTGTATTGGTTTTCTTTAAACTCTTAACAACATCATGACTTATGTCAAAAGGTATAAGTGATTGAGCGTCTATAAGTTCAATATCTACACCAAGTAAAGCCAATTCTTCTGCTGCTGCCTCCGCCAGATGACAATTAGAACCATAGGTTAGTAAGGTGATATCAGCACCTTCTCTCATAACTTCTACCTTCCCTATAGGTGTCGTAAATTCTGCTAAATTCGCGGGTATTAGTTCCTTGCGTCTATATCCGTTCAAACATTCTATGACTAGAGCAGGATTGTCCAGCTGTAAAAGCTTGTTGTAGAATCCAGCTGCCTTTGCCATTGTACGAGGTACTAGAACATAAATTCCTTTGATGGAATTAACAATTGTTCCCATAGGGGAGCCGGAATGCCAAATACCTTCTAAACGATGGCCACGGGTACGGACAATGGTAGGTGCTTTTTGTCCTCCTGCAGTACGATAATGAAGGGTACTCAGATCATCAGACATGATTTGTAGCGCGTAGAGCAAGTAATCTAAGTATTGAATTTCCGCGATTGGTCTTAGACCTCGCATGGCCATTCCAATTCCTTGGCCTAAAATAGTTGCTTCACGAATTCCGGCATCTGAAACTCTTGTTTCCCCGTATTTCAGTTGCATTCCTTCTAAGCCTTGATTAACGTCTCCAATTTTACCAGAGTCCTCGCCAAAGACTAGCGTTTCAGGATATTTTGTAAATAAGGCATCAAAATTATCTCTTATTACAATGCGCGCATCCACTGATTCTGCTTTAGACAGATCAGCTGGAACGAAGTCTAAGAGTTTATCTGTGTCGTTTTCACTGTACAGGTGGGAGCTGTATCTTTTAGTTTGTTCCTTATTTTCTTTAGCTAACCACGCTTTCAAGTGAGTGGTATTAACCTTATCATCACCAATCACCAATCGAAGCGCCTTTCGAACAGCTTTGAAAGAATGGGCAACCTCTATATCTTCAACGGCTTCCAGGTCCTTAATAACGTTCGTAGTAAATATCCCTTTTTCGCCTTGAACTTGTATGTCTTTTAACAATGGAATAACCTCGTTACGCAACCTTATAGGCTGGCTCTGGTATATTGACCATGCCGCTTTTTTACCTTCCCTAGCTTCCTTCTTCGCTTCATTTATCAATGCATCGAGGTCTTCTTGCTTGACTACGCCCTCTGCAATCATCCATTCACCGAATTTAAGGATACAGTCATGATCTCGTTCCCACTGTAGACGTTCCTCAGACTTATAACGTTCATGAGATCCAGATGTGCTGTGGCCTTGGGGTTGTGTCATGCCCTTCACATGAATCATTACAGGTACATGTTCTTCTCTTGCTACCTTAGAAGCCTTTACAAATGTGTTAATAAGGGCGGGGTAGTCCCAAGCTTCGACTATAAATATATCAAAGCCTTTACCTTGCTCATCACGCTGAAATCCCTTTAGAATTTCACTGATATCTTCCTTGGTGGTCTGGTATTCAGCACCAACAGAAATGCCATAAGCATCATCCCATACGGAAATCACCATAGGAACCTGAAGTACTCCGGCTGCATTTATAGTTTCAAAAAACAAACCCTCAGAGGTCGAAGCGTTACCGATTGTACCCCAAGCAACCTCATTTCCGTTGTCTGAAAACTTTTCAGAACCTTCGAAGGAAACTTCTTTATACACTTTAGATGCCTGCGCTAAACCTAATAACCTGGGCATTTGACCAGCGGTAGGACTGATGTCTGAAGAACTGTTGTATTGATCAACAAGGTTGACCCATTCTCCATTCTCATCAAGACTACGTGTAGAGAAATGACCATTCATTTGGCGCCCAGCGGCCATAGGTTCCTGCTTGACATCAGTTACAGCGTATAGAGATGTAAAGAACTTTACAGCGTCTAATTCACCCAAAGCCATCATGAAGGTTTGATCTCTATAATAACCACTTCTGAAGTCTCCCTTTTGGAACGCTTTAGCCCATGCGATTTGTGCGAGTTCCTTACCAGCACCGAAAATACCAAATTTGGCTTTCCCCGTTAATACTTCTCTACGGCCCATAAGTGAGCATTCTCTAGAAAGTACTGCGGTGTAGTAATCTGCTTTTATTTCCTCGTGAAATTCTTGGTAAGTGATTTCTTTCTGCTTCTGTGTCATGTGATAGGGTTGAGTTAAACTCTTCCGCAAATATAAGACAGAAAGAGCCCTAGAAAAGTTGCTTAAATACAAAGAGGACAAACAGGGTAATAACGATTAATAGTAATACTTGAATACCGCCGCTTTTATAGTGTACTTTATGTAGTTTAAGCTCTTGACGATAGCTGAAAAAGAGATAAGTTAAAAATGCTATCGTGAATATCCCTGCAAATACCCAGTGACCCGTTGTAATGTTTTCCATGGGAACAAATTTACTTTCTTTGAATAGAAAAACATCATACTTATGAAAAAGCAATTGGCCCACGTGAAATTATTTCATGACACCTTTGGAATACCCAATGAACACCGCCCTGTTTCAACTATTTCTAACAAAATTATTGATCTTCGGTATAGATTAATGGCGGAAGAGAACGTGGAATACTTGGAAGCGGCGAAAGGCAATGACCTTATTGAGGTAGCGGATGCACTTGGAGATATGCTTTATATTCTTTGTGGAACCATTCTCAGTCACGGAATGCAACATAAAATAGAAGAGGTCTTTGATGAAATTCAAAGGAGTAACATGAGTAAACTAGGAGAGGATGGGAAGCCAATTTATCGAGAAGACCGCAAGGTCTTAAAAGGCCCAAACTATTTTAAACCTAATATCAAAGGGATTCTGGAGGAGTGACCTTTGGGCGAGTTTCGTCTATTGTAGCTCTTAAATTAAAATTTGGATTGCAGTTGGGTAAGACTTTCTGCTCATTCGAAGCTTTCTCCCACGGTGTATAGCTCGCATCGATGGATTGAGAGGCCTTTACAGACTCTGCCTCTCCATTTTCAAAGGTGATCTCAATTAAGGAGCATGCGGTGGTGTTAATCCCCTGAAGAAGCTCTCCTTGACCAAAGCTGTGCATTAAGTTTTGAGCATTACCTCGTAGTAGTAGATTATTTAGTTTGTTATCCTGGAAGTATCCCTCAAGCATTTTACCAACAGCTTGGTCATAAACGGAACTATCGATGGTCTGCGATAAGATGGAAACGTTATTTATAAGGTAAAGACTATCTAATTTTTTATCCCTGAGCTTTAAAATTGCCGAATCAGCCGAGAATTGACTTTGCTCACTCCACAGTTTCGGTTTTGGATATAATAGGAGTTGTTCGCTTAGCTCATAGTATCTGAAAAAGCGACTCCTACCTTGAAAGGCCGTACTAAAAAAAGCTGTATTATGTAGAAGATCGACTGTTCTGGCATCTGAAGAATCTTGCCTAATACTCAATGTGTCGCCGGTGGCATAGAGAGTGTCGCCTTCATCCATGCTTTGTCTGTAGAAAACGGGAGAGAAGGCATTAACATAATTAGGAACCTTGATGTAATAGATGTACTGAGACTCTAATACAAACCCTTCTGCACTATCTGATACTAAGGCATCCGAAAATAATTCTCCGCGCTCTTCCTTGAGGTTGTAACTGATAGAATCGGCAGAAATATAAGAACCGGGAGAAGAAATGGAAGCTCCAGAGCCTAGGTTTAATTGACTATGCTCCGCATCGTAAGACCCCAGCATACAGCGGGTAGTACTACTGTCCCTTGTAAGGATACTAGGCCCTGCAAAGTTATACCTATTATCACTAGGAAAGTAGATTAAAGTATCCGTGTACAGTGTGTAATCTGGGTCAACCGCTTCTACATCTCCCTGTAGCCTAATCACCTCTGATTTAGTATTATAGGACCCCTTGTTTGATGTCAATTCAAGGTCTTTTCTGTATAAAGTACTTCGCGTATTGTAACGCGCTGTGGAGGTCGTTCGGTTGTACGTTAATACTGTTGTAGAGAGGGTAGAGTTTGGAGTCATTAACTGTACGTTATCTCTAATAATGAATGTTCTATCCTTACCACTATAATCGAGTTTTTCTCCAGTAACTACTGTGGTGTCAGATTGGACTATTTTGACTTTACCAAAGGCTTCGAACGTGTTGTCCGGCTGTACTAAAATGGCAGAATCACAGGTCATGATAGCTACATCTTGTTGCAGCCCCACATTACCTCTTAAAAAGTATTTTCGAGATCCGTCCTTCTGTTTAATGATATCAGTAATATCAGAACTGAGTATATTGATTTTAGTTTGCCCCCCTAAGTGATTAAGGGAGCATATAAGGGCCACACTAATTGGTATGGCCCACTTCATTAATTTCTCAATATGGTTTGAGCTCTATCGGGACCTACACTAACTAGTGTAATAGGCACACCAACTTCCTTCTCGATAAATGCGATGTAAGCCTTGAAACTGTCTGGAAACTGGTCTTCATTCGTCATTTGTGTAAGATCTTCGTTCCAACCCAACATTTCGGTGAATATTGGATCGATCAAGTCATCTTGAAGTTTATAGGGTAGATGTTCAATGACCTCTCCCTTATAGCGATATGCAGTACAAACCTGAATATTTCCAACGCCACTTAGAACATCGGATTTCATCATCATTAATTCTGTTACACCATTGATGTCTATAGCATACTTCAACGCAGGTAAGTCCAACCATCCACAACGGCGTGGCCGTCCAGTAGTAGCACCAAATTCATGGCCCTGGGCCTGAATCAATTCACCTGTGGAATTAAATAATTCTGTTGGAAATGGCCCTGAACCCACTCTAGTGATATATGCCTTGAAGATTCCATAGACGTTTTTGATTCTATTTGGAGCAACACCCAGTCCTGTACATGCTCCAGCACAAGTTGTGTTAGAAGAAGTGACAAATGGATAAGTACCAAAGTCGATATCTAACAACGTACCCTGTGCACCTTCGGCTAATATTGTTCTGCCTTCACGTATGGCATTATGCACAAAAGGTTCACTATCAATAATATCAAGGGTTCTTAGATAATCAATGGCAGCAAACCATTCTTTCTCCAATTCCTCTATGCTATATTCGAAATCAGGATAACCGCTTAAGAGTTGCATGTGCTTGGTTACAAGAGTATTGTAGAGCTCTTGGAAATTTTCTAATTGAATATCTCCGACCCGTAAACCATTCCTTCCTGTTTTATCCATGTAAGTTGGACCGATACCTTTTAGCGTAGATCCAATCTTCTTTTTCCCTTTAGCTGCTTCACTTGCGGCGTCTAACAACCTGTGAGAGGGAAGAATAAGATGGGCCTTTCTTGATATTTTCAATCGGGACAACACCTCAGGCTCTTGCATAAGAAGCTTATCTAGCTCTCCTTTGAAGATTACAGGGTCAATCACTACACCATTGCCTACAATGTTCGTAACACCTTTGTGAAACACCCCTGATGGTATGGTATGAAGTACATGTTTTTTGCCTTCAAATTCTAAGGTATGCCCAGCATTTGGACCTCCCTGGAACCGGGCAATGATATCGTACTTACGAGTAAGTACATCAACTATTTTACCTTTTCCTTCATCGCCCCATTGGAGGCCTAGTAGAACATCTACTGCCATGTTTTAAGTTGTTTTTAAGACTTCTTTTTTGTTGCGTAGAAATACAAACTGTGACTTTCTACTTTCACGTCAAAGACCTCTTCAATTGTTTTTTTTATGTTTTGTATTCTGGGATCACAAAACTCAAATACTTCACCAGTATCTAGGATCACATGATCATGCTGCTTATTGAAATATGATTTTTCGTAAAAACTTTGATTTTGACCAAACTGATGTTTCCTGATTAAACCACAGATAAGTAATAATTCGATAGTATTATAGAGGGTAGCACGGGAGACGCGGTAGTTTTTCTCTTTCATTTTGAGGTACAAGGTCTCTACGTCGAAGTGATCTTCGCTATCGTAGACTTCTTTGAGTATAGCAAATCGTTCCGGAGTTTTACGTTGGTTGTTAACCTCCAGATATTTACTAAAAACCTCTTTGACTTGTTCTTGTGCCTCTAATGTGCTCATGTTGGAACTAAAGCGCTAAAATACATGGTTCAATTGAATTTACCGACACGATTAACACGACTAATGCCAGCTATATTCTTGATATTGTTAATAGTATCCGTTAATCCCACTTTATCAGCGACTTCTATCGTTAGTTGACCTGTGAATAACCCGTCATCTACAGCAAAACTTATGGCTCTTATATTTATATTAAGCTCCGAAGAGACGACTTTTGTGAGATCATTGACCATACCTAATCTATCCATTCCTTCAATCTCTAAATTCACAGTACTCGTTGAGCTCTTGCGGTCAACCCATTTGGCTTTAATGACTCTATTTGCAAATCTACCTTGGAGCATTATAGCGTTAGGACAGTCGTCACGGTGTACTTTTAGCCCTTCAGCAGTCGTGATAAAGCCGAAAACTCGTTCTCCAGGTAGGGGAGAACAGCATTTCCCAGAAGTGTAGTCTAGGTCTTGTTCATCATTTCCGAAAACCAACTCTACGTTGGCATTTTCAATGGTAGGTTGTTTGGTAATTAACTTAGTTTTAGCATAAGAGCTTTTTACAATTCTCGATCGGAAATAATTGACCAATCCTGATGTTTCTCTAGCGTACTCCCTCAACTTCTTATTATCAATTACTCCCAGACCAACTTTAAAATATAACTCATCAGGGTTTTTCAGGCCGAAGTAGTTGACTAGTTTTTGAACATTACTAGAGGTGGATTTTAACTTTAACACCTTTAGTTTGCGCTCTAAAACATTAAATCCTTGGCCCGATATAAGTTGCTTTTCTTGTTTAAGACTACGTTTTATTCTTTGTTTAGCTTTACCCGTTTTAACAAATCTTAACCAATCCTCCTTAGGTTCTTGCTTGAGAGATGTTAGTATCTCTACCTGGTCACCTGACTTTATGGGTGTACTCATAGGGACAAGCTTTCCATTAACTTTAGTTCCTAAACAATGTGCACCTACCTCGGAATGAATATCAAAGGCGAAATCTAGGGCAGTAGCTCCCTTTGGCAAGGATATCATTTGACCTTTTGGTGTGAAAACGAAAATCTCACTAGCAAATAAAGTCATTTTGAAATTTTCAATGAAATCCTCGCTATCATTGTCGGGATCTTCCAAAAATTCCTTGATACGCTGAAGCCATATATCCAAGGTGTTTGACCCTGAGCTATCTTCCTTGTACTTCCAATGAGCCGCAAAACCATTTTCAGCAATGTCATCCATACGTTTAGTTCGGATTTGAACTTCTACCCAACGTCCCTCAGGACCCATGACTGTGGTGTGTAAACTTTCATATCCGTTACTCTTAGGGGAGGATATCCAATCTCTAAGGCGAACTGGATTAGGGTTAAAATGCTCAGTAACTATGGAATATGCCTTCCAACAATCACTTTTTTCTGAGACGGCATCAGAATCAATAATAATCCGGACAGCATATTTATCATAAACCTCGTCAAAGTTGACTTTCTGGTTAAGCATTTTACGCCTAATTGAATAAATACTCTTGGTTCTTTTCTTAATATCAAAAGTTAAACCGGTCACATCAAGTCCAGAATTAATAACCGATACAAATTTGTTTAGATAACCAAAGTCATCTTTGTCCAAAAGATCCATCTCAGACTTGATAAGGCTATATACTTCTGGTTCAGTGTATTTTAAAGAGGTGTCTTCTAGCTCAGTCTTAATTTTGTAAAGCCCCAGTCTATGAGCGAGTGGTGCATATATAAATAGGGTTTCAGATGCCTTTTTCAATTGCTTATGAGGCGGCATACCATCCATGGTACGCATATTATGCATTCTATCTGCAAGTTTTATTAGAATCACACGGACATCATCGGAAATGGTAAGTAACATTTTCCTGTAATTGTCAAGTTGCATGTTACTCTCCATGTTTACAACACCTGAAATCTTCGTAAGTCCATCAATGAGTTTTGCAATGTTCGGATTAAACATGCTTTCGATGTCCTCGAGGGTATAATCGGAATCTTCTACTACATCGTGCATTAATGCTGTAGCAATAGAAGTAGGTCCTAAACCAATTTCTGTAGCGACAATTTGAGCCACCTCAATAGGATGAGTGACATAAGGTTCACCTGTTTTTCTTTTAACACCCTTATGAGCGTCTTTTGCCAACTGAAAGGCACGCTGAATAAGTTCCTTATCGGCACTATCTGTTTTAAACTCAATACTGCTCAGCAGATCATTAAAGGCATTATCTACGAGCTCTTTGTCTATTAACTCTTGGTCCTTCATGTGCTTTTAATCAATTAGGAATATAGCAGGTCTCTTATGAATATCAGGCAATTGCCCTGCCCATTGCGCTATAGTCTTTGTAACAATGTACTCACTTTCTAGTGTAATGTCACAAGCAATACAAAGCTTAGTTTCTGGATGAAGCACTTTAGTCAATTCATCCAATAGTTTACCATTTCTATATGGCGTCTCCATGAATATTTGTGTGATGCCATCAGAGATCTCTTTTTGCATGATTTGAAATGCCCGTTTTCTATAGTTTTGATCAAAGGGTAGGTATCCTCTGAAAGTAAAGGCTTGACCATTAAACCCACTTGCCATAAGGGCCAGAAGAATGGAGGACGGACCCACACACGGTTTGACAGGAACTCCTTTTCTATGGGCCATACCAACTAATTCTGCACCTGGATCTGCTACACATGGCACTCCCGCTTCAGATATAATACCTGCGTTTTTACCCTTGAGTAATGGCGCTAAGAAGAGAGGTAAATCGAGAGGGTCAGTTTGTTTGTCTAAAATCTCCATCACGATCACTCTTTGGTTCTTTTCAGGTAAGATGGATTTAATAAACGCTCGCGCAGTTCTATCATTTTCTACAATGAAATAATCCAGAGAATTAATTAGTTCAACAACGTCTCTAGGTAGAACCATGTCAAATTCTGACGGTCCTAGCGTATTTGGGATAAGATAAAGGGTTCCTTTCATGAGTTACTTTCTAAAAAACAATGTATTGCATGGTTTAGCATTTGATAGACCTGCTCAAATCCTTGTTGACCTCCGGTATAAGGGTCTGGGACCTGTCGGTTTTCACCTGGATATGCCTCGTTCATGAGGAGACGTATTTTGTCAGCTGAAGCTTTATTTGGCGCTATTGCAGTGAGGTTGGAGAAGTTTGACGAGTCCATTGCGAAAATGATATCATAATTCTCGAAGTCGTTCAATATAAACTTACGAGATCGCTGTTCTTCAATGTGTATATTATGATTTTTAGCTGTTAAAATGGATCTGGTATCAGGCCTTTCACCTTCATGCCATCCTGATGTCCCTGCGCTATCGATCAACCAGTCTTTTGACGCCAAATTCAATAGAATTCCGTGGGCTAGAGGGGAGCGACATATATTCCCAAGACAAACCATGAGTACCTTCATAAAACAAAAAAGTCAGTACCCGAAGATACTGACTCTAATGTAGCATTCGCAATAAGATTTTACGCTAATGTTAAGCGTTTTTGAAGGTCTTCAACATACGTTTTAAATCGTTTATCGGTTTCCTTAAGGTTGTTAACGGTTCTACAAGCGTGCAGCACCGTAGCGTGGTCTTTATTCCCACATTGCTGGCCTATAGAAGCTAAACTGTTCTTAGTTAATTGCTTAGAGAAATACATACTCAATTGGCGAGCCTGTACAATTTCCCTTTTTCTAGTTTTACTTTTAAGTAATTCAAGAGGCATGTCAAAATAATCACAAACTACCTTTTGGATGAAGTCAATTGAAATTTCACGAGTCGTACTCTTAACAAATTTATCTACCATAGAACGTACAAGCTCCATGGTAATTTGTTTTCTATTCATTGAACTTTGAGCGAGTATACTGATCAACGCACCTTCAAGTTCCCTAATATTAGAATTAATAGAGTAGGCAATATATTCAACAATATCCTGCTCTATTTCAATACCATCGTTATAAAGCTTCTTCGATAAAATAGCAACCCGTGTTTCAAGACCTGGTTTTTGTAAATCAGCACTAAGTCCCCACTTGAACCTGCTCAACAAGCGTTGTTCCATTCCTTGAAGCTCGACAGGAGCTCTATCAGAAGTTAAAATAATTTGATTTCCGTTTTGATGTAAATGGTTGAATATTTCAAAAAATACATCTTGAGTCTTTTCTTTACCAGCAAAGCTTTGCACGTCATCAATGATTAAAACATCAATCATTTGATAAAAGTGTACAAAATCATTTTTTGTGTTATTCCTTATACTATCTATAAACTGTTGTGTGAATTTCTCAGCACTAACGTAGAGCACTGTTTTCTCAGGATAGTTATCCTTAATCTCAACACCAATAGAATGTGCAAGGTGTGTTTTTCCTAAACCAACACCTCCATAAAGCATTAGAGGGTTAAATGATGTGCCTCCTGGATTTTTACTTACTGCGTAGCCTGCAGATCTAGCAAGACGATTGCAATCACCTTCAATAAAATTCTCAAAGGTGTAGTTCGGGTTCAGCTGCGAATTAATATTAAGCTTTTGTAGTCCAGGGATTACAAAAGGATTCTTAATGCCCTTATCATTACCGATTTTTATCGGCATATTAATACTTTGAGCAGGATGCTTTTTACGACCAGAACTTGGTAATTTCATTGTAGGAGGATTCGCATTGTCATACGAATTCTCAAGAACGATACTGTATACCAATTTAGCACCTTGCCCTAAAGGCTTAGTTATTGCTGACTTTAACAGCTGTATATAATTCTCTTCCAGGTACTCGTAAAAAAACTTAGAGGGGACCTGTACTGTGAGAACAGCTCCTTGAATTTTAAGTGCTCTTATAGGATCAAACCAAGTGTTAAAACATTGACTGTCTACATTATCCTTGATAAATTCCAAAGCTTCGTTCCAAACTTTTCCTACGCTATTGTCCATGGTCTAAAATGGTGCTATCCCCCAGTTGTTCAGGCAAAGGGAAGTATATATTAAGTAATCTAAATTATAGGTGTGCAAATCATGAGATTTCTCTTCCTTCTGACTGCATAACAAATGTGTTAATAAAATATCTCTAAAAAAAATTTATTTAGGTGTTTGTTAATAAAATATTTTAGTAAAGGAATACGTAAACACTTGATAATCAGCGTATAGATTAAAGCACCAAATTTAATTAGTATTAATTACTCTCAATTAGCAAAAGTGTTGAAAAAACGATTAGTCGGTAACTATTACTTCCTCAAGTATACGCATTTGAAAACGTAAATTGCTACTTATGAAGGACTTTATAATTTCTAGTATTTCTAATATTAGACCTCGATACTCAGAAACAGATCAAATGGGCGTGGTGTATTATGGAAACTATGCCACATATTTTGAAATTGGAAGAGTAGAATTACTGAGAAGCTTAGAAATGTCCTATGCGGAAATGGAGAAGACGGGCACTATGCTTCCGGTAGTCCATATGACGATAGACTTTAAAAAAGGAGCGACCTATGACCAAGAGGTATACTTGGAAACCTCAATCACAGAGCTTCCTACAAGAAAGATATCATTTTACCACACGCTACGTGACAAAAATGGAAAGACCCTCGTTACAGGGAACGTCGTACTTGTGTTTGTGGATACCCAAACCTTCAAACCTAAATATTGTCCAGAGCAGTTAAAGAAACTACTGCTTAAAGCATCTTCAGAACAGTAATTTTCCCGTCGCTGTGAGTCGCTTTTAATATTGCCGGTACCGTTGTAGTGAGTTCTTGATATTCTACATCCGTATACATCTCTAAAATCTGCCCAGATATAGAATACACAATAATTTCATAATGTTCTCCAAGGGTTTTACCTCTAAATGCATAACGGCCGTTGTTAAATGTCAAATAGGGTAGTTCTGTTTGTATATTCTCTGTCGTAATGTTAGGTTGTAATATGTTTTTTGGTGGACCAAAAGCCGTTACAATTGCTCCATAGTTTTGTCCACCAGTGATTAATGAATCTGCAGAAATGAAATTATTCGCAATGCTCCTAAAAGTTTCAAACGGCATAAGTTGATATAAGGCTTCTAAGACGACCTTGTCTGCAATGGAGTCAACTACACCATTTGCGTCTGAGAACTCCAACATAGCGCTTGACATGAGGTCTGTATGCTGATAAATACCCCCAAAAACAATGGTATTGTAATTTTTAACACCATCATAGGATACACTTCTGCCGTCCCAAAAAGTATTATTTCCGTCCCAATCAAATACCCGTGAACTATAAACACCTCTAATACGTCCATAACGCTCTGCTAGATAATCGCCTAAGGCTTCATCAAAACTACTTCGTTGTGTACCTGAATTTGAGTTTGGTGCAGCAGCATGGCTTATAGCATGACCCAGCTCATGAATAATGACATCAGCATCTTCCGCATCGTCTACACCACCTTCCCCGAAAAATAATCTAGGTGGATTAAACCCCCAGTTGAACAAACTGTTGTCTTGTCCATTGAGGGCATGGGGATCAACATGTATAGCATAATTAAGTAAGTTCAAATAACCCAAGGAATGGAGGTATTCATTTTGCTTAGTAACATGATAGACGACCATGACTTGTTCAAATTCCGTGTCTTCTCTACTTGCTTTCCAAGTGTTTGGATCCTTACTTATAGGGTAGTAGGGCGGGTCAAAGTCAATTACTTCTATATAGTCATTTCTTAAATAAACAGTGTCATTCAACACATCAACTGAAATATCATCAAGAATAGAGAGGCTATCTAATACCGAACCATTACCATCATTCAAATCTGTGTAAATACTACCGTAGCTCAAGTTGTTTGGAGTCAAAGGATCTGGATTGAATACACGAACAGTGATCGTTGTATCTGTTGCATGGCTTGTAAGGTCTCTTTCCTCTAAGAGGACACCAGAAATACTAGTAATGGCCACATTGTGAATAGATCCTGCTATTAACGTATCCACATTTACGTTGAACCATTGGTCGCTAAAAAAATACAGATAAGGTCCTTCAGGATTCTCTGGAAGTGCATCCAACTGATAATTACTCAACGAGCCTTTCGTGCTTAAACGAATCCCATCAAGTCCATATATAACTAGATGCTGGTGGTCTAGTATTGGAATTGATTTATATACATAAGTGGATCTTAAATAGCTTGCATAAGGAGATGTTGTGTTAAAAAACGACTTAGTCTCTAAGCCAGATATGTTTTGCCCAAAAAGACTAATACTTAATAACAGTAAGACGGAGGAGATGGTTTTTTTCAAATTGATCTAATGTTTGTTCTAATTTACTACGATTAACCCGAATCACATATCTTAATTTGGATTCTTGCTCTCTCTTAATGATCTCCAAATTTAGTTCTCTCACGCGTCTTTCTACAAATGAAATTTGCTCATAGTTAAATTCCACCTCAAATTCTCTTGTTAATTGAGACTCAATTATGGTACTTAATTCACAAGCCTCTTTCGCGCTTCCTCCATAGGCATGAATAAGTCCAGGAATACCCAGTTTCGTTCCGCCGAAATATCTAGCAACAACGCATGCTACATCTACTAAGTCATTACTTTGAAGTGTTCTTAAAATGGGTGTGCCAGCAGAATTTCCTGGCTCTCCATCGTCGTTCGATCGCTCAATTATTGACTCAGGATTCACCCTAAAGGCCCAACAATAGTGACGAGCGTTAGGCTCATTAAGTTTTACAAGGTCTAACTGATCTTTAAAACTTTTTTCATTCTTACATGGAAATAAATAGGCAATGAATTTACTGCCTCTGTCTTTTATCTGACCTACGCTTGGCTCTTCGATTGATAAATAGGAATCAATACTTGTGCTCATAGACGTCGCTATCTAAAAGGGTTCTTTCGTCAAACTGATTATAAATAGGGGCGGGGATTCCATTTTCAATAGACATCGAACCTGTATACCTTATCACCTCATCATCTAGGTTTTCGCGAATAAAAGACTGTAATAAACGAGCTCCTCCTTCCACTAAAACATGACCTATATTGTATTCTAGTAGTTTCGGTAACCAAAGCGTTATATCATTTGAATCAGCGATAATGGTTGTAAAACCGGTATAGGATTCTTTTGCAATTAAAATAGGAGCCACCTCAAGAGACCTCAACCAAGAGCTTGACGGTTTATAGGTATCGCCCACAACTATAATGGGGATGGGAGAAGGTCCATGCCATAACCTTGCAGTAAGGCTTGGAGCATCTAATAAAGACGTCTTTGCGCTAATGATAATACCGGTAACACTTGAGCGCAAACGGTGCGTTAATAACGATGAGAGCTTCCCTGAAATTTGCAGGGCCTGCTCATTGGAATCTAAAGATCGGACCCTGTCAATAAAACCATCGTTTGTTTGTGCCCATTTTAACGTTACCATGGGACGGAAATGGGTCTTGTTGATGATAAAGGCTTTATTGAACAGCTTAAAGGGAGTGGGGTCCTTTGCTAAATCTACTTGAACACCATGGGCTCTTAGGTGTTGAATGCCTTTTCCGTTAACCTCATGATTAGGGTCTGGAGTACCTATCACAACTCTTGATATTTTGTGTTTCGAGATTAGCTCACAGCACGGAGGTGTCTTTCCATGATGCGCGCAAGGCTCAAAGCTACAATACAAGGTAGATGAAGGGAGTAGACTATGGTCCTTCACACTGCGAATTGCCTCAACTTCTGCATGAGGTCCCCCAGCCACCTTATGGTAGCCTTCCCCTATAATTCTGCCATGATGTACAATCACAGCACCTACCATAGGGTTCGGGAATGTTTTTCCTCGAGCTTGGTTTGCTAATTGTAAGCAACGTGTGAGAAACTTGGCGTCTGACATGTTACAAAGGTATAAGCCTATGGCGTAAATTCACCTACTCATGAAGACTTTGAATAAATACCGACAGAGAGCACTTTTCATTCTAGAACCAATCCATGGTCCTAGGGAGTCTAGAGCTATCATTGAGCTTTGGTTTGAAAGACGTTTACAAATGTCAAGATTGGCCCAGATACTAGCGGCTGAGAATCTCATTGTGTTCGAAAGTTTTGAGCAGGACTTAATGCTTCTATGCGAAGACGTACCTATACAATATATCCTGAAAGAATCTTTTTTTATCGACTTTTGGTTGGAGGTTAATCCATTTACACTTGTACCAAGACCGGAAACAGAAGAGCTTGTCAGAGAACTTGCCTTATGGTTGCCAAATCATCCATTGACAGTGCTTGATATAGGCACGGGCAGTGGATGCATCGCTTTAGGACTCAAGTACTTGCGTAATGACTTGATTTGCAAAGGAATAGATCTTCAGCATGGGGCGGTTCAAACTGCTCAGCGCAACGCGAAACATCTTCAATTAGATGTGGACTTTAAAGTTCTTGATATTTTATCGTCCTCATTTAATAACGTAGATGTAGTCGTGAGCAATCCACCGTATATACCTCAGCTGGAAAGCAAACTGATGAAGAACCATGTAGTGTATAGCGAGCCAAATGTGGCATTGTTTGTGCCAGACAATGATCCCTTGATTTTTTATAGACGGCTAATAGAAATAGGCATCAATCAAGAGCCGTTGCCAGCGAGGTATTTTGCCTTTGAAATACACGAAGATTTCGGGATGGAAATGTTAGACTTATGTCGTGAATACTCGCTAAAAGACATTATCTTAAAGCAAGACTTTCAAGGAAAGAATAGAATAATATTTGCCAAATATGACAGATAAAGAACGACTACTGAAATTACGTATTGACTTACATCAGCACAATGTCAATTATTACATAAATGACAAGCCAACCGTATCTGACATTGCTTTTGACGTATTACTAAAGGAGCTGGAAGGATTGGAACTAAAGTATCCGGAATTGTCTGATGTTAATAGTCCAACGGTTCGAGTTGGTGGGGGAATAACTAAATCATTTCCGACAGTTCAGCACCGCTATCCTATGCTTTCGTTAAGTAATTCATACTCTCTTGAGGAAATTCAAGAATGGATCTTCAGGGTTCAGAAGTTGGAGCCAGAAGCTTCGTTTGTATGCGAATTAAAATATGATGGCGTCGCCATTGGCATACGTTATGTTAACGGTGCTCTCACTCAAGCGGTGACCCGTGGTGATGGTACCCAAGGAGATGAGATTACCCACAATGTGCGTACCATCAAGAGTATTCCTCTTCAACTTACAGGAAACGTACCTTCTGATTTTGAAATTAGAGGTGAGATTGTGCTGCCACACTTGGCTTTCAACAAGTTAAACGAGAAACGTCTTGAAGAAGACTTGCCACTGTTTGCAAACCCAAGGAACTGTGCATCAGGATCTTTGAAACTTCAAGACAGTAAGGAGGTTGCTCGTAGAGGCTTAGACGCTTACTTGTATTACATATTACCAGAAGGTGTCCTGAGTTCTCATCACTCGAGTGCTATTGCCGCCGCGGGAGCGTTAGGCTTCAAAGTTCCTTTGGTTCAAAATAAATTCATATCTACTTGTAGCGGTATTGACGATATCATGTCCTTTATCAATTATTGGGATGTAGAGAGGAAAAAATTACCGTTTGATATCGACGGTATTGTGATCAAGGTTGATTCCTACGAAGCCCAGCAAGACTTGGGTTTTACAGCTAAATCACCACGTTGGGCAACGGCTTACAAGTTCAAGACCGAAAGAGTAAGTACGCTACTCAACAACGTGACATTTCAGGTAGGAAGAACAGGTGCTATTACTCCTGTAGCAATTCTTGAATCCGTATGGCTAGGAGGTACTACTGTAAAACGTGCTTCCTTGCATAACTCGGATCAAATTGACCTTCTCGACTTGCATTTAGGCGACTTTGTATATGTTGAAAAGGGAGGAGAGATAATCCCTAAAATAGTGGGTGTAGACTTATCGAAACGTCAGCCAGGAGCTGTTAAGATGGAGTTTATACGTGATTGCCCAGATTGTAATTCAACCTTACACCGAAAAGATGGTGAAGTGCAACATTACTGTCTCAATACGTTAGGCTGTTCGACTCAGATTTCAGGAAGAATAGAACACTATATATCAAGAAAAGCAATGGATATTTCTGGAATGGGCCAGGAAACGGTACAGTTGTTTGTTCGTGAAGGATTAGTAAATCATCCAGCAGATTTATACCAACTTGATTATGAAGATCTCATCAACCTTGATGGATTTAAAGAGAAGAGTGTTTTAAATATACTAGCGGGCATTGCTGCATCTACTAAGGTCCCTTTTGATAGAGTTTTATTTGCCTTAGGTATAAGACATGTCGGAGCAACAGTGGCAAAAAAGCTGGCTAGGCACTTCAGGAGTATAAAGGCCCTGTCTTTAGCGAGCTTAGAGGAGATTTCAGACGTAGATACTATTGGCGGTGTCATTGCCGCCCAAGTAATAGGTTTTTTCGAGGATTCGGAGAACTGCCTTATGATTGACCAACTTAAGCTTTCCGGGGTCACTTTTGACTTGGGAAAAGATGAGCCACTAACTATAAATAGTGTAATAACGGGTTCTAAAATTGTGGTTTCCGGTGTTTTTAGTCGCTTCTCTAGAAATGAACTCAAGGATATTATTGAGAAACATGGCGGGACGAGTGTCAGTAGTATTAGTGGTAAAACAACTTATGTTGTTGCCGGTGATGGCATGGGACCTTCCAAGTTAGAAAAGGCAACAATCCTAGGGGTGCCTGTTTTATCTGAACAAGCTTTTTTAGAATTGATAGGCGTATGAGATTTATAAGAGATTACTTTATGCAGCGCGGGATCCGTTCAATGCATGTAAGTACAAAGCGTCCAGTGACAGCACAACCCTTTGTGACCTTGTTATGCGATAATGACATTCAATTTGAACTTCTGAAAGAATCATTCTCCAAGTTACAGGGCGTTTATACAAAGAATGAAGTAAGGCTTAAGGATAATGCAGTGAATAGTGCAGTGATGTTTACAAATGACTTTAGTTGGAAAGGGGTTCCCATTATGCCTCTTCCAGAGGTGTCAGTGACCAATCATATAGTAATCAACATTTCTAACAGCACTGAGTTAGCGTGGTATTGGTATGCCAGATCCTACGAGTTTAGAATTGATATGATGGGGGTTTACCAGGATGCTGACCTATCGATTGTTGGAGAAAACGCACTAGAGGAGAAAATCGAAACTATGAGATCGTATTTAAATAAAATTAGTCATGAATGATATGCTATTAAAAGGAGTAGGCGTTGCTTTGGTCACTCCGTTTGAATCTAATGGAGCGATAGATTTCATTGGTTTTGAAAGACTCCTTGAACACTGTATTTCTGGAGGAGTAGATTACTTTGTGGTAAACGGAACCACTGCCGAGAATCCTTCACTCTCAGAGGTAGAAAAGTATCAAGCCTTAGATTTTGTTTTGGAAAGGAATGCAGGGCGATTACCTGTGGTTTTCGGAATCGGCGGAAATAATACAGCGGCTGTATGTCAAGAATTAACCGACTTTTCCAGGAATGGTGTAAGTGCAATATTAAGCGCTAGCCCATACTATAATAAACCCTCGCAAGAAGGTATTTACCAGCACTATGCTGCCCTCTCAGCAGCAAGCTCACTGCCCGTGATTCTGTACAACGTACCTGGACGAACAAGCTCTAATATTCAGGCTTCAACAACACTGAGATTAGCTAAAGATTTCAATAATATCATGGGAATCAAGGAAGCCAGTGGTGATCTGGATCAGATTACCACCTTGATATTGGACAGACCGCAAGGCTTTAGTGTAATTTCAGGTGACGATAACTTAACTTTTGCTATGCTAGGGCTTGGTGCAGAAGGAGTGATTTCCGTGAGTGGACAGGGTGTTCCTGAAATCTTCTGTCAGATATATGATGAATTTGTTTTAGGTAATTTTAAGGCATCAAAAGCAGCACATTTAGCCTTGTTCAAACTGACTAATCTGCTATTCGCAGAGGGTAATCCAGCCGGGGTTAAATCGTTACTTAGCCATAGAGGTGTTTGTGGACCTACAGTCCGTTTACCACTTGTAAATGCAAGCAAAGAATTAGATTACAATATAAAATTAGCGCTCAATAATCTAGATCTTTGAGGCCATGAAATGGTTAAGCACAACGTACTTGACGATACATAAGGAATTCTAAACACAAAATAATTGAATGTTCTATACGCCTTTCAGGGGACGGGAAACGGTCACATAGCTAGGGCGCGCGATTTAGTGCCTAAATTCGCAGGGCAAGCCAACGTTGATGTTTTAGTAGCTGGTACTCAAAGTGATTTAGACTTGGGGTTTCCCATTAAATACCAGAAGTATGGATTGGCAATGGTGTACAATTCTTCAGGGGCGGTCAGTTATTGGAAGAGTCTATTGCGCAATAAACCCATCCGGTTTCTTTGGGATGTCATTCGTCTTCCAGTTGACAAGTATGATCTTATCGTGATAGATTTCGAAAGCATTTGTTCCTACGCGTGTATGCTAAGAAATGTGCCATCGATTGAGTTAAGTCATCAGGCAGCATACTTTTCAAAAAACACCCCGAGACCTATCGTCAAGTCTTTGCATTGGGAATTCGTACTAAAGTATTTGTCTCCATCAACGTATAAGCTTGGTTTTCATTTTACGTCATATGATTCCTATATTCTTCCTCCAATTATCCGAAAGGACATAAGAGACCTTGAAGTAAGTAGTGGACATCATTATACCGTCTACCTGCCATCTTTTAAGCCATCAATACTTTTAGAATTTCTAAGTCAATTTCCAATGGAAACATTTCATGTTTTTACTCGGGATAAGTCAAACATAACCACAAACAACGCAACCGTTTTTAATATTGATGTGATCCATTATGCAGAAAGTTTTAAGTCATGTAAGGGACTTATATGTGGTGCAGGATTCGAAGCGCCATCAGAAGCTATTCACCTAGGAAAGAAACTTATGGTATGTCCGGTAAGAGGGCAATACGAACAGGAGTCAAATGCGATCGCCATAGCTCAGTTAGGAATCATGGTATTTCCAGATTTGAGTAAAGATTCGATTGAATTATGGCAAAAATTTTTCAATTCATCTTCACCCAAACCCAAGCCTTATCCGGACTACGCTAGTGCACTTGTAGGGTGTATTTTAAATAATGTTAAAGAAGGCAGGTATTATGATGATATTTCCTCTTTGCAAGTTTGGTAAATACCTTACCTTTGTCCGTTCAATGATGATAAAAAAGTTAGTACTATATATAGCTACAGCAATAATGCTGATCAGCTGCGGGGAGTATCAAGAGGTACTCAAGAGTAAGGACTTAGACTATAAGTTCCAAAAAGCTGTGGAATATTATGACGCAGCGGAGTACAACAAAGCGTACCCGATTTTTGATGAATTAATCTCTTTATATAGAGGTACGCACAAAGCCCAAGAGGTATATTTTTACTACGCACATACCTTGTATATGCAAAAGGACTACATCTTAGCTGGTTATCATTTTAAAAATTTCTACAAGACTTTTCCGTCTCATGCACAGGCAGACGAGGCTGCATACCTTACCGCGTATTGTTATTATTTGGAGGCGCCCTCTCATAGTCTTGATCAAGCATACACCTACAAGGCCATTAATGAGATACAGCTATTCATTAACACTCACCCTACGTCAGATCAGATTGATTTATGTAACGAGCACATGGAAGAGCTTAGAGGTAGGTTAGAAACTAAGAGTTACGACATAGCTAAACAGTACTACAAAACAAGACAGTACAAGGCGGCTATGACCGCATTAACCACTACATTAAGTGAATTCCCAGACACGCCTTATCGTGAAGAAGCAATGTATTTGAAAGCGAAGGCAGCTTTTAAATTAGCTGAAAACAGTGTTTTTGCACTTCAAGATGATAGATTTATAGAAGCACAAACAGCTACAAACGACTTCGAGGCCATTTTTCCTGAAAGTGACTACCTCAAAGAATTACTTAAATTGAATAAATAAATTATCCTTAAGCATATGGATTACAAGAAGATGCAAGCTGATAAAACCACGGTCACTCATGACGTGAACAAGATTGATGCAGCAACTAACAACATCTATGAAGCATTGACTATCATCGCAAAACGCGCTGAACAAATCAATGACGACACTCGTGAAGAGCTACATGCAAAACTTCAAGAATTTGCTTCTTCTACAGAATCTCTGGAAGAGATTTTCGAGAACAAGGAGCAAATAGAAGTGAGCAGGTTCTACGAAAGTTTACCTAAACCCACTGCACTAGCGCTTCATGAATGGTTGGAAAGTCGTATTTATTTCCGTAGAGAAGAGCTAGAACAAGAGGAGAATTAACCTAAGGTTATGAGCATTCTTAAAAATCGCAAAGTATTGCTAGGTGTTTCCGGTAGTATAGCAGCTTTTAAAAGTGCTCACATAGTCCGAGAATTCATAAAAAGGGGTGCCGAGGTCCAAGTAGTTATCACTGATGCTGCTAAGGATTTTGTCACCCCTTTGACGCTTTCAACAGTAAGTAATAGGCCAGTATACAGTAGTTTTATTGAAGATGACCAAAAGGCTTACGGCGTTTGGAACAACCATGTAGAAATGGGACTATGGGCGGATCTATTGATTATAGCACCTGCTTCATCGAATACATTGTCTAAAATGGCTACTGGTGCATGTGACAACCTTTTGTCGGCGGTTTATATGAGCGCTAAGTGTCCCGTTTTCGTAGCTCCGGCAATGGACTTAGACATGTTTAAGAATGGTGCAACAACGAACAATCTCGAAGTACTTGCAAAGAGAGGGATTGAAATTATTGATGCGGAATTTGGGGAACTAGCATCCGGTTTAGTAGGAAAAGGCAGAATGGCTGAACCAGAGCATATTTTTGCCGCTGTAGAAAAGTATTGCTTAGAGTCAAGTCCATTGTACGGTAAACAAGTCTTGATTAATGCAGGGCCAACCCATGAGCACATAGACCCGGTTCGGTATCTAGGTAATAATAGTTCAGGTAGAATGGGTGCGGCTCTAGCAAAATCAGCTTATTCAATGGGTGCAAAGGTTACGTTGATTCTTGGCCCCACGCAAGCAGATCTCGATATAGAACACATAGAAACCATCCATGTCATAAGCGCTAAGGATATGCTCGAAGCGACGTTATCTAAATTTAGCGATGCGCATCTAACAATATGCACGGCCGCGGTGAGTGACTTTAGACCTTTAACTGTAGATATCAACAAGATTAAAAAAGTAGGCAAAGGGTCTACGATGACCATTGAACTAGAGCACACCCCGGATATACTAGCATCTTTAGGTACCTTAAAAAAGGAAGGGCAGTATTTAATTGGATTTGCCTTAGAAACTGAAAATGGGCCTTCCTATGCAAAAGATAAATTAGTTCGCAAGTCTGCCGATGCAATCGTTCTAAATGTTTTGGGGAAACAAGGTGTTGGTTTTGAATCCACTACGAATGAGGTTCAAGTATACTTTGCTGGTGGACATGAAATATTTTATCCAATTCAATCAAAGGATATATTAGGAGGTGTATTAATGTCGTTATTTACGAAACACTTCCATCTTAGAAATGAATAAATACGTTTTAACAGCCTTACTCATTTTGCATTCTCTAGCCACTTTGTCTGCACAGGAGCTTCGTGCAACGGCGAGAGTATTGAGTCCTGAGGTTCAGGCTACTAATAAGGACGTTTTTATAGCTCTCGAAAGTACTTTACAAAGCTTTCTGAATGGTTACACTTTTACGGATCATAAGTATTCGGATCAAGAGAGAATTGCTTGCAGTTTTATTTTTACGATAGAGAGTATGAGCGGTAGTAGGTTTAACGCCAACTTACAAATTCAGTATTCCAGACCAGTGTTTGGATCCCAGTATAATTCACCTGTACTGAATGTAATGGACAAAGATGTGGTTTTTTCCTATCGAGAAAACGAACCCATTGATTTTCAGCAAAACACTTTTACCACGAACCTTAGTTCAATTTTGGCTTTTTACGCTTATACAATAATTGGCTTAGATAGGTGTACGTTTAAAGCAAATGGAGGTGATCCGGAGTTTGCCATAGCTCAATCTATAGTAACCACAGCTCAAAGTAGTGGTGGCGCTAGTGGATGGAAAAGTTTTGATGGTAATAAGAATCGGTTTTGGATATCAGATGCGCTCAATAGTCCTGCATTTGACCCTGTGAAGGATTGCTTATATCTCTACCACAGGCAGGGCTTGGATTTGATGCATCTATCCGCCAAGCATAAGGGAGCATTAGAAACCATTCAAACTGCGATCAGAAAACTGGAAGAGTCAAATCAAAAACGTCCGAATAGTTATTTAATGAATCTATTTTTCGATGCTAAAAACACCGAAATCATTAGCCTATTTTCGGAAGCTGATAAGCTTCAAGTTGACATTAAGGGTCTTCAAGAGCTTTTGGAAAGTTTAGACAGAACTCATGCGAGTAGTTATTCTAAACTGGGTACCTAATGCTGAAGCAGATTGAAATTCAAAATTTTATTCTGATTGATTCCCTGTCACTAGCTGTAGCGCCAGGAATGACAGTAATGACGGGAGAGACAGGAGCAGGAAAGAGTATATTACTTGGTGCCTTGTCCGCTGCTTTAGGAAAGAGAATCAATACAAAAAACATCTTAAAGGATTCCTCTAAAAAATGCATTATTGAAATCACGGTAGAGGTAGATGTGGCATTAAAAGAAGCTTTTCTATCGTATGATGTCGATTACGACCGTGACACTGTTTTTAGACGAGAACTACTTCCCTCAGGTAAGAGTCGTTGTTTTATTAATGACACTCCAGTAAAGGCATCTGTGTTATCAGCGTTAGCAGGTTTGTTTATTGATGTGAATAGTCAGAATGATGAAGGTCTTCTAAACAGAACGGACCAACAACTAGAGTTAATAGATGCTTTTGCACAACTTAAAAAGGAGAAAACTCAATATCAGAAGGAGTATACTTTATTCCTCGAAGCACAAAATAAAATAGTTGCTCTTGATGGGTTAGGTAGTGAAGCAGACCTTGATTATTTAACCTTTGTCAAAAAGGAACTCAACGCTGTTGTAATTAATGTTATACAATATCAAGAGATAGAATCTCAATTAGAAACGGCTCGATCTGCAAGAAATCAGCAAGTGCTGTTTTCAGAGGTTTCTTCGAGTATTTCAAACAACTCTGGGGTAATGGATGCACTATTCACTCTGGAATCTTCACTAACTAGCTTAGCAAAGGCTGACCAGCGGTTCGAATCGGACGTTGAAGAACTAAACATGATCATTGGAAATATTCAAGATCTCCAAAGAAAAGTTAAGCTTAACATGGATTCTACCATGTCCGACAATGAATACAATGAGCTGGACGCAACTAGAAAACGGATCGATACATTAGTTCGGAAATACAGAGTGTCTAATATTGAAGAGTTAATAAATAAAAAGGATTCTGTTGAACAGCAAGTTGAACGGCTCCAAAACAGAGAAACTGAATTGGCCATACTTAAAGATGAGCAAATTCACAGATCATCTATTCTAACTGCTTACGGTGAAGAGTTACATCAAAAGCGTATTCAGGCTACAATAATAATTGAAGATGCATTCAAGGATTATTTGGATCGAGTTGATCTACCTAAGGCAAGGATGAAACTTGAATGGTCTGCAACAGGCGCCAAGACACACGGTACCTATAAACCTCTCTTCTTGTTTGCCGCCAATCCTGGGAGCAGTATGGAACCACTGCACAAAGTTGCTTCAGGAGGTGAGCAAAGTCGAGTTAAACTAGCCTTAAAAGCTGTTTTAGGTCTACATGCTTCTTTGAGCACTCAGGTTTTCGATGAAATAGATACAGGGATTAGTGGATCAACAGCGGAAAAGGTGGGTACTTTAATGAGAGAGCTTTCTAAAAAGCAACAAATTATAGCCATTACTCATTTACCGCAAGTAGCCTCTAAAGCCTCTGTACATTGGAAAGTCTCAAAACATCAGCAGGCAGACACCACCTATTCAACGGTTCATGTTTTAGATAAGAAGGAAAGAACACAAGAGATCGCAAGGATATTGAGTGGTGAGCAAGTTACCGCTGCCGCCAAGAAACAAGCGGAATCCTTGTTAAACGATCACTAAAGTCTATTTTAGCAACTTAAATAAATATACAAAGTATGTCTCACGGATTACTCAGCGGTAAATGCGGAATTGTATTTGGCGCACTCAATGCGGATTCTATTGCTTGGAAGGCGGCTGAAGCAATACATGCTCAAGGCGGAAGAGTTGTTTTAACTAATGCTCCCATCGCAATGAGATTAGGAGAGTTGAACGACCTCTCAATAGCTATAGATGCACCTATTATTCCTGCTGACGCTACCAGCATGGAAGATTTAGACAACCTTATGAAAGGGGCTATGGAGCATTTTGGAGGTAAAATTGACTTTATTCTTCATTCTATTGGCATGAGCGTTAACGTTCGGAAGGGCAAGCATTATACGGACATGAACTACGATTGGCTTCAAAAGGGCTGGGACGTAAGCGCAGTTAGTTTTCATAAAGTAATGAAGAGTGCATGGCATCATGATGCGATGAACGATTGGGGATCAATTCTGGGTTTGACCTATATGGCAGCTCAGCGTACATTTCCTGATTATAACGACATGGCTGATAACAAGAGTTATTTAGAAAGTATTGCTCGTAGTTTTGGATATCACTGGGGAATGAAAAATAACGTAAGAGTGAATACAATTTCACAAAGTCCTACGCCTACTACTGCCGGTTCTGGTGTAAAGGGCTTTGGCGGCTTTATTGCTTATGCAGAAAAGATGTCTCCTTTAGGTAATGCCACAGCGATAGATTGTGCCAACTATATTGTTACTCTTTTTTCAGATCTCACAAAAAGAGTTACCATGCAAAACCTCTACAACGATGGAGGCTTCAGCAATATGGGAGTGAGTAACCTTGTGATGGAACAGTTCATGGAAGGCGAAGAGGAAGCTGAGTAAATCCTTATTTAAGGTTTACCTTATACTAGAAACCGCTCTCTATTCGAGGGCGGTTTTTTTGTACAGCAACATTGGGAATTTCTTGAACGTATTCACTAAAACATAATTACTTGGCATAACAGCTGTTTCCGAAACTAGGTATAACTCTACATCAGTGTTTTCAGTAAAGTAAACCTTGCCATATCGAGCTCCAACAGCACAAAGTCCCCAATAATCTGCGATAGTCTCAATTCTAACTGATTGACTAGGGTAGTTTAGTGCAATTTGTTCTACAGCCCGAATCATATGCTTGTCTCGAGATGGACTTTTACTATAAAAGATACTTAGTCCTATCCCCAGTACCCAAAGACCTAGATTAGTTAAAGTCAAGACTTTTACCCATTTCTTTCTCTGGATATTCCATGGATACGGAGACTGTTCCAACAACATGGCAAATCCTAACATCCAATATACCATGGAAGGCATAAAATAATAATGATGCTGTCTGTCCATGAAAAAGAATGGAAGTGTCCCGCAGATGGCTAAGGCAAAAAAGAACATACTCTCCCGTCTTAGAGCGTATGCATGGCCTGATCTAATTCTTAATATAACAAACACAATCAGAGGTAAGGCTAACTGTTTCGTGATTTCAATAAGGCTAGATAAAGCATTCCCTGATTGTTCTCTATTCCCAAGTAGAGTTGGGAAAAGTTGCTTATTTAGATAGCCATTAAAAAACGTACTAAAATTAATTTCATACGTATAGAAGTAGCTAAATAATAAACTAAAAGAGAAGACCATCAGCACCATAGAGGTAAGAGCAGCCCTTCGATGTTCAGGATAAAGAACAGCCATGATTGGCAAAGTCATTAATGGGAATAATGCTACTGGCCCTTTGATTCCTAGGGCGACAAAAAACACCAGTCCACCAACAACGCTCCATATATAGTTTCTCTTAAGTGTACCTTCAAACAGCAGCCAAACCACGCATAAGATTGCCGCAGACAAAGGTGCTTCTAATAGATTATTTTGATGGGACCAAATAACAGTAGGAGTGAGCGTCCATAATAATTGTGGAATCCACGCTCGATGAACTGATGGCGTAAAGAGCGCCCATATCCTGCGGATCATAAGCACACTCAATCCGTACATGGTGTAAGCATAAATCCTATCTACCCAGGGCTGGTCACCAAACAACCTAAAGAAAATACTGTGAAGGGCAAAAGAGAAGGGAGGATGTTCGTAAAACTCAGGATGTATGTATGGTGTATACGATGGTATCCAAAATGAACCCATTCCTTCATTTAAATTTCGTGCGATACTGGCATAAGTCAATCCGTCAAAAAACATACCCTTAGTAAACAGCAACGGAAGAAATAGTACTGCAGCTATGGCCCAAGAGAATTGGTTAAGACGGTAATTAATAACGTGACTCATTAAAATTCGCTCTTTAAATGAAAAGTGATTTTATCAAATTTATCCTGAGCCATTTGAAGGGAGAACTTAGAATCTGCTAAGAAAACCAACCTGCCAAATTTATCTTCGGCTAAATACCGTTGTTTTAAAGAACTGAATTCCTTGAGTTGATCGTCATCGAAGCTCTCTATCCAACAGGCTTTGAAGGCAGGGAACATTTCATAAGAACATTTAGCATTGTATTCATGCTCCAATCTGTATTGGATAACCTCATATTGCAGTGCACCTACGGTACCAATAATTTTCCGATTATTTTGCTTCAATGTGAATAACTGAGCAACACCTTCATCCATGAGTTGGTCAATTCCTTTGTTGAGTTGCTTTGATTTTAATGGATCAGCGTTATTGATAAACCTGAAGTGTTCAGGGGAAAAGGATGGAATGCCCACATAATGTAAATCCTCCTTAACGGAAACCGTATCTCCAATTCTAAAAGATCCATTATCTGGTATTCCAATAATATCTCCTGGAAACGCCTCATCAATAGTGCTTTTTTTAGAAGCCATAAACGCCGTAGGAGCGCTCACCTTGAATGGCTTACCAGTTCTTGTATGCAAGTAAGTTTTGTTTCTTTGAAATGTTCCACTTACCACTTTTAAAAATGCTATTCTGTTTCTGTGATTAGGATCAATATTAGCATGTATTTTAAATACAAATCCAGAGAAATCAGTTTCATTGGGCAGAACGAGACGTTCTTCTGCGTACTTAGGTTGAGGCTGAGGAGCAATTTCCTGAAAACAGTCTAAAAGCTCTCTAACGCCAAAGTTATTCAAGGCCGAACCAAAAAACACAGGACAAAGTTCCCCCTTTTCATAGGACTCTTGGTTGAACGGTGGATACACAGCATCAAGAAGTTCCATGTCGTTGCGTAGTTCTTCAGCAGCCTCATCTCCTACAAAGCCATTAAGCTCTGAACTGTGAATATCCTTAAATGAGGTGCCTTCGGAAATTCTTTGCTTATTATTCGAACTATACAGATTTAAATTTCGTTCCCAAATATTATATACACCCTGAAATCGTTGCCCCATGCCTATAGGCCAAGACATTGGGCATAAGGTTAATCCGAGCTTCTGCTCAACCTCGTCAATCAGGTCAAACCCATCTTTTCCCTCCCGGTCCAGTTTATTGATGAATACTATGATAGGAGTAGCACGCATTCTACATACTTGAACAAGCTTTTCTGTCTGAGGCTCCACACCCTTAGCCACATCAATAACGACAATGACGCTGTCGCAAGCAGTTAAAGTACGGTAGGTATCTTCAGCAAAGTCTTGGTGTCCAGGGGTGTCGAGAATATTAATTTTTTTGCCCTTATAATAGAAACCCATGACGGAAGTAGCAACAGAAATACCGCGCTGCTTTTCGATCTCCATGAAATCTGAGGTTGCAGCCTTCTTTACTTTATTGCTTTTCACAGCACCAGCTTCCTGAATAGCACCTCCGAAAAGAAGAAGTTTTTCTGTAAGGGTAGTTTTTCCAGCGTCAGGATGTGAGATGATGCCGAATGTTCTACGTATGCTAATTTCGCTTTCTAAGGACATTAAGAATATAATTAATGTGCAAATATACCAAACGAAGTAGGCGCTTCCGAGAGTAAACAGTTATACTTGATGATTATTCCCAGAACAATAAATACACACTAGCGTTAACCTAGTATGACAAGTAAATACTCCATAAGAGATCTTGAGCAGCTTAGTGGTATCAAGGCACACACCATCCGGGCGTGGGAGCAACGATTTAAGCTGATTGAGCCAAAGCGTACTGCTACAAACATTCGTTTTTATAACGATATTGACCTTAGGGTTGTTTTAAATACATCGGTATTGATCTCCAATGGGATGAAAATTGGTCAAATTTCAAAATTAAACCCAGACCAAATTGCGAAAGAGGCGTTAGATGCTTCTCCTTATCTAGGCGATTATCAATACGAGCTCAATGAGCTAAAAATAAGTACCCTAAACTTTGATGTTGCTCGCTTCGAGGCGGTTATGGCAACTTGCATTGAACTGTATGGAGTACATGCAACGTTTCAAGAAGTGGTTGGTGACTTCATTCAAGAACTGGGTAAACTATGGTTAAGTGGTTGTGTGCGTATTTCACAGGAGCATTTTATGTCCTCATTGTTACGTCAAAAGTTGTTTGCTGCGATAGACAGCCTAGAGACATCAAAATCTGCGAAAAATGGAACCTTTGCTCTTTTCTTACCTGCTAATGAACTACATGAGATAGGTATTCTTTATCTAGCCTACGTTTTAAAAGAACGCGGTGACCATGTTTTTTATCTAGGACAAAGTTTACCTAAAGAATATTTGGTTGACTTAGTTGATCATCAAAAAATCGATTATTTAGTAAGTGCATTCACAACACACCCTGAGCAGGGTGAATTAGATGCCTATTTAGATGATTTAGATCTTTTAATTGGTAACAAAGGAGTTAAGGTATGTCTTACTGGTTATCAATTTCAGGCTACGCAGTTGTCCCGTTCGTTCAAAAATATCAGCATTTACAGCACCTTAAAGGAACTAAGCAAATCCATTTAGGGATTGTTAGTTAGTTTATTTTAAAAAAAAAAACTATACAGCCTGTTGAGATAGTTTGTTTAACTTTATATAAGAATTGTTAAACAAAGTTATTATGTCTACTGCTGAATTTGGAGTACTTATTGATAGAGAGCAAGCTTTTTTGCATCAACTGGCAATGAAATTAACTAAATGTCACGACGACGCTCAAGATCTGATTCAAGACACGTATTTCAAAGCTTTAAAGAATAAAGATAAGTTCGCTACAGGTACAAACTTGAAAGGATGGCTTTATACTATCATGAGAAATACATTCATTAATAATTACCGCCGTAAGAAGCAACAAAATACTTTTGTCGATGAAACGGATGGTCAATACTTCTTGAACTCTAGTGAGGCAAGTAAGTCGTCACTAACTGATGCAAATGTTGACAATGAATATATTATGGAGCAAATAGGTTCTATAGAAAAACATTACACAGATGCGTTTTTTATGCACTATGAAGGTTTTAAATATGAGGAAATAGCAGAGCATTTCGGGATTCCTCTAGGTACTGTAAAGTCGAGGATTTTTCTTGCTCGCAAAAAAATGATGGAAAAACTTGCCGATCAAAGACATTAATACACCGCCAACCGCCACAAAATGAAGTCAGTTATAGTTATAGGATCAGGTTTTGCAGGGCTCAGTGCCGCTAGCTTTCTCGCCAAAGATGGTTATGATGTCACCTTGGTTGAAAAAAATGATCAGCTTGGAGGTCGTGCAAGGGTTTGGGAACATGAAGGCTTTAGTTTCGACATGGGGCCAAGCTGGTATTGGATGCCAGATGTGTTTGAACGATACTTTAAGGCGTTCGATTACAGTATCGATCAGTTATATGATTTAGTAAGATTAGACCCCTCTTACAGAGTGGTTTTCGGTCAAGACGACTATGAGGATCAAAGTCCCTCTATGGAGGAACTAGAGGCTATGTTTGATAGATTAGATTCAGGGTCCGGATTAAGACTCAGGAGATTTTTGAAGCAAGCGGCTTACAAATACGAAGTCGGAATAAAGGATCTTGTATTTAGACCAGGTAGATCAATTATTGAATATATAGATCTCCGTATTGCCAAAGGTTTATTCAAACTGGATATGTTAAAAGACATTCGCAAGCATGTTGCGGAGGTTAGTTCTCATCCTAAATTGAAGGCCATTCTTGAGTTCCCTGTATTATTTCTAGGGGCTCTTCCTCAAAATACTCCGGCACTATATAGTTTGATGAATTATGCAGACATGTCACTAGGTACTTGGTACCCTATGGGTGGGATGAACAAGATAATTCAGGCCATGATTAAGGTAGCGAAGGAGCAAGGCGTTAAATTTCACACGAATACAGAGGTAACAGGATTTACATACCATAACGGTTCTATTAAAACTGTTCTTACCAATACTGAATCGTTCAATGCTGATATTGTAGTTGGAGCAGGGGACTACCATCATCTCGATCAAAAAGTGAGTTCACCTGAATTCCAAGAGTACTCTTCAAAATATTGGGATAAACGTAAAATGTCGCCTTCATCGTTACTCTTTTATTTAGGGGTCAAAGGCGATGTCCCTAATGTTCTTCACCATAATCTATTCTTTGATCATGGGTTAGATCAACATGCTCACGAAATATTCACAGACCCCCAGTGGCCTACTAAGCCATTGTTCTATGTAAGTGCGCCATCAAAGACAGATAAGAGCATCGCTCCTGAAGGACATGAAAACATGTTTTTACTAATGCCCACTGCACCTGGTATGGCTGATGATACTGAAGAAGTACGCGAGAAGTATTATAATATTATGATGGACAGATTAGAGTCCTTTGCTGGTGTTACTATTAGGGATAGAGTGGTCGTTAAACGATCGTTCGCCTACGCGGATTTTCAGACTGATTATTTCAGTTTTAAAGGAAACGCATATGGTTTAGCGAATACTCTAGATCAAACGGCTATTTTTAAGCCTCGATTGAAGAGTAAAAAAGTTGATAATCTTTACTTTGCAGGACAACTTACAACACCAGGTCCTGGAGTTCCTCCTTGTTTAATAAGCGGTGAGGTTGTAAGCAGGGAAATTGGAAAAGATTTTAATAAATAGGGAGGTTGGATGAAAGCATTATTTGACAGTGTAAGCATTCGTGCTTCAAAGATGACTACGAAGGCTTATAGTACTTCTTTTTCACTAGGTATACTAGGTTTGGATAAGAAGTACCATGATCCTATCTACGCAATCTATGGGTTTGTGCGTTTCGCTGATGAGATCGTTGACAGCTTTGAAGGTTATCCTCAGGAAAAGCTTCTTAAAAAGTTTTGGTCGGATACTTTTGAGTCAATCGATGATAAAATCAGCCTTAATCCAATCTTAAATAGTTTTCAGCAGGTCGTTAATGCGTACAAAATTGATCATGATCTTATAGAGACCTTTTTAAAATCTATGGAAATGGATCTTTATAAGAATGATTATGACGAACAGGCGTATAAAAACTATATACTTGGTAGTGCCGAGGTAGTAGGTCTTATGTGTTTAAAGGTATTCGTAGATGGTATTGAAATTCGATATGAGGAGTTGAAAAAACCAGCTATGCAGTTAGGCTCAGCTTTCCAGAAAATCAATTTCCTAAGAGATTTGAATGCAGATTACCACAGTCTCGGCAGGACTTATTTCCCCGGTGTTGATTTAAATGATTTTAACGAAGAAACTAAGGCTGCTATTGAAGCAGATATAGAAATAGATTTTGCTGCTGGTTTTGTTGGAATCAAACGGCTACCAAAGGGCGCAAGATTCGGTGTTTATATCGCTTATGTTTACTATTATAGCTTGTTCAAGAAAATAAAGAAAACCCACTGTGACATTGTCCTTAGTAAACGGGTTCGAATATCAAACAAGCGTAAGTATGGACTGTTAGTTAGTTCATACCTGCGACATACCATTAATTGGATTTAAATAAACTAACAATGCTTGAAAAGGTTATCCTAGTCGATGAGCACGATAATGCTCTTGGACTGATGGAGAAAATGGAAGCACATCGCCTAGCTAAACTGCATAGAGCATTTTCTGTTTTCGCGATGAACGATCAAAACGAAATACTACTACAGCGACGTGCATTACACAAGTACCATAGCGGAGGACTTTGGACAAACACTTGTTGTTCTCATCCAAGAGATGGAGAAACCGTAGAGGCTGCTGCACAACGTAGATTAATGGAAGAGATGGGTTTCACTTGTGACGTAAGTAAAATATTTAGCTTTATTTATAAGGCCAAATTAGATAATGATTTAACAGAGCATGAATTTGATCATGTTCTTATTGCTAGATGGAACGAAGATCCTGAAATTAACCCTGACGAAGCAGACAGCTTTGAATGGCATTCAGTGGAATGGGTTGCTTTAGATATAAAGCAACATCCTGAAAAGTACACGGTATGGTTCAAAATTATTTATGATAGATTCTTAAACTTTTGGAACAATGAAGATCACGGTCTCTAGAAAAGCACACTTTAATGCAGCACATAGATTGCATAATCCTTTATTAAGTACAGAGGAAAACCTCGCTACTTTTGGCAAATGCAATAATCCTTACTATCATGGTCATAATTACGAGCTTATCGTAAGTGTTACCGGAGAGGTAGATGTTAAGACGGGTTATTTGATTGACATGAAAGTATTGTCGGATCTAATTAAAATTAAAGTCGAGGATCATTTCGACCATAAGAACTTGAATGAGCAGGTAGAAGAGTTTAAAGAACTCAATCCAACTGCTGAGCACATTGCATTTGTGATATGGAACCGACTCAAGCCTGAATTAGGTGAACACTTACAACTCTCTGTAACGCTTTATGAAACTCCTAGAAATTTTGTGGAGTATCATGGATTATAACACACTCGATAAATGACAAAACACGAGAATATTTATACACCAGAACAACAAGAAGAGCTGCTAAATGGACATTTGGGCACTTCTCTTGATACGCCATTGCGTTCGGATGCTTTTGATTTATCTAATGAAGATAAGATCGTTCAAATTGCAGAAAAATTTGAAGATATCATGCTCTTACTAGGGCTAGATTTAAAGGATGACAGCCTAAGTGGCACGCCACTAAGAGTGGCTAAAATGTACGTTAACGATGCTTTTTCAGGACTTAATCCACTGAATAAGCCAAAGATGAAGCTATTTGAGAATAAGTACGAGTACAAGGAAATGTTGATTGAGAAAAACATTAAAGTACACTCTCATTGCGAGCATCATTTTGTTCCAATTATAGGTAAATGTCATGTTGCTTACTTCCCAGGCGATAAGGTTGTAGGGCTGTCTAAGTTAAATCGTATCGTTCGACACTTTGCCAAAAGACCACAGGTTCAAGAGCGTCTGACACGTCAGATTGCAGAAGCTCTAATGGAAGGTTTACAAACGGAGCATGTAGCTATATACTTGGAGGCAGATCATATGTGCGTTAAGACAAGAGGGGTAGAGGATGATCATAGCTCTACCGTGACAATGGCTTTTCATGGTAACTTCAACAATGTAGATGCTAAGCGTTCCTTCCTAGAGTCGTTTAGATAATATGCAGTCTATAAGTGTGTTTTGGTTTCGCAGGGATATGCGCCTAGACGACAATGCGGCCCTATGGAAAGCATTGAAATCTGAAACACCTGTACTTCCTATTTTTATTTTTGACAAAGACATTCTTTCTAAACTTGAGGATTCAAAAGATTCCCGAGTGACTTTCTTGCATAGAACTATAGAATCATTAGACCAGCAGCTTAAAAAGCTCGGGAGTGGCTTGAAAGTCTTTTACAGTCACCCTGAGGCAGTGATGAAAGAGCTATCACTTACTTATGATGTAAAACAGGTTTTTTTTAACCGTGATTATGAGCCGTATGCTTTAAAACGAGATTTAATGGTAGCCTCCTTTTGGAAGGATCAAGGGGTAGAGGTAATTGGAGGAAAGGATCATGTTATTTTTGAAAAAAATGAAGTAGTTAAAGCAGACGGAACACCCTACTTAGTATACAGTCCTTACGCAAAGGCATGGCGAAAATTATTCACGACCGATCACAGTAAACCTTATCCTAATCAAGAGTATTTCGGAAATTTTTTAAAATGGAGTGGTGAGGAGGTAATAGCGCTAGAAGATATGGGATTTTATCCTACACAAATAGAACTACCACAACTTGAAATTCACTCAGATATAATCAGTAAATATGATGAGACTAGGAATTTTCCTGCTAATAAAAGGAGTACAACTAGAATTGGTCTCCACCTGAGATTCGGTACCATTAGTATAAGGCAAGTTGCTAGGGAAGCTCAGATACTTAATGACACATTTTTAAGTGAACTCATCTGGAGAGACTTCTTTCAAATGGCACTTTATTTCTTTCCTGAAAGTCGAGAGAAGTCTATCAAACCTAAGTACGACGCGATACCATGGGTGAATAATGAATCACACTTTGACGCATGGTGCAAAGGAAAGACAGGTTACCCCATGGTGGACGCAGGAATGAGAGAACTTAATTTAACTGGATATATGCATAATAGAGTGCGTATGGTTGTAGCTAGTTTTCTTACGAAACATTTACTGATAGACTGGCGATGGGGCGAGGCCTATTTCGCTGAAAAACTTCTAGATTTTGACCTAGCGTCTAACATTGGTGGATGGCAATGGGCTAGCGGTAGCGGTCTAGATGCAGCACCCTATTTCAGAGTGTTTAATCCTACAACACAGTTAGAGAAATTTGATAAGCAACGTGTTTACGTTAATCGATGGATTCCCGAGCTAGAGACTCAATACTATCCGGATCCAATTGTAGACCATAAATGGGCAAGAGAAAGATGTTTATTTACCTATAAACAGGCATTGGCTGCAAATTAAGGTGATCCTAAACCAGGGCCGTTTGTATATGTGCCTATACCTACTATGATCTAGGGTTTAGCATCCTTAGTATAACCAAACAACTTTTTTTCTCGAATAACAGCATCCACGTATTGCGGTAAGCTATTCTCCCAACCAGGATCTCCGGATTTTATTTTAGATAACACTTCCCTAGAGAATATGTTAGTGATCTCATGATCAAACTCCTCAATATCAAGTATTCTATTGTGAAATATGAGGTATTCCATGATTGGCCTAAATCGTGGATGTACTTGCGCATCTGTTTTTCGCATGACTTTACCCTCGTTGGCATGGTCAATCAATGGATAAACCATGATTTTTAAATCCTTCGAGAATATTCGTCCAAACGCCTCCAAAATACCACCCTGTAGGTCGCGATAGTATTTTTCACTGAATAGTTCTGTAAGATTGTTGACACCCATCACTAATCCTTGTCGTTTCTTCGAGAATCGACCAAAATAGTCCACCAGTTTATAGTACTGCTGATAGTTAGATATTAAAACCGTTTGACCAAGGCTGCATAGAATTTCAGCCCTATCTAAAAAGTCTTGTTCATCTAGAGCCCCATCTGACAGTAGGTTGTTCAAGGTTATCTCCCAAAGCACAACCGTTTTTTCCGGATCAACTTTTTTATCATTAGTAAACATGTCATAACCGCGCTTAATCATATCCATGTTCACTTTTGTAACTGGGCGAAAAGACCCACGCATAGCTAATATATGCTTCTTATAAAGTAGTTCTGCCGGAAGTAAGTTGTCTCCCTGTGGGCCAAAAATAACAGCATCTGTATAACCGTTTTTAATCAATTGCAGAGACATCAATCTATTATCAACATCATCTAAATCAGGTCCCGAAAAGTTTATTAAATCAATTTCTATGGCATCTTGGTCAATATTATCGTAGAGACCTAGTAAAAATTCCTTGGGATTGTCATAATGTCTGTAAGCCCCGAAGATTAGATTAGTACCCAGTCGTCCAACAGTCTCTTGTTGGTGCTTTGCCTCATTCTCGTGCAACCTAAAATGAATAAGTATCTCATTTGTTTCGCGATCGGGTGTTGTTTGAAAACGTATACCCATCCAACCATGGCCCTTGAAGGTTTTGGTGAAATTGATCGTTGCTACGGTATTTGCGTAAGCGAAATACGTTTTATCAGGATGTATATCACGATCTAATCTCTTTTCTATAAGATTGTACTCGTGACTCAACATTTTCTTTAAACGACTTTGAGTGACATACCTGTTGTCCTCTTCTATACCATAAATATCGTCGGAAAATGCCTTATCATATGCACTCATTGCCTTAGCTATAGTACCTGAAGCCGCACCAGCCCTGAAAAATTCACGAACAGTTTCCTGTCCGGCACCTATTTCCGCAAACGTCCCGTAGATGTCAGAGTTTAGGTTAATTTTAAGAGCCTTTTGAGCGGTGGTTAGGACAACACGATCCTTCATACTGTTTTGTATAGGTTGATGTAAGTACAAATTTAAACTTTCCTTATTGTCAGCATGGGAAAAACAATGTAAATAATTGAACCAATGACGCCAATTAATCAATTCATATTACTGGGTTCAGGAACATCGCAGGGTGTACCGGTGATAGGATGTGATTGTGAGGTGTGCTCCAGTAACGATCCAAAGGACAATCGTACAAGAACTTCCGCCTACATTCAAGTGAATGGCATTCATCTTGTGATAGATACAGGCCCTGATTTTAGAACGCAAATGATACGAGAAGGACTTTCTAAAGTGGACGCGGTACTATTTACCCACGAACACCAGGATCATATGGCGGGTTTAGACGACGTACGTCCCATGATATTTAGATCGGGCAATGCAATGGCTATTTTTGGACAGTCGAGGGTAATTAATAGGATTAAAAGAGCTTTCCACTATGCATTCGAGACACAACCTTATCCCGGTGCACCAAGAATTGATGCATTTGAAATAGACGAGAATAAACCTTTTATAGTGAGGGGAATTGAAATCATTCCAATTCCTATAGACCACGGAAACTTACCTATACTAGGATATAGGATAGGGGACATAGCGTTCCTAACAGATGTGAATCACATTCCGCCAGCGTCAATGGCTAAGCTCACCGGAATAAAAACGTTGTTTTTGGATGCTCTGCACCATAAAAATCATTTCGGCCATTTCACCCTAGAACAAGCGGTGTCAAAAGCAACGGAAATAGGCGCAGAGATGACCTACTTCATTCATATGAGCCATTACATGGGGACTCATCAGGCTACAATGGATTCACTTCAGCCTGGAATGGAATTGGCTTATGACGGACTTAAAGTTGACCTAAGTTACTCCGCTAGCGACAAGTAATTCCCTTTTACATAAACACCTTTAATAGAGTTATTTACTTTGCTTCCTTTGAATGGGTTATTAAATGCTTTCGAAGCAAATCCCGTAACGTATTCCTCTTGAGAGGAAAGAATGGTAAACTCAGCGATTTCACCTTCTATAATTTTAAGCTCAGGCAAGTTTAATAGTTTTCTAGGCACACTACTAAAGACCTCTTGCATTCTTTCTGGAGAAAGGTCATAGCGGTCTAGAAAAACTGAAACCGCCCCTTCAAAACCGGCCATTCCTAGGGCTGCAATGTCAAACTCACACTGCTTTTGTTCAATATCTTTTGGAAGGTGATCCACCGCTAGGCAGTCTACAGTGCCGTCTATTACAGCATTCCATAAATAGTTTCGTTCGACTTCAGAACGTATCGGGGGAGAAACTTTTAATGAAGTATCATATTGTGACAAGTCTTCATCTGTGAAGATAAGGTGGTGAAGGTTTACGCTACAAGTAACATTTAAACCTTCCTCCTTGGCCTGTTTGATACATTTAATCCCATCTATCGTGGATACTGATGCAATATGTAGACTACCCTCTGTGTACTCAAGCAAACTTAGGTCTCTCTTAATTTGTATCACCTCTGCAATCTCTGGAATTCCTTTAAGCCCAACATAAGTACTTACTGCACCCTCATGCATCATTCCATCAGCGCTCAAGCTATGGTCTTCAGGATGCACCATAATACGACCAAATGGTTTTGAGTATAACAAGGCGAGCTTAACCATCTTGGCATTCGAGACTCCTTTTTTATAGTCTCCGAATAAACTTGAACCTAGCGTGCTCATTTCAAACATTTCACTTAGTTCTTCTCCTCTAGCGCCCTTGGTCATGGTGCCAATAGGAACCAAATGAATGGGTAAACTTTCGCTTCTATTCAATATAAAATCGATACCTAGTTTGTTCTCGATATGGTTGCCTCCATTACTAACTACTCCAACAGCAGTGAAACCACCCGCAGCAGCAGCAGCTGAACCTGAATTTAAGTCTTCACTCTCTTCGTTACCCGGTTCACCAAGGTCACTGTGTAATTCAGCAAAGCCCGTTGTTAAAGTGGAGCCGTTTAAATCGATCGTATGTTCTGCGGAAATTTCTCCTGGAGCACCAATAGAAATAATCTGGTCTTCATTTACAAGAACATCCACCGTTTGCAGGTGGTATGGACTCTGTACATCAACGATGTAGGCATTTTTAAACAGCAGCTTCATCACGAATTAATTTTAGCAAAAATAAGGGCTAATAAGGCGCAAAACAATGCAAGAGCCAACCCGATTTTTTCAATGGTCCAAAAACTTATGATTTTAGCGGGCCTCCCATCGATAGAAACCAGTTCATAACGTGCTCCTAACACCTCTAAATCTTTAATATTCATGTCGTACGAATCCTTTCCTAATGGCCATGGAAGTATTTCTTTAAACTGGTTTTGAAGCCCTGCCCATTGCCATAGTGCCGTAAAGTAAGGGTGCGACCAGTCCAACGTGACAAATCCTTGTTGGTAAATCTGTTGATTGTTGTGCTTAGAAATACTTGCCAGGCATCCTATAGAACCAGAGAGTATACATGATCCCGAATCTATAGAACTCGATTCACTATACATAGGCCATTGGTTTTGGATAGACGCTCCCAGAAAGAAATCGGCAAAAAAACCATCGGTCATATCCGGTTGGGTCATACTTAACTCAACGGAAACACTTTGAGAAGGGAAACGAAGTATTTGACCACTGAAATCAGACATGATTTGTGGAATGAAGTCAAAGCCATAAAGGACTACAGTTTGAAATTCAAAAGGATTGAAAATATTATTCGAATTATAATAAACAAGGGTGTCCCCTTTATCAAGCATAGAGGATAATTCTTGGGGAACCGTTGGGTTCACGGACCAAATCACCATTTTAGATTTCTCAGATGCATAGAATTTAGCGGTATTGTCTTCAATAATGGAGTCTCCAAGAATTGTCAACATTGTTGAATCTACACCTCTAATGTCTCTAAAGTCAAGTTGGTATTCCAGTTCTCTTTGTCTATCCACTACATCTTGATCCCATTGCAATTGCCACTCCACGGAGTCAATTCCTCCTATAAGCTGATATGTATTACTTAAATGGCTACTTTTTTCTCTTTTGATTGAGGTGTTAAATTGATTCCTTCTCAACGGCAACAAATAGTCTTGAAATGCCATAGGAATAGGAGCGAAGCCATAAGAGATAAGAATAGCTCCATCCACAGAAACAACTTCATTCACCGTAGCTTCCAATAGAGGTATGAAGCCTTCTATAGCCGATTGGTCAATAGTTCCCAAGTAGGTCCCGTCTCTAGAGAAAACCCTATATAAACCAGGTTCAAGTGTACTAATGAGAGGCGGCATCCATGAGATACGTTCTGACCATTTTGCCGGGTAATTGTCAATTTGAATGGTCTTAATAGTGGATGGCCAATTAGGTTTTGCTAGAACAACCACTACAATGAGAATGGTCAACACCCTCAACACAAGTACCATGAAATCCTTGATTTTGCGATTTCTATGCTTTGACGGCGTGATTGATTTCAGCCAAATTAATGAAGGAATATCCACTGTTTTTTTTGGACGCTTTCCAAACATGTGTATCCATACAGGTACTAACCCCGTTAGCAATCCCCACAAAACTATTGGATACTCAAAATGCATACTACAAGATTTCCTCTAAAAATTCTATTGACTTCGCCTCAATCCTGGCATAATCCTTACTAGTGATACCCTTTAAGATGACATGTTCACGAGCTGCGGTTTCTACCCAGTATTTTTTCGATGACCCTAAAGAAGCGTGCATTCTTCTCGCCTTAGGGATACTGATCACAATATCTTGAAGCTCCTCGGTTTCGTACCAAACCATATTCATTACTGGAGCGTAAACCTTATTAAGCATCTCTTCATTAATTAACGATTCTACGACTTCCTGCATTTGAATAACAGACTCCCAGCTGTAACCAGTGGCCTTACACGGTTCTATAATGCCATCTTTGCGGAAGTCAACGACTCTATGCGAGGTACCTGATAATGTTTTTAGAATCTCTAATCCCCAAGGACCATTAATAAGGTTAGTCTTGGGGTCGGGGAGTCCCATATTAGGACTATAGTTTATTAATCCAATCACCTTATCAGGGTAAGTCGCCGCTAATCGCAATGCCAACGGACTTCCTGTACTACAAGACATTAGAAAAACTTTTTCACCTAAGGACAGTGCTAGTGAGAAATCTCTTTGAGCCTTAAGCCATGCTGCTTCCGCTGTGAAAGTTAGCATACGAACAGAATCGGGTTCTATCAAGCCGTGACCTGACATTCTGGGATAAAAAGCATTCATTTTAAAATGTTTTGCTAGCGTATAACGAAGTGGATCTCCTTCATGTTGAGAGGCACTAAATCCATGAAGATAAAGCAGAACAACATCAGTTTTTCCAATCGTATCTGCCCATTTGACTTCGCCATAAGCACAAGGCTTAGCATTCATCCCCAATTCCGACAAGAAAATACTATCCTGTAATTCAGAAAGTGGCGTTGAAAAATTAACCAGTTGATCCACATAGCGTGGAGCCTTGGAAGTTGGACCCATCTTAAATAGGATCAGTATCGAACCTAATAGCAAAACTAGGAATGTAATTACTTTCTTCATCATTCTAATGATACGGCATCAATCAAGGTTAAAGGAAAGGATAGAGGATCCGTATTCAGTTTTAGAACACCACTGAAGGTCATAACATCATCCGTGAGAAACTCTTGGGGTTGAGTGAAATTAAGCTCTAATACGCTCTCTGGGCCCGCTGCACCACAAAAGAAACAGCTTGCAAAGGGGAAGGCACTTAAGGCATATTCTTTACTGACTACATCCAGCGCAATTACATAACCCGTAATCTTAACCAGGGCACCGTCCCAGTTTAAAAGTGACTCACTCCATATGGGCTGTTGTAACCACGCCGCTTGATCTTCATTATAAACCTCTATAAACTCTAGTCTTTCGAAAGTGCTCCATTTTAACCTCTGCTGACCATAACTGGTTATACCAACAAAACATAGGAGTATGGTAAGTAACCCTCTCATCCGTGAAATGAGGTTTGTTGTAGAATAAAGAACAAACGGTAAGGATCCTTCTCATTAAATACGATGATTCCTTTAACCACAACAAATTGATCTGTGATTAAGGCGTCAGGGCGTTCACTAAAAATTAATTCGACTACCGTATTAGGTTCTGCGTTCCCACAAAAGAAACAAGAAGAAAAAGCATATCGACTCAGGGCATATTGATTCCCTTCCACATCAACGGGAACAAGATATCCTTGAAGAATAACTTCTTGATTTTTGTATTTGTCTAGCCATGCCGGGAATTGTGGTTCATATAAACCGTCGGGCGTTGTGGCATAAGGGACAGCAAGTAGTTCCCATGGAAGAACCTGTTGTCCATTCACAAGGCTCGGCATGGACAGTAATAGGGCTAACAGAAGTCTTTTCATCTTTTAATCAGTTGAGTAATATAAAGTATGGCCGATACTCCAACAGGGGCTAATGACAATAACCAGGCAGATCGTATACCGCTTTCATCTAAGAATATCTTCATCAGGGGATAGGTGACTAGAATTCCAATTAATCCACTTAAAATAATCAGACCATATAATGCGAAATAAATTGTGATTAATGAGGTCTTTCGAATACGTAAGAAGGCCAGCGCTTCTCGCTGCGTACCTCCTAAGAAATAAGCAAAGGATATGAATACTATTCCAATTCCGATCGGCACAATTTGTCCCCAAGTACGGATTTTACGTAAAGTAGGCTCCCATTGTTTCTGTAATTGCGCAAAAATAAAAACAGGGAAGGCACCTTGTTCATCTGGACGATTGTCTAATAGTCTAGGAAGCATAAGTAGTGCGGACTTAGACTTTAACTTCAACATCAATGATGTGACGCTGCCGTTATTCAGGCCGTCATGCATGAACGTATAAGCATCCCCTGTAGTGAAAAAAGCTTCGTTATCAGAGGGTCTCTCACCTTCTGTCAATGCAGTCACTATCAACTTGTGATGTTTATGTTTCTCTCCTCTAGCATCACTTCCGTGTGAAGTGTAAAGATCGTCACCTAACTCAATATCAAGTGTTTTAGCAAGCTTAGTAGGAACCGCAATTTCAAAAGGACTTTTAGGAAACTCTCCTTCAACAAGAGTGATCCCAACCCAACGATAATAATTATGATCGGTACCTACTAAGGGGAATCCATTTATATTATCACCTAAGGAGATCGCACAACTTTCTTCTACTAGGGGGTGTCTATTCCAAAAATTGACTGTATTTGAATCTATGTTACCTGTTGGATTTTCCAAGCGATATAAGGTGTTTGCCACTATCTGAAGGGGTGATCCCTTATGGCCAATGATTACATCAGCGTATTGAGCACTCTGCTGCCATTTTGAATAGAGGTAATGTTCTAAAATATGTGGGCCTTGAATTCCAGCTGTTACCAAAAAGGACAGTAGTGCAGTGAGAATGAATTGTACACTTCGTCTTTTTAGTTGCGCTGACCAAAAAACTAAAATTTGTCTCATAGACTCCAAAAGTTTTCTTGCACAAAGGCATGTTTTAATCGTTCATCGTGACTAACAACAATAACCATGGCCTTTGGGTGAGAGACTACGTATGATTTGATAAGGTTAATAGATGCTACTGCTAAATCATCATCTAAGGCGCTTGTAGGCTCATCTAATAGAACAACTGTTGCTCCTGCACTGAGAGTAAGCATTAAGGACAAACGTTGCAGCTGGCCTACGCTAAGTTCGTGAGGCAATTTATGCTTGATGGCAGAGACACCTAAAGTATCTAAAGGATCTAAAGTTGCCTTTGCCGGGACCAATTTAAAATGATCTGACATTCTCAAATAAGGCACCCATGTGTTTTGTTGCGGCATTAATGCAGTGGTTCTATTCCCTATAATGTGCTCCACTTCCTCGGAGTCTATTAGTCCGTGTAAGGCTCTAAGTAATGTGGTTTTACCCACACCAGAAGGACCTGTTACCACGGTTACACCGGAGCACCATGTTAAATTAGGGTATGCAATGCTGTGGTTGCCTATTTGAATAGTCATAAGAGGATAAATATACAATCCTATCTCCACCACAACGCGATGTTTTACCTAAATTCCCCAACGTGAAATACGTAGTCGTAGACATAGAAACAACAGGAGGAAAGCCGGATGGAAATAGCATTACGGAGATTGGGGTGGTTCATGTAGAGCACAATAAGATTACTCATCAATGGTCTAGCCTAGTAAAACCTGCGAGATCAATTCCATACAATATTCAAATGCTTACTGGGATTTCAAATGACATGGTGGCAGATGCACCTACGTTTGCTGATCTCGTACCAGAGTTGTTAATAGCACTGGATGGGGATGTCTTTGTAGCTCATAGCGTAAATTTTGACTACAGTTTTATCGAGAGCGCCTTTAAAGTATTAGGTCATTCCTGGCGAATGCCAAAGCTGTGCACCGTAAAGTATGCACGCGCTGCATTTCCTGAGTTTGGTCGTTACTCATTAGGAAACCTTGGCCGAGTGCTAACAGTGGAAAATAACAATCCTCACAGAGCCCTCAGCGATGCGCTTTGCGCTGCAGAGGTGCTGATTCATTGTTTTCATTCTGATTACGATGACAAACTTCTCAATGATCCTAAACTGGGACTGCTCAAACGTATCCAAATGCCGGATCATCTTCCTGCGACACAGTTTGATGATTTACCCAAAACCCATGGGGTTTATGAGTTAAATGATGCTTTTGGAATACCACTGTACATTGGGAAAGCGAATAATATTAAACAGCGCATAACACAACATTTCTCCACGGATCAGGGCAGTACAAAGTACCAGCGGTTAATGAAAGAGTGTTTCAGTCTAAAGTATACTGAGTTTCCTAACGAAACTCTAAGTCTTATTTATGAGGACCATTTGATACGTCAATACTGGCCACAATTAAACAAAGCACAAAAAGGGCAATCCTTAAAATTTGGACTGTATGCTTTTGAGAATGGCAGGGGAGAAGTGAAATGGGTTATTCAAAAGGTAATAGGGTCTGGCGCGTTGAGAAAATTTGGATCTTACCTCACAGGTCAGCAATGGCTTTCTGGATTCCAAGACCTAATTAAACGTGAAGGACTCAGTGATTCCGATGCCTTAGATACAATTACATCTTCAAATTCAAAAAAACTCATCATCCCACTTGAGCCAGCTTTAGGCGCCATCTTTATGGAAAAGGGGACCATAACGGGTATTTATTTAAACAATGACTATCTCCATAACGAAGAGTGGGTGAGAGACCACTTTATTACAGTTAGTCCATCACCCACTATTAATTCTATTGGAATGAAGCTCGCTGAGCAACGTCCAGGCCAAATCATAGAACTCTAACCTACGTTCTCTTCGGGATCTTGCAGCTCCTTTCCAGGCGCTAGACTTGGTTGGATCTCAATGGGTTCAGATGCGTCAGTGATAACAGGTCCTTTTTCGATGGTAAAGGTTAATTCCTTATCATTTAGGCCTATCGCCACTGTGTCACCTTCGGCAAGTTCCTTGCCTATGATTTTCTCGGCAAGTGGATCTTCTATCAGTTTTTGCAAGGCGCGAGCTAATGGACGAGCTCCAAAGGCCTCGTCAAAACCTTCGTCAGCGACAAAACTTTTTGCTTCGTCACTTAAAGTGATGCCGTAACCCAGATCTTCAATTCTACCAAATAAACCCTTTAATTCGATGTCGATAATCTGATGTATATCCTCCTTAGACAAAGAGTTAAATAGTACGACATCATCTATTCTATTTAAAAACTCTGGTGCAAATGCTTTTTTCAGAGCACTTTGTATTACACTATTTTCTAAATCCTGTTTTTTCTGATCCTTCGCTGCTGTTCCAAACCCAACACCAGTTCCAAAATCCTTTAACTGTCGTGAGCCTAAGTTAGAGGTCATGATAATGATAGTGTTCTTGAAATCAACCTTCCTTCCCATACTATCTGTAATTTGACCATCATCTAAAGCCTGCAGTAGTAAGTTAAATACATCCGGATGAGCCTTTTCAATTTCGTCTAACAGAATCACTGAATAGGGCTTTCTACGTACACGCTCTGTCAGTTGACCACCTTCTTCATATCCGACATATCCCGGAGGCGCACCAACTAACCTAGAAATAGCGAACTTTTCCATGTATTCGCTCATGTCAATACGAATCATATTGTCTTCGTTATCGAAAAGTAATTTGGTCAATTCTTTAGCTAGTTGGGTCTTTCCGACCCCTGTAGGTCCGAGAAATATAAAAGATCCGATTGGTTTCTTTGGATCTTTCAAACCAGCCCTATTGCGCTGGATGGCACGAACGATTTTTTTAACTGCCTCCTTTTGTCCTACAACCGAAGCGTTGAGCAGCTCATCCATTTTCGAAAGCTTGTCCATTTCTTGCTGAGCAACACGCTGAACAGGGACACCTGTCATCATTGCTACTACCTCTGCAACATCACTTTCATTTACAGTCTTCTTATTCAACTTTATGCTGTCTTCCCAAGAAACACGGGCATTTTCTAATTCGGCTTCAACCTTCTTTTCATTATCACGAAGCTGCGCAGCCTCTTCATAACGTTGAGATTTCACTACTCGAACTTTTTCCTTTTTGATATTGGTGAGTTGAAGCTCCAATTGGGTAATAGTTTCAGGGACTTCAATGTTTGTGATGTGTACACGAGAGCCAGCTTCATCTAAGGCGTCTATAGCCTTATCAGGTAAGTGTCGATCTGATATATACCGCTGAGTAAGTTTCACACAAGCTTCAATAGCCTCAGGCGTATAAAGTACGTTATGGTGATCCTCATATTTGTCCTTGATGTTATTCAGGATCTGAATGGTCTCGTCAGGTGTGGTAGGATCTACGATTACTTTTTGAAACCTACGTTCTAGCGCACCATCTTTCTCAATAAACTGACGGTATTCGTCTAGGGTAGTAGCTCCAATACATTGTATTTCTCCTCTCGCTAGTGCTGGCTTGAACATGTTCGATGCATCGAGGCTACCTGTCGCTCCGCCGGCTCCAACGATGGTATGAAGTTCGTCAATGAACAATATAATGTCATCATTTTTTTCAAGCTCGTTCATTAGCGCTTTCATACGCTCTTCAAACTGCCCTCTGTATTTAGTACCAGCCACTAGTGATGCTAAATCCAAGCTGACTACGCGTTTATCAAAAAGCACTCTACTTACTTCCTTGTTATAAATACGCAGTGCTAGCCCTTCTGCAATAGCACTTTTACCCACCCCTGGTTCTCCTATCAAAAGTGGGTTATTCTTTTTCCTTCTACTTAATATTTGACTTACACGCTCAATTTCCTTAGATCGCCCAACAACTGGATCTAGTTTGTTTTGCTCCGCTGCTTTTGTTAAGTCCTTACCAAAGTTGTCTAAAACAGGCGTTTTAGATTTTTCTTTATTACCTGTAGCAGGTCCATTAGACTTGCGTGGGGACTCATCACCGGGGTTATCAAGATCATCATCTTCAAAACTCATCGCTGTGTCCTCCTTCTCTTGGTTTAATGGAGCATCTGATTGGATGTGGTTATTCTGGTATTCACTTTTTACAGCGTCATAAGACGCGCCCATTTGCGCCATAATAGTACTGATAGGGTCGTTGTCATTACGCAAAATGCAAAGCAAGAGGTGCGGGGTTCTAATGACTGGGCTCTGAAATAACTTAGCTTCTAAAAAAGTGGTCTTTAATGCCTTTTCTGCTTGACGAGTTAACGGCAAGTTTTTTGCCGTACCTGGGGCATTTGTGGCGTACGGTGCAGAAAGCCCTTCAATTTTATGGCGAATGTTTTTCAAGTCAAGACCTAAGTCCTTGATGATCTCGATAGCAGTGCCTTCACCTTCTCTCAAGATTCCTAAAAGCAAATGTTCTGTTCCTATGTAATCGTGACCCAGTCGCATCGCTTCTTCTTTGCTGTAGGTAATCACATCTCTTACTCTTGGGCTGAAGTTTTCTTCCATGTTTATAGGGTATTGAATGGTCTTGGGTACAGCATAATATATGCCACACTCAATTATATAAATTTAGATGATATTAAACTGACAACATAAGTATCCTCTCTAAGGTTTTGTTAACATCCACATGTGGATAAAACACTTAACTAATAGGGCCTAATTTCCCCTACAATCCCGCTGATAGGCTATATTTGAAGATTACCTAAAAAACAGGGCTTTGTCCCAACTAAACACTGACAATATGGCGCAGGGAGAAAGAATTATTCGCGTAAATATTGAGGAGCAAATGAAAAGCTCCTACATCGATTATTCGATGTCGGTCATTGTATCACGTGCATTACCTGACGTGCGCGATGGTCTCAAGCCGGTTCACCGACGTGTACTCTATGGTATGCATGACATGGGTGTATCCAGCACTAAATCTTACAAAAAGTCTGCTAGAATCGTAGGTGATGTGCTTGGTAAGTACCACCCACACGGAGATAGCTCAGTATATGATACCATGGTTCGTATGGCCCAAGAATGGTCTTTACGATACATGCTCGTTGACGGTCAGGGTAACTTTGGCTCAGTGGATGGAGATAGCCCAGCTGCGATGCGTTATACAGAAGTTCGTATGCGGAAAATCGCAGAGGACATGCTGGCAGATATAGATAAGGATACTGTAGAGTGGCAATTAAACTTTGATGATTCATTGAAGGAGCCAACTGTACTTCCCACTCGAATTCCGGCACTTTTAGTAAATGGAGCATCAGGTATTGCTGTGGGGATGGCAACGAACATGCCTCCACACAACTTGACTGAAACGGTAGATGCGATTAATGCATACATTGATGACTCTGAGATTGACATCGATGGTCTTATGCAATACATAAGCGCACCAGATTTTCCTACAGGTGGAACCATCTACGGTTACGAAGGTGTTAGAGATGCTTTCCATACAGGAAGAGGTCGCATCGTGCTTAGAGCTAAGACAAATATTGAGGAAGTGCGTGGTCGCGAGTGCATCGTGGTTACAGAGATTCCTTACCAGGTCAATAAGGCGGACATGATTAAGAAAACCGCTGATCTGGTTAATGACAAAAAGCTAGAAGGAATATCGGATATTCGAGACGAAAGTGACAGAAATGGTATGCGTATCGTTTATGTCCTAAAGCGAGATGCTGTTCCTAATGTTGTCTTAAATAAATTATACAAATATACACAGCTACAGAGTTCATTTTCAGTGAATAACATCGCTCTTGTTAAAGGGCGTCCTGAGATGTTGAATCTCAAGGATATGATTCGTCATTTTGTTGAGCATAGACATGTAGTGGTTGTACGTCGTACTGAGTTTGAGCTACGTCAAGCTGAGAAAAGGGCACACGTATTAGAGGGTCTTCTTATAGCGATTGACCATCTAGATGCTGTGATTAAGTTAATTCGTGCTTCAGCAACACCAGATGAAGCTAAAAGTGGATTAATCACTGAGTTTAAACTCAGTGAAATTCAAGCTAAGGCAATCTTAGAAATGCGTCTTCAGAAGCTTACTGGCCTTGAAAGAGGTAAGATTAAGGCTGAGTACGAAGAATTGATGAAAACCATTAATTATTTGAAAAGCATTCTTGGCGACAAGCCGCTAAGAATGAAGATCATTAAGGATGAGTTATTTGAGATTAAGGAGAAATATGGTGATGAGCGTCGTACAGATATAGAGTATGCTGGTGGCGACGTAAGTATAGAAGATATGATTCCGGATACGGAAGTTATAGTGACCATATCTCATGCCGGCTACATTAAGCGCACACCATTAAGCGAATATCGTAAGCAAAATAGAGGAGGAGTAGGAAGTAAGGGAGCAAGTACTCGAGACAAAGATTTTATAGAATATGTCTTTGTTGCTACGAACCACCAATACATGCTGTTTTTCACGGAGCAAGGAAGGTGTTTCTGGATGCGTGTATATGAAATTCCTGAAGGCTCTAGACAAAGTAAAGGTCGAGCAATTCAAAACCTCATTAATATACCTCAGGATGACAAGGTGTTGGCCTTTATTAATGTTCTCAACTTGAAAGATGAAGAGTATATTAATAACCACCACATCGTCATGTGTACCAAGCAGGGCATCATTAAGAAGACTCCACTTGAAGCCTATAGTAGGCCACGTATAAATGGCATCAATGCTATTACCATTCGTGAGGGTGACACTCTTTTAGAAGCACGACTAACCAACGGAGAGCAAGACATTATGTTGGCTCTACGTAGTGGTAAAGCAATTCGTTTCTCCGAAGATAAAGTTCGTTCCATGGGACGTAACGCATCGGGTGTTCGTGCTATAACTGTTGATTCAGAAACTGATCAAGTAGTTGGCATGATCGTCGTTAAAGAAGGTGATGGATTTGATGTTATGGTCGTGAGTGAAAAAGGCTACGGCAAACGTTCTTCATTAGATGATTATAGAATTACCAACCGTGGTGGCAAGGGTGTTAAAACCATTACCGTAAGTGAGAAAACCGGTGAATTGGTCTCTCTAAAAGTGGTTAATGATGAAGATGATTTAATGATCATTACTAAGAAGGGAACTATGATTCGTATGGGCGTAGATACCTTAAGAGTTATGGGCCGTGCTACTCAAGGTGTTCGTTTGATCAACTTAAGAACTAATGATGAAATAGCCTCCATAGCTAAAGTACCTGCCTCGGAAGAAGAAGAAGAAGAGATTGAAGGTTTGGAAGGAGTCTTAGAGGGTTCTTCGGAAGACCTTGATGGCACTGAAAACCATGAAAATCAAACTTCGTCAGAAGAAGATGGAGTGGAGAGTAACTAGAATTTATAATTGGCGCAGTGTTTGTTCTGTATAATAGGACCTAATACGTCAACCATAAAATAAAAGTAGAAAGAATGAAGAAGTTTATTGTAGCCGTTATCGCTTTATCAGCAATGTCTGTTCAAGCACAAGAAGCTCCAAAAGTAACTAGTGCGATAATTGCACTTAGAGGAAATGAGTTTGTTGAGGCTAAGGGTTTTATTGACGAAGCTTCAACTATTATTGAGGGTAAAAATCAAAGTGAGATTAAGGAGAAAATACTCTCTAAGTTTTATTACAACAAGGCACTGATTTATTTAAAAATTGCCGCCTCACCTGTTGCTGAAATTCAAGCATTGGCTCTTGATGCGAACGATGTTGCCGCTAGGAGTATACTTGATCTTATTAAATACGAAAGCACATCTAGCAAGCCTCGTTATACAGAAGACGCTAAAAATGAAGTGCCAAATATTGCATACAACTATCTAGTTGCTGCTGGTACCGCTTATGAGTCAGAGGATTACGAAAGCTCATACAACGGATACATTAGTGCTTATGAACTTAAGAAAAATGAGCTGTTAGGTGATTTTGCACAACTAGACACTGGTCTTCTTTTCAATGCCGGTATCATTGCTGGCATGGCGGGTAATACAGAGGCTAGTGTTGATGCATTCCGTGCTTGTCTGGACTTGGGCTATAAAGGAATCACTTACACAGCTACCTATGTAACGACTGATCAACCAAAGCAATATGCAAATAAGGCATTAATGACTAAAGATGTTGAGCTTGGCTTAGCTGTTGATCCTAGTGTTGGTGAAGATGTTCGCCCAAGTGTATTTATAAGCTTAATTAATGCTTACAAGAAACTTGAAGACACAGAGAAGTATGATTTAGCATTGTCTGAAGCACGCGTTATGTATCCTGAAAACAAGGACTTGCTAGATATTCAATTACAAGCTTTTTTAGACAAAAAAGATTATGATGGTGCCTTAGCAAACCTGGATGAGGCCATTGCTAAAAGCCCAGAGAAAGCGATTTATCGTTTCGTAAAAGGTAATATTCTTCAAACAGAGGTTAAGGATCTTGATGCTGCTTTAACCGAGTATCAAGCTGCTATTGAAATAGATCCAACATTGAGCGATGCTACTTACATGTGTGGATTAGTATTCATTGATCGTGCCAATAAGATTTCAGAACAAATGAATGGCTTAGGATTAAGTGAAACTCGCAAGTATGATGCCTTAAGAAAGAAACAGAAGGATATTTTTGTTACTAGTCTCGTTTACTTTGAAAAAGCATTGGAGCTCAAAGCAGACGATATGGATATTGTACGTGCACTAATGGAAGTTTATCGTAAAACAGGTGATTATCAAAAGTCGCTTGATATGAAAACTATTCTAGAAGCTGCGGGAGAATAACCAAGTTCTTATAAAATATTAGCGAGCCTCAGTATATTTACTGGGGCTCTTTTTTATATATAGTATTTTTAAATCATAATATACATTATGTTAAATTGTTATTTTAAATACACCATGGTTTAAATACTTACACAGATGTATTTGTCTGGTTAATACCCCGCTTCATGCTCTGCGATGATTTACTATAGTTGTCGCTTGAACGTGCGATAGTATCAGTATACCTAGGATCAGGCACCATAGCTACCTTATATAATGCAGAAGCTTCAACTGAATAGAAACCAAACTCTTCAGCAACACGCCCTTGAATCTTATATAAACCTTTTCCTCGAAAAGGAAATTGACTAGCGATATTTGGAAAATGCACACTGTCTAAAAAATCACCATTGTAATCAATAAATGTTGCGAAATTCATTCGATCACCTTTAGCTGTCTTCGTGTCTTTCACCGTGACTAAATAACCATAAACAACAACGAAGTGTCCAAGCTTCTGAGATAATTCTGATGCCATAGTCCCCAGTTCCATGGGCTCATCTGCTAATTCAAATGGATTACATAATGGAAATCCTAAAAGTTCTATTTCATCAAAAGCAGATTCTAAAAGCGTTTGATTCAACAGTGGTACCTTATAATGATGTGTTTGTATGGTTCCTTTAAATAAGCTGAGTGATGCTGCCACTACGTCTTTGTTAACCCTTCCTTTTAGCATATGATGCGCTTCCCATAATAATGTTTGCTTAGAAGTGCCGGTAAATCTAAAAGCTCCTATTCGTATAAGTAAGGTGATTTGTTCAATACCTATGGGAACACGCTCTACAAAGTCAGTTAAGTCTTCAAATGGACCTCCCTCCTCGCGTATATGCGCTATTTCTATCCCTGTTTTCTGATCGAAACTATGAAGAAGAATAAAGCCTAGGTAAATACGAGTACCATCAATAACGGTAGGATAATCTCCATTCTGCACGCAAGGGGGCTCAATGCAGCCTTTGTTTTTCCTAGCTTCGTGTACGTAGAACTCGGTTCTATAGAAGCCTCCAAAATTATTAATGACTGCTACTATATATTCTAATGGATAATGGGCTTTTAGATATAGACTCTGGTAACTTTCAACCGCATAGGAAGCACTGTGCCCTTTTGCAAAAGCATAACCTGCAAAACTTTCTATTTGTCTCCATATTTCTTGTGCCAATTCTAGCGAATACCCTTTCGTCTTACAATTATCGAAATATTGCTCTTCCACTCGCTTAAACTCTTCTCTAGATCTGAATTTACCTGACATACCTCTGCGCAAGACATCCGCTTCCCCTAGGGTCAATCCGGCAAAATAGTGAGCCACCTTAATGACATCTTCTTGATAGACCATTACTCCAAATGTTTCCGGCATAATCTCTAGCATCACCGGATGGGCCTCTTTTCTTTTAGATGAATCTGTAAAACGCAAAATATATTCACGCATCATCCCACTGTTACTTACGCCAGGGCGAATAATAGAACTCGCTGCCACTAACCCTAAATAGGTATCTACCCGAAGCTTTGTGAGTAACATTCGCATTGCAGGAGATTCAACATAAAAACAGCCTACTGTTAATCCATTCCTCAACAAGTGTTTTACCTTCTCGTCTTCCTTAAATTTTTGAAGATCACGTATATCTATCAACTCTTTTCCGGGATGATTCTTCCGAACTATAGCAAGTGTATCTTGAATTTTACTTAGACCACGTTGACTGAGTATGTCAAATTTATGCAGGCCTATATCCTCTGCTACAACCATATCAAACTGTGTCGTTGGAAATCCCTTTGGAGGCATGAATGTCGCTGTGCGGTAATGTATACTTTGATCAGCAATAAGAATGCCTCCTGCATGGATACTTAAATGACTAGGAAACCCTTGTATGTAGGTACTGTACTTAAAAACTAGGTGTGCTAACGTGTCCAATTTTCCGCTATTGCCCTTACTCAATAGATCTATCTCATGCTTAGGTAAGCCAAATACTTTTCCCAGCTCACGAACTACTGCCTTGTACTGGAAAGTATGATAGGTTGCTAGCAATGCAGTATGTGGAAATCGTTTAAAAATATACTGTGTAATATCATCACGATTACGCCATGAGAAATCCAAATCAAAATCCGGCGGTGAACTCCTGTAAAGGTTAATGAAACGTTCAAAATACAGGTCCAATTCTATGGGGTCCACATCTGTTATCTTCAATAGGTAAGCGACTATACTATTTGCTCCACTCCCACGTCCTACATAGAAATATCCTCTTTTCTGGGCATAGTTAACAATGTCCCAATTGATTAAGAAATACGAAACAAAATTCTTCTTTTCAATCAAGTCTAACTCTTTCTCAATACGCTCTTTGACCTTAAAGTGAACCTTCGGATATCTATAAGACAAGCCATCTGAGCAAAGCTTTCTTAGTAAGTCCAGGTCTTTGCTTGATGAGCCAGTATAGGTTTGTAAATTCAATGATGCTTGATCCGGTAATTCAATATGACAGGAGTCAAGTATCTGTTGTGCGTTTCTGAGTAACCCAGGGTAGCGTGAATACAATTGAAGAAGGGTTTCTTCGTCATGAAACAGATCATTTGTTGACGCTTGGTCTTCCTTTGAGAGCTTGCTTAGTAAGGTGTTTTTATCTATTGCCCTTAGAAGACGATGTGCATTAAAATCTCTCTTACCTCTAAATGTCGCTGTAGGCATCGCTACAAGCTTATGCTCAATATTCTTCCACTTAGATACGTGTAATGAATGAACAAGAGCTGGAGAAACCCCAAACATCTCATTATTAGCAAGGTCTTCTATATCAATACTGTTACACGAAGGATAGATAATCCATGTATGGCTTAATTCTATAGCAGATGGCCGAACAGGAAAACGCACCTTATTTGAAATATGCCAAGACAGGTGATCGTTAATCTGACGAAATCCTTCCCAATTTTTTGCCAGTACCACATAGCACTGCTCTATGCCATTTCTAAAGTCAACTCCTATTACTACATGTTTTTTGGGTTCGTCTTTCAATAGATACAAAGCTGTCATACAGGCTGATGTCGTATTGATATCTGTCAGTGCCATGTTTTCCCAGGACTGCTGTTTAAAAAACGCTATCCATTCCTTAGGCGACAGTGCTCCATACCGCAGACTGTAATAACTATGCGTATTTAATAGCATTCCATATACTTAACTTCTGTTCAACTGCGTTTTGTGCACTTACGTACCTGCAAGCCCTTGGGAAGGGTTAATGACTTTACTTATTGATGTCTGTTTGCTAATAGTGGTGGTGGATCGCCGTTAAACGGGTTTGTTCTTCCGATGGTTTTCGTCCCTAAGGAGACTGCACGTAAAACTGAACGGTCACCAAAACGCTGTCGAATATGATCCATGGCGCTATACAAATTACTCAGTTCTTGACTCTCTTCAAACATGTTCATTTGATAACCACCTCCTACTAAATGAGAGAAACGCACTCCAACCAAACGTACCAACAAGCGTCTTTCAAATAGTCTTTTAAAGAGCTCCTTTATCCTAGGCATAAGTATGTGATCTGCTGCTGTATAAGGAATACGGGCTTGAAGTGTATGGGTATTGAAATCTGAATACCGGATTTTCACGGTGATGCACGAAGTAAGTTTATCACCACGACGGAGTTGATAAGCAAGGTTTTCCGTCATTGCTGAAATGATGCCTTCTAGCTTTAATACATCGATAGTGTCTTTTGCGAAAGTGCGTTCTGTAGAAATACTTTTACGCTCTAGATAAGGAATGACAGGGCTTTGGTCTATGCCATTTGCCTTATGCCAAATAGTAGAGCCTTGTTTTCCCATTACACTTTCCATCATTTCAAGCGGCATCTCTTGTAACGTTTGAATACGTCGCACACCTAGGTTTCGCAATGTTTGGTAGGTTTTCTCTCCTACCATCGGAATTTTCCTAACAGATAAAGGAGCTAAAAATGGACACTCTAGTCCTTTTTCAATATAAATTTTGTTGTTAGGTTTTGCTTCACCAGTAGCCACCTTACTAACTGTTTTATTGCTGGATAGTCCAAAACTGATTGGTAATCCAGTTTCTCTAATCACGCGTTCACGTAATTCACTAGAAAACTTGAACGTGCCGAAAAAGCGGTCCATACCTGTTAGGTCTGCATAGAACTCGTCTACCGAAGTTTTTTCATATACAGGTACTTGCTCCTTAATAACGTCTGTGACCAGGTTAGAATATTTAGAATAATTAGCAGAGTTACCGCGTATGATAATAGCCTCAGGACACAAGTCTCTAGCCATACGCATGGGCATGGCAGAGTGAACTCCGAACTTTCTAGTTTCATAACTACATGCTGCAACAACTCCCCTGTCCCCTGTGCCTCCTACTATAATAGGTTTGTCATGAAGCCTCGAATCCATCAAGCGCTCTACTGATACGAAAAACGTATCTAGATCCATATGTAATATTGAGCGGTCCAAAAGGCTTTGATTCTAATGTTTATTAGTTACGAATGGGCAATACACAGACAATTCGAGCGACCAAAAAGTCGCTCAAACACCTACTAATCCAATACTTTTTCTTTGTTGTTAGTTTTCTTTCAGCTTACTCATGTCATTTTTTAGATCTGACATCATATGCATAAGCTGCGATATATCTTGATTATTTCCTGCAGCAGGAAGTTCAAAGCTTGTGTAACCTACAGCCCTCCAAACCTCGACTAAACGATCCACAGGTACGGTGTACGAAGCAAACTGTGAGTTATCAGATTTTAAAAGAAGCTCCCCTATATGAAGATTGTTTATGACCCGCTTATAAACGACACCTTCATCTTTTGTGATCAATACGTAACATTCATCATTACGAATAGACTTCCAATCCTGTAGGTACTCCGTAATGACGTAAGCGCCTGGCTTGATAGGAAGCATACTCTCTCCCCTTATCTGGAATACACGGTATGTCCGATCCTGTGGGAGCTCCGGAAAAGGCATAGAGAATCTAGGTAAGGCTCCTATATAATCTGCATCACCATATCCACTGAGGTATCCTGCTGATGCCTTTACAGGAACTAAGGTTCCTAATTCTTTCTCATCAGTACCATCTACGATGACTGGGAGAATACGAAGTTGTGCACCGCTAACATATGCTTTAGGTATAGAGCTTGATCCGGAAAGATCTCTATTAACGAAATCATCTAAACGAACCTGGAAGTAGGCTGCTAAATGCTGAAGTGTGTGCAGACGAGGCTCTGCTCTACCTTCTTCATATGCTCCAATCATGGCTCTCTTTACTGCTATTTTAGTAGCGAGTTGCTCCTGAGTTAATGCTTCTTTTTTTCGAAGAAACTTCAGGTTGTTCTTAACATAGTTCATAGCAGTGTATCTTTAACGAAGCACTTTTAATTTATCTAGAAGTACCTCTATTCTACAATGCTAATTTAATTAGATTTCTAATATTTTCATCATTAAGTCTGTTATTTTTTATTAAATGAATCTTGAAGACGCTCTAAACCAACACGCTATTGATAAAAAACGGGTGTACATAGACTTGATAGTAAGAGCTAGCAAGGATTTAGACCTATTAAATGCCGTGGTAGAAAAAGCCTTTACGGGTATCTATTCGATGAGTATTGCCTATCGAATGGTTAAGCGGTATCCGGAATTGGCCCAAGAGTTGGAACAAAGTATTCTCGTTATCATGGAGGATTGTAATGCCGGTCTAAAATCAAGAGGAAGGCGAGTTCAAGCAGATCTAAGAGCCTTAGGACTAATCTAGCGGGAATCCTGCCATCGCGTTTCCAGCAAGCCATCCTCCTGTCCATGCTGCTTGAAAGTTAAATCCTCCTGTGATGCCATCGATATTCAAAATCTCTCCTGCAAAATATAGATTAGGAACTACACGAGAAGAAAAGCTCTTGAAGTCAACATCTTTTAAATCCACTCCACCGGCGGTAACAAACTCTTCCTTGAAGGTGCTTTTCCCCGTAACTTGGAAAACAGCCGAACAAAGTTCACTCGTAAATGCCTTCAACTCCTTCCCTGATATATCTCCCCAAGTTGCCGTTGAAGAAATACCAGCAGCAATAATCATGTTTTTCCACAAGCGCAATGGAACCTGGTACTGGGCATGATTGCCTATACGCTTCTTTCCACTGACTTTTTTCTCGTGTAGAAAATCAGTAATGACATCGTTTTCGTCTTTTCCAATCCAATTGATCAAGATGGGGAATCTATAGAACCTGTCATTCAATTCACGTGCGCCCCATGCACTTAAGCGGAGTACCGCTGGGCCAGACATTCCCCAATGTGTGATTAACAATGGTCCTGAAGCTTCTAAATCCGAAGATGCTATCTGGACGGTGGCCTTAGGAAGGCTAATACCGCCTAATCCTTTAATCCTATCGTCCTTAATATTAAATGTGAATAGTGATGGAACGGGTTCCACTATCTTATGTCCTACTTTTTTTAATTGGTCCCAGATGACTTTTGAAGATCCAGGTGCGACCATTAGTTTATCAGCAATCAACTCCTCTCCCATTGTAGTCGTAACCAACCATCGCTTGTCTTCTAACAGTACAAATGACTTTACACCGCATGATTTACGGACTTCTACACCAGAGGTGTCTGCCATTTCTAAAAGACAATTTGCAATGGTTTGGGAAGAATCGGTCACAGGAAAAACGCGATTGTCTTGTTCTATTTTTAACTCAACACCTCGGTCAGCGAACCATTCCATAGTATCGCCAGGTTGGAATTTATGAAATGGTCCTAATAATTCGCGTGCACCACGAGGGTAAAAAGAAGCCAATTCCCTTGGGTCAAAACATGCATGGGTAACATTACAACGTCCGCCACCACTGATAAGTACCTTACCAAGAACCTCTTTACCCTTCTCTAAAATGATTACTTCTAGTTCAGGGTTTGCCTCAGCGCAAGCCACAGCACCATAAAAGCCAGCCGCTCCACCACCAATAATGATTACTCGTTCACGCATGCCACAAAAATAACGTACAATTCAGATGACACACGCACAAATTGATATTTAACCTAACTGTACTATTATTTCTTTAAGCATATTACCTCTATCGAGAGTTCAAGCAACGAAATTATCTGACCACTGTGAGGCTATATTAAACTTAGGCAATGGTGACGTCAATGCCGCATTAACAAAGATCAATACCATAAATAGACCACTGTAGATAACATTTACTTATTCACAATTATAGGAGATGGAAGTTGCCCTCCTCAAATTATAAGGACTAATTAAAACCTATATAATTATGGAGAATCATGTTCAGCTTATCGGCCATTTAGGTCTTGATCCAGAAGTGAAACAAATCAACGACACCGTAAAGACAACCTTTACATTAGCAACAAACACCGTTTATAAGGACGCTGAAGGCAACAAAAAGACCCTTACAGACTGGCACAACATTATTGCTTGGGGTGGACTCGCACAAACTATGGAGTCTTACTTGAAAAAAGGTGATAAAATAGGCGTCAGCGGAAGGCTTGTTACAAGAAGCTATGAGGGAGATGACGGGAGCAAACGTTATATCACGGAAATCATTGCAAAAGACCTACTGATGCTAGGAAATAAAAAGACCGAATAATTCAGTTTTCATCCCCTGCTTGCGCGGGGGATGATTTTATTCAGGCAAATTACCAATAACCAATTGCCCCTGCTCAAAAACGACCGTTCCAAAAACTCCAGTTATAGGTCTGTCAACTGTTAATACATCTGAAATACCCATAGAGCTGCCTGGGATCTCATATAACCTTGGACGGGAGGACAAATCACCTAGATCATCAACCACATAGATTTCAGCCTTTTGATGGCCATTCATTGCGACTACTCGTTTTACAGCAATATCAACCCTCATATGGGCGTAGAGAACGTCTGTAAATACCCACTCCAGCTGCCCTTGCTCGTTTAAGGGCAATAGATCGTATAGGTCACATTGAACTTGGTTAGAGATCAGCATGGCTCGAATAAACCCAACACCAAACTTACGTGCACGTGTCCTTTGCATGTCTCCAGAGGAAACACCGCTCTCTATTAGTACGTTCGGAATCTTCTGTGACATTAAGTAATCGCCCACGGCAGTGGGATAAAACTCATCCGTGTACCTACCTATACCCTTTAATGAAATATTCATCGAGGTAATTGCGTTTCCTATTTGATTCATTAAACGTCGCCTAATAGGAGTTAATGTACGTTCTATGTTACTAGACGGAACAAGTAGCGACGTGTAAGCCGCGTGGGTAAGAACATGAAAAATAGTACGCTGGTCATGCAAATTGAAACAAAGTACTGGATCAATCATTTTAATCCAGCCTATAAGCTTAGCTGATTCGACAGTTTGAAATGATCTAAAATCTCTATTCATATCAATACCCATACCGTTCCTTCTGGTATTCCTGATGTAGGCATCTGGATTGATAATGGGAATAATGTGCAAGGTAAATCCCTCTAATTCGAGTTGTTTCTTATGAAACATTTCAATTAACTCAAGTATAATATGGAGGCCTGTTGTCTCGTTGCCATGCATCCCGGCCCAGATACAAATAGATTTATCACCTGTGCCTAGCTCCGCTGATAGTATAGGACGTTCCTCAGAAGAATACCCAAGTATATCCCAGTTAAAGCAGTTGATAAGCTCATTATATGTGATGTAATCGTTGTTTAATCGACTGTATTCAAATGCAGACATTGATAATATATGAGGGAATTTAATGTGAAGTTACATCTCAATTGATGAACTTCGGCTTACTCTAAAAATGTTTACAAATGAAACAGTTTATCGGTCTTGTGTTGTTGCTTTTGAACCAGTCGTGTGTTACAAAAGAAACTACTACGTATATAGCGTTCTCTAGTTGCAACGATCCCGAGAACAGCCTTGCGGTCTTGCCCGCTCTCAGTGATGCTTTAGATACCATACCAACCTTTGTGTGGCTTGGTGATAATGTCTATCTCAAGAATGGCGAATGGAATAATATTGATAGTATTAGAGCTCGATACGAAGTATCCTTCCAACCTGAATTGATTCAAGAAGTACTTTCAAAGGGAACTCACTTCGCAATTTGGGACGATCATGATGCTGGACCTAACGATTGTGTAGCCACATTTAAGGGCATGGACAACACCATGCTGGTATTTAAAGAGTTCTGGAAGCCGTCCTACCCTATGCCTGACGATAAGAGTTACTATGGCTCTGTTAAACTCGAGGAAGGGCAAGTAGAACTGTTCTTTTTAGATAATAGATCCTTTAGAGTTCATCACGACTCTACTGGTGCTACTGTATTTGGTGAGAGACAGTTAAAATGGTTAGAATCAGCGTATAAAGGGTCTGACGCGCTATTTAAGATCATCTTAATGGGAGGGCAGTTTCTAAATACCGCACCAGTATTTGATAATGTCTCTAGATACCCTGAAGAAAGGAATAGACTTATAGACCTAATGGTCAACGACCCTGCAGTACCCATTGTTCTATCCGGTGATCGCCATCATGGTGAACTCAATACCCTAGATAGCTATGGTAAAATCATTTTCGAAGCTACTGCCTCTCCCTTAACTTCTAAGAATTTCGCACACCATGAAGAAGAGAATTCAACAAGGACACACCAGGGTACAACTGAAACTAATCATTTTGGAGTATTGCGGTTAACACGTATTGGTGATTCCATAACAGGGGTGCACATGTCTTTAATAGGTGAAGGTGGAACAGTATTATTTGATCACCGTGAAACAAATTTCAATTAGGTGTTATTATTCTATAAATCAACACTTTAAATGTCTCATAGTAAAGTATTGGTATAGTTATTATCGGTGGTTATGCGCTACACTTTATTACTGTTTAAATAATTCCCGATTTCATATTGTACGGATGTTTTCTTTGATTTACATTTGAAACATGGGTGAGGTAATAGATCGAATTAAGATGTGGGCGAGTGCGAAAGGTTTGAGTCCTGCAGATCTCGCAAAAGATCTCCGAATGAATAGGTCTTCTGTATTGCACATGATGAGTGGCAGAAATAAACCAAGCCTTCAGTTTATTGTAAATATTGCTCGATACGACAAAGACCTAGACCTACGAAGCTTACTTACGGGGGCCGCTCCACCTTTGATTTCAGAGGATTTGACAAAACAACCCACTGCAGTGCAAGTTTCAGATATATCAATAGACGTTAAAGAGACTGTAGATAGTTCCACTAGAATGATTGTTCTTAAAAAAGACGGTACCTACGAATCTTACCTCAAAGAAGACTAAAGCTTGTTTATATTTGCATAAGCAAACAGACACTATGACAGCTAAAACTAAAATATTCGCCGGTTTAATCATTCTCGCATTTGTATCGAGAATAGTACCACACTACCCTAACTTCACTGCAATGGGTGCCTTGGCCTTCTATGGCGCATTCTCTATGAAACGCTTGGCTTTAACTATTACTGCTGTAGTAGCCACTATGATGGCCTCAGATTTAATTATTAATAACCTGATATACTCTACCGATACATTTGTATTTATGTATGCCGGCTCTGTCTATACTTACCTTGGTTTTGCCGCCTATAGCTTAATAGGTCATTTCTCTAAAGGCACGGCAAAAGCGGGTTTAGGCCTTGTTGCTGGTAGTTTAGTATTCTTTGCTATAAGCAACCTTGGAGTATGGGCGTCAGTAACTTCTCTATATCCGGAAAATACAGCAGGGCTGTTAGCGACTTACATTGCTGCAATTCCTTTTTACGCGCCTGAGCTACTATCTACCGGTTTATTCTCCGCAGTAGCCTATGGTGCTCATAGTTGGGTCACCAAAGTTGCGAAGGCATAATATTACATCGAAAAATAAAAAACCCCGCGATTCTTTCGAGTCGCGGGGTTTTTTATTCTCTGTTACAGTCTAGGCCAGAACGTATATTCTCTGTAGATTATTTGAGGATTTGTCTAGGTATCAATCCAGTAGACATACTGTCTAGTGTATTCCCTTGTTTATCGCAAATATAGATCACTCCTGAACTAGCAAAATCCTTAGCATTGTGCACATAAAGTGTGTCGTTTATCACATCAAGGCTGTACCCTACCCCAGCAGTAAGAACTAACGTAGGCCAATCCATTGAACTAGGCTCCATAGATACTACAGCACCGTTATAGGTATTGTTTAAGAAATATAGATTGGTCCCATCTGTGCGCAGCGCACTAGCATGTATTGTATTAGAACCCGCATTTACAGTTTCCACACTACTGCCCGTATTTGTATCTATCTTCCATAGACTTGCGGGTGTAGAGTTAGCTGCTGTATTCCAATCCTGGTAACCTTCGCAAAGCACATAAACGTCTCCATTCATTTGTACAAAAGAATTAGGCTTATCTCCTACGGTAACGGTATCAACAGTTTTGGTTACTAAATCAACAATAGCGACTCTATGGTCGTTTGAGAAACCACCATTTAATGCGATGTAAGCAACAGGATAATCTATATGAACAGCCTCACTCAGCCCAAACACATTTATGGAGTCCAAAATAACTCCTGTAAAAGGGTCTAAAACTTTAATGAAATTAGATCCCCAAGTCGAGACGATTATTGATTCTCCTGAATAGGCCACATAACGTGGTGAAGAAATCTCTGCCGACCATTGACTCAATAGTGATGAAGCTCCTATGCCTCTTACTATTCCTCCATTATTTAGCGTCACCACGATAAGCGAGTCAGCTTTGATCATATGCTGGCCAATGTTACCTAGCGGAAAACCATTCTCTAATTGAAAGGCATTTTCAATTACGGTATCATTTGTCACTACCTGTATCGTTGCTGTTCCTCCGGTAAAAGCACCTTCGTTTAAGACCAGTGTAGCTCCATCATAAATACTTTCTGTCTTATCTACTGTGTTCTCACAAGACGTAATAGCCAATAGCATTAGGCTTAGCGCAGTCATTAATTTGATTCTCATTTCTTTGAATTTAATTTAATATTAATTGAATAATGCCTTCCTGGCATGGGGTAATAGGGAATAAAGGTTTTGTTCGTGTTGGATACATTGTGTACCCTTCCTGTCAGTTGGACTTGACCCGACATAAAAGAATAGCTGTAAGCAATGTCCATCCAAAACTCAGATTTAAGAATTCCAACCTCCGCATTGTCGCGAAGTGTATGACGCCTGCCCATTCCATGAGAACGCAATTGTAATCTACCCTTCAATATCCCGAAATCCAGCGTGTGAACTACTTGAAAGTTAGGTCTGTAAATTAACTGCTTACCTCTAGAGGATGAGTTAGACGATATCAATACACGTGAATACTGGTGGGTCACTGACACCTCATTTTTCACGTCACCTTTGACGAGCTGTATCAATAAGGAGGAGGAACTGGTATAAGCTCTTTCAAGGTTTACAGGACTCCATACACCCCCATTTATAGGTGTCCATTGAATGAGATTATTGAAAATTAACTGATCCGTTGAAAGACCAATTTTAAGATCGTTTTGCTGATACAGTGCACTCACTTTAGTGCCATAAGATCGTTCTGGTGCTAACGCTATATTACCCCCTGGATTCCAATAGAGGTCATTCATAGTGGGAAGTCGGTAAAAACTACCGGTAGACCATTGGATAGGAACTTTTTTATGTTTTGAGCTCCAAACGAATTGGCCAGCTCCATATATCTTGTCCTGCCAGAAGGCTCCTCTGGCCAAAATATTCCAAGAATCATTGAGCTTAGTCTCGTGCTTTGCGGTTATATTTAATAGCGCTGCATCTCTTGAAGTTCCTCCAGCAGATACGTGACCTACCTCGACAAGGTTTTTGGTGTTTTTAGTATCATAATTATATTGTAGCGTATACTGTCTGTACGTATTTGTATCCGTTAGATTAATCACGTTTAATTTATCCGTATACGCCTGCCATTCATGACCTATAAAGGCGGAGATTTTATGACGTCGTTTCTGCCAAGAATATTTAGCGCGCAAGGCCCTGTCTTGCAGTAGCGAGGGTGAACCTGCTGCTAAGATGGATCCACTGTTACTCTTTTCACTTTGCGTAAACCAAATATCTGATTTCCAGTGGGCCCGATTGTAAACCCCATTGTATTGCTGCATGAACGTTAGATCGTTGAACCCCATGCCAGTCATAGTGTAGTCTTGACTCCCCAAGGAATAGGGATAGGTATTACTTGACTCTTGTACTCGTATGAAACTGCGGTAATTAACGTTGCCGAAATGCCCGCCGTTTAGCACTCCAAAACTCAGGCCTCCTATCGAGGTTAATCCAATCAGGGTTGAAAATTCTCTTTTACCACTGGCCGTCCAATTTAGTGCCAGACCACCAGCCATTCCATTTGAACCTAAAGATCCTGCGTTTGATCCATCTACAACACTTGAAGACTGTAAGAGAATAGCTGGCACTATACTAAGATCCAGAACGCCGGAAGCCATACTTGAAATATCAATTCCATCCCAAAGGACACGACTTTGACTTGAGTTAGCGCCGCCAAGATTAAAGGTAGCCACAGATCCAGGAGCATATTGTCGCAATTGAAAGCGTGAGTCCTTTAGAAGATACTGCGCAGCATTAGATTGAAGTAACACCATTGAATCTGCCGCCGTACGCATTTCTTCCAGCCTAAGTAGGCTTTCGCTAATGGTAGTAGTAGATAAAGTGTCATATGACTGTGCTTGTGCACCTAGAGAGGTTAACAGCACTATCAATACAAATAGTCTTTTCATAGTTCTTTGAAGCACTTGACCCAGAGCACTCATTAAAGTCCAATTCATTGAAGGTCAAGTATTCTGGCTCCCTGCTCCTCCACAACTCCTTCCCGTTTTCACAGTGGATATATTGTGGGTTCATCACAGATTACAGCTGCTGGCACAGCCCCGGACTAAAACCGGGTTCCTTTTTATGGTTTGTTTCTACAAACCAACCTTCAAATGCAAATATAGATTAACTCAAGCCACCAAAAACGGCCAATGCGCTATTAAACGCATTTTCAATAGATAGAGGATTCAGATCATGTTTATAATTAGATTCTTCTATTGCAGACAATACCTTTTCTGTGGGCATATTCCCGATCATGGCATCAGATGCAAATGGACATCCTCCATAACCCCTTAATGCGGTATCTATTCGTCTACAACCAGCATCTATTGCAGTTCTAGCCTTATCAGCAGCCTCTTCATAGGTACTGTGAAGATGTGCGCCCCATGGAACATTAGAATGCACTGTCATTAATTCACAAAGTTCTTTTATTGAGGCTTTATTACCATGTCCGGTGGTGTCGCTTAAGGACACAAGGTCTGCACCGCATTGTTCAGCCTGGTACAAGCGCTCTAAAACCATATCCGTATGATAACTTTCCTGATAGGGGTTTCCAAATGCCATGCTTAAATACACCACCAATTTTACTTGGTGAGAGTCCGCCAGGTCTTTGACGCGTTTCAGATCTTCGATTGCTCTGGAGATGTTTTTTCGAGAGTTTCTATGTTGAAACTCTTCGCTTACGCTAAAAGGATATCCCCAGGAATCTATGAAGTCAAAATCCGTCGCACGTTTAGCACCACCCTCACTTGCTATGATACTTAATAACTGAGTATCAGATTGAGATCTCGACTCCCTTAACGCGGTGAAGAGCTCCTTAGCGTCTGCCATTTGAGGCATAGCTCTAGGGCTTACGAAGCTTCCAGCATCAATGGTGTGAAAGCCACAGCTCATTAATGATTGTATATGCTTCACCTTTTCTTTGGTGGGTATAAATTTGTGTAATCCTTGCCAAGCATCACGGGGACACTCCACAATAGAGATAGTGGTCATTATATAGGTTGGTGTAGGTTCTTACTGTGAATTTACAAAGAACGTAGCATTCTACGCACCATTCCGGGACCTTCATATAAGAAACCTGTCCATACTTGTACCAAGTCTGCACCTGCGTCCATTTTCTCTTGTGCATCACCACCCGTAAAAATCCCTCCTACCGCAATAATGGCAACCTCTGGATCCAAGTGTAGGCGTAAATATTTGACGACTTCTGTACTTCGTCTGGCTAAAACCTTACCGCTTAGTCCACCTGCACCTATCGCTTTTACTAGAGCAGCATCTGTCTGCAAGCCATCTCTGGAGATAGTCGTATTCGTGGCTACGACACCACTCAACTGAAGTTCATTTATGATCTCTATAATATCGTCAAGCTGCCCTGTTGTAAGATCTGGTGCGATTTTCAATAACAGCGGCTTTGCACCCAGCGCATTATTTTTTGCTTTAACAGCTTTTAGCAGCTCTTTCAACGGCTCTTTCTCCTGCAACTCTCTGAGGTTAGGTGTGTTAGGAGAGCTTACGTTAACTACAAAATAATCTACTACGTCATGTAGGGATTCTATACCTAGCAGGTAATCCGAAACGGCCTGGTCGTTTGGAGTGTTCTTGTTTTTACCAATGTTTCCACCAATAATTAAATCTGTCTTTTTTTTGCCTAGTCGTACAACCGCTTGGTCGAGCCCACCATTGTTAAAACCCATTCTGTTAATGACCGCTTCATCCTTGACTAACCTAAATAATCGAGGCTTTGGGTTTCCAAGTTGCGCTTTTGGCGTTAAAGTGCCTATCTCAATAAAACCAAAACCGAATGCAGCTAATTCATTGTAAAGCTTTGCATCCTTGTCAAAACCAGCGGCAAGTCCTATTGGGTTTTTAAACTTTAAGCCCATCACGGTTTTTTCTTTACCCTTAGCTGAACCAAAAAAGCCATTTACCAGAGTTTGAACACCAGGTATTTTAAAACCGATTTTTATCGCTTTAAAGGTGACATGATGCGCCTGTTCAGCATTCATTTGAAAGAGTAATGGTCGAATGAAGCTTTTGTACATGCTTGAATTATTTTAATCGAGCCAAATCTCTCTTGGCATCTTTATCCTTTAATGACTGACGTTTATCATAATTTTTCTTTCCACGAGCCACCGCAATATTCATTTTAATCCAACCTTTTTCACTGATGTACATTTTTGTTGGAACAATGGTAACCCCCTGGTCAATAAGTGATTTTGATATCTTTTCGATTTCTCTTTTCGAAAGAAGAAGCTTGCGCTCTCTGATTGGATCGTGGTTGTTTAAGTTGCCATGAGACCATTCTGAAATGTTCATGTTTTTGATATATAATTCGCTATCCTTAATGTAGCAATATCCCTCAGCAATAGATGCTTTACCCATTCGTACAGATTTCACTTCAGTTCCTAATAACTGAATGCCCGCCGTATAGGTATCAAGCCATTCGTAGTCGAATTTGGCCCTTTTGTTTTTGATTTCTACTGTTTTCACAATGCAAAGATAAGTTACTCACGGTCTTTTAACATCGGAACAAAGGCGGCATCTCCCAACACCTTTTGAACAAACTGTCCATCTTGCATTTTTTCTATCCGCACCATTTTTTGCGTACCCTCTCCTACTGGAATAATCATTATACCGCCTACGGCTAGTTGTGACAACAGGGCCTTCGGAACAAAAGGTGCTCCGCAGGTAACAATAATGCGTTCGAACGGCGCAAAAATGGGCATTCCTTTAAAGCCATCACCAAACTTCTGCTCAGCGCGTAGTCCCAGGGATTTCAACATTCCCTTGGAAAAGTCAAAGAGTTCCTTTTGTCTTTCAATAGTAAACAACTTCACGCCTAAATGAAGTAATACTGCAGCCTGGTATCCACACCCAGTGCCTATCTCTAATACTTTCATACCTGACTTGAGCTCCAGTAGTTCACTTTGCCAAGCGACCGTGGAAGGATGTGAAATGGTCTGACCTGCTGCAATAGGAAAGGCCTTATCCTGATAGGCATGCTGGTGAAAGGTACTTTCAAGGAAACCATGGCGAGGGATCTTCATCATAGCCTCTAGTACAACTTCACTAGCTATACCTTTGTCAAACAAGTGTTTGCACATGAGCATTCTTTGGCCTTGAAATATTGCAGAGTCTTCTATTTTCACCATTGAAATGTAAAGGTATGTTGAGATCAAACATGCTATGGGCAGCGCATGTTTTTAACAAAATTGATTCAAGTCTATTACCTACCTTTAAACTCATGAAAAAAAGGCCATTTCTCATTATTGGACTCGCAATAAGTTTACTCGCATTCAACGCTTGTGACACTACGTTAGCGCCAGAAGTTGCTTACATCACCATAGACACCTTAACGGTCAATGCAAACGCATCCCAGGGCACTTCTTCATCTAAACTTACTACAGTTTGGATAGAGCAAAATGGGCAGCAATTGGGTGCATTTATTCCTCCTTGCACTATTCCAGTACTCGCTGGGGAGGATCAAACCCTAAGAATCATTCCAGGCATTAACATTAATGGAAGTTTCGCACAGCGAAATCAATATGAGATGCTTTCACCCAAAACATTCACCTGGGACTTATCTATTGGTCAAGTTAAACCGGTAGGATTAGCTTCCACAACATTTAACTACAACAATACTTATGAGGTGATCGTCGTTGAAGATTTTGATGGGGTCGGTCTTAATTATCAAAGTACCGCACAAAGTGACACCTCCCTATTGATTACCTCACAAGCAGATGAGGTCTTTGAGTTTCCAGGCGAAATGCCGAATAAGAGTGGGAAAATTGTCCTTGCCCCTGTCTCACTAGGAGAGTTTAAAACCCTTCAAGCATTTGAGCTGCCTAAATTTGCCGCTAATGTTTGGATGGAGATTAATTATAAAACAGACGTTCCCTTGACTTTCGGTGTAGTTGCTAATGAACCGTTACAAAGTATCAAAACTCCCGTCGTAACGATATTTTCGAACGAAGAGTGGAATAAGATTTACATCAATTTAGTTACAGAAGTCAGTGGGTATCCAAACGCCATCGATTATAATTTATTTTTTGGCGCCATAAATACTACTGCCGATACTGCTACCATTTTAATTGATAATATAAAGTTGTTGTATTGAGCACTTCAAAACGTCTTTCTAAAATCCTTCTGAGGGTTTATTTACTTGCAGACCTTATCTCTGGTGCTGCCGCTTATACGGCATTACACATTGTAAGAAAAGTCTTTGTTGAACCTAGTCGTTTTGGGAAGGATTTAGAAATAAAATGGGACCATACTTTCTGGCTGGCATTAGCAGCTACAGCGCTCATTTATATATGCATTAGCGCTCTTAGCGGAATATATAGAGACCTTACAAGAACGAGTAGGCTTCAGCAGGCATTCAACACAATGGGTGGTGTTATTCTAACGTCAATTGCACTGTTCTTTCTTATTTTATTAGATGATTTTGTTAGTGACTACAGCCAGTACTATTTAACCTTAGGGACCTACTCCTTTACTCTTTTAATTACGAGCGGGGTTTTTAGATTCAGCTTAAGTTCTCACGTCAGGGCAAGAATAGATCGGAAGACGCTAACCTTTAAAAGTATCTTAATAGGTACTGGAAAGGAAGCTGGTGACCTGTGTGAGTCGTTTCAAAGAGATAGAAATAAGGGATACGAGTTTGTTGGTGTAATTACGATCAATGGTGAGGAGATTGACCCTAGGCTAAGACTATTGAACCATTTAGGAACCGTAACTCAACTCAAAGACGTTGTTAATGACAATGAAATTGAAGATGTTATTATTGCCTTAGGTGCGGGGTTTAATGATCAAATCACCAGATTGGTGAGCGAGGTTGAGCATCAAGACTTAAGAATTCATGTTTTACCTAACTTGTTTAGTATACTCAGTGGTCAGGTTAAAATGGAGAGTTTTGGCAGGTCCCTCATTGAGATTAAGAGGGAGTTAATAAAGCCTCATGTAGCTTTTATTAAACGCGTTTTTGATCTTCTAGTGGCATTTATGCTACTGTTGACCACTTCCCCCTTCCTACTGTTTTCTATGCTCATGGTAAAAATTGGCTCAAAGGGTTCCATCTTTTACACACAAGAGCGTCTTGGTAAGCACGGTAGACCTTTTCAGATCATTAAACTTAGAAGCATGTTTCAAAATGCTGAAAAGTTAGGACCACAGCTTAGCAGTGAAGAAGATCCTCGGATAACTTCTTGGGGGCGAACCATGAGAAAATATAGGTTAGATGAATTACCACAATTCATAAATGTGTTGAAGGGCGATATGAGTGTTGTAGGGCCACGTCCTGAGCGACGCTTCTTTTTTGATCAAATCATCACTCAAGCACCCCAATACAAATACCTCCTTAAAGTAAAGCCCGGAATAACTTCTTGGGGCATGGTTAAATTTGGATATGCTGAAAATGTAGATGAAATGCTTGAACGTGCTCGCTATGACCTTATCTACACGGAAAACATCACTCTAATCAATGATATAAAAATACTCTTCTATACCTTAGTAATCGTCTTGGAAGGAAGAGGTAAATAAGAACCACAACAAAATCAATCATGAAGAACATCACCGTTATAGGAGCTGGTACCATGGGAAACGGCATCGCCCATGTATTTGCACAAAGTGGATTTAACGTTCAGTTATTTGATATCTCAGAAGCTGCTCTTGATAGGGCCTTACTTACTATAGGTAAAAATATGGACCGTCAAATAGCAAAGGAGCGTATGTCCGAGAGCGATAAAAAAATGGCTCTAGAAAGACTCAGTACAGGAACAGATCTTGCTAAAAGCGTCTCCCATGCAGATCTTATCGTAGAGGCCGCCACGGAAAACAAAGAAATCAAATTCAACCTCTTTAAGCAATTGGATGAGCTCGCCCCTGCGCATTGCATACTCTCATCAAATACATCCTCTATAAGTATCACAAAGATTGCTGCTCAAACCAACCGTCCTGATAAGGTTATAGGCATGCATTTCATGAATCCAGTGCCCGTAATGAAACTGGTTGAAATAATTCGAGGATACAGTACTTCTAATGAAACTATGGATGCCGTTGTTGAAATGAGCACTTCTCTGGGTAAAGTACCAGTTGCTTGTAATGACTACCCTGGATTCGTTGCAAACAGAATCTTAATGCCTATGATTAATGAAGCTATTATAAGCCTTCACGAGGGCGTAGCTGGAGTCCACGAGATTGACACTATCATGAAATTAGGAATGGCACATCCTATGGGACCTCTACAGCTGGCTGATTTCATTGGACTAGATGTTTGTTTGAGTATAATGAACGTCTTGTATGAAGGCTTAGCAAACACAAAGTACGCACCATGTCCTCTACTGGTAAACATGGTTAACGCTGGAAAGTTAGGAGTAAAGTCAAACGAAGGATTTTATGACTATTCTAGTGGAGTAAAGAATGCTAAAGTTAGCAAACAATTCGTTTAACACCTACTAATTTATTATGAAAACAAACACATTAATACTAGCATTGATCGTTGGTTTACAGTCTTTTGGACAGGTAGACTTAATCAATAAGATTAAAGACAACGGTGCTGATTCACCTTTAACCTATCAATGGGAAACCGTGGTTGACATTGAAGCTACGCCTGTTAAGAATCAGGGTTCATCAGGGACGTGCTGGTCTTATGCAACCACTTCTTTTGTTGAGAGCGAAATGATCAGAATGGGCAAAGAGCCTATTGATCTATCCGAAATGTTTACGGTTCGTAAGGTATACGAAGATAAAGGAGTGAAATATGTTCGTTTACACGGATACTTGAATTTTGCACAAGGCGGCGCCTTGCCAGACGTGATGTATGTAATCAAACATTATGGGGCTGTTCCACAGGAAGTTTATAGTGGGCTTAACTATGGCAGTGAGATAAACCGTCATGGTGAAATGGAAGGTTCATTGAAAGGGATCCTTGACGCGGTTATTGAAAATAAAAATGGAAAACTATCTACCAGCTGGAAGCAAGGTTTCGATGGTGTTCTAGATGCCTATTTAGGAGATGACCCTGCCCAATTTGGATATAATGGTGAGACTTACACGCCTAGGACGTTTGCGGATGAAATCGTGGGTGTTGACCCAGATGATTATGTACAGCTAACTTCTTGGACGCACTTTCCATTTTACGAATCTTGCCAAGTGCAAGTTCCAGACAACTGGACTTGGGGTACTTCGTACAACCTTCCCCTAGAGGAGATGATGGAGGCTACTGAAGGTGCGCTCACAGAGGGGTTTCCAGTGGCATGGGCTTGTGACGTTAGTGACAAAGGCTTCTCTATCAAAAATGGCATAGCGGTAATGCCTAATCAAAGTTGGGAAGAAATGTCATCTGAAGAATCAAAAGCTGTTTATTCTGGCCCACATTCTGAAGCTACAATCTCTCAAGAAATGCGTCAAGAGCAATACGACAATTACTTGACTCAAGATGACCATGGTATGGTATTGCAGGGTATGGTTAAGGATCAGGATGGCAATCCATTCTTTATCGTTAAGAATTCATGGGGAGATATTCCTAACGAATTCAAACCCGGTTACCTATACGCCTCTGACAGCTATGTTCGTTTAAAAACAATAAGCGTTATGATGCATAAGGATGCACTACCAAAAAGTTTACGTAAAAAATTAGGTATCTAGATACCTGTCACTTCATTAAAAACCGTTACTCACTTAGGGTAACGGTTTTTTTATGTGATAAACTCTTGAAAATATAGTACACCAGCATCGCTATACCCATTCCTAAGGCTACTCCAGCTAATACATCAGTAATCCAGTGAACCATAAGATAAATCCTGGAAAAGCCCACTAGAGATGCTGCTAAAGCGCAAACCACTTGAATTGCTGGTCGCTTAAAGTTTAGTGCTAATAAGGTAAATAACATAAATGCAGTGGTGGTATGTCCACTTGGGAATGCAAACTGCAGTGGAATACTCTGTCCAATATCTAAGAACGTTTCGTTATATGGTATGATAGACATTGGGCGTGGCGAATCTAAAAATATTTGTCTTTTCAACACTTGTACAAATACTGCTGATAGCAAACCACCCGCGGCAAAGCTCAATGAGAACATATATCTCTTATGATAGACACCTAGAGCCATAATGACGACTATTAGATATGCTTCCCCCCAATGTGTGATTAACTTCATTACAGTAGCACCTATCTCATTATAAACAGCATGGTGTATAGCCAGCTGCGCATCAAATTTATCTGGGAACAACAACAAAAAAATCCCGCAGAACATAACAAACAGTCCTGCGGGAATTAAAAAATATAGATTGTGCTTCATTAAGCGCCAATAAGATGTTGTAATTCATGTATCTGACTATCCCACAGAAGCTTAGCTTCTTCGATATCATCGTTGTCAGCAAAATCAGTCACGATTATTGAGGTATCGTTTGTCAAAGCGTCCACTTCAATACGGAACTCAAAGTAGGTATCTAATCCATCCTCTTCATCGCTTATCCAACGAAACCTAACCAAACGATCTTGTTGTTTTTTAAGTAATCGAGCTTGTTCCTCTGAACCATCCCAAAAGAACGTGAACAACTCCGAGCGAGAGTTAACATCGTCGCAGAACCATTCGCTCATTCCAGAAGGAGTGCTCAAAAATGGAAACAACATCTTAGGTGACGCTCTTAGTGGAAATTCTAACTCGAACTTTTCTTTTTTCATTGTGTCAGCCGTTTTTAATAGGCTTTGCAATATAACATCTTAGAGTTAATAGACAAGTAATTCAGGAGAAAGACCTTGATATAAATGAATAATTCGAGATTAGCCCTTAGAGCTAATTTCCTTAAGCTGAATAATACCCACCGCGTGAAGTAACTTCATAATTAGGAAGGTCACATCAATTTCATGCCATTTGACACCAAAGTTAGCACTGTTTGCATCCTTGTGGTGATTATTGTGGTAGGCCTCACCCATCATTAGGAAATCGAAAGGAAAGAGATTTTTACTGGTATTGTCCATCTTATAATTCACATAGCCATAGACATGAGCGAACCAATTGATAATCGCACCATGTATGGGTGCCATTAACAGTGTCACCGGGAATAAAAGCCACTCCCACCATGTACTGGCAAACAATAAAAAAACCGATGCATAAACGCTAATCCAAAGCAAACGAGAGAACCGAGAACTAGCAAAGCGATCAAAAGACTTCCATTGTGGAACATTCTGAGTATAGCGTTGATCGACATCAACACGCATCACATTGATATCCTGATAGATATTGCGTGTTTTCCACATCATTGCAAATAAGTTCGCATCATGAGAGGGAGAGTGCGGATCATTCTCCGTATCTGTATGGGCATGGTGCATGCGGTGCATGACTCCATAACCGTAGGCGCTCAAGTAACTTGCACCTTGGAAAAACCAAGTTAAAACGAAGGTGAGACGCTCCATTCTTTTTGACATTGTAAATACTTCATGTGCCGCATACCTGTGCAGAAAAAACGACTGAAAAAACAATCCTCCATACCAGAGAATTAAAACAAAAATTATAATAGTCATATGTGATTTTAAATTTGATATGTAGAAAGCAACTAAGTTTTTAGTTAACAGAAGAGTGCGCAAAAGGTTCTTAGTTCAAGGTCAATTCCAACTAACACTTACTGCGCCTGATGAGCATTAGGTTACGTTTATATAGCGAACCAAGTAAAAAATGCAGAACATAACAACCATAAACATGATGGCGTTTTTATACTTTTTAAACATAGCGTTAGTCCATTCGTTTCCACCCCACATTATTCTGAAAAATTAAATATCAATATAATGAAATTGAAGAAACATAAAGATCACAAGAATAGAATGAGCATGGTATATGAAAGAAAAAAGGGCGGTTGAGCCAACCATAGCCTACCTACCCTTTTAACAAAATAGGGTGTGATGCCCTACCGTGTAAAGGTATATAAAAACAAATGATTAAGTCCTCTTAAGGAAGAACATCTGGTTTGAGTACTGTTTTTCGAATTCCAACAAAAACCAATATGAAAACGGAATACATAATAAAAAATGGAATTACATAGGCCTGTAGTTTAAAAGCCAACATGACTGCCATAATTAGTAGTTGGAAACCCAAACCATAAAGAGAAATCAGCGTCATAAACCATTTTGGAAAGGGCTTACTTTCACTCGCGTTTTTATCCATGACATACATGATTTTATCAAATGTGATATATAACACGTCATAAATCTTATAAAATACATTCACCATCTTTTGACTCTCCCCTTTTAAAGCCTTAGGAGCAGCATCCTCAAAAACTCGACTAGTAGAATCTCCGTTAACGGAATTTCGTAAAATGACATAGTAGTAGTTGTAGACGGTTCCTTGAAGTTGAATTGCGAAAAAAGCAATTAACATCAGGGTTAATGGACCTCCTGCAATATGATTAAAAGCTAGTAAAAAGAAGAAATTAAGGATGATGTCTGCTATTGAATCGTAATATCTCCCTACATAGGAAGGTGTGTTTTTTAAACGCGACAACTCACCATCAGCGGCATCCAAAATAGATTTCAGTATAATGAAGATAGCCGCTGCAACATAGTATTCATGGAGCATGAGTACCATTGCAATGAGTCCAGCTACTATAAACATGGTCGTGACATGGATTGCAGTAAAGCGTGTATACTGAAGCTGTTTAGCGATCCAATGACCAGCAGAGCGTCCATAGTCAGACAAGTCTAAAAACCGATATTCTTTAGGAAGTTTAGCCATTCAAGGGTTATGTGATAAAATTATAGACCCCCAAAAGTAGTCTAGAGACTAACGACATTGATAAAATCAACCCTTTATTTAGACTAATGAGAATTATCCTTTACTTCTATTACTAATTGTCTCAGCTAAATGTAGCATACTTATCAGAGTAGCCAGTTGTTCTCGATATTGAGACAAATATGGAGATTACGTGAACTGTAAGCGAAACCAAAATCAATAACTGCCCATAATTGAGATTATATTCACACAATAGGCCTTTAACTTTTATCATATTTACATAGTAAACTTAACACCCGATAATAATGAAATATTTGAAAATAGTAGTATTGGCCATCTTATTTTCCAATCAAATACTCTCACAATCACTAATCATAAATGGTATTGAGATTGGAAAAGTAACCTCTGAAATGTATCATGAAGCAGAGATTCACATACCACTTCATCCGATTGATTTCCACTCCATTACCACCGATAAGCCTAATTATAAATTCAGTTTCAAGAATGCTGATGACTTTTGGTCTTCATTCAAGCTGTATGTTGATGGAGTAAGTTGGGAACTCAACATCGAGGAGAAAAGAAACTTACGTATCTACAACAAACGTATTAGTGGTTTTAGTCCCACAAAGATCTTTTCATCTAAAGAGATTAAACCATTGCCAATAGAAAACCCTATAGCTTTAACCACTGAAAATGTTGAACGAATAGTTGAGTCGGCAGATACATCTAGTAATTCGATAATTTACGCTGCCGTTAAAGACCTTTCTGTTAACCACGAATATGATCAGCCAGTAGAAGAATCACCAGCTGTTTTAAATAAGGAAGTTGTTCAAGATGCTTTGGTTAAAGAAGTTAATATAACCCCGAGTACGAAGTTAGAAGCTACAGATGTCAGCCAAGAGAAATTATCATATCAACACGGCTTAATTTTAAAGGGCGAAGGTTGGATCTCTTTGGATGACTTTAAACTCCTATTAAAAGAAGCCGAAATCACTACATACAATGTTAGACGGGCTCAAAGACAAATGTGGGCAGCTAAGTCTGAGGAGAATACGGTTCTAAAGAACACAGGACTTCTTATTACGGCTGTGGTAATTCTTCCTCCGAGTTTACTCATCACCGCTGTAGGATTTGGGATTGGTGATCCAGTAGTGGGACTTATCGGATTAACAGGGACGGTATTAGGTGTTAATGCGGCGTCTCAATTAACCACCCAAAGAGGGTTTGAACGGAAGGCTGAGAAGAATATAATTAAGGCAGTTGATAAATACAATGAAAAGCTTACTGCGTATTAGCACATTTCAACCCATTGATTATCAACAAAAAGCCCCAACTCTTGCGAATTGGGGCTTTGTAGCGAGAGAGGGGCACGATCCCTCGACCTCCGAGTTATGAATCCGGAGGTTAATGAGTAATCAATACTCCTAAGTAGCTGACAAACAGGTGTTTTAAATCTATCAACGCTTATTGCTTTCATAAATGTCTTTATAAATGTCTTTATGAAAGTCAAAAATGAATTGGATCCGTGTCTCGTTAAGATTAATAATGAAAAGTATCAAGTGGTTATCTGGTACAATGATATTAGATACAGGTATAGCTGCGGTAAAACTATAGGTCTTGATCTTAGACCAAACGCCTTCAGTTTAAATCAAAGAAGATCTAAAGCAGAATTACTCTACACTGCCTTTCAAATAGAAATTTCAAAGGGATGGAGACCAGATGTTAGGAAAAGTAAGTCCCTACTGAATCCTCCTACTCTACTTGAGGTTACAAAGAATACCCTTAACAGAAAACTTAGAATGGAATACTCCAACTCCTACAAGAGAGACCTGAAGCGAGTATACAGACTATGGGCGAGGTTCATAGAAAGCAATAGCCTAGCTACCCAAACAATAAAAGACCTAGACATAGAACTGATAAGAAGGTTCATATTCAGTCTGAATATATCTTCCAAGAGTATGCTGAACATAAAGCTAAATATGTCTGCCCTTCTTAAGGAGGAATCCGAGAATTACAGTGTTTACCTTAACTTCAGTAAGATAAGGCTGCCACGGCCTACACAGCAACTCCACAAGCCATTTAAAGACGTTCAGGCAGTGCTCAATGAAATGCGAGAGTTCAATGAAAATCTGTTCTTGTGTGGTTTAATAACATATTGTCTACTACTCAGGCCTCACAGGGAAATCAGGTGTCTACGGTTCTCAGACTTTAATACCGATTACACCATACTAAGTCTAAGCGGTGATAGAGTAAAGAGCAAGAGGAACAGAATACTACCGGTACCACAGGTAGTTAGAGATGAAATACAACGAAGGGCCGACAACGCTGTTGATCTAGATGTAAATCTCTTCTCACTAATAGATAAAGAGCATCAGGAGGACTACTTTAAAGGGCTATGGACAAAGTTTAAAAGGCAATCAGCCACAATAAAACCGGAACAGACCTTATATTCTCTAAGACATTCTGCCAGCATCAAAGTCTTTGAAAAGACAGGCTCTCTACTCAAGCTACAGCAGGTAATGGGTCATAGCGATATGAAAGTATCCCTCACCTACTTGAGGGGGTTAGAAGTGAAGCAATTGGATGTTGAGGACCTGCCAGAGTTGTAGTGCTTCATTAAGTGATTATCCATAATTTGATAACGAAATACACTTTCGGTTTTTATCAACTAATCATTAACTTACTGGCAATCAAACTAAACCAAATGAAACTTCTAAAACTACTTTTCTTACTTATACTATCCATTCCTGCTTCAGCTCAAATACAACTTGGTGCAGATATAGATGGTGAAGCTGCGGATGACCAGTCAGGTAGGTCCGTATCTCTATCTTCCGATGGTACTATTATGGCCATTGGAGCTCCTTTGAATGACGGTAATGGTAATAATTCAGGTCACGTGAGGATATACGAATACACCTCCGGTAGCTGGACGCAACTTGGCGCAGACATTGATGGTGAAGCCGCTTATGACGAGTCAGGGTGGTCTGTATCTCTATCTTCCGATGGAACTACTGTAGCCATTGGAGATTATACTATTAACGGCACCGGTGCTGATGCAGGTCACGTGAGGAAATAGCAAAAATAATTTTTGATAAAATTAATAATTTAAAAATAAACAAATGAAATTAATTACGGACAAAAACACAAACGGTTTAACATCCAAAGAATTTACAGAATTCTTAAAAACACCAACCCCATATTCTTCATTTACAAAAGAAGAAGCAGAAGAATTAGAACAAACACTTAAAAAAGGATTAGAAACATATCCAGGTTTAGGCATTTCCGCAACTCAATTAGGAATTAAGAAAAGAGCATGTTATATTAAATTTGGAGATGATGAAAGTGGTATGGAACTATTCTTATTAAACCCAATTATTAAAGAACGTAGTAAAGATGGATTTTTATTCTACGAAGGATGTTTATCTATTCCAAAAACAGTAACATCTCCTTTGAGAACTATCCGTTCTACAAAAGTTATTGTACAAACTGATAATTTAGGAGAATTAATATTT
>CAWURU010000011.1:0-121317 GCA_963925515.1 uncultured Flavobacteriales bacterium
CCTCACGGGGGTTTATTTTTTTCCTATTCTTCGTAAGATGAATATGTTTAGTATTCCAAGAGGTCTGCTATGGCTTGTTTTAATTTAGACTTGGCTAAGAAACCATCTTCTAACTTTTTAGCGAACGGCACTGGAGTGGCATCTGAAGCAACAAGTCGTACAGGTGCATCTAAGAGTTCAAAACATTCCTGGTTTATTCTAGCGCTAATGTGTTCGCCAAAACCACCTATCTCTATATCCTCTTGCAGGATCAACACTTTACCCGTCTTAGCAACGCTTTTTTTAATGGTATCAAAATCTAAAGGTATTAAGGTGCGTAAGTTGATCACTTCCACAGAAGATTCTAATTTCTCCTCCTTAATAGTTTCTAAAGACCAATGCACACCCATGCCATACGTAACTATAGTTAGATCGTTAGCTTTGTGCATGACTTTAGCCTTACCCAGTTCTTCAAACTGCGGTCCAGATGGAACCTGTTCTTTAAGTGTTCTATACAAAGCTTTATGCTCGAAAAACAGTACTGGGTTTGGGTCATGAAGACTTGACATCAGAAGTGCTTTCGCTTCGGCAGGATAAGCAGGATAAACAACTTTAAGCCCCGGAACATGGGTAAACCAGGCCTCAGTGCTTTGGCTGTGGAATGGACCCGCTGCAACACCACCGCCCGTGGGCATTCGTATTACAACATCTACATTTTGTCCCCAGCGCCAGTGAAGCTTTGCCAGGTTGTTTACGATTTGATTAAAACCAGTGGTCACAAAATCGGCAAATTGCATTTCCATCATGGATTTACCACCCCCAATACTTAAACCTAATGATGTGCCTACAATGGCACTTTCACAAAGTGGGGTGTTTCTCACGCGCTCTGCACCATAATTGGCCAAAAAACCATCTGTAGCTTTAAAAACACCTCCGTAATCTGCGATGTCTTGGCCCATTAATATGAGTTCTGGCCAGAGCTTCATACTTTCGTTTAAGCCATCGTGAATAGCATCAATAAGCCTTAGTTCACTCGTAGAGGAATTCAAGTTGTATTCAGGTAGCTTAGGTACCTTAGCAAACAAATCTGCTAACGACTCTTGCTTATTGTAGGTAAGGTCTGGCAGAGCAAGTGCCTCGTGAAATGCTACGTCTACTTCTTTTTTATAACCCTTTATCTTTTCAGCCAATTCAACTTCGGTAATACCCCATTCCTTTAATTGACCCTTAATGATAGCCAATGGCTCTTTCTTCATAGCCTGGTCAATCATCCCGTCCGGATAATATTTCGTACCGCTCGCTTCCTCATGACCGCGCACCCTAAAAGTACATGCCTCGAGAATTATAGGTTTTGAATTTTTGCGGGCATATTCAGCAGCACTAGAAAATTCATCTGCAGCACCTTTAAGATCATTCGCATCAAATGACCTGGCTTCCATACCATAGGAAGGGCCTTTTTGTAAAAAGCTGTCGAAAACAAATTGCTGGTGCTCAGGGGTACTAAGACCCCAATAGTTACGCTCAACAACGAAAACAACTGGCAAGTCCCAAACTGCAGCTACATTGAGTGCTTCATGAAAATCTCCTTGAGAAGATGCTCCGTCCCCAGTAAAGGCTAAAACACATTTACCCGTTTTCAGTTGCTTTTCTCGTAATGCCAAGCCACAGGCTAATCCCAGTTGCGCGCCTAAATGAGAAATCATCCCAACAATATGATATTCTTGAGTACCAAAGTGAAAACTACGGTCACGTCCTTTCGTAAAACCTTCTGATTTACCCTGAAACTGGGCAAAAAGACGACTTAACGGAACGTCTCGAGCGATAAACACACCAAGATTTCTATGCATAGTACATATGTACTCATCATCTGCTAGAGACATTGCTGCTGCCACAGAGAGTGCTTCCTGGCCATAAGAGGAAAACCACTTTGAAATCTTGCCCTGTCGCAAGTAAATCAGCATTTTATCTTCGATCGCGCGAGCTTTTAAAAAGTGCTCTAATAGAGCTACGCGGTGCATTTCGTTCATAACTTCTTGTTGTTCTTTGGGTAGGTTCCTAAAAGGTGCAAAAAGGTAGCTATTTTTGTAAGACTAATCATATCCAACTTCATATGTCTGTTATTCCAAACCTCGATTTTAGCGCATGGTCTTCAGGGTCAGATCAAAGCCGTCAAGAATTTGTAGCTGCATTAGGTAAAGCCTATACTGATATTGGTTTTGTAACCATTAAAAACCATGGTTTTAATGAACAAACACAGTCATTACTCTACGCCCAATTGGCTTCTTTTTTCTCGTTAGAATCAACATTGAAAAGACAGTATGAAATAGCCGGATTAGCTGGTCAACGGGGTTACACAAGCTTTGGTAAGGAGCACGCCAAAGGAATGAGTGCGGCAGATTTGAAGGAATTCTGGCAAGTAGGACAACCCACTCCTGCCTATAATAGTCCTGAATATCATGATAATGTTTCTGTTCATGAACTACCAACATTTTCACCAGCTTTTAAGGCAGCGTATGAAGCATTAGAAGCTATCGGACTCGAAATGCTCAAGGCAATTGCCATTTTCTTGGAATTAGACGAAAATTACTTTCAAGACTGGGTACCTGGAGGAAATAGTATACTCCGGGGGATTCATTATCCTCCTATTACCACAAATCCTGGAGACAGCGTGCGCGCAGGACAACATGAAGATATCAATCTCATAACCCTATTAATGGGCGCCAGCGCTGACGGGCTTGAAGTACTAAACAAGAAGGGCGAATGGATCGGCATTACTGCTATACCTGGGTCGCTAGTTGTAAACGTAGGTGACATGCTACAAAGGCTCACTAACGGTATGCTAAAATCTACTACCCACCGTGTAGTTAACCCTCCCAAGGAAAAATGGGGTACTTCACGCTATAGCATTCCTTTTTTCCTTCATCCGGTTGGCAAGATGCCGCTAAATACCTTGCCTATTAGCGTAACAGCTGATCGACCAAAGGCATTTGACAACATTACAGCGGGAGACTATCTCGAAGAACGATTGATAGAAATTGGATTAAAAAAATAGATTGTGCGTATAGACATCATCACTGTACTTCCAGAACTTCTTGAAGGTCCTTTTTCGCATAGCATACTACAACGCGCTGCGGACAAGGGGCTTGCTGAAATTCATGTGCATCATCTTCGAGAATTTGGCATAGGTAAGCACCAGCAAGTTGATGATTATCAATATGGTGGTGGAGCTGGAATGGTTATGCAATGTGAACCACTAGTGGCGTGTATCGAAGAGCTACAAAGTCAACGTACTTATGATGGTATTCTTTTTATGACTCCTGATGGCAAACAATACAAACAAGGTGATGCGAACGCCTTAAGTCTACTGGGGAACCTCATGATCATTTGTGGACATTATAAAGGTATAGACCAGCGCGTGCGAGACCATTGGGTAACACACGAATACAGTATAGGTGATTTCGTATTGAGCGGTGGGGAACTCGCCGCTGCAGTGATTGCCGACTCTATCATAAGATTGCTTCCAGGCGTTTTAAACAATGAGACCTCTGCACTAACAGATAGTTTTCAAGATAATCTGCTTGCACCTCCTGTATATAGCAGACCTGAAGATTTTAGAGGATATAAAGTACCTGAGATTCTATTGTCAGGGAATTTAAAAGCGATTGAGCTTTGGCGTGAAGAACAAGCCTATGAGCGGACAAAAAACAGACGTCCTGACCTACTTGAGGAATTTGACTCTTAATAAATATGCAGATCGTCAATGGCCTGTCTTCCCAAGTGATCATTGATTGAGGAAATAATTTTCGATTTCACCATAAGAAGTTCTTTTCGAACTACAGCACTATCTAACTGAACCACCAAAACTCGGTTTTGTACTTTTTTCTTTATTGTTTGCCTAGTTACAGAGGGTCCTAAAATTTGGTCCCAAGCCTGTAGCACCTCAGTGTTTTCTGTACCCTTACGCAAACGATAGCGGTCCAGCCACATGGATAATGCATCTCCCATATTTTGCTCGTTAGAGGCTCTGAATTTCGCCATTGTCTAATATTTCAAAAGTGGTATGTTGAAGACTAAGTGTTTCACTTAAAATTTGCATGCGCTGAGGATGGGTGTCAGTGATGAAAATCTGACCAAAATCCTCTGTATTCACTAAGTTAAGAAGATTCGCTACCCTTCCTTCATCTAATTTATCGAAAATATCGTCGAGCAATAAAATTGGTGCCATTCCAAGATGGCGTTTACCCACTTCAAATTGCGCCAATTTCAATGCAATTAAGAAACTCTTTTGTTGTCCTTGAGACCCCACGCGTTTGATAGGGTGTTCGCCAAGATGAAAGACCAAATCATCCCTATGTATACCACTTGATGTGTATTGAAGTAGTTTATCTCTATCTAATTTTTGATCCAACAGAGTCCTCATATCTGCCTCATGAAGTGCAGTTTTGTAAGTTATTTCGACTTGCTCCTTACCTCCTGAGAGTGCTTCGTAATACGTTTGTAAGATTGGAGTCAATTCTTCTACAAAAGCATTGCGCTCTGCATAAATCAAAGCGGATTGAGTGATTAACTGCTCGTCATATAAAGACAACATATCACGATCGAAGATTCTGTTAGATGCGAAATACTTCAATGTGGTATTACGCTGCGCGAGGGCCTTATTATAAGTCATCAATGCATCCAGGTAACGACGGTTATTCTGGGAAATGGTAGCGTCTACCAACCTCCTTCTAGTCTCCGCGGCATCCAGAATTAAGTCTCGATCCATTGGACTAATCATCACCACAGGAAGGTAGCCAACATGATCTGCTAGTCGGTCAATCTCCTTTCCATCAATACGAATTTTCTTCTTTTGTCCTTTTTTTAGCCCTAAATCTAAAGAATGACTTTTTCCTTTTCTATTCAGTCTAGCCTTGAGTAAAGCCATAGACTCGCCATGGGTTATGTTTTGGCTGTCTAAGGAGTTCAAATAACTCTTAGTGAGGCTCAAATAGTGCAATGCATCAAGCACATTTGTCTTACCATTGCCATTATTTCCTGAAATAATATTCACTTTACTATTGAACTCCCAATGCGAAGACCTATGGTTCTTGAAGTGCGTTAATTCAAGCTGTTCTATAATAAGGTTTTCCATAGCTACGAAAATAGGCATCTAGTAGTCAAAATTTATACTATTTTTGGCACACTGAAGAAATTTACACAATGGCCAAGAAGAAAGCGTCTGCTCAACAAGACAACCTAGGATTTGAAAACGTAGAACAAACTTTGACTAAGACTGAACAGTTCTTAGAAAAAAATGCTAAACAAGTAGGTATTGCCATAGGTGCAGTAATCCTTGTCGTTCTAGCAGTGTTTGCCTACACCACATATATCGTTGCTCCAAACAGCGCTGAGGCTGGTAGAGAGATGTCAAAGGCGATCAAATGGTTCGAAACAGATTCCATGGCTTTAGCACTGAATGGAAACGGTGATCATTCCGGATTTTTAGATATCATGGACGAATACAGTGGTACTCCTTCAGGCAACAGCGCCCATTATTATGCTGGGTTAGCTTATTTTTCTCAAGGATCTTTCCAAGATGCTATTGAAGTTCTAGATGGATATAGCGCATCTGACGTTGCCACTGCGGCAATGGCAAAAGGTGTTATTGGAGATGCCTTCGCTGAATTAGGACAAATGGGCGATGCCGCTGATTACTACAAAAAAGCTGCAAACGCCACCGATAATAATTTTACAACGCCTCTTTTTTTATGGAAAGCAGGTCTAGCTCTTGAAGCTCAAGGCAAAGCAAACAAAGCAGTTTCATTATACGAGCGCATTGCGAATGACTATCCAAAGTCTCGCCAAGCGGCTGGTATTGAAAGTGTAATTTCAGCCCTTAAATAGGCCTTCCATACCATGGCTACCGCGCACCAGCACTTGGACAGCACTAATGACAAAAATGTTCCTTCTGGAACTGGAAAAGTAGTTGTGATTGTTCGAGCAGAATGGAATGACGAAATCACCTCTAGACTTTCGCAAGCTGCTATCTCAACACTAAAAAAACATGGCGTCAGTGATGACGGTATTATCATCGTTGATGTTCCGGGAGCCGTTGAACTTACATATGCTGCTAAGCAATTGCATGAAAAAGAAGAACCTGACGCGGTCATCGTAATAGGTTGTGTGATTCAAGGTGAGACGAAACACTTCGATTATGTCTGCCAAAGTGTTACCTATGGGATCACAGAACTTAATTTAAGCTATGACGCTCCTACCATTTTTTGCGTCCTAACGGACAATAACATCGAGCAAAGCAGAGCTCGTAGTGGCGGTCCCCTTGGAAACAAAGGAGTTGAAGCCGCGGTCGCAGCGTTGAAAATGATGGCGATTAACGAGTAACCTCCCGTTTTTGTGCTACTTTTAGGTTCACTCTAAAAGTAGAATCAATCATGAAAAAATGGATCTTAGGTGTACTTGCTTTAAGCATTACAGCACCTTCATTTGCACAAGAATTACCACAACCCTCTCCTACCAGCACAGTCCAGCAAAGAATAGGACTAACTGATATCACCGTCAATTATTCACGACCATCTGCGAATGGACGAAATATTTTTGGTGATCTAGTACCTTACGATCAACTATGGCGTACAGGAGCTAATAGTTCAACTAAAATTTCTTTTTCTAACTCCGTAATCATCGATGGAAAAACTGTTGATGCAGGAGAATACGCTTTATTCACAATACCCAATAAAGAAAGTTGGACCGTGATTCTAAGCAAACAAACTTCTCTTTGGGGAGTTTCTGGCTATGATAAAAATGAGGATGTCTTAAGAATAGGGATCGTTCCTGAAAAATCAGATATGGACGAAACATTTTCTATAGGCTTTAAAAACTTATCAAAGGATGGAGGAGTAATTGCCATTGAATGGTCAAACGTTGCCATTTCATTTCCGATCGAAGTAGATAGCGAAGGACAAAGTGCTAAGAATGTATCTGAAGCATTATCAACAGCGAACCGTGCCTATAGGAATGCTGCAGAGTTCTACAGTGGTACCGGAGATCATAATAAAGCCATGGCTACTATTGATTTAGCCCTTGAGTTGGACGGGACCAGTTGGTATACATACTGGGTAAAGGCAGAGATCATGCAAGCCGCGGGAAAAACCAAAGAAGCAAAAAAGCAAGGAGCTGTGGCCTTATCCAAAGGTCAAGCTTACTATGATTCTATTGGCCAGCCTTTTAATTATAGAGTTGGAATCGAAAAAGATATGAAGAAGTGGTAATACCTTCTTTTCGATAAAAATAGAGGCCCGACATGAAAATGTCGGGCCTTTTTTAGTGTAACGCTACCTGTAAAGCAGGTAAGTGCGGCGTTTTTCTTTGTAAGCCAATAATTCAGCCTGATAAGATACCTGCCATTGTTCTATCGTTAATCCAGATTCCAATGCGCGCTGGAGATCATTAGAACCGGCAAGTTTAGCAAAAAATGAATTAAAAAATCCCTCCATTGGTGGGAGTATATTTCCCCAAAACTCATAGGCACTAAAAAGCGGCTGCCAATTTATCAATCCACTAGGCTCCTCTATTTTTCGAGACAACTGCTGCCCATGACATGCTTGCCCCTCAAACTTTGGATACTTAGCACCTTCATCTGGAAGCGGTGTAAATACTGCGGAGAATTGTTCTCCCTCCAACCAAGGAGCTCCAAACCTAGTAAATGGCGCATCTGTTCCTCTCCCACAGGAGATGGGCGTCCCCTCAAAATAGCATAATGATGGATAGTGCCATATGGCCTCAATGCTACGTAAGTTTGGCGATGGAGGAACTTGAAATTCCTTAAACACTTTCTTGTGGGAATATTCTTGACAAGGAATTATCGTTAATCCACCAGAACGCTCAAAATTGGCGCGTAACTCCTCGTTTTCAGTAAAAGGCATCCAATGTTCACCGTAAACCATAAGAGCATATTCACCCATTGTGAGACCGTGTACTACAGGTATAGGATGTAATCCCACCATGCTTTCGAATCCTTGATGAAGAACAGGTCCATCCACATAATGGCCATTTGGGTTACCCCTATCTAAAACCAACAGTGGAATGCCACCTTCAATACAGGCGTCAAGTACATAACTAAGTGTGGTACTATACGTATAGAATCTGATGCCCACATCTTGAATATCATAGACCACGTAATCTACACTCTTTACCCAGCTTAAGTCTGGCCGTTTTGTTTTCCCGTATAAACTTCTAATGACAATGCCTGTTTTAGGGTCTCTACCATCCTTGACATATTCTCCGGCATCAGCATCTCCACGAAATCCGTGTTCAGGCGCCCATACTTCATGAACCTCCGCACCAATAGAGACTAAGTGATCAACAGTATGGGTTCCGTTTGGGAGCAGTGATGTTGCATTTGCCACTACTGCAATTCTTTTTCCCGTAAGCATATTGTAGTACAATCCGGTTTGCGCAACCCCTGGGACGTATTCGTTGGATTGTGCAATCAATGCCGGCGAAAACAGCACTATAAAAGCCAACAACAAAGAGACTGTTGACTTAACTTGCGGTATAGTGAAGGAAGCATTTTTCATAGCACAAAAGATACGAAAGTCACAGGGTCCCTCCGTGGTTGGTCCACTGATTAAACTCAGTATTGCCGCCACAGCCCTTGGAATGGCATTGGTTGTCCTATCTATCACTTCAGGTAAGGGACTTCAAAAATCTATAATGCAGCAGTTTAGTCGTCTAGAAGGAGACATAATACTGCAGTCTTATTCTGTGCAACGGACCTCGGATACGAGCCCCATTTTACTTGAAGACAGCCTGCTAAATATCCTCCAAAACGCACCTTACGTAGCGGCTGTTTTCCCTCAAGTGGAGAAGTCAGCACTGCTCGTTAACCCTAAAATAGACGCTTTCGAAGGCATACAAATATTAGGCTATTCAGCTGCCCAGTGGTTGAGTTTTTCTAAATGGAATGCAAATGGTGACACGCTAATAAGCACAGGGCTTAAGGGCAGATATGGCTGTATGATTTCTACCACGTTAGCCTCCGAGCTTTCATTGTCTATCGGAGATACAGCTATGCTGGTTGTTATCAAAAATCAAAGTGAAATACCTCGGCTTAGAAAAAGCAGAATTGAAGGTTTATTTTCCACGGCACTCGATGAGTTCAACAGGGGGCATATTCTTATGAATATTGATGATGTACGGCGACTTCAAGGCTGGAAAAATGACAGTGTTTCCCGGTATACAGTCTTACTCAACAGTGAGGATCAGAGATCAGAATTAGCTGCATATTGGAACGCTGTAGTGCCCTATAACATACAGGTTCAGTCAATAGAACATAAGCACCCGGCTATTTTTGGGTGGCTAGAGCTGTTTGACACTAATATTCTATTGGTCTTGGGAATCGTATTAATTGTAGCAATAAGCAACCTAATTACTGCACTGCTGGTATTAATTATAGACCGTACTAGAATGATCGGTACATTAAAATCACTTGGTGCGAGCGACGGTATGATACTCCAAGTTTTTCAATGGCTTAGTCTGCGAATCCTATTTCAAGGACTTTTTTGGGGTAACCTTATTGGAATTGGCGCAAGTTTTCTACAGCAGACCCTAGGAATCATTGAGCTTGACCCTTCTACCTACTATATCTCTACTGCGCCTATCCTCCTTGACTGGTGGTGGATCCTTGGAGCCAATTTCACATTCATTATCATCGCATTTTTCATACTTCGGGTCCCTGTAAAGTGGATCTCTAAAATTGATCCCATTAAAAGTATCCGATTCTCGTAACCCTTAATTACCATAGCCAATTGTCTTGGCTTATCTTAGCTATCTCAACATAACACGCTTTTTATGCGCCCTATTTACGACAACATCCTTCAAACTATTGGTGATACGCCAATGATCAAACTCAATAAGATCGCAAAAGACTTTCCTTGCCCTGTGTATGCGAAGGTGGAGTATTTCAACCCTGGCCACAGTGTCAAAGACCGTATGGCTCTGAAAATGGTAGAGGATGCGGAAGCAAGAGGTGAATTGAAACCCGGAGGAACCATTATCGAATGTACTTCCGGTAACACAGGTATGGGCCTTGCCTTAGCTGCAATCGTCAAAGGATATAAGTTGATATGTACCCTCTCTGACAAGCAATCAAAAGAGAAAATAGACATTCTTCGCGCCATGGGTGCAGAAGTGTATGTCTGTCCCACAAACGTAGCTCCAGACCATCCTGAGAGTTACTATAGCGTCGCAACTAGGTTGAACAAAGAGATACCGAATTCATTCTATCCCTTTCAATATGACAACCTGAATAATCGATTAGCCCATTATGAGAGTACGGGTCCAGAAATTTGGGAGCAAACCAAAGGAAAAGTCACCCACTTTGTTGTAGGAGTAGGTACTGGAGGAACTATATCAGGTGTAGGTAAATATTTAAAAGAGCAAAATCCAGCGATTAAAATTTGGGGAATTGATACCTACGGATCGGTATTTAAAAAGTACCACGAGACCAAGCAATTTGATGAAAAAGAGATTTACAGCTACATCACCGAGGGCATAGGAGAAGATATTCTACCTAAAAATGTCGACTTCGATGTGATTGATTTCTTTGAAAAAGTAACCGATAAAGACGGTGCATTGGCGACCCGAGAACTCGCAAGAAAAGAAGGCTTATTCCTCGGTTACAGCTGCGGATCAGCTTTTCAAGGTCTACGTCAAATCAAAGATAAACTGACCAAAGATGACGTTGTTGTGGTTTTATTTCATGACCATGGCTCACGCTACATAGGTAAAGTTTATAACGACGATTGGATGCGGGACCGAGGATTTCTTTCACAAGGAAATAAAGTGGCTAAAGATCTTATTGATGGACACAGCCACTTACCATTACTCACAGTTACTGATACAGAACCACTAAGTAATGCAGCCCGATTAATGAAACTACATGATATTACTCAGATTCCTGTGATGCAAAATGGCATTATTGTGGGGTCCATTGATGACCATATCATGCTTTCCAGTATGGTAGACAATCCATCTAACAGTACATTAGTTGGAGATATCATGGGTGCTCCTTATCCCGTAGTAGACTTGACGACGAGTATAGACGATGTTGCTAAAATGGTGAAAGATGGACACCGGGCTGTACTGGTTAAATTTGGCGAAGGACATCACATCATTACCAAGCAAGATATCATTACAGCGCTGAGTTAAATACGTTACTTTGCGATGGAAAGATTTTATTCCATGGAACATAAAAGTACTGTCGCTCAAATTCTTATTGCGTTATCTCCACTGGTAGCACTAATGCTGATGCTGTGGTTCAATGTTGGATACGTTTTTGGGGACGGAGCCTTAGATGGATCTAACCAAGTTATACTAATGTTTGCTGCGCTCATTGCAGCTGTTATAGGCGTAGCTAATGGTTCTAGCGTTGATGTTGTATTCGATAAAATCAAGTCTAATGTCAAAGACACCTCGCAAGCCATATACATCCTAGTCCTCATTGGGGGACTTGCAGGAACTTGGCTAATCAGTGGTATTGTACCGGCTATGATTTATTATGGTCTTGATTTAATCAACGTAAGCTTATTCCTTCCTACAGCAACGATCATCTCCGCATTAGTCAGCCTAAGCACAGGATCATCCTGGTCAACAACTGCTACCGTTGGGATTGCTTTAATGGGGATCGGGCAGGCCATAGAAATTCCTTCACCTGTAGTAGCTGGAGCGATCATTTCCGGCGCCTATTTTGGAGATAAACTCAGTCCGCTAAGCGATACCACTAACCTTGCTCCTGCCATGGCAGGAACGGATTTATTTACCCATATCCGTTACATGTTATATACCACGATACCAAGTATGGTTATTTCATTAATACTGTTTACGATCATAGGGCTTAGCTATAAAGATGGTGCTTTAGACCCTGCACAAGTCAATGAAATTCAACTCCTACTCAGCCAGAGTTATAACATTACTCCATGGTTATTTGTAGTTCCGATAGTCGTTATCATGCTTATTTCACGGAAAGTTGACGCACTAGTAGCCATTGCATTGGGTATTATAGGTGCCTTAATCGCCGCCTTGATTTTTCAACAACCCTTACTCAGATCGCTAGGTACAGGTGACTTTCCAATCTACGAAGTCGCCATGCGCAGCGTTTATGGATCCATCAACATTCCTACGGAACATCCCATTCTAGTAGAACTCTTAAACAGCTCTGGAATGTCAGGTATGATGGGTACTGTCTGGTTGGTCTTATCTGCCATGGCCTTTGGTGGTGCCATGGAAGCTGTTGGTTTTTTAAGCGTTATTACGTCAGCAATAGTAGGACTCGCTCGGAATAGTGCATCACTGATTACCAGTACACTTGTGGCGTGTGGGATTTTAAATGTTACTGCTTCCGATCAATATTTAGCCATCGTTATTCCTGGGAGGATGTTTAAAGACGTTTATGCTAAGCGAGGATTAGCGCCTGAAAACTTGAGCCGAACATTAGAAGATAGTGGCACTGTCACGTCAGTTCTTGTTCCTTGGAATACCTGTGGAGCTTATCAAAGCTCGGTTTTAGGCGTAGCAACTGGAGATTATTTCATGTTTGCCTTTTTCAACTTACTATCTCCCATCATGACTCTTATCTACGCATGGTTTGGCATTAAAATACGTAAGACCTCCACTGCAAAATAACGAGAATCAATTAAACGCACCAGCATGAGTCAAACCAAGTCATTAGGCCTGAAAGAGAATGCAGGTTTGTTTTCACTTTTAGTACTCATGAGTGCCTTTGTAGGTACTATGGTAGGGTTTGAACGGAGCCTATTGCCTGAGTTGACTAAGGATTGGCAACTAAGTAGCCTGGAAGCTTCCTTACTAATGGTCGCTGTTTTTGGAGCTAGCAAAGCTGTCGCAAACCTCTTTACGGGTAAACTTATCAGCGATATGGGCCGTAAGCGAACACTTATTCTGGGATGGCTCATTGCACTTCAAGCACCACTTATTTTATTATATGCCACTAGCGGATGGCTCATCATTTTAGCCAATGTTGCACTAGGGATGAGCCAGGGATTTACATGGTCTACCACGGTCCTCATGAAGATTGATATTGTAGGGCTGGCGAAAAGAGGGACTGCCATGGGGCTTAATGAAAGTGCAGGATACCTAGCTGTCGGTGCAGCATCGTTCGTTGGAGCCTACTATGTGTACGAGCACGGAGTGCTCGCTCCTGTACTCTATGGTGCACTTGGTATAGGATTGATTGCTACAGTTTTCGCTGTATTTCTTGTGCCGGATACCCAACCATGGGTGGATATCGAGCATAAATCACATCCGGTTATTGCTCCCGTTAACAGTGACAACGTGTTTCTACATACAAGCTTCAAAGAAGCTAAGCTCAGGAATATCACCTGGGCTGGCCTAGTAAATAATGCCAACGATGGTGTTCTTTGGGCCATACTTCCCTTTCTTCTGATCACCCAAGGCTCGCCATTAACTTTAGTAGGATGGCTCACAGGGATACACGCATCTGTTTGGGGGATGGGCCAATTAATTACTGGTCCATTATCAAATAAAGGAGATCTTAAGGTTTTGATCATCGGTGGGATGGCCCTACAAGGAGCCGCATTATTTATGATAGGTTACAATCCAGTTTTGATACTGCCATACATCCTCTTGGGAGCTGGCACAGCCATGGTCTACCCTACTTTTTTAGTAGGCATCAGTAACAACAGCCACCCTTCTTGGCGACCGAAAGCTATGTCAGCCTATAGATTTTGGCGAGACATGGGTTATGTAGCCGGTGCTTTACTGGGTTTCATAGCCCTACAATTTGGACAAGCTCATACGGCCTTTTACGGTATTGCTTTACTTACGTTACTTACGGCGGGGATCTTCTGGAAGGGGTACCGCTAATCTTTGAACTACCTTGGTAGAATAAATTAACCTACGCTATTATGTCAGAAACACCGCCACCATGCCCAGAATGTAATGGTCCCTATGCCTATGCAATGGACTCCCTCTTGGTCTGTCCCGAATGTTCACACGAATGGAATCCAGAGGACGAATCGTCAGACTCCGTGGTCAAAGATGCTAATGGCAATGTCTTAAATAATGGAGATACCGTTTCAATAATAAAATCACTACCTGTAAAAGGTGCGCCACGTTCGATCAAACCAGGTACTAAAGTTTCTAACATAAAACTCGTTGACGGTGACCATAACATCAGCTGTAAGATTGATGGTTTCGGGGCAATGATGCTTAAAAGTGAGTTCGTAAAAAAAATATAATCTCATTTCAAGTACAAAAAAAGCCACCTCAAACGAGGTGGCTTTTTTTTTCACGAACTCGCCGCGTCTTATTTAATTACTTGAATTCTATCTTGAAAGAACTGACCATTATGAATAATGCGCAAAACATACATGCCTGCACTAAGACTACTAACATCTACTAGTTGTTTCGTATCTCCATTAGCATTAAATTCCACCACAGTGCGTCCTAAAGCATCCGTTAGTGTAATAGTCCCCTTTACAGCAGAAGTACTTTCTAACACCAGTACAGATGTTGCTGGATTAGGATATACCGTGATGTCTGTAAACATTAATTCCGGAACTCCTAATACATCGCCTAACACCCTCGTATAAGTATCTGAATCTCCACAAGCGTTATAAACCGTTAGTGAGACCACATAACTTGTTGTGTTCACAGCATAGGTGTGAAGGGGATAATTCGATGTCGTATTGGTGCTTCCATCACCAAAGTTCCATGCAAAGCTATTACCTCCAGTAGAATTAGTTCCATCGAACTGAACGACCATACCACCACCACCTGCACTGAGTATCTTTCCACTAAATGTTGCATTTGGCAGAACACAAATAGTAACGTAAATAGTGGTGTCTGCACTGGCTCCACAAGCATTCGTTATGGTCACATCAACTGCGAAATTACCTGAACCACTATACGTGTGGGTAGGGTTTAACCCTGTCCCTGTATTCCCATCTCCAAAATCCCATGTTGCGTCCGTTGCACCTGCAGTAGTAGATGCATCAAAAGTAATATTGAAAGTGCTTTGAGTGTAGGTCACGAGAGCTACTAATTCATCACATATCGTTAAGGTATCTGAGAACGCAACACTTTGACCACAAGAATCAGTTGCTGTTAGTTCCACTATATAAGTGCCTGCAATGCTATAAATATGCGTAGGCAAACCACCTGTGCCATTATTACCGTCACCAAAGTCCCAAGAATAAGTCAATGTTGCACCTGTAGAAGTAGTTGCATCGAAATCAACACTCAAGAATGTATCGGTATAAGTAAATATGGGAACTGGAGCAGGACACGGTGAGCTACAATCCGCAGATCCTTGGTATTGAATACCGGCGGCCATTGCTCCAGTACCTCCGGCATTCGCCGCTCCCGCAACACTTGCTACAACCAATCCGTTAGGATCGTTGAGGACGAAACCACATTCACTCTCCCAATTACCGTTGTCTAAAAAGTCAAGATATAAGGTATCTCCATCACAAACATTAAACGTAAAGGTCTCTGAAAAAGCAGCAGCTCCAGAAGTAGAACTCATCGTAAAGTTTGTGGTCACCGTACCAGCTGTTATAGCCAATTGATGGAACGTCGTATTTTGATTGTTTGCTGTCCATCCATCACCATAATCATCTGTAAGTTCCAAAGTATAAGCACAGCCGCCAACACAACTAAATAATGTTGCTGAAGATGGACCTACCCAAGCACTAACATCACCTATGCCACATGAATCACGAACATAGAAGTCATAAGTCGCACCGGAGGTTAGTCCGTTAACGGTATAAGGATTAGTCAACGCATTAACGATAGTACCAGAACCAGGAACAAAACCTGTGGCACCATATTCTATTTGCCAAGCGGTTGCTCCACCAGCAGTCCAACTTAGATCGGCAGATGTTGTTGATGAAGCCACTGCAACAACTGCAGTAGGATCAATACAAGTTGGAGCCTCGATAATGCTTAAATCATCTACAGCAATATCTCCTTGTTGCGGAGTAGTACCGCTAGATTTCTTTGTTGTGAACCTGATTTCTACAGTATTATTTGCATAAGAACTTAAATCTTCGATAACCTCGATCCATTGGTTTCCTTGGTTTCCTGAAATAGAATCTAACACCACCCATGTGCCCGAAGCAACATCTCTAATACTCCAAACCAGCGTACCCTGAGATCCAGTGTTCGCCCAGATATGATAGAAGAAATGCATTTCTGGATTAGTCAGCGCAGTCAAATTAATATTTGGCGAGGTAAGAGTCGCTGTAGGTGTACCTGTTGAAAAGCTAGCTTCCGTATATACATAGTTTCCTAAGCCGCTCGTGTTATCTCCGGTTGGACCAGTATTACCCGTAGCAGTTGTTCCGCTTCTTCCACCCCATCGATAATTCGTATCAGTATCAGTACGGCTCCAACATGGGCTTATTGTCGCTCCAATATTATGTCCACTTCCATTATCTGTACCACCGTCAAAGCCTAAATCAAAGTTTTCAAAATAGGGTGCAACGACAGTTCCACAAGCAGTCGCTGCTGACAATGGACCTGCCCAGTCACTAAGATCAGTTGCACTACAAGAGTCGCGAACCCAGAAGTCGTAATAAGTAGACGGTGTTAACCCTGTTATGGTATACGGATTAGTGCTGGTCGAAACTATCGTTCCAGAGCCAGCTGTAAAACCTACAGGACCATATTCAACTTGCCAATTTGATGCACCTCCTGTAGTCCATCCTATCGTTACACTAGTGGTGGTATTAGCAGTACTTGACAATAACGTTGGTTTCAAACAAGTTGGTGCATTGTCTACTTTGATGTCATCAATACCCCAATCAGCACGAACAGCCGCAAATCCAAAAGTGGATGTTCTGTAGCCCGTAAAGCGAATTTTAATAGTATCACCAACATAGGATGCTAAATCTACTACCGCTTCTTCCCACGGATCTGTAGGCGAGGATTGAAAGGTAAAGTTTGTGGTATTGATCGTTAATTCAGTCGACCATGAGCCTCCGCTATATACATCAATCTCCATTTCATCTAGATTACTCCCTGCAGCATGCCACCAAAATCTAAGCTCCGGAGTACTCAATGTGTCTAAATCAATTTCTGCGGAAATCAATTCAGCGTCGCTATCGCCTCCAAATCCAAAATTAGACTCGATATATCCATATTTTCCTGTACCTGAAGTATGATCAACACTTGGACCTGTATTCGCTGTTGGTGTGGCCCCTTGACCTGTTTGCCAAAAGTAAGTCGTGCTTGAACTAGTGATATAACACTGGTCGATATCTCCAGATGTGGCATCAAAACCCAATCCTTCAAAATCCTCAATCCACGGCGCTGTCACCATACCACATAACGTAGTAAAGGTTATTGGCCCAACCCATGGACTGACATCTCCAACTGCACAGGAGTCACGCAAATAAACGTCATAAGTGGTATTGGCCTGAAGACCGGTTAATGAATATGGATTAACTGTAGTACCGTTAAAGGTCCCTGAACCTACAGAATGTCCCGGAGTTCCATATTCTATTTGCCATGAAGAAGCACCTCCGGTTGTCCAGCTTAAATCAACACCGGTACTTGTGGTATTTGATGATGAAAAAAGTGTTGGTTTAGGACAGTTAGGTTTTTCATGAATATCTACATCATCTATACTTATGTCTACACGGTTTTGACCACCTTGATACCTATACGCTACCCAGCGAACTTGAAGAGTGTCACCTGCATAAGTAGCTAGGTCAATTACTGCCTCTTTCCACGCATCTGTTGTTGCCGATTGCTGCTGACCAGTGATGGTGGACAAAGTAGTCCAAGTACCACCAGTAGAACGACCTTGAATAACAAGTTTATTAATGAGTGATCCGTACATATGATACCAGAAAGAAAGTTCTGGAGTAGTTAATGGACTAACATCAATCAATGGTGAGGTAATGCTATTATCGAACACTGTACTCCCTCCAAAACCAGTATTAGCTTCAGTATGAATATAACCAGCTGTCCCGGAAGTATGATCTCCCGAAGGACCCGTATTATTACTTGGAGTAGCTCCTTGACCTGCTTTAAAGAAATACTCTGTAGTATCACCCCTTTGCCAACAATCATCTATAAGACCTGCATTAAAAGTTCCTCCTTCGACCCAGACTGTGCTATCAAAATCCTCAGTATATGGTGCTGTATATGGGTCACAAAGTGTGTTAAATGTGATTGGACCAATCCATAAAGAAGCGCCTAATACGCCACAAGTATCGCGCACGTAAGCATCATAGCTGGTTCCTGAAAGTAATCCTGTTGCAACACCAGTAGTAGCCGTAAGGTTAGTAGAACCTGTTGCATTCGGTGTAAAACCTGTTGTACCTAACACTAAATTCCAAGTGGCTGAACCACCCGTTATCCATGTAAATGTCGCCGTGGAAGAAGTGACATCTGTCATTGCAAATGCTGATGGATCAGGACATAAAGGCTGGTCGTCAACAACAATTTCATCAATGGCAATATCTCCTTGCGAACCATATCCTTTTGTACCAGACCACCTGAGTGCAATTGTGTCTCCGGCAAAACCCGCGAGATCAATCTCCGTATAAACCCATTGATTTCCTTGGTTACCCTGCTGGGTAAAATAAGTATCCCAGGTTTGTGTGGAATCTACCCAAACTTGTAGTTTCAATGTGTTAATGTAGAAACCGCGCATGTGGTAGTAGAAACTAACTTTGGGCTTCAAGAGTAAGCTAAGGTCAAGTAATGGGGATTCTAAAAACGCTTCTTGATTTGGAGCACCCCTTGTTGCTTCTGTATATGCATAGTTTCCAGAGCCACTAAAATCTGAGTTAGGCCCAGTCTGAGTAGTAAAAGTAGCAGAACCTCGTATTCCCCAAGCAAAATCGGAAGATGGAAGCGTATCTGCTTCAGGCGAACGTGACCAACAAGCAGCGAGTGTATCTCCAGCGTTGTATGTACCAGAGCCTGGAGTCCACGTAGTTGAATCAAAATCTTCTGACCAAGGTGCAGAAACCGCTGAGCAATGTGTCATTCCTAAAATAGGTCCTATCCATCCCGACTTATCAGTTGGGCCACAAACTTCTCTTAACCAAAACTGATACGTTGTTCCTGAGGTTAAACCTGTAATAGTTCCGGGATTAGAGGTTACACTGGTTGTAGTGTTCGCCGTAGCACCTAAGGCTGAAGTAGAAGTACCATACTGAATGTCCCAAGTAGTAGCATTAACAGCAGTCCACCCGAGAGTTACAGTCGTTAAAGTCCTAGCGACCACGGAAAGTTGAGATGGATCTGGACAAGTTGGAGCTTCATCGAATGCGAAGTCATCTATCGCAATATCAGCTTGGTTATCATTTCCAAAACCTCTAGAGGCGGAAAATCTTACTAAAACAGTATCATTTACAAACTGACTCAGCGTATATGTTTTCAGTAGGAATGTGTCGGATAAAGCCGATTGCTGAGGACCATTAATACTCCCCATGACTACCCATCCTAAAGTCTTAGACCAAACCTCTGTTTTGAGCTCATTTATTTGAGCACCGCGCATGTGATAATAGAAGTTAAGCTCTGGTACTGATAATGCCGTCAAATCCATCAGAGGCGAGGTTATAGTCGCAACACTCTGATTAGAAGCACCTGAGGCTTCAGCATAAATGTATTGGCCTGTGCCACTTCGGTCAGAGGACGGGCCTGTACCGGGTGTTAAAGTAGAATCTGTCCCAACCCCAAAGGCATAGCCTTGGCCACCGTTAGGACTCGTTGGATTGCGTTGCCAACAAGATGCAATGGTTGACCCATCATTATCAAAACCGGAACCTGGGACCCAATTCGTTGTATTATCAAACTCTTCTAAATAAGATGTCGTAAAAGTAACTGGAGAACAGAGCGTAGAATTCACTACTGAAGTGGACCATAGACTCGTTGAACCTACTGCACAAGAGTCACGAACAAAAAATTCATATGAAGTAGATGCCGTTAAACCTGATAGTGTAAATGGATTACTTGATGCATTAACTCTTGTCCCGCTACCTAAGGTGAAACCAGGTGTGCCGTATTCAATTTGCCAAGATGTTGCACCGCCAGAAGTCCAAGCTAATTCAGCTTGATTACTCATGGTCCAGTTCACAGATAAATTTGTCGGCTGAAAACATGTTGGAGCAGGATAATGGTATACGACAATAGATAATGTACTGTCCGTAAACTTTGCTGAGTTTGTATCACATATAGTAGTAAATCCCTGACGGAATGCGTGAACCTTAAAGATTAAGAACGTATCTGTTACTGCTCCGTTAAAATCATTGATTATACGAGTCAATGTTTCAGTAGAACCGTTGGTACCAGAGGTACCATAAGTAAGACCAGCTTCTTTTGATGTCTCACTCTGCAGCTCTACATAGGTTCCGACGTCATTGGGTGCACTACCGCCAAAGAAACCACCTGTAGTCTCAACCTGGTAAGACAATTCTATAGATGAGATCCAATGACCAGTGGGTATCCCTACTCCTAAGGTATCACCACAAGAAGTTTGTGAACTTATATTTACAGGAAAAACAGCCTGTACACCGTAGGCACCTCTTGTGAAAGTATTGGTATCACTAGTAATCTGAGCAAAAGATGTAAATGCAGCAAGTGAAAATAACCCTGCTAGGATCGAGTTTTTCATCAAAAAAATTTAAGTAATAAATATAATGAAGTGCTTAATGTAAGACTTCACCGAAAACTAATGGTTTAACAGCGTTTAATCAATTAAGTCTTAAATCTTAGTCTTGAAGTTTTCATCAAGATGTATTTTGTATTCCTCTATACTTTTTTTCATGTCTTTTCTTAACAAGAAGATCCCTAAAAGGTTTGGAATAGTCATCAGAGCTATAGCTATTCCAGCAAAAGTCCATATGATCGTAGTATCAATAATTGCTGCTAAAAAGAAACCTATAACATAAAGTATCCGGTAGTATTTAACATATTCAACACCAAACAAATAGGTCACACTTCTCCCACCGTAATAACTCCACGAAATAGCCGTGGAAAATGCAAAAAGTAACAACCCAATCGCAACGATATACTGCCCGAAATCCCCAAAAAGCCCCTTATTAAAAGCGATAGCCGTTAACGGTGCACTATGAACCAGTGATTTCCCGCGAAAAGAATAACCAGAAGGGTTTTGCAGTCTGCCATTATCAACAGTTAAAACTCCAGTAAAAAGTGTTCCTCCATTTAAAATGGTTACCTCCTCCGCAATGGATCGAGCATGTAGCACTGTAATACCAAATGGTATCCCATTAGTTACCACTACGTCTCCTGAAAATTCATTTATGTCTCCTTTGGAGTTGAAATAATCAAACAGTACTCTTGAATCTGTTTCCTCGTTTAACTCTCCTTCCACCAATACCATATCTGAAAAGCTGAAGTCATTGACATGTTTCTCGTTCCAAACACCTGAACTTAACAAGGTTAATCCTGTGATAGAACAGATCACAATAGTATCAATAAATGGCTCCAAAATCGCAACCATTCCTTCACTCACAGGATGTTCTGCCTTCGCCGCTGCGTGTGCAATGGGTGCAGAACCTTGTCCTGCCTCATTAGAAAACAATCCACGATTAACACCTCTATTAAATGCATAGGCTACGGTGGCACCTAAGAAGCCTCCAGAAGCAGCCGATCCGCTAAACACATCTGCAAAAATGCTGATAAATGAGGGTATTATATTCTCGTAATTCATAATAATCACAGAAAGAGCCCCAACCACATAAATCACCGCCATCATAGGAACTAATTTCTCAGTTACCGCAGCTATGCGCTTGATTCCGCCGAGAATAATCAAACCTAGTAAAACAGATAAAACAGCACCCGTTACTATCTCTTCAACACCAAAGGTTGCCTTTAGAGAGCTCGCAATTGAATTTACTTGCGGCATGTTACCTGTTCCAAAAGAACTTATGATTGCAGCAACCGCAAAGAGTCCTGCCATCCATTTCATCCCAAGTTTATTCTTCATGTAATACATGGGGCCGCCAGAAACTGTTCCGTCTGCAGCGAATTCTCTGTATTTGTGAGAAAGTGTTACCTCAACAAATTTTGTAGTCATTCCAAGAGCCGCAGTAACCAGCATCCAAAATAAAGCAGCTGGTCCACCTAGATGAATAGCGAAAGCAACTCCAGCTATATTCCCTGTACCGACAGTACCAGACAAGGCTGTCGTTAAGGATTGAAAATGTGAGGTATCGCCCTTTGCTCCTTTACGATCGAACTTACCTTTAACGACAGCTATTGCATGTGAAAAATATCTTATTTGAGGGAATTTTAAATAAATCGTAAAAAAAACACCAGACCCTAATAAAGCAAATACAAACCAGCTAGAGCCGCCAATGTATCCATCTATAGTTGCTAAAAAATCATTGAGGCGAACTAAATCCATAAAATTGTTGAGTTTTTACTGGTGGAGTTCGAAGATAAAAAAAAGCCCTCGCACTTTGAGTGCGAGGGCTCTATCTTATAAATAAGTTTTAGGACTTACTTTACTTCTTCAAAGTCGACATCAGTTACATCATCAGCACCTGCTTCTTCTCCATTAGCACCTGACCCTGGTTGATCGCCTGCTTGAGCTCCCTGCATTGCTGCCTGGATATCCGCTGAAGCTGCTTGAAGGGCCGCATTTAGTTTTTCTTGAGCTTCATCACAACCTGCGATGTTTTTAGCAGCATGGGCCGCTTTAAGCTCCAAAAGAGCAGCATCAATAGGACCTTTTTTATCTTCCGGCAATTTGCCTTCAACATCCTTCATTTGCTTTTCTACTTGGAAGATCATACTGTCCGCTGCATTGAGCTTGTCAATATCCTCTTTCACTTTCTTATCAGCATCAGCATTAGCTTCAGCCTCTTGCTTCATACGGTCGATCTCCTCTGGGGATAAACCTGAAGAAGCTTCAATACGGATATTCTGCTCCTTACCAGTATTCTTGTCTTTAGCACTAACATTAAGTATACCGTTAGAGTCAATATCAAAAGTGACTTCAATTTGAGGAACACCTCGCTGTGCCGGCGGAATACCATCTAAATGAAATCTACCGATAGTCTTGTTGTCTCCAGCCATTGGACGTTCACCTTGAAGAATATGAATCTCAACTGACGGTTGATTATCCGCAGCAGTAGAAAACGTTTCAGACTTTTTAGTAGGTATAGTCGTGTTAGACTCAATCAATTTAGTCATTACACCACCCATAGTTTCAATCCCCAATGAAAGCGGCGTAACATCTAGAAGAAGTACATCTTTCACATCACCGGCAAGAACACCACCTTGAATGGCTGCTCCAATAGCAACTACCTCATCTGGGTTTACTCCTTTCGAAGGCTCTTTACCAAAGAAAGTTTGAACCGCATTTTGAATAGCAGGAATACGTGTGGTACCTCCAACTAATATGACTTCGTCAATCTCTGAAGTCTTATAGCCTGCACTTTTAAGTGCATTACGTGCTGGTGCAATAGTTCTCTCGATAAGATCTGCAGCCAATTGCTCAAACTTAGCTCTTGACAATGAACGCACTAGGTGCTTAGGTCCTGATGCTGTTGCAGTGATATAAGGAAGGTTGATTTCAGTAGCAGTAGTTGAAGACAACTCAATCTTTGCTTTTTCAGCGGCGTCTTTCAAACGTTGAAGCGCCATGTTGTCATCGCGAAGATCAAAACTCTCCTCAGCCATAAACTCTTCTGCTAACCAATCAATGATCACCTGATCAAAATCGTCACCACCTAAGTGCGTATCACCAGCCGTAGATTTCACTTCAAATACACCATCACCAAGCTCTAATACACTTACATCATGAGTACCACCACCACAGTCAAAAACTACGATTTTTTGATCTATACCTTTCTTATCAAGACCATAAGCCAATGCTGCCGCAGTAGGTTCATTAATGATACGACGTACCTTTAATCCTGCTATTTCTCCAGCTTCTTTTGTTGCTTGGCGCTGTGCATCATCAAAATAAGCAGGGACAGTAATAACAGCCTCCGTTACATCCGTACCCAAGTAATCTTCTGCAGTTTTCTTCATCTTTTGAAGAATGATTGCACTGATCTCCTGAGGTGTATATAGTCTGCCATCAATATTGACACGTGGAGTGTCATTATCGCCAGCTTCAACTTTATAAGGGACTCGTTTAGCTTCTTTTTTAACGTTAGAGAATTTCTCTCCCATGAAACGCTTTACAGAATAAACCGTCTTTTCTGGATTGGTAATAGATTGACGCTTTGCAGGGTCCCCCACTTTACGCTCTCCACCTTCTATAAAAGCAACGATGGACGGAGTGGTTCTCTTCCCTTCACTGTTCGGAATAACCACTGGCTCATTTCCTTCCATTACAGAAACACAAGAGTTGGTGGTTCCAAGGTCAATACCTATGATTTTACCCATTTTCTTAAATTATTTTGGTTGTCAATTGTTTGTTACAAGACCTTACAATCAAGGGTTGTGCCATAGCTGAATTATAAATAATTCATGTTCAAAATGGCAGAACACCACTTTAATTCATGTCAAAATGATAGTATTTGATATGCTGCATGTGACAGATTGTCCTAAGAATAAGCGACGCTAGAAACAGACTTTTTCACCGTCCACACAGATACACGTATCTATTCCTTGAAAATCCAACCATCCCATATCGCAGGTAAATACGCCACGCCATAAACTATCCATTGAGGAAGCGCTCAGCTTCACGTTGTCTTTAACACCCTTTGAACGGGAAGAAAACAAACCAATTCCTCCATCTACATTAGTGAATAGCGGTTTCTCTTGGACAATGCCCTGTGAGGGCTGAGAAACATTAATATAAGTCGCATAATCATCCGCAGCAGCAAATACTTCCACATCGATAGACTTAAAAACACGCACCAAGTCAGTACTCGTGCCTATATTATTTCTTAAAAATTGAAAATATGCTTGATAACTAACCTCCGAAGTGAATGTTCCGCTACCGTTTAAATTACTTCCCGTTCTTACTGGCAGAGCATAAGTCAAGGTTTTGATCAAGCTATCTCTTGGGTTAGATCTGTACGCTTCTTTATAATTAAAGTGTATGTAGCCCTGATACAAACGAGCGTTCTTCGCTGCATCCCATTTGAACTCAGAATTACTTATGCCAAACGTTATTTTCTGGAACCCTACAGGCTTGGTTATATTAAGCGATCCAACAATTGGCGTCGTTGACTCGAAATTATTATTCCCTGGGATAAATCCCTTAACCCGATAACGGTAAGAAGGGTCTATAGGTGCATCGGTCCAGTATAATCTGTAATTATCCGTTGTAAATGTACCCGGATCCAGCAGTGTGGTATCTTTTCGATAAAATTCATAGGTATTTATCACCTCATCTGCATTATTTAACTGAGATAAATAAATCGCAGCAGTGTCAAAATATAAACTATCACTGTGTGTTGCGCCTGCGAGTAATCCGTCTTGACCTAAATAAGTTCTATGTAATCTCACCCATTGGGTGTCTTGATCTTTATCCAGCAGACCATATACTACGTTCTCAATATCATAATCCGCGTTGATTTCCAGAGTATTATCACAGGATACTACAAGGAAAATAGCAAAAAAGGGAATTATTATTTTTTTCATATCGCTCAAAAATACAACCTATGGGTTGAGTTGCTTTTCTTTGTAGGGTTATTTAACAAAAACCGTGCAGTATGTCCGTTGCAATGAAAGAATTTAAAAAGGTTACAACCCATAGCCTTCAGCAGATGAAAGATCAGGGCGAGAAAATCTCTATGTTGACCGCCTACGACTTTACCATGGCCAAAATGGTTGATGCCGCTGGAGTGGATTGCATACTCGTTGGAGACAGCGCATCCAATGTGATGGCTGGTCATGAAACGACCCTGCCTATTACCTTAGATCAAATGATTTACCATGCCTCTAGCGTAATTAAAGCAGTTGATCGTGCACTTGTCATCGTCGACTTGCCCTTTGGCACCTATCAAGGTAATTCAAAGGAGGCCCTTATTTCAGCCATTCGTGTGATGAAAGAAAGTGGTGGACATGCTATAAAGCTTGAAGGTGGTGTAGAAATCATCGAAGGGATAGAGCGTATTCTTACAGCTGGGATACCTGTAATGGGCCATCTTGGACTTACTCCTCAGTCCATTTATAAGTTTGGAACTTATAGTGTTCGAGCGAAGGAAGAAGAAGAAGCTATTAAATTAAAAGAGGACGCTTTGGCTTTACAGGCCGCAGGCTGCTTCGGTATAGTCCTAGAAAAAGTTCCTGCGCCATTAGCTAAGGAAGTGGCAGAAATGTTATCCATTCCTGTCATTGGAATAGGTGCTGGCCCTGGGGTTGATGGTCAAGTTCTTGTTTTTCATGATCTAGTTGGAATGACCCACGAGTTTCACCCAAGATTCTTAAGACGCTATCTTAACCTGTATGAAGAGATCACAGGTGCCATTGGACAATACGTGCAAGATGTTAAATCAGTTGATTTCCCAAACGATAACGAAAGCTATCCAAGTTAAAATTGGGCAAACGTTTAGACATACTTTACGAAGACAATCACCTTATTGCTCTAAACAAGCGAGCCGGAGACCTTGTTCAGGGTGACCAAACCGGTGACAAGCCACTCCCCGATCTGATCAAAACCTATATTAAAGACAAATACAACAAACCTGGAAACGTATTCTGTGGGGTGATTCATCGTCTTGACCGCCCTACCACAGGAGTTGTACTATTTGCTCGTACCTCGAAAGGCTTAGAACGTATGAACGCTGCCTTTAAAAACAGAGAAACAAAAAAGCAGTATTGGGCTCTGGTGGAAGGCAAAATTGAACTCGGTAGAGATCTGCAACATTATCTAAAGAAAAATAGTAAAACCAATAAATCCACAGTCTTTAAAAGACCTGAGCCGGAAGCTAAAGAAGCCCTATTAACTTTTAAAGTACTGAATACAGGTGATCGATATTCGCTTGTGGAAATTGACCTACATACGGGAAGGCATCACCAGATCAGAGCACAATTCAGTGCAATTGGACATCCTGTTAAAGGCGATGTGAAATACGGAGCTCGACGAGGGGAAAGAGATAAAAGCATATGCCTTCATTCTAGAAATTTGACATTCGAACATCCCACATCAAAAGAGCTGGTTAACATTATAGCAAAAGCACCGAGTACCTTCGACCCTTTTATTTAATGTGAACTAGGATCATGTGGTACTAAGAATTAGGATCCACATCGAACTGTACCCTCACCCTATTATAATCTGGACTAAGCAATATTTGCTGGTAGCATTTCATGATTCGCTCCCGAACTTTAGTACCAACGGTACCTTTATCTACTTTAACTATAATTTGCATCTGGTACAAGTTTTTTAACCTTGCAATAGGTGCGAATTCGGGGCCTAAAAAACGATCACCTATTTTACTATGTAACGAACGAGCGAAATCCTTTGAGGCACGTTGTAATAAGTTTTGATCTCTGTGCTTTAGAGTAATGGTAATCAACCTAAGAAACGGCGGATACCCAAATTCTCTTCGTATAGCCAATTCCTTTTCCATCATTCCATTAAAGTCATGATTCATGGCCATTTGAATAATGGAGTGCTTCGGCTTCATGGCCTGAATGACAACCTTACCCTTGGAGGTTCTTCTTCCAGTTCTCCCACTCACCTGCTCCATAACCTGAAACGCACGTTCATTTGCTCGGAAATCGGGATAGCTTAATAAGTTGTCTGCACTCATTATACCAACCAAACCAACCCTGTCAAAGTCTAAACCTTTTGTAACCATCTGGGTACCTACTAAAATATCAACTTCACCATTTTCTACAGAACGAATTAAATCACCAAATGCATGCTTTCCCCTGGTTGTATCTAAGTCCATCCTTTTCACTGAAGCTTTGGGAAATAACTCAACGGCTTCTTCCGCTATTTGTTCCGTTCCAAATCCTTTGTGTAATACACTCTCACCACCACATGAACTGCATTTCATCACTGGGGGTATTTGATATCCACAATAGTGACATTTCAATTGTTGCGGGCCCTTGTGATAGGTTAATGACACATCACATCTCGTACATCCTTCCACATGGCTGCAGGTTTGACATTGCTGAAAGGTGCTAAAACCACGTCTATTTTGAAATAAAATGACAATCTCATTCTTACGTAACGCCTCTCGCATGGCATCCACAAGCTCTATGGAGAAGTTTCCCTTGACTTCTTTACGCTGTTTAGCCCCAAGCATGTCAACTACCTCTAATTCTGGTAAAGGAGCAGTATGAAAACGTTTGAACAGCTGTACTAAATGATAACGTCCTTGTAGGGCATTATACATACTATCGAGACTTGGGGTCGCTGATCCAAGTACAATTGGGCACCTATGTTGATTTGCCATCCAAACCGCCGTATCTCTAGCATGATACCTTGGTGAAGGTTCATATTGCTTAAAACTACTTTCATGCTCCTCGTCAACGATGATCAGGCCTAAATTAGGCAGGGGCATAAATAAGGCTGACCTCGCTCCTATGACCAACAACGGCTCATCTCTAGTAAGTGACTCTCGCCATGCGGCAAGGCGCTCTGCTGGTGTAAACCTAGAATGACTGACCGCTACGGTAAAGTGAATTCTTAAACGCGAAATAAGCTGGGTAGTCAACGCTATCTCCGGCAATAAATATAAAACGCGCTTATTATTTTTAAACGCATCCTTTATTAGTTCTATATAAATCTCCGTCTTACCTGAAGCCGTTACACCATGCAAAACTACAGGCTTGGAAGCTTCAAAACCCTCTTTCACCTCCTCTAATGCTTGAATTTGAGCAGCGTTTAATTGTATTTCAGTATCAGGAAATGAAGCAGCTGTGGTTCCATCTATCTCTTCAATTTCCTCGGTAATCCCTTTTTTAGCCAAAGCTAAAAGGTAAGCACTTCCAATATTATATTTTACTTGTAAGGCTCTTTTGTCCTGAAATACATTGTCGCTACCACAAGCTGCCACTAGGCTTAATAATGCTGTTGTTTGCAGCTCCGATCTATTGGTCTTCGCGAATGCAACGTCCAGGTCCTTTATGTAGTCAGAGTGGATACGAATCAGCTTCCTGCGCTTGACTTTAGCAACTTTTTTAAGCTCCTCCTCAAGTATTGCCCAACCCTGCTCTAGCGCTTTTTGTACTAGTGGCATAGGGTTTTTAGTTTCGCAGATATCCCTTACCTGCTCTAATGTGAGTTTCTCGTTAGATTCTAGAGCACCATATAATCGAAACAGATGATCCGTCATTAGTCTCTCATCAGGCAACACCTCTGGATCTAATACTAGAATACTTTGGGAGGACAACTTCAACCCTGGAGGTAGAGCTGCATTCATTACATCCCCGACAGGAGACATATAGTAACTAGACATCCATGACCACTGGAGAAGCTGTTCTTCCAAGACCACGGGTTGCTCATCAAGTACACTAATGATAAACTTCAAAGAGGTGTCTGCCGGAGCCTCTAGAACCCTCACAACCAATGCTGAATATTCTTTGCGTTTACCAAATTGTACAAGAACCCTCATTCCAGAGGACACCTTCTCGTTCAACTCAGCTGGAATAGCATAATGGAAGAGTTTATCTAACGGTAACGGAAGAATGACTTCAGCAACGAACATCTATTTTTTCGGCGCCTTAGGAAGGTTTCTATTTACAAAGCGAGCCTCTCTTTTAGCGAGTAATTTCTTCTCATTATCAAAGAAACTCAGTGTCCTTCTAGTACTTGACTCAGTTGAGGCAGCAATACTATTAAACTCCACCAAGTCGTATTTCATTTTAGTCAGGTCAGCTAAAAGATCAGCCGATGCCAATTCTAATAGTCCGAAGTAATACTTCTGATACGCCTCGTGTAAATCTGTTTGACCATTATAAAAGAGCTCTTCTCCGTGACCACGTATGTGTTGACTTAGGGCTTTTACAATTTCTTTTTGAGTCTTGTACATCACGGAAAGATTCGTGCGACCAATTTCGTTTTTCAAGACTACAATCATGCTATCGACAGAAGATGCACCCTTTTTTAACTCCTTAGTATAGGCCAATAGATTCAATTGAGCCTCGAACCTTTCCACAACATCTGAAGCCCTTACGTTTATTTCATTTTGAGTTGCATATAGTTCTAATTCACTAAGAATCTCACTGTAGAGTTGACCTAATACAGCAACATAAGTATGTCCATAATCAGACCGTATATCATCCTCAAGCCAAGCTTGCAGCTCTCCGTTGTTGATTTCAACTATAGACTGAATATTTTCAGTAGTCACAGCGATTAATTGTGCCTCGGAATCATCATCCAGTCTCACAAAGGATCGTTTACTTTTTATCCATATATCAAACTGTAACGCAACTAAAGCATTTACTTTTTTCTTCTTTTCGTAGGTCATGACACCATCCATGATATCAGATGAGACAGACATTACTTTCTCAACTTCACGGCTGACCCTGCGGTAGTTGCTACTGTGATTTTGAGCAAACAACGAAGAACTTAATACTAAAAAAATAGTTGCTAAAAATGAGCGCATAAGCAGGGCTTTAAGAATTCAATTTATGAACTTTTTTAGTTCCTTCGTACATAGTGAACCTTAGCAATTTACATTCTAGTTCGCCATTGTATAAACTCCATTTATTAGATGGACGCAATCCAATACTTTTAATTGCCTCGAGGTCGGACGTAATCCAAAATACTTCCCAACCCGCATAATGTTCTTTTAAAGTATCGCCCATTTGCTTATAAAACTCATGGGTATTTGCTGCAATTCTAACATTGTAGGGAGGGTTAACCAACATTAAGCCTTTGCTTGCCGGCGCTTCCGTTGTGAAAAAATCCGCTCGCTTCAATCTAATAACATCATCAAAAAGAGAACGTTCGATATTATCTGCGGCGGCGTCAAGAGCAAACGTATCGAGATCTCTACCGAAGATTTTTCCATCATACTCTTTTGCACGTTTTAACATACCATTTTTAATGGTCTCGTATAGCGCCGCATCATAGCCCAGCCAATTAGTAAAGCCAAATGAATCGCGATAAACATTGGCAGGCATGTTGTGCGCTATCAAGGCTGCTTCGACAAGAAAAGTTCCTGAACCACACATTGGATCCAATACAGGCATACCTCCATTCCACTTACTATGTAGAATAATTCCTGCGGCTAGAACTTCATTTATTGGAGCGTGGGCTGCAGCTAATCTATAACCACGTTTATGCAAGGACTCCCCTGAAGAGTCTAAATATACTCGTATGGTGTCATAATAAATATGAATGTGAACAGGTACATCTGGTCCGACTCTTCCCACAGATGGCCTATCACCCGTCTGGGCTCTAAACCGATCTACAATGGCGTCTTTGGCTTTTAAACCCGCAAAACTACTGTGGTTAAGCAATTCATTTGTTCCAACCACATCAACGGCAAAGGTCTTATCTAAACCAAAATGTTCCTCCCAAGGAATATCTACTAATTTATCGTAGTATTCATCCACAGAGTCCATCTTGAACTCTGCTAAAGGCAGTAGCACGCGCAATCCAGTCCTTAGACCGATATTGATCTTGTAAACGAACCCAAGGTCCCCTACACAAGAAACTGCTCGATTTAATATTTTAATCTCTCTTCCGCCTAAGGAGAGTAACTCTTTGCTGAGGACATCCTCAAGCCCGAAGAGCGTTTTTATTACGAGGCGATAATCTTTGTTTTCTGGCACCCTTTCGCTGTTTATAGTGCAAATGTACGCTAACTTTAGCGCCATGATTGAATGGCCACAATTAATTGTATTAGTCATTGGAGGCTTTACTGCTGGAGTAATTAATACTGTTGCAGGAAATGGCTCAGCGATTACTTTACCCCTACTCATGTGGGTAGGACTAGACCCTAACACCGCTAATGCCACGAATAGAGTTGGAGCTATTTTCCAAACTTCGAGCGCTATGGCTTCCCTTCCAAAATCAAAAAGAGTAAAATACTTATTTAGGGAAAGTTACTTTATCATCCCCCCAATAATTATAGGATCTGCAACAGGTGCATGGCTCGCCGTAGATATACCAGAAGATCTTATGCGTATTAGTATTGGCATCATCATGATCTTTCTACTAATCACCATACTCTTTAATCCGAAAAAGTGGCTGATTCAGACAGACGGTTCTAAGAACAGGAAAAACATCAAAACCTGGTTTACCTTTTTAGGCCTAGGTCTTTATGGAGGGTTTATTCAAATGGGGTTTGGTATTTTCTTTTTATCCTTAGCCGTTTTAATGGCTAAATACGCATTGAGAGATGGCAACATCATGAAACTGTTTACCGCCTTCATCATGACTATTCCAGCTTTTATTATTTTCGCTTGGAGTGGTTCCATAGCATGGACTTATGGACTGTCGCTTGCCTTGGGGACCAGTATGGGAGCATGGGTTGGCACCAAAAAGATCATTCAACATCCAAAAGCAAATGCAATCACACGGAAAGTTTTGATTGGTGTAATTTTAATCGCAATCATCAAAATGTTTCAACCCTACCTAATTCAGCTTGTATAACATGATTGACCCCTGGTACGCCACATGGTTTAATACCGAATTCTATCACGATTTGTATAAGCATCGGGATCAATACGAGGCACGTGGATTTATAGAAGAGCTGTGTACCAACTTGAAAGTCATATCTGGCCAAACTGCACTCGACATTGCATGTGGGAAAGGAAGACACGCAAAAGTACTTTCTGAGCAGGGTCTTAAAACTATTGGAATTGATCTTAGTGAAGAGAGTATACAATATGCTAGAAGGTTTGAGCATGAGAACTTATGCTTTGAGCAGGGAAATATGCTTGAGCCACTCTCTGTTGATTCTTGTGACTGGGTTTTCAATCTTTTTACGAGTTTTGGATATTTCGAGAATGACGACATGCATCAATCTGCCATAAGACATATGTCAAATTCACTTCGACCAGGTGGAAAACTAGTATTAGACTATATGAATAGTGCCAAAATAGCGTTGAATCTAGTTGCAGAAAATAGTGTACAAACAGAACTAGCACATTATTCCATCACACGAATACTAGAACAGGATACGGTTGTAAAACGCATCCGTATTGTCAAGGATTGCGAAATCTTCCATTTTGAAGAGCGCGTAAAAGCTTTTTCCGCATCAGAACTAATAGACTTTATGCATAACGCAGGATTGGAAGTTACAGGTATCAAGGGGGACTATAATTTAAGTGAGTACGAGCCGCAAAGCAGTGATAGAATGATCATCATTGCGAAAAAACCAATTGACTTATGATTATTTGGATCGTACTAATAGGTAGCGTTGCATTAGGGGGTGCAGCCTCTTGGATAATAAAAACAAATGGCAATGCCTTTAAAATATTATTGGCATTTTCAGGTGCATTCCTTTTCGGAACTATTATAACCCATATGATGCCTGAGGTTTTCAAATCAGGCACAACAGCAGGTTGGTGGATATTGTTGGGGTTTGGGATCCAAATTTTATTGGATTTTATTAGTAAAGGTTTGGAACATGGTCACTTTCATTCCCATATAAACAGACTGCCTTTACTCCCACTACTCGGTTTATTCATTCATTCATTTATTGAAGGGATGCCACTAGGAGGCGAAAGCGAACACTTACATAGTCATCAAACTGAGTTTCAACGAGGTTTTCTCTGGTCCCTTGCATTCCATAAAATGCCCATTGCACTACTTGTAGCATCTGCACTGCGGAGTGCGAAACTATCAAACCTTATGATAATAGGTAGCCTAGTACTCTTCGCTATAAGTACACCGTTAGGCGCATTTTTTGCGGAACAGACAAATGCTGCAAGTGCCTTAACAATACCCATTCTCGCCGTTGCCACAGGTTTATTACTACATGTGAGTACTACGATACTATTTGAAAGTTCTGCTAATCATCAGTTCAATGCAATAAAGTTGATATTTGTTGCTTTAGGTATCGTGCTCAGTGCGTTTGTGCTCTGATCAATTTTATCGGATAATTCATAGATAAAACCTAACAACTTTATTACCCAACAGGACTTTGTCTATTGTACTTTTACCCTACAATTAAAAGAAAAAAACAAAATGGCTGTACTAGTTGGAAAAAAAGCCCCTGACTTTACTGCATCTGCAGTAATCAATGGCGAAGAAATCGTTGAAAACTTCACACTATCTGATTACGCGGGTAAATACGTAGTCTTATTATTCTATCCGAAAGATTTCACTTTCGTTTGTCCTACAGAATTGCATGCTTTCCAAGCGCGTAAAGAAGAGTTTAGTTCTAAAGGTGTTGAACTGATTGCCGTATCAACTGATACAGAGCAAAGTCACTGGGGATGGTTGCAAATGAATAAGGAGCAAGGTGGAATCCAAGGGGTTACTTATCCTATTGTTGCTGATACTAATAAAACGATCTCACACAATTACGATGTTTTAAATGGAGAGTGGTCTTATGATGATGATGGAAATCTTCAAGCCACTGGAGAGATGATCGCGTACCGCGGATTATTCTTGATCAACAAAGAAGGTACTGTTATGCACCAACTGGTTAACTTCTTTCCATTAGGAAGATCTGTAGATGAAGCAATGCGCATGGTTGATGCACTACAATATTTCGAAGAAAAAGGTGAAGTTTGTCCTGCAAACTGGACTCCAGGCCAAGATGGCATGAAGGAAAGTCATGAAGGTGTAGCTGAATACATGAGTACAAAGTAGCATTTTTTCACATCGGATATTAAAGCTGCGCGGTCCCATAGGACCGCGCAGCTTTTTTTTGGCCCATTTACATTCAGTGTTGAGAATTTTATTTTTTTAACATGAACCGTGAACCTCTTTAATCAATTGAGGTTATTGATATATGAAATTTCCTGTGCAAACAGGTTTTCATGGCGGTTTAGGTAGAAAGGGGTCTTGGCGGGCCCCTTTCGTTTTTTCAGGCAGTTGATGAGGTAAAAAAAATCCCCTCAACTGATTCGCTGAAGGGATTTTCTTAAAATGATAAATCAACGTTTACTATTAGATGGTGAGATCGATAATTTTTCTTAGATACTCTTCTTTACTTGCCGCTGAACCTTCAACCAATACGCCATTTTTAAATGATGCTAAAAATGGGAGGTTGTCTACTCCACCGGCTTTTCGGGCCAATTCATTGTGCTCAGCATTAACCTCTAGAAAAAGTACATTGACCATTTCATCCTCGTTAGAAACCCTCTTATACTTGGGAGAAAACATTTTACATGCGCCACACCAATCTGCGAAGTACTTCACAACGACACGGTTATTATTCTTTAAAAGTTGATCAAAATCTTGATCGGTAGCAATTGTTACAGCCATGGTTATCTTATGTTATATCTAGTTTCAAAAATAAGAATAGAGACAGATTATTTATACTAATTGTGATTGTTGTTGTCTATCACATCATTGATGAAACTACCTTCAACGATGGCCTTAAATTCTTTATGGTACAAATCCCTTATTAGACCATCTGACACGCCTATTTTAGGTACATACATCTTACCTGTCCCAGCCCATTTCATGGCTTTTAAATAGATGGGTAGAGCAAAGACGATAACATCCGCCCTGTCGAAATTCAAGCCCAATTCAGTTATGCGTTCGTCAAGGGATAACTTAGAAATTATTTCCAATTGATTTTCCAAATAATTAGTGGTCAACGGCACTTCCACTGACTTTCTACTAAGCTTATGGAGCTTATTGATATTACCCCCTGCACCGATAGCTACTTTATTTTTTATTTTTGCTGCGTGGATTTTAACCCAAGTCTCCATGTCTTCCCACTCTTTTTGATCAACCAAATCATTCATCAAACGCACTCCTCCTATGTTGAAACTGCGACTGATCAGTACTTTTTTATTTTCAATAATAGAAATCTCGGTAGAACCTCCCCCTACATCTATGTAGACAAAGTTATCCTCACTGGCCTTTATAACGTCATAAATCTTACTAGAAAACACTAAACGCGCCTCTTCCTCGCCGTCAATTATTTCTATATCTATCCCCGTTTGTCGCAGCACTCTGCGGACGATCCTATCCCCGTTTTTTGCCTCTCTCATTGCAGAGGTGGCCACTGCACGTGAAGACTCCACGCCATGCACATTTAATATATGAGCAAAAGCTCGCATGCCCTCTATAAAACGCTTTTTAGATTCTTTTTGAACCTTGCCATAGGTAAACACATCTTCTCCTAATCGAATAGGTAAGCGTACTATACTCACTTTTTTATAATGTGTGTATCCGTCCTTAAAGACAACATTTACCAGCAAACACTTTATAGAATTAGAACCTATATCTATGGCACCTAGCTTTGTTACAATCATCTTATCCCTTCATTAATTGTTTCTTAACGTACTCATGCAATTCCAGTTGAGCTCTGATTTTAGGTCCATTAATCTTACGGTATTCATTCGATTGATCACGATTGAATACCCTAGACTTGGTATTATCCTTCCATAGGATATCAAAATGGTCCCGCAATTGACGCTGAATTGATGCGTCATAAATAGGTACCGTTACCTCTACCCGGCGGTTTAAATTTCTCCCCATCCAATCTGCTGAAGAAATAAAATACTCAGATGCTCCGTCATTGTGGAAGCAAAACGCACGAGTATGCTCAAGAAAACGATCTATAACGCTGACAGCATGGATGTTTTTAGCTTTAGGATTGGCAAAGTCTATACAATTTATCCCACGTACAACCATGCGTACATGAACTCCAGCATCGCTCGCTTCATATAACTTCTGTATCATACCATGATCGCTAACGCTGTTGATTTTCAACCAAAATTTCGCGGTTTTACCCACCTGAGCATTTGCTATTTCACGATCTATAAGTGCATAGAGTCCGTCCCGAGTCCCGTTAGGACTAACAAGTAGGTGCCTAAATTTATATTGCTTATAAGGAGACTCAATAAACTGGAACACCTTGCGTGCTTCCTTTGCGATACGTTTATCACTTGTCAGTAAATGATAATCCGTATATAGTTTAGCCGTTCCTTCGTGGTAGTTCCCAGTTCCTATTACACAGTAATCAGCCAGCCTTTCTCCTCCTTCATCCCTGCGAATTAACGTCAATTTGGAGTGAACCTTTAAACCAGGAACACCGCTGACTACCTTAATACCTTCGCTCCTAAGTTTATTTGTCCATTTGATATTATTCGCTTCATCGAACCTCGCCTGAAGCTCAATAAAGACCGTGACAGATTTTCCGTTTTTGGCAGCATTCACTAATGCCGAAATAATCCTGCTTTCGTCAGCTAAACGGTACAAGGTTACCTTAACCTCTTTCACATTAGGATCAATAGCTGCCTCTCTTAGTAATCGAATAACATTACTAAATTCATGATATGGTGTGAAAAGTAAAACATCTTTCCTTTTAAGGACGTTAATGATGCTCCGATCTATATCCAAATCCGGATGAGATATTTGTGGGAGCCTCTTGTATTCCAAACTCTCTACGCCCATGTTTGGGAACCGCATTAAATCCTTTTTATTATGATATCGACCTCCAGGGATCAGCGTATCTAAGGCAGAGACTTCCAAACCATTTACAAAGGCTTGTAGTGTTTGATCCGAGATTGCTTTATCATACACAAATCTTACTAAATCGCCTTCGTTTCTATTCATCAACCCTTTTTGCACCTGCTCCATAAAAGACTTACTAACGTCATCATCCAATGACAATTCGGCATCTCGGGTGATCTTAACTGTGTGAGCCTCAATGCTATCGTAATTAATGGCGTGAAAAATACTAACCAAATTATGACGCAAGACATCATCTAAATACATGACATATTGTTTGCCGTATTTCGGTAACACCACAAACCTACCTCCAACACCATAAGGAATTTCAATAATCGAAAACTGCTGGTCCTCTCCCTTGATAAGACGGAGGGCTAGATAAATGCTCATGTCGTTTAATTCCGGAAAGTTTCTCGTTTGGCTTACCATTAAGTTCGTCAACGCAGGAGCTACAACGTCCTTATAAAAGTGCTTGACAAATTCAGATTGCTTAGCGGTAAGTTCGGTCTCATTAATAATTTCAATCCCATGGACCCGCAACTCCTTTTCTAAACGATCGTAAATCTCTTGCGATCTACGCTGCTGATTGGTCACAATCTCACTGAGTTTACTCAATAGTTCGCCCGCATTATATCCCTCAAAGTAATCGTCTAAATGCTCCTCACCGGACAACTTCAACCTTCTTATGAAAGAGTATCGTACCCGGAAAAACTCATCCATATTATTTGAATGAATACCTAAAAATCGCATCCTCTCAATCAAAGGAACGTTTTGGTCTTCCGCTTCTTGGAGAACTCTTTCGTTGAACTGTAACCAGCTGATATCTCTATTATATAACTGAGGTTCGTCTTGCATGGATTTATTTAAGTCTTTTTGGATATTCAAATTGGATAAGTTCGGCGTCCGGTTCAATTTCTGCCCAATGATCAACATCAAAACGTATGCTTACCAATCCGGTTGTAGGTATATTACTGATTTGAGCATTGGTCATTATATTCACAAACTCAGTGATGGTCGGGTTATGAGCAAAGTAAAATGCTATATCTGAAGTATCAGAACCACTCTTCACGCACGATAGGAATCCATGCATGTTACAATCATAAAGAGATTCTTTAATAGCTACCTGAGAAGCCTTAATATTAAAGTTTTTGGCGAAAATCAGAGCCGTATGTAACGCTCTAGTCGCTGGCGAGGAATACAACTTCACTGAAGAATTTCCTCGAAGGCTGTGGTTTATAACCTCGCTCACTAGATGCGCATCCCGGATACCTCTTCCTTTTAAAGGACGATCCCTGTCTGGTATTCCATCAATAGACCAAGAACTTTTTGAATGACGTACTAAATATAAAGTTTTCATGTCTGTAAAGTACACGTTTTCAACGTGTTTACAAAACATAACGCACTAGTTTCAATAAAGTTTAACGTTAATTTAAATCTTGAGCTATAGAATTAAAGCCTTTTCGCCTCATTCCAATATACATCCATCTCATCTAAAGTCATGTCTGATAGAGACTTACCGGATTCTATAGCTTTTTTTTCTAAATATTCAAATCTAAAAATGAACTTCTTATTGGTCCGTTCAAGCGCAAGTTCTGGATCTAAATCGTTCAAACGAGCGAAATTTACGATTGAAAACAGCAAATCACCTAGCTCACCTTCAGTATCATGTTGATTACCAGATTTTTGCGCCTCCTCAAATTCAGAAATCTCCTCTTTAATTTTCAACCACACATCTGCTGGGTTTTCCCAATCAAAGCCAGCACCTCGTGCCTTATCTCCAATTCTAATGGCTTTTATAAGCGACGGCAAACCTTTAGGTACGCCCTGTAGCACGCTCGATGTACCCTTTTCTTTCAGTTTTATCGCTTCCCAATTGGCCTTAACCTCCTGCTCAGTGGAAGCCTCTACGTCACCATAAATATGGGGATGTCTATGAATGAGTTTCTCACTAACGCTATGCAATACATCCGCAACATCAAACGCACCGCTCTCGCTACCTATTTTACTATAAAAAACCAGATGTAGCATGAGGTCTCCCAACTCCTTTTTCACCTCTTCAAGGTCACCCTCTTCTATGGCATCCGCGAGCTCGTAAGTTTCCTCTACAGTCAAATGTCGCAAACTCTCAAAGGTTTGTTTTTGGTCCCATGGACATTCTGCGCGCAGCGTATCCATGATGTCCAATAATCGACCAAAAGCCTCGAGTTTATCTTGACGTGAATTCATGACAGCCTTTATTTATCAGCTTCTTGAGGAGATATTGAATCATCATCAGGGGTGTCCTCCGCATCTAGGATGGATAAAAGATTGTTTTTAACAATGATGTTGAACCATTGTATTACCTTTTTAATATCACTTGCATACACACGTTCTTGATCAAATTTAGGCAATACCTCACCGAAAAAGTCTTCTAAATCAGATTTGGAGCTCTTGTGTGATAATGCCTCCTTGCCCTCTGTAACAGCAGAAATTGCCTTAAAAACATCCTTCAAAGGAACCTCTTCTTCATAGGTGTATATAGCAATATCTCCTAAAGAACTCACATTAGCATTGGCCGGAATAGAAGCGCGAGCTCCATCCAACAAGCTTTCTACAACCACTCCGTTCTTACGGTGTGCAATGAGTTTGAATAGTCCAGGTTTCCCTGTGATAGATAATACAGTTCTTAATTCCATTATTGATTATTTAACCACGTTCTTACAATTTCTAATTCTTGTTGCCCACTAGAATGGTTTAATTCTAGTAAAGATTTTGCACTAGGCACCAATTCATGTTTTGGGTATCTATCAATCAACGACTTTAAAAAAGCCGTTGATTGATCCTTATCTCCTAGATTGGTATCAAAGTATAAGGCCAACTGCATCAACGCCTCAGGGGCAAATTTATGCATTGGAAATTTTTTAGTTAAAAAAATCAAGTAGTTCAGACCATACAGTGGTCCGTTGTCACCAGACATGAGGACCAAACCAGCTTGCATCAAATAATTAGCTTCAGTTTTTATAAGACTGTCACTTTGTATAAAATAAGGCCTAGCCCGATCTAGTTCTTCGAGCGTCGCCGTTCCTTTGTCTATCTTATCTAGAAAATATAGCGTGGAATCTTGACCCAACATATCAGTCACTTCTATCGAAATAACATCAACTTCTTTGGGCTCGCCATTGGCACATGACACTACAAAAAGACTCAATAAAAAGATCCACCTCATCGACGTTTCGGGAATTTCATTGGGTATTCGACTTTAATATCGCCGCGTTCTATAGACCCCAACCTCCCCTTGATGAGTCGTTTGCGAAGAGGCTTAACGTGCTCTGTGAAAAGCACTCCCTCTATGTGATCATATTCATGCTGAATAACACGAGCAGCTAATCCCGTATATGTTTCTTCGACTAGTTTCCAATCCTCCGTGTAATATTCGATCACTACTTGCTCTGGGCGGTATACCATCTCACGTACTTCAGGAATACTTAAGCAACCTTCTTCCATTTCCCACTCATCTCCAGATTCCTCAATAATAATCGGGTTAATAAAAGTCTTCTTAAAGCCTTTTAATAACTCGAAATCCTCTTCTTCCTCTTCTGCAAAAGGACTGGCATCCACTATAAAAAGGCGTATGCTCCTCGCTATCTGAGGTGCTGCTAGTCCAACGCCTTGGGCATTGTACATAGTCTCGTACATATTTGATATCAAGGCTTTTAGACCAGGGTAGTCCTGGTCTATTTCTTCAGCAACTTTTGTTAATACTGGGTCGCCGTATGCAACTATAGGTAGTATCATGAGGGTAAAATATGAATACAAAGATAGTTATCGCTGCTCTAAATAACGTTCCAAAATAATTGAAGCGGCAACTTTATCCACAGCCCCCTTTTCTCTCCTTTTTGACTTTCTCATACCTCCCTCATACAAAATCTTTGAAGCCAATTGAGAAGAATAGCTCTCGTCCACTTTCACCACATTAATTAATGGCCATTTTGATTTGATTTTAGACTCCCATGAAGAAACCAACTTACTACTATCCGTGGATGCGCCATCCATACCGTCTGGATTACCAATCACTATAACCTCAGGATGCTCTGCTGAAATATAGGTTGTTAATTCCTCCAATAAATGCTGGGTAAGAACGGTCTTTAAGGGGAATGCCATCATTTGCATGGGATCAGTTTCCGCCATTCCTGTTCTTTTTCCTCCGATATCAAGTGAAACAATTTTAGCCATATCACAAAGGTAGCCTAAGCTAACGAAAGCCGTAAGTTTGTGTACAGAGAATTAAGACATGCAAGAATTACAACGTACCATAGAAAAAGCTTGGAATAACCGTGAATTACTCCAAGAAAAAGAAATTCAAAACGCTATACGTCAAGTCGTAAATGCTTTAGATGCGGGCACAATAAGGGTCGCTGAACCCAAAGATGGTAAATGGCACGTAAACGAATGGGTTAAAAAAGCCGTAGTTCTTTATTTCCCAATACAGCAAATGGAAACCATCGAAGTGGGACCGTTTGAGTTTCATGATAAAATCCCTCTCAAACGCAATTATGCGGAAAAAGGAGTGCGCGTAGTTCCTCATGCCGTCGCAAGGCATGGAAGTTTTATAGCACCTGGAGTGGTTTTGATGCCGTCTTACATCAATATTGGGGCTTACGTAGATTCCGGCACAATGGTGGACACCTGGACCACAGTAGGTTCATGCGCACAGATCGGCAAGAATGTTCACCTGAGTGGCGGCGTAGGAATCGGTGGAGTATTAGAACCGTTACAAGCAGCTCCGGTTATTATTGAAGATAACTGTTTCATTGGTTCTCGATGTATCGTAGTAGAGGGTGTTCTTATAGAAAAAGAGGCTGTCTTAGGTGCAAACGTTGTGCTCACTGCATCGACCAAAATAATTGATGTGAGTGGTGATGAACCTATAGAATATAAAGGACGTATTCCATCGAGAAGCGTCGTCATTCCAGGGACTATTCCTAAGCAATTTCCCGCTGGTATTTTCCAAGTGCCTTGCGCACTAATCATAGGTACACGCAAAGAAAGCACTGATAAGAAAACTTCGTTAAATGATGCCTTAAGAACTCATAATGTAGCGGTCTGATGCCCACTAAACTCTCCATCCTATACCTCAGTTACAATGAAGCCGATATCATCGCAAAATCTTTAGCGAGTGTCGAAGCAATAGCGGACGAAATTATATTAATTGACTCAGGATCAACAGATAGTACAGTGAATATTGCTGAAAAACACGGAGCAATAGTCTTTCATAAGTCTTTAGATAATTGGGGAAACCAAAGAAACTGGGGATTGCGAAAGTGTCAATACAACTGGATATTAGTTATTGATTGCGATGAGGTACTGACTGATGAATTAGTTCATTCTCTTAATCACTTCAAACGAAACGTCACAGAAACAGATCAAATGCCTAGAGCCTTCAAACGAGTTCATTATTTCAAAGGCAAGAAAATGAACTTCAGTGGCTTACAAAGAGATCTGATAACGAGATTGTTACCCTCCGGAATGCTGTTTAACGAACTAATGGTTCACGAGAAAGTAAGCAATCAAGCAGTAATGATTGAGGGTTCTATCCTCCATTACACTTATAAAAGCACAAAGCATTGGCATAATAAATTTCAACAATATGCTAAACGACAAGCTCTGGACTATAATTCCAAAACGGGAAAAATAACAGCTTGGCATAGTGTAATTAAACCTTCCTATAGATTTTTCAAGCACTACGTACTAAAAGGCGGTATTTTTGACGGAGCATTAGGCTTAGAATATAGCCTTTGGATGTTCCGCGCTGTAAAATGGCGCTACGATGAAATCAAAAAACTTCGCGCATAAATGAGTACCGGAAATACCTTACAGTTTTTACTTACCTCTGGACTGCTTATCGCCGTTTACAGCTATAAATGGGCGCTACATTTTCAGTACCTGCGGGTAAAAAACAAAAAGAATCCAGGGCATTGGGTAGACTATTACAAACGCACCTTTAATCATAAAAATGACAAGCGGTGGTGGAATGAAAGTATACTCTTATATCCACTGCTTTACCCTGTTATCCTTACGGATAATCAGAAAGAAGATTTTTGGCTTTCTAAAATAAAAAGAATAAACATTGTTTTATATATGCTGCTAATCATCCTTTTATTGACTGGCATCTACTTTGCAAAATCGCCTCCAACCCTATCCTAATGACTTCATATGCTGACTTTTTGGATAGAGAGGTTTTCAAAACTGTAGGACGTACGGCAGATGAATTAGGCATGCCATGTTATGTGGTAGGCGGGTTTGTAAGAGATAAGTTTTTAGGCCGTCCAATTAAAATGGATTTGGACTTTGTCACTATAGGTAGTGGAATTGAATTAGCCAAAGCAGTACAAAAAAAACTCTCACCTAAGCCAAAACTGAGTGTCTTCAAGAGTTTTGGGACCGCTCACATGAACCATAAAGGTGTAGACCTTGAGTTCGTAGGTGCCCGTAAGGAGAGTTATCAGAGAGACAGCCGGAATCCCATTGTTGAAGACGGGACTTTGACCGACGATCAAAACAGAAGGGACTTCACTATAAATGCCATGGCTATTAGCCTTAACGATGGTCTTTGGGGTGAATTAGTAGATCCTTTTGACGGCATTGGTGATCTAGCAAAAAAGCTGCTTCGCACTCCGCTAAACCCAGATAAAACTTTTGACGACGATCCGCTAAGGATGATGAGAGCTGTTCGATTTGCGGCTCAGTTAAACTTCAAAATTGACAGCACCTCTCTTATGAGCATACGAAAGCTCGCGGATAGAGTAAGTATTGTTGCGCCAGAAAGAGTAAGTCAAGAATTGAATAAAATCATGGAAGTAAGTAAGCCAAGCTATGGACTAGGCTTATTATACACTACCGGTATATTACCACATATTCTGCCAGAAATACAAGCGTTACAGGGTGTAGAAGAAATTGAAGGACACCTTCATAAAGACAACTTCTACCATACCCTAGAAGTGGTAGATAACTTATCTATGACTTCAACAAAACTATGGTTACGTTGGGCTGCCTTACTGCATGATATAGGGAAACCAAAAACTAAAAAATTCATTAAACCACATGGTTGGACCTTTAGAGGGCATGAATTTCTTGGGGGGAAGATGGTTGCTAAAATCTTCAAGCGTTTACATCTACCTACGGATGCTCGTATGAAATATGTAGTAAAAATGGTGCAAATGAGCTCAAGACCCGCTTCGTTAGTAGATCAAGATGTTACAGACAGCGCTGTACGCAGGTTGTTGTTTGACGCAGGTGACGACGTTGAAGATTTGATGCTCTTATGTGAGGCAGATTTAACTACTAAAAATGACCGCAAAAAACGTAGATACTTGAGCAACTTCAAGGTGGTGCGTAGTAAGTTCAAAGAAGTCGAAGAGCGAGATCATCTCAGAAACTTCCAACCACCGATCAGCGGTGAAGAAATCATGAAACGCTACAGTATTGGCCCAGGCAGAGCCATTGGACAGCTTAAAGAATTAATAAAAGAGGCCATTTTGGAAGGCGAAATTCCAAATAAAAAAGATGCTGCCATTCAAAAAATGGATGCTGCTGCAAAGAAACTAGGACTGAATATATAATTATGGAAATATTTCTAAGGGTCATTGCTGATACAGAAGAAACAATCTTAAAAGAAGTACGTATTAAAGGAGGCGCTACAATGCGTGCGCTACATGAACAACTATTTACTTGTTTCGGACTCGAATCTGGGGAAATGGGGAGTTTTTTCTACAGTACCTCGGCATGGGATCAAGGTGAAGAACTTCCAATGTTTGCCATGGATGAAGATGATTCAAGCATGGAAACCATCACCGTTAGCGATTTCTTTAAGACCACATCCTATGGACTTTATGTCTATAATTTTTTAGATATGAATATCTTCTACGTCGAAAAGACCAAAGAAGACGAGGAAGAAGGATTTGAAGATTTTGTGATTCTATCAAGTGTGGGAGAGTTACTCAAGAAGGAATCTATTCAAGTAAATCCTGCAGCGACAGATCCAACCGAAATGTCTGAAGCGGAACTTACAGCGCTATATGGTTTGGACGATTTAGATTCAGGTGCTTTACCCGAAGAAGAAAATGATGAAGACACGCAAAGTGGTGAAGATTACTATTGATAAAAATAGATAGCTAAAACTCTCTCTACAGGCACTCTTACATCATCTTTCAGGAATATTTCGCCATTGTAATGCAACCAAATAGTGGTATTTACCATAAATAACTCACTCTGAGCACAGAATAATATCGACACTTTTTTATGCTTAAGATTTCCCAAGTAGGTCGCCTTATGAATAGCTTCAGCGCGCTGAGACATCTCATCTAACGTATGCAACACCTCTCCCTTTTCAAAGCGGAGCAGCGCAGTTTGTAATCTTGAAATGTCTTTGGGTAAAGCAGTCATGGTAGTGCAGGTGTTCCTTTTAAATTTACGTACTTTAATCCACATATGACTAGATCTACGCTGCGTAATTCAATTTACAGCATCATTTTTGAAGCCAATACTAGGGCTGGCAAGGCTTTTGACATCGCATTATTCGTGGTTATCGGGTTGAGTGTATTTAGTATTATGCTCGAGAGTATACCAAGTTTTCAAGTCCCTAGCTACTTGAAAATATTTTGGATCATTGAATCTGCGACAACCTTAATCTTCACCGTTGAATATTTACTGAGGCTCTGGTCTAGTCCTTCGACTAAATCCTATACACGATCGTTCTACGGCGTGATTGATCTACTCTCCATACTGCCTTTTTATTTAAGTGTTATGCTACCAGGCTCGGCAACATTTACTATTATTCGTTCACTGAGACTGCTGCGTATTTTCCGTGTACTTAAACTCAGTCGGTTCTTACTTGAAAGTAATTTGCTCCTTCAAAGTCTCGTTCGTTCTAGTAGGAAGATTGGCGTATTTCTTTTCACCGTGGTACTACTATGTATAATCATGGGAACCTTCATGTACGCTATTGAAGGGCCGGAAAATGGATTTACTTCTATCCCATTAAGTATATATTGGGCAATTGTAACACTAACTACCGTTGGTTATGGCGATATTGCACCTTCAACGGTGATAGGCCAATTATTAGCTTCCGTTATTATGATTTTAGGGTACGCCATTATTGCAGTACCCACAGGCATAGTTACCGTAGATTTAACCACTAACAGTAATACAAAGACTGATTCTATACTTTGTACTTCTTGCAACCACAGTCTCACAGTTGAGGACAAATTTTGTTCTAACTGCGGTACTCAACTTTAACTAAATGACAAAAACTTTATTGAACATCTGTGGACCTACAGCGGTAGGAAAGACAGCAACAGCACTTCATTGGGCAGCCCATTTTAATTGTCCTATCATCTCTACTGACAGTCGTCAATGTTATACTGAGCTGGCCATAGGTTCAGCACCACCTTCCAAAGAAGAACTCGCTCGAGTGCCCCATTACTTTTTAGCGGATCGTAGTGTGAAAGAAGCAACAACAGCGGGTCAGTTTGAACGATTCGCCCTAGATAAGTTAGAGGAGATTTTTAAAGAGCATGACGTAGTTATTGCTGTAGGTGGATCCGGAATGTATATTGACGCTTTACTTCATGGTTTAGATCCATTACCAACAAATGCCACTATCAAAGCCGAATTAGAGGCACGTGCAGAAACGGAAGGTTTGTGGGAATTGATGAAAGAACTTCGTGAAAAAGATCCAAAACATGCAGCTAAAGTAGACGCCCGAAACTCTCGCAGAGTAATTCGTGCCCTTGAAGTAATCTATACTTCTGGAAAAACCTATAGTGAACAGTTACACCACACTCCTAAAGAGCGCCCGTTTAACATCGTGAATTGGGTACTTGAAATGGATAGAGAACAATTATATAGTAGAATTAACGAACGTGTACATAGTATGATTGCCCTAGGGCTTGAGGATGAAGCTCGAGGCTTAGCAGAACATCAGGAACTACCTGCGCTTCAAACTGTAGGATATAGAGAATGGTGGCCCTATTTCAAAGGCGAATATGACATTAACCGTACCACTGAACTGATCCAGCAATTCAGTCGTAGATATGCAAAACGACAGATGACCTATTTCAAACGTTTTACGGGTGCTACTTGGATAAAACCAACTGATATCAACAAGCAAGAGGAACTTTTGCGCGAGGTCGGCCTGGTGAAGTGATCCAGATAGATTCAAATAGAAGGAGTTACATGGGTCGATTTTCGTGGCCACTTCAATCTGTTTACTTTGCCATACAGCAACTTGATCAGTTATGGCGCGGAAAAACAACAACGTCTACCCTCGTTCCTTCGATTTGCATTGGTAATTTCCAAGCAGGTGGAACAGGAAAAACACCCATGGCTCAATGGACTGCAATGGCTCTGTCTAGCGCGGGCTATTCACCGGTTATCGTAAGCAGAGGGTATAAAGGCAAACTTAACAAGGTTGCAACTGTTGTACGTAGTGAGCACACCGCAGCGTCCGTAGGTGACGAAGCTAAATTTCATTCGCAATTCTTTCCTGTGGTCATTGGAAAAGATCGAATAAAGGCATGCACGCTCGCAGCGCAATATTGTGATACGCATCAATTAAACAAACCTGTACTGGTTTTGGATGATGGGTTACAACATTACCCGTTAAACACTGATTTTAAAGTCGTATGCACAAAAAGCCATTCTCCTTTTTGGATGGATACATTATTACCCTCAGGTAGATTAAGGCAGGTACCTCATTCAAAATTTGACGCTATTGTAGTGCTCGGGAATACTTTACCAGATGGATATGCAATGGAACCGGACTTATTTCATTTTAAATTAAAAATCAGATTAATCCAAGGATCACGTCTTCCGGGACTCTTGGTATGTGGATTGGCAAATAACGACGCTTTTTCGGAGGATCTTAAACATGAAATAGGTGGTGCCAGTTTAGATATGTTAGGTTATAAAGACCACTACAAATACAGCGCTAAAGACCTGAAATTCATTGAGCAAAGAAGTTCAGCTTACGATCATCATGTGCATTGCACCACGAAAGACGTTTCTAAAATTGAGACGCTTATTTCCCAATCAAACTCGCCTATAACATTAAGTGTTTGGGATATAGAACCTGCCATAAACGCTGACAACCAACTCCTGCTTGAAGCAATGGTAAAAAGGATTGAATATGTCTCTAATAATCGACTTAAAAAATCAAGTCGAAAAGCGTAAATTAGCCGACTAATCATCACGCTATGTCTAGTATTTACGATACTTACGAACCGGTAATTGGCCTCGAAGTTCACGTTCAGTTAAGCACAAAAAGCAAGGCCTATTGTGGTGATGCTACCTCTTATGGTGCGTCACCCAACTCACAAGTAAGCCCCATTAGTCTGGGACACCCAGGTACATTGCCAATGTTCAATAAAGACGTGGTTAATTATGCCGTTAAATTAGGGATCGCATGTGACTGTGATATTAGAGAACGGAATGAGTTTGCACGTAAGAATTACTTTTACGCAGATTTACCTAAGGGCTATCAAATCACCCAGGATACCACTCCCATTTGCACCGGTGGTTTCATTCGTATTAAAACTGCAGAGGGTACTGATAAGAACATCAACCTAACCAGAATCCATATGGAAGAGGATTCAGGGAAAAGTATACATGACATTGACCCATTCAACACTCTAGTTGACCTAAATCGCGCAGGTATACCATTGCTCGAAATGGTCTCTGAACCGGAAATTAAAAATGGTGAAGAAGCTTACAGTTATCTCAGTGAGATCAGAAAACTAGTGCGTTACTTAGATATCTCAGATGGCAACATGGAGGAAGGATCACTTCGTTGTGACCTTAATATATCAGTCCGAAAAAAGGGAGTTGAAAAGTTTGGAACTAAAGTAGAAGTAAAGAATATGAATTCCTTCCGAAACGTTCAGAAGGCAATTGATTATGAGGTCATTCGTCAAATAGATATGATAGAGGCTGGTGAGAGTGTTCAACAGCAGACACGTACTTACGACGCAGCAAAGAACAAAACTATTGGCTTAAGAACAAAAGAAGACGCACATGACTATCGCTACTTCCCTGAGCCAGACCTTGTGCCTGTTATAATTTCTGAGAGCTACGTAAATAATATCCGAGAGCAAATGCCGCTGCTCCCCTATGAGCTATTTAAAAAATATACTCAAGAACTTGGACTAAGCGAATACGACGCCTTTGTCTTAACTGACAACAAGGAGTTTGCTTTATTTTTTGAGCAGATGATTACGCATACCACTAATTATAAGGCAGCGACAAACATGATGATTGGTCCAATTAAAAGTTGGATGAACGAACAAAGTGTGGATATTGCCATTTTCCCGGTAACACCCGCACAGCTTGCAACCGTTATTGCTCTTGTAGATGAGGGTCAAATTTCTACGACAACAGCAAATCAAAAGCTTTTCCCTGCCCTTTTAATTGAGCCTAACGCTAACCCTAAATTACTATGCGAAGTAAATGGCTGGTTGCAACAGGGCGATGCAGATCAGTTGTCTCAATGGGTAGATCAAGCATTAGCCGCTTATCCAGATAAAATAAAAGAATATCAAGAAGGAAAAAAGGGGTTGATTGGACTATTCATGGGTGAAGTCATGAAATACAGCCAAGGAAGTGCAGATCCTAAAAAAGCAAGTGCCTTATTAAGGGGTAAACTAGATGCGTAATCTAATCTTTCAATTTGGGCTTTTCACAGTTTTACTAATCCTGAATTCTTGTACGAAACAGGCGAATACCCTTATTCACTTTGACTCCATTGAGCGGGGTAGTTATACGGTTCAAATGCGTCAATCCGACGGCACCTTTAACACTGTAGATACGCTCGGGATATCTGGTAATGATGTTTTTGAGATTGCTTTCGATACCATGAGAATGATAAGCTTCATTCCAATTGAAGGTGAGCTGCCGGTTGTTCACGCCATAGTAGGACCACAAACAAAAGATCTTTACATTAATCGTCAGGGTTTCATCAGTGGCGACAAGGAAAATAATTGGCTTGCCTCTCAACGTAAAATGCAGCTTGACCTTCTAAGGTTTGTAGACAGTTTAGACGTTATTAAAGAAACCTACATCGATAGTAGTACATTCTATGGTTTAAACGAGTTAGATAGTGCATTCTTTACTTATGCGGATGCCTATCGTGGTCGTATTATTGACAGTATCATAAAGGCACCAGAGCTATTATCGAATCTAATGGCCATTTATCATAGAATTGGCAATAAGCCTGTGATCGACTATATGGTGGATAGAGATGCGTTGAGTAACATGGCAGATGCTCTAGATTCTGCCTACCTAGGAAGTGCAGACGTAGCTGCCTTCAGACTTTGGATAACTAAATTTGAGGAAACCTATCAATTCACGTTACGCGTCGAAAAGGCAGCTGATAAGTTTATTCCTGGCCATCCTTTCCCTGAGCTGACCCTAGAGACGCCCCAAGGAACATTGACTAATATTCCAAAGATGAGTCTTAACAATCATGTCATTGCCATCTGGGCTTCATGGTGCACACCTTGTAGAACAGAGCTGAAAGGATACGCTAAATCAATTAATATCCACGATTGGATCATCCTTTCTATAGACGGTCTTCCACAACAGCGTAGCCCTTTAGGTGAGTGGTACGAGGCAATTGTTACGGATGGATTAGAAGGAACACATTTAAGTGATTTAGGAGGATCTAGAAGTATCATCATCGAATCTTTAGGTATACGTGAGCTCCCAGTTTATTTCAAAGTAACTGATGGTATAATTACGCAAAGGGTCACATCGATCAAAGAATTAAAACTGTAATCGATACTGAGAACAGGATTCTATTTAGATGTTTCTGCTCTGTCAATAACTAACCTAATGTGTGCCAAGTGATGCTGTCCATGCCATGCATATATCTGCACGCTTTCTTTCATAGTATATTCACGCTTTTCCTCCATATGGAAATAGCTCTTCTCCCACCCTGCAGGTGTTATTCCATTTAAAAAACTCACCCATCTTTCATGGAGACTTGCCAGTAATATCACGCTAAGGAAAGGGTCTGTAGTATAATCAGGTAACAAGGCATAGGTATCTTGTGAATAACCGGGGACCTCAGGTGTAGTGATCGCTGTAACTGCCAATCTCTGCCTGTTAAATCCATTCATATGGGAATCTGCCAAATGGTGTACCAACTGTCTAGGAGTCCATCCTCCATCTCTATATGGCTCATCCCATTGTTCAGCCGACATTCCTTTAGCAAAAGCCATGAGCTGGTTTGGCATTCGACCCAAAACGGCTATACTACTTTCTATTCGCTCTTCACCTGCGGCCTTGTCGATAGACGACTTGCCTATAGGGTATTTTAAGAATTCAATATTCATGGTTTAAATATACTACGGCAGTTATAAAATCAGATGACAATAAACAAGAAAGGCTCCGCAATAGCAGAGCCTTTCTTGTTTATTGTGTTGAATTAATGAACGATCATTAATCTTGAATATGAATCTGATTTTCCTTGAATTCCTATGATGTACAGACCATTGCTAAGACCAGTGACATTCAATTTAAATTCTTGACGACCAGAAGCGTCTGCGTATATTGAAGTTGTATGAACAGTACGACCATTCAAGTCTACAACTTCAGCTGTATAACTCCCTTGTGACAACTCTAATTCCATGGTAGTAAAATCTACAGCTGGATTAGGGAAAAGTTTCATTCCCTGAACAGTACGATCTAATCCACTATTCTCTTGCACACTAATTGGACGTGACGTCATTAGACTAGTCGTTTGGAAGGTACCACGGCCAAAGGTGCCCGCAAATATATCTCCTTCTTTTACATCCATATCGTTTGTGCTGCTCTTGTTCGTTCTGTATTGTTTTAGAGTAAATACCGGCACTCTCGCTAGACCTGAATTATCGGTACTCCATGAAGGACTTGCTACATTCATATTATCAGTCGAGAAAATTCCGAATTCAGTTCCTATGATCACGTTTGCGCTTTCACCCTTATCAAACGTAGATGAGTAGACTGGGAAGTTACCTAGATTACCATCTTTAGAAATAAAGTTTGCAGAAGCTGAAGTTGCATTAGCGCTGTAGTACACAAAATTCTGGTTCCCATAATTACCTAAAGTAAATAACACACGGTCATTATCATTAGGATCAACAGAGATGCTAGTCACCCTGCGGCCTGCAACAGTTTGAATCAAGTCCACTTGAACATCAACCTGACCACTATCAAGATCAGCAGAGGCGTACGAGCGTGCATTTGAAAGTCCCGCAATACGGTAAATTCTACCACTCTCCGTCCCAATCCATGCATAGTTTCCATCAGCACTCACCTCGACAGCTTGTACTGTACCAGTGATATTTGCTAGTTTATACCAAACCGGGGTTGTACTGAAGTCTAATGCTCCACGAGTCATCCAAACTGAGCCACTGAAACCTACAATAAACATACTACTTACAGGATCCTGGACGATGACACTGTCGCCCATGTCTAATGCACTTGAGAGCGTAAACTTAAATGGAAGGCCATTTGTATTAGACCCTAAAACCAATTCTGAACCATTCGCATAACTCACATCGACCTTAGCTATAATTTCTACTGCTGGTGAATTATTAAACACAACCGTAAAATCACCCGTTGTAGCATCAAAAGACCCTACACCATCTCCACTAAGATTTCCATTAGCATCGGAAGTTATCAATAACGTTCCACTAGATACTCTAAAAGAGGAAGCATTCATTAAAGCACTTTCTTGAATAGGCTTTATGTTTGACGTAAAGGTATCCTGCCCGGCATTCGCAAATCCTAAAGATCGTATGGCTTCAATTACCTTGAACTGTACTGAATCTGAACTCAATACATCATTGCTATTTTCATGCAAGTAGAAAGGGGTCATCCACGAGCCAATTCCATCCGCAGAACGCGTGTCCCAAAATGAACTAAATGATTGGCCCTTATTCTCGCTTCTTCCAATTCTTCCTTGTTGATATTCCGTGAAATAAATTTTAGGCACTAGCCAAGAAATAGTAGAGTAACCACCATCACCTGAAAAACCATCTACACCGCCTAAACCACGTCCTGTATTCGGTGTGTTTCCAGAGCCGTCCATAACGAAACTTCCATTATCCTGGGTTCCTCCTATTACATGACGATCCGCAGAGATACCAATGTTATAGAATTGCGTTGTTACATAATTTTTATTGAGCGTTTGCCATGTAATTCCAGCGTTATTAGAGAAATAAATACCACCGTCATTTACGATATAGACCTTCATACTGTCCGTTGGATGCCAAACTACATCATGATTATCAGAATGTATATTAAAGGGGCCAAATCCATTTACCTGATTCCAACCTTGTCCTTGTTCCCATTCCCAAACGGTAATACCGCCGACAATGATTCTGTTTTTATTTGCGGCGTCAACTCCAATTGCTAAATCATACTCCCCCTGACATTGAGAAGAACAAAATGGATCAAAATAAGTTGATTTTTGGCCTATTTTAGACCAAGTATCCCCGCCATCTGTAGTGCGGTAAACTCCACCTAACGCGTTAGATGATGTAATAAATACGGCATAAACATAATCTGCATCATTTCTAGCAGATGCAAACATCACTCGTCCACCACTGCGCGGAAGGCTTGTTGAATTCGCGCTAGATTTACTGATCTCCACCCAGGAATCAAATCCATCTGTAGATTTGATTATTCTACCCCCTAGCGTTGCCCAAATATTACCACCTGCATCTATGTTAACATCCCAACAAGTTCCATTAGAGCCTATACCTGTGATAGGATTATCCCAAGTAGTTCCTGCATTCTTTGATCGACGAACACCCGCACTAGTCGCCATATAAAGTACATCGTTGTCAGATGGATCTGTAACGATCACACCTATTGATGTAAAACCAGCTGTAGTCGTCAATTGACTAAATTCAGTCTCATTAGCACCTTTCTTAAAAACACCAGCACCAGGGAACCCAGATGATGTAGATGCACCATAACCAGTCGTCCAAGTATTGTAAAGACCCTCACCTGTACTGTAATATACATCTCCGTTAACAGAGTAGGCCACTGACATTACGGCAAGATTTTCTTGCTCAGGGTTCACCTCTGTCCAACTCAGACCTGAAGTGTTACTAAAGTATAATCCTCCACTGACAGAACCGGCATACATTTCTGAAGGAGTAGTAGGATTTATGGCTAAACCACGTGTTCTACCACCTCTATTGTCTGGTCCACGCTCAGCCCAAGAAAGGCCTAAGGAACTTTCAGGTGCATACTTCAAGCTCTCAATAGCGCTTAATATATCTTCCTGGCTGACATCACCAGTAACTTGATTGGCACGTAATTCATGTAAATAAGCAGCGGCACCAGCGGCGCCCTGCTCGTTTTGAATTCTTGGCTGATAGACTGACTCCTGCGATGGACTCAATGATAATACGGCAGCAGTAAAAAGAGTGCCTAAAATGGCGAATTGTATTCCTTTCTTCATGTGTAGTAAAGTAACTCTGTTTCTTATTTTATAAAAATAAGGCCTAAACCCCATTATACCAAGTGCTTTTCTGCATGATACGAACTGCGAACTAACGGTCCACTTTCCACATATATAAAGCCCATTTTTAATCCAATTTCTTTTAATCTATCAAACACTTCAGGCGTAATGAACTCAACAACAGGAAGGTGCCTAGATGTAGGCTGTAGATATTGTCCTATGGTTAGTACATCAACATCTGCTTTACGTAGGTCCTTCATTGCGTCTAAAACCTCTTCTTCCGTTTCACCCAAGCCCAGCATGATGCCACTTTTTGTTCTCCGAATGCCTTTCTCCTTCAAATACTTAAGCACCAATAATGATCGGTCAAATTGAGCCTGAATTCTTACTTTTCTGGTGAGTCTACGAACAGTTTCAATATTGTGACTCACTATTTCAGGGTTCGCTTCTATAATCCTGTCCACATTATGTAACTCACCTTTGAAGTCAGGTATCAAAGTCTCCATTGTCGTATTTGGTGATAGTCTTCTAATAGCATGAACAGTTTCCTTCCATATAATGGATCCGCCATCTGCTAAATCATCTCTATCCACAGAGGTTAACACTGCGTGTTTAATTTTCATAAGTTTAACACTACGGGCAACCTTCTCAGGTTCTTCCCAATCTACAGAGAGAGGGCGGCCAGTAGCGACATTACAGAATCCACAAGAGCGAGTACATATATTTCCTAAAATCATGAATGTCGCGGTACCTGCACCCCAACATTCACCCATGTTTGGACAGTGACCAGATTCACATATGGTGTGAAGCTTATATTTATCTACTAAACCACGGACATTTTTATAATTCTCCCCTGTTGGCAACTTCACGCGCAACCATTTCGGCTTTTTGACGCGCTGCGTTGCTCCTTGTTTAGTTTTTACGTCGGGTTGATCTACCATATTTCTAAAACCTTAAAAACAGTTTCTTGTTCACGCTTCAGCCAAGCTTTTGCGCCAAATATCAATTGTATCCTCGTTCACGCCTTGATGAGAAGCATGTGCATGAACACATCCTTCTTTAATCGCTATCAATTGCGGGCTTTGGTGTTGCACGTTTAAATCCTCAGCTAGGGCTAAGGAAAGAGGTCTTTGAGTAATAACATCTATATATACCCACTGTTCCCCTTCTTCCACATCTACTGTCAGGAGTCGTTTCATAGCGAACAGACTAACACTACACCTAGTGCTATGCTTGTAAATGAAAGTGGTCCCTTTATAACCAAGAATACCCGCGAATTCCTCAAAGGATTGCGGGTATACAAAAGGAAGTCCAACTCTGGACTCCTGATTCTTATCCCTGTTGCGTTGGAAGCTCAACATGAGAATAAGATGGACATTTTTCGGCAGTGCCACAAGAAGTGAGTGCTAAGGTTGCAACGATCACAACGGCAATGGATAATACCTTTTTCATAGTTTAAAACTTGCGTTTTACTTAAATTGCGAATTGTAAAAATAACGTTCGTAGACCAAACTTCTTACTCAATGAGCACATTCCTTTCCACAATAGTACCTAAATCTTGGAATGAGTTTTTCAAAGGAGAGCAAAACAAGTCTTATCTAACAGATTTAGAGGACTTTTTAACGACCGAATACACTACCAAAAATATCTACCCCAAGGTGGATTCAGTCTTAAGTGCCTATTCACATTGTAGGCCAACAGACGTAAAATGTATTCTATTAGGCCAAGATCCGTATCACGGGGCTGGACAGGCAAACGGACTTTCCTTTAGCGTATCTTCACAAAGTAAAATCCCGCCTTCATTAAAGAATATATTCAAGGAATATTGTGATGATTTAAGCGAACATGAGCCAATGAATGGTGACCTGAGTAATTGGGCGAAAAATGGTGTGCTTTTACTCAATACGGTACTAACGGTTGAAGAGTCAAGGCCAGGTTCACATGCGAAAAAGGGTTGGGAGGAATTTACCTTAAATTCAATAAAATTTATTCTGGAACATCAGCCAGATGCGGGATTTATTTGTCTCGGCATACCTGCACTAAGATTAGCTGAAAAAGTGATATTGGAACTTGACATCAAACATCCAATTCTCATAAACGCCCCCCACCCCTCGCCCCTAAGTGTATACAGAGGGTTTTATGGGTCAAAGCCTTTCTCAAGATTTAACGAAGAACGTAAAAAAAGAGGCCTAGAAGTCGTACATTGGGCACTGCCCGCTAACGGACAAAAAACCTTGTTCTAAACTGATAAACAACTACTTACATGAGTGATCCATGGATCTATTTTTTGGTTCTAAACATCGCGTTAGTCGCTTATTTCCTACTGCGTCAAAACAGGGCTTCAAAAAGTAAACCGGCAGCTTTTAATGTTAATGAACTACCTGGTTGGATTCAAAGTCAATTAGAGGACTCCAAATTAAAACTTGAGAAGACCGAAAATGCACTTCGCAAATCTGAAGAAGAGCTAAAGAACATTCAAATACAGAGTGTAAAAAATCATAGCTCACTAAGCGCCGAATTATCAGCTAGCCAAGAAAAATTACTTGATCAAAAAAATGCTTTTGAGGCTCAAAAAAAAGAAGCTGCTGAAGCAAAAGCCCAAATGACTAATGAGTTTAAGGTTCTAGCCAGTCAAGTCCTTGAAGAGAAATCAACCCAGTTTAAAGCGACCAATTCAGAAGCTATAGAAAAACTCTTAGCTCCTTTTAAACAAAAGCTGTCCGACTTTGAAAGTACAGTGAAGGAAAGCCACAAAGAGGAGCTCAAGAATACAGGAGCCTTAATGGCTAATATTCAAACGCTTCAAAATATGAATTCACAACTATCTGCGGAAGCGAGTGGATTGGCTAAGGCTTTGCGAGGAGACACCAAGAAACAGGGCAACTGGGGGGAATTTGTCCTAGAGCGCGCACTAGAAATGAGTGGCCTAGGAAAAGATAAAGAATACTTCGTTCAAAACAGTGAAACTACTGCAGATGGTAGAAGGCTTCAGCCTGATGTGATTATTCAACTGCCCGAAAACAAAAAAATCATCATCGATTCTAAGGTAAGTCTTGTATCATGGGACAATCATGTCAATGCCGAGAATGATGAATTAGCTCAAACCAGCATGAAGGCTCTAGTGGTTAGTATTCAAAACCATATTAAGGGGCTGAGTGAAAAAGATTACCCACAACTTTATGGAGGTGATACTCCAGAGTTTGTCTTATTATTTATTCCTATCGAAGCGGCTTTTATGGAGGCCACAAAGTTTGATGGTGGTTTATATGAATATGCCTTTTCGCGAAAAATAATCTTAGTTTCTACTTCTACCTTGCTGGCGACATTAAAGACGATCGCTATGGCTTGGCGCCAAGAGAAACAAACCAAAAATGTGATCGAAATTGCAGAGGCCGGAGGAAAACTATATGATAAATTTGTTGGACTTAGTGAAGACCTCACGCGATTAGGCCAGCAATTCAAAACAGCACAAAATACCTACCAAGACACGATGACTAAAATGGTAGAAGGTAGAGGCAACCTGATTTCACAAGTAGAAAGACTGAAAAAGTTAGGAAGTAAGACTAAAAAAGAATTGGACAATAGATTAGTAGATCGTGCAGATCTAGGTGAATATTCAGATAAAAAAATTGAGGACAAATCCTCAGAACAGTAAACATGGAAAACGATCAACTTATATACGGACTACGTCCTATTCTTCAGGCAGTTCAAGACAACCAGACCATTGAAAAAGTATTCCTTCAAAAGGGACTTAGTGGATCTTTATACTCTCAACTTGAAGGTACACTTAGAGATGCTGGTATTGAGCCTAAATATGTTCCGGTAGAGAAACTCGACAGAGTTACCAGAGGGAATCATCAAGGCGCTGTTGCCTACCTAAGCCCTATTGATTTTTTCGACTTAGAGGAAATCATAGTTGCTGCTCAGGAACAAGGGAGAATACCATTAATTCTAGCACTTGACCGAATTACCGATGTACGAAATTTTGGAGCCATCGCACGGACAGCTGACTGCTGCGGAGTTGATGCTATTGTAATTCCGAAGAACGACAGCGCACCAGTCAGTGCTGATGCGATTAGAACCTCAACGGGTGCGCTACTTGAAGTGCCAGTGTGTAAAGTCGCCCATATAAAGGATGCCTTATTTTTAGCACAAAGCTTAGGATTAAAAGTAATTGCAGCTACTGAGAAATCGGAGACAGACATGTATGCAGCTCCATTTATGGAGGGCTGTATGTTAATCATGGGAAACGAAGAAACTGGTGTTCACAAGAGTTTAATTCAGCTTTCTGACGCCCAAGCCTTAATTCCAATGTCCGGACAAATCAATTCCTTGAACGTAAGTGTAGCTACAGGTGTGCTGCTTTATGAGGCGGTACGCCAAAGAAAAGCCTAGGGAATGATGAGACAAGCCTTACTTGCTGTACTAATACTTGCTAACCTTGCTGTTAGTGGACAGTTCAATTGTCAAAACAACAAGTTTGCACCTGTTTACCAATCGACCACACCTATTGACTATAACTCAAGGTCAGATACAGCCGATCTTCAATCTTTAAAGCTTGATATCGATACAAGAGGGTTCGGTAACGCTCAGCTTATCGGAAAAGCGGAATATCAAATAGGTGTGACTATAAATTTCACTCAACTACGCTTCGACCTCCTTGGATTTACAGTGGATAGTGTGATTTCCATGTATGGGCCATTATTGTTCAACCAGTCCGGTGAGCATCTCATCGTTTCAGATAGTGCGCTAGCTGGGGATTCATTGAATTGGACCATTTACTATCACGGGACCACAACAGAAGACGCCAGTGGATGGGGCGGCATACATCATGACGGTGCCTACGACTATAACTTAGGTGTTGGTTTCGCCGCGAATCCGCATGTTTACGGACGAAGTGTTTTTCCCTGCTTTGACAATTTTATTGAAAAATGTGTTCTTGAAGAAATGAATATTATCACTTCAAGTAGTAAGGTTGGCGTGAGTAACGGAATATTGAGCAATGTAGATACTCTGATTACAGGAGATTTAGTGTGGCATTGGAAAGGCCAGGCGCCACTACCCTCGTACCTCGTAAGTTTAGCAGTTTCTGACTACCACAAACAGAGTTGGACGCATGGAGGTATACCTTTTGAGATTTATGGCAGAGCTCAAGACACCGCTAATATGAGTGCAGGGTTTATTCATCTGAATGACATCTTCGATGCTTTTGTTAATGAGTTTGGTCCCTACCCATTCGAAAAGGTGGGTTATGCACTTACCATCACCGGTGCCATGGAGCATGCCGGAATGATTCACTTACCGCGAACATTGGCAAATATTAACCTCAACGGAGAAGATATCATCGCACATGAGCTCGCCCATATGTGGTTTGGTAATGCAATCACCACCTCAACGGCGCAAGACATGTGGATTAACGAAGGTTTCGCCGAGTTTGGGTCGCACTTTTATGAGGAAAAGATCTATGGTCGATCGAAATATGTCAACACCGTACAAAAAAATCAAGGTGTCGTATTAAAGCAGGCTGCTTTAAGTGATGGAGGTCATCTAGCGTTAAGTGGCGTCAATCAGGATCAAACTTACGGCATGCACACCTATCAAAAAGGCGCTATGGTAGCACATAACTTAAGAGAATATCTTGGGGATTCGCTATTTTCATATGGGATGAGACAGCTCATTGCGTTACGAACGTATGGCAACTATGATGTCGATAGTTTCAAGCAAACGTTAGAGACTGCAACCGGAATAAACTTAACTGAGTTTTGGTTGGATTGGATTTACACGCCAGGATACCACAGCATCATACCGCATAAAAAAAATTCATTTACATCTGGACAACAGCCTATTAGATTACATCGGATTCAAAGCAATGTACCCAACGGAGCATCTGCACAAGGGAAATCGACTCCAATATGGCTTTATAAACACAGCTATAATTCAGGCCACCAGGGTAAAGTTTTTTTAGGGTATTCTGGAGATTTCCCTGCTAATTACCAAGGAACACAAGATCTCCAAAGCGGTGCTGATTGGTTGAGTGTGAATGACAGTGCAGAGTCCTTGGGAGCCTCAGTCTATGATTCATTTGAATGGTCGGAATTAACAGGTACTAAAACCTTAACGAACACGGGGGTGAAAATCACTCCAAAGGGAAACCCAAATAACCTCAATGGAAGGTTCTACGTATGGCATCATCGCACTGAAGGTATGTACAGCGCCTCGGGTGAAATTGGATCTAATCATGTATACTTTATTGGGTACGAAGGAAGTCATAACACTCCGCTGGGAACATACACGAACCTACCTTTTGAAGTAACGATCAAATACAATAAAAACCAAAACCAAGGGGGCCTTGACTACGATCTAGCGAATATTTCTGGAGACTCACTGACCCTATGTTATTTCAAAACCGGTGAGCTCCCTAGTGCAGGCATTGCCTTAGAGAATGTGACGAATCAAACCGTAGGAAACTTTGGAGTCGGTAATTTGACTTTTACCCCACAGTTGCTTAGTGGGTTTTATCGAATTGGTAAAGCCAAATACGGTATTGGTATTGAGGATGGATCAGAGAGCCAAATTAGAATATATCCCAACCCAAGTCAGGACCTCTTAAGAATAGATGGTTTTCAACCAGAATTGAATGTCGCAAGCGTACAAATATTTGAAACCAATGGGGTGCTGGCCATATCGAGAGTTCTAACTGTAAATCAAGGTTCCGTAGAATTGTCTATTAAAACCATTCCCAACGGAGTGTATACGATACGTATTAATGACCTATCTAGGTCTATGAGCATTTTACGCTAACAGAAATACCTATTAACATGGATTTAAAACAGTATCAGAAACTTATGCATGATGTGAATAACCACCTCACTGCAGCTGCACTGCAAGTTGAAGTAATCTCATTATTACCTGCAGAACAACATACCGAAAGATTCCATGTAATTAACCGTGAGTTGAGCCAAGCTGGCAGGATGCTCTTAGACTTTAAGCCAATGAACGACTAAATCACAGACTTAGTAGTACTGGGCAATGGTCACTACCCAATACATCATTTAAAATCTCACTATTCTTGACCTTCACCATAAGTGACTCGCTCACTAAGAAATAATCAAGTCTCCAACCTACATTCCGTTCCCTGGAACCTCCTCTGTAACTCCACCAACTGTACTTTACGGTAGTGGGATATAAATGACGATAAGTATCTACTAAACCGCTATTTAGCATTGTTGTTAGGCCATCTATTTCAAGCTGAGTATAGCCCGGCGTTTTATTATAATTTGGCTTTGGGTTCTTAAGATCAATTGGCTGATGAGCAACATTTAAGTCTCCACATACAACTACAGGTTTTGAGCGTTCTAATTTTTTTAAAAAGGCTAAAAAGGCCACATCCCAACCCTTAGTTCTGTAATCAAGACGCTTTAAACCACTGCTCGCATTAGGAACATAAGCGGTAACCACAAAGTAATCTTGGAATTCGGCAGTAATTACCCTGCCCTCATTATCGTGTTCTACGATACCTAGCCCCAATTTAACGGACAATGGGAGTTCCTTTGACAGGATAGCTGTACCACTATATCCCTTCTTCTCCGCACTGTATGCATACAGGTGATAACCCGTTAGCCCAGACATTGCCTCCGCAACTTGCTCAGGCGTAGCTTTTGTCTCTTGAAGACAAACTACATCACAGTCTAAGGTGTAAAGATCTTGGAGGAGTGTTTTTCCTGCACAAGCACGAACCCCATTAACATTGAAGGAGAGTATTTTCATTACATGTTTCTTCTATATTGACCACCTACTGAGAATAAGGCATCTGTAATTTGTCCAAGGGAACAATACTTCGAAGCCTCCATCATTATTTCAAAAATGTTGTCGTTTTTAACTGCGGCCTCTTTTAGGGCTATTAACATGCCTTCTGAGCTTTCAGACTTGCTATTTTGCAATGCCTCGAGCATCGTTATTTGATACTCTTTTTCTACTACCGTAGCACGTATGACCTCGTCTGGAGTGATAGTTGGTGAACCACTTTTACTTAAAAATGTATTTACACCGATAATTGGAAATTCTCCAGTATGCTTAAGTGTTTCATAATACAAACTTTCCTCTTGTATTTTCCCTCTTTGGTACATGGTTTCCATAGCACCCAGTACACCGCCTCTTTCTGTAATTCGATCAAATTCTAGTAAGACGGCTTCTTCAACTAATTCAGTTAACTCCTCGATAATAAAAGACCCTTGAATTGGGTTTTCATTTTTAGTCAATCCTAATTCCTTATTGATGATCAACTGAATAGCCATCGCACGTCGTACACTTTCCTCTGTCGGCGTCGTGATTGCCTCATCGTAAGCATTAGTATGAAGTGAATTACAATTGTCATAAATAGCATACAAAGCTTGCAACGAGGTACGAATGTCATTAAAATCAATCTCTTGGGCGTGTAAGCTTCGGCCTGAAGTTTGAATATGGTATTTCAACATCTGCGAACGAGCATCTGCACCATATTTATTCTTCATCGCATGTGCCCATATTCTTCGGGCTACACGACCAATAACAGCATATTCAGGGTCTATTCCATTGCTAAAGAAGAAGCTCAGGTTAGGTGCGAATTTATTGATATCCATACCTCTACTTAGATAATACTCCACATAAGTAAAGCCATTAGCTAAGGTAAATGCCAATTGCGTAATAGGGTTTGCTCCCGCCTCTGCAATATGGTAACCAGAGATCGAGACACTGTAAAAATTACGAATCTGCAGGTCTATGAAATACGACTGAACATCGCCCATCAACCTAAGTGCAAATTCAGTAGAGAAAATACACGTGTTCTGTGCTTGATCTTCTTTCAGAATATCAGCCTGGACAGTTCCACGAACCGATTTCAACGTTCGAGTTTTTATCTCTTCATACGCCTGGTGATCTAATACTTGATCCCCTGTAAGACCTAAAAGCATCAGGCCTAATCCATCATTACCTTCTGGCAATTTATCCTGATAATTAGGACGTTCTAACCCCTTATCATCAAACGATGATTTCAGGATTGATTCTACCTTATGCTCTAATTTATGCTCCTTAATGTATAGTTCACATTCCTGGTCAATTGCCGCATTCATAAAGTAGGCGAGCAGCATAGGTGCAGGACCGTTAATGGTCATCGATACAGACGTTAATGGAGAGGTCAGTCTAAAACCTGAATACAGTTTTTTAGCATCGTCTAAACAACAAATACTTACCCCAGCATTACCGATTTTCCCATAAATATCAGGTCTGCGATCAGGATCGTTCCCGTATAAAGTAACGGAGTCAAATGCCGTTGACAGACGTTTGGCTGGAAGACCTAAAGAAACATAGTGAAAGCGCTTGTTCGTGCGTTCAGGACCACCCTCTCCTGCAAACATTCTAGACGGATCTTCCCCTTCTCGTTTAAAAGGATAGATTCCTGCAGTATAGGGGAATTCGCCAGGAACATTCTCGGTGAGCAACCATCGAAGAACTTCGCCCCAACTTTTGTATTTCGGGAGTGCGACCTTTGGGATTTGACTGTGTGACAAACTCTCTGAATGTGTCTCAATCTGGATCTCCTTACCACGCACATTATAAGAATATACAGGATCTTTGTAGCGCTTTTTAGTAGCTTCCCATTGCTGTATTTTTTCCCAGTTGTGGGGATTGAAATCCATTTTAATTCGATCAAAAGACAACTGTAGCTGAGCTACCAATTCTTCATCTTCCAAAGTCTCCATGCTCCTGTGCAAAGCGTAAAGTTTATCAGCGACCCCTACCTGCTGGGCGATACGCTCCTTATCAATACGGTGACTTTCCGAAATCTCACTTAAATATCGTGTTCTATTCGGCGGGATGATAAACACTTTTTCGCTCATCTCTCCAGTAACCTCGAAACTACTGTCAAGATCTGCAGTAGTTTTTTCATTGAGTTTTTCAATAATAGCCTTGTATAGTCTGTTTGTACCTGGATCATTGAACTGACTCGCTATCGTACCGAACACAGGCATTAAATCCGTATTGGTATCCCATAGATTATGGTTGCGCTGGTATTGTTTTTTCACGTCACGCAAGGCATCTAATGCTCCGCGCTTATCGAACTTATTCAATGCGATTAGATCCGCAAAGTCAAGCATATCAATTTTCTCAAGCTGTGTGGCCGCGCCGTATTCAGGAGTCATTACATACAAGGATGCGTCACTATGGTCTAAAATCTCTGTATCTGATTGCCCTATACCTGAAGTCTCAAGAATAATTAAATCAAACCCTGCAATCTTTAAAATATCTAATGCCTTTTGAACGTGTGCACTTAATGCCAAATTACTTTGACGAGTCGCTAGTGAACGCATGAAAACATTGCCATGTTTGATAGAGTTCATTCTTATTCGATCACCTAACAGAGCACCACCGGTTTTGCGCTTAGAAGGGTCCACGGAGACAACAGCCAGCCTCTTATCGGAAAAGTCCATCGTGAATCTACGAACCAACTCATCCACCATAGAACTTTTACCGGATCCTCCAGTACCCGTAATCCCAAGAATAGGTGTTTTTATTTGATCAGCGAGTTGAGCGAGTTCTATAAGTGCTGCGCTGTGTTTTTCACCACAATTCTCAGCAGCAGAAATCCAACGTGCAATGGTTGGATTCTTTGCCGTTTTTAATTCGTCTATGGAACTGGGTAACTCAGCTCCAACAAGATAATCACTCTGAGCTACGAGGTCATTAATCATACCCTGTAATCCCATTCTTCTTCCATCATCAGGATGATATATCTTGGTTATACCGTAGGCATGCAATTCTTGGATCTCTTCTGGAAGAATAGTGCCACCACCACCACCAAAAATACGGATATGTCCCGCCCCTTTTTCTTGTAAGAGATCATACATGTATTTAAAATACTCTAAATGACCACCCTGATAGCTGGTCATTGCTATGGCATTAGCATCTTCTTGAATAGCTGTATTCACAACCTCTTCAACTGATCGGTCATGACCCAGATGAATCACCTCACAACCTGTGCTTTGAATGATTCTACGCATGATGTTTATAGCAGCGTCATGTCCATCAAATAATGATGCCGCGGTTACAATCCGTACCTTATTTATAGGTACGTATGGGCTTGGGTTTTCCATTTTTCTGTGATGTATTAGGTTCTTCAAAGATAGGATAGAATAGCTCAATGATTCCTTTTGCTACCTTTGAACCAAAGTGAAAATTATGCAGGCACTCAAGTCTCCTTTATTCTACCTTCCCATTATTACCATCCTGGCTGTTAATTCTGCAACTATGGACCTAGGTCTATGGCAAAGAATGACTGTGATTGCAATCGCAGGCCTTGGCACCATTGTGATGAGCTTCAAGTCATTCGAGGGCACTATAACAGGAATTGGAGCACTCTGTCTGGGACTTCTACTCTGGCCTTTAACTAAATTTTACAGTGTACCTGCCCAAAGCGAACTGCTTGCACATGTCGCGAGAATTTCTTTGTTATTCGGACTCATCCTTATAAGTCGTCAAATATTTAAAAGTCGAGAAAAAGAAGGTATTCTTGCGCTTTCTCTAGGGAGTCAACTAGCACTTGGAATAGCAGCCTTGAGCTTGTTTCCAGCGCTTCTAGATGCCTACAAACAAAATAATATATACCTAGCGACGGGTCCATTATTTACGCATAAGAATTATGCCGCTGCCAGCCTTCTGATGCTTCTCCCATTCAGTATGATGGCCAAGTCAAATGGACCATTAATGGTTTGGCTGCAAAGAATAGTCATTGCTTTAGGTCTACTAAGCATTCTGTTGCTACGAACCAGAGGTGTATGGTTTGCAGGTATAACGATGGGAGTAGTCGCTTTGATCTACTTCAACATGCGCGGACAAAAAATCGCGAGTAAGAAGAGCTTTATTGCAATTGGTATTTTTCTAGCAGGCGTTACTACAGCTATACTAGCTGGTGGAAGTGAAAAAATATTTAACAGTAGCACGATACAAACTCGGATGCACTACTGGAATGCAGCCAGCGAAATGTACTTAGATAATCCATTAACTGGAGTTGGTGCCGGCCAATGGAAAGTTTTTTATCCGGAAACTGGACTAAAAGGAACGAATGAAAGTGTCATGAACGGCACCACGACCATTCTTCGACCGCACAACGATGTGTTGTGGCTATTAAGTGAAACGGGCATCGGCGTAGGTTTTTTTATTGCATTAGTCGTGGCGGGCTTTATCATTAGTATTCGAAAAGAAGGAAACATCTATATGGGGCTTACCTTGGTAGCCTTTACTGTATATGGGTTCGCTGAATTTCCCCTCGAAAGGTCCTCCATGCTTTTGCCACTGGGTATCGCATTAGGATATGCAGCATCAAGACAAAAACCACTTTTAAAACTTCCGAAAATTTTAGTGGCAGGATTGGCAGGATTGGCCTTTCTGTTTACCATTACGGTGGGTAGTGCTCGAATAGCCGGGGAAAAGAATGCTAAACAAGCTCTAGACGGTTATATGTCACGAAATACCAGACAAATGCAGGTTTTCAGTGAGAAGGCCGAAGGGACTTTTTTCGAGATGGATATTTACAACAATCCTATGGCGTATTTTCAGGGGCTGGCTCTTCTCACATCAGGTGGTCCAAAGCCCAGTAACAAGAGACTTTTAAGTGGGACTAAAGCTTTTGAAAGAGCACTTGAAATTCATCCTAATCACATGCTCAGCTTGAATCAATTGGCACAAATAAAACGAATTCAAGGAGACATAGCGGGAGCCTCCATCCTATATTCTAAAGTGCTCGAGATGAGCCCAAGAAATACTAGTGCAGCGTTAAAGCTGATGGAAGTTGAACGAACGCGTGGGAACATTTACGCAGCGCTTGATGCCTTAAAAAAATTAGATCAAAAATATACTCCACAAAATCTGCCAGGACTTGGACCTGAGGCAAGCAAAACATTAGCTGCATTTGCTGAAGAATCCAATCCTCGCCCAGCTTCAAGAAAATTACATTCTGAGTTACAAAAAGTACCGGTAGGACGCATGTGGCAAGTATGGACGACAAACCGTTAAAATTTAAAACTTACTAATTCCATTTTACACTTTCCGCTTTGTCGCTAAATAACCGCAGATGGAATGTTTGACGTCTTGTGTAATTTATAAAACGAGTTGTTAAGGTAATCCCAATTGAACAAAAAAACCTCCCACCGTAAAGACAGCGAGAGGTAAATTATAAAAATGATAAGGCTTTAGGATTCTTTCAATGCGCTCAATCGATCGGTGATAATTTGGATTTTTCCTTCGGCATCTGTTTTCTTTTTGAGCTCAGATGCAACCACTGCTTCAGGAGCACCAGCTACGAATCTCTCATTACTCAACTTTTTATCTACTGATTTCAAAAAACCTTTAGTGTATTCAAGCTCCTGCTCGAGTTTCAATATTTCCTCCTCAACATCTACAAACGCATCTGCGGGAATAGTGTAATTGACTCCTCCGGCAACAAAGCTAAAAGCAGATTTTTGAACTTCATTTACAGGGTTAATTGAACCCACATTAGCGAGTTTCATGATCAAAACATCAAAGACGCTAGAATGAGCAGATCCATGAGCGATTTCTACATGCAGTACTTCCTTAGGAGCAATTCCATTTTCATTACGAACCGTTCTAATCCCTGTCACTACTTCTGTAAAGATGGTAAAGTCTTTAAGTATTTGTGAATCTGTAATCTCTTTAACGGGCCATGGCGCAAAATTAATAGTCTCGTCTTGCGCCCTTACCGCTAAACTTTGCCACAACTCTTCCGTAATAAAAGGCATGAACGGATGCATGATTTCCAGAAGTGTATTAAAGATGGCCTTGGTCTCGTCTAAAGCTACTCGTGAAATTTTATCACCGTAGGCCGGCTTGAGCATCTCTAAATACCAAGAACAGAAGTCATCCCACACTAGTTTATAGGTGGTCATTAATGCTTCTGACAACCTGAACTTATCGAAACTATTGTTCAGTTGGACTAAGGATTCGGCAATACGATTTTTCATCCAATTAATGGATAACTCTTCAGATTTTGATATGTCTTGTGCTCCTGCTTCCCACATTCCGACTAACCGATAAGCATTCCACACCTTGTTAGCGAAAAACGAACCCTGAGTACAGAGGTCTTCCTCAAAGAGTAAATCATTTCCAGCAGGAGCCGTCATCAACATTCCAACGCGTACTCCATCTGCCCCATATTTATCTATTAGATCAAGTGGGTCAGGACTGTTGCCTAAAGACTTAGACATCTTGCGACGTTTTTTATCGCGTACCATTCCAGTGAAATACACATCTTTAAATGGACGCTTTCCTTTAAATTCATAACCCGCCATGACCATGCGTGCTACCCAAAAGAAAATAATATCCTGACCGGTAACCAGCGTATTTGTAGGATAGAAATACGCTTCTTCTTCTTGGTTACCAGAGAAGACACTGTAAGGCCATAACCAAGAACTGAACCAGGTATCCATAACATCCTCGTCCTGTAGAACTTCAGTGGTGCCTAAGGCGGCTATTGCCTCTTCTTTTGTCCTACAAACAGTCACACCACCCTTGTCGTCATACCATGCCGGGATCCTATGTCCCCACCACAACTGACGAGAAACACACCAATCCTTGATGTTTTCCATCCAGTGCAGATATGTTTTCTCAGCATGTGGCGGATGAAGAGTAACGTCTTTTTTCTTTACACCATCAATGGCCGGCTGGGCTAAATCTGCCATTTTCAAAAACCACTGCATGGACAATCTTGGCTCAATAACCGCGTCCGTACGTTCACTACGTCCAACCTTATTTCTTAAATCCTTTGTTTCTATCAGTAATCCTTTGTCTTCAAGGGCCTTGGCTACCCTTTTTCTTGCCTCAAACCTATCAAGTCCACTAAATGCACCACCATGCTCATTCAAACAAGCATACTGGTCAAAAATATCTATCACCTCAAGACCATGTTTTTCGCCTAACATGTTGTCATTTTGATCATGGGCCGGCGTTACTTTTAAAGCCCCAGTTCCAAATTCTATATCCACATAATCATCTGTAATGATGGGGACGCTACGACCAACTAACGGTACCAAGACACGTTTACCATGCAAATGTTTATACCTGTCATCATCCGGGTTAACACAAACGGCCGAGTCTCCGAATATAGTCTCCGGTCTTGTGGTCGCTACCTGCAATAACTCGTCACTACCTTCTATTTGGTAGGACATATAATACATTCTGCTGTTTTCTTCTTTGTGAATGACTTCTTCATCAGAAACAGCTGTCAGGGCGACTGGATCCCAATTTACCATCCGTAAACCACGGTAAATCATTCCCTTTTGATGAAGATCAATAAAGACGTCGATTACCTGTTTTGATCGGTCTTCATCTAATGTGAAAGCAGTGCGATCCCAATCACAAGATGCGCCAATCCGGCGCAACTGCTTAAGAATTTTACCTCCATATTCATCCGTCCAGTCCCAGGCGTGTTTCAGGAATTCATCTCTGGATAAATCAGACTTTTTTATACCCTGTTCCCTAAGTCTTCGTACTACTTTCGCCTCAGTGGCAATAGATGCGTGGTCTGTACCGGGTACCCAACAGGCGTTGAGACCTAACATACGAGCACGGCGAATTAGCACATCCTGAATGGTATTATTCAGCATATGTCCCATGTGTAAAACTCCGGTGACATTAGGCGGCGGAATCACAATAGTGTAAGGCTCTTTTTCGTTAACCTCAGCATGAAAATGCTTTGCATCTAACCAACGTTGATACCACTTTGATTCTATCTCGCCTGGAGTATATTTTCCTATTTCTCGCATGATTGTACTCTTATAATGTTTCACAAAAATACAAGCCCTAACGCATCCAAAGAACTCATTACCTAAGAGATTGTTATTTTCCTTTGAATAAGTCCAACTTCGGATTACATTTGATAATAGAAAAATTACAACAACGATGAAAAAAGTAGTCCTCACCCTAGTAGTAGCTTTATTTGGATTTGCAGCGCAAGCTCAAGAACAGCCGACTGACGGAGCACAAATTAATTTTGAGCAAAAAGTCATTGACTATGGTAAAATTGAGAAAGGTGGTAATGGTTCGCGTGTTTTTAGATTTAAAAACGAAGGAACTGAGCCACTAGTATTAAACTCGGTACGTGCCTCTTGTGGATGTACGACTCCAAAATGGACTCGTGAGCCAATCGCTCCTGGGACTGAAGGAGAAATTACCGTAAAATATGACACCAATCGCCTAGGTAACTTTCATAAAACAGTAACCGTTCAGTCAAATGCAACGAACCAGACTGTTGTTTTGACCATAAAAGGCCAGGTAATGACTCCTGAGGTTCAGAAAAGTACACCCACAAAAGAAGGTGGTAGTGTAATTGCTAAATAACTGTTAAGAAAACTAAGCATCAATAAGGAAAAGCCCCGTATTTTTATGGGGCTTTTTTATTTTAACCTATCAGCATATGCCAAGAATATCCGCTAGAGGCCAACGCATGCCTTCGAGCCCCATTAGGAAATTGATACCGTTCGCAGAGCAGGCAGAGAACAATGGGACAAGTGTCTATTATCTAAACATAGGCCAACCAGATATTGAAACTCCAATAAGCGCACAGCGTGCTATAAAGGAGGCTAATATCCCAATCCTAGCATACAGTCATAGCGCTGGTTTCAAGTCATTAAGGGAAGGGTTAGTCCGTTATTACACCGATAAAAAACTACCCATTTCTATTGAGGAGGTTATTGTAACTACAGGAGGATCTGAAGCGCTGCTTTTCGCTTTCGGATCTGCAATGGATGATGGTGACGAAATTATTATTCCCGAGCCTTTTTATGCCAACTATAATGGATTCGCTACTGCCAACGGCCTGAATATCGTGCCGGTTGAAGCACATATTGAAAATGGATTTGCCCTCCCACCAGTGGCGGCGTTCGAAGCTGCGATCACAAAAAAAACAAGAGGAATACTTATTTGTAATCCTGGAAATCCTACGGGATACCTATATAGCAAGCAGGAACTTGAGCAACTCAGAGACATCGTTATCAAGTATGATCTTTTTCTCATTGCTGATGAGGTTTATCGCGAATTTACCTATGATGGCCATCTACACCATAGTATTCTTAGTATAGAAGGATTGGAGCAGCATGCTATTGTTGTCGACAGCTTCTCTAAACGATACAGTATGTGTGGAGCAAGAATTGGCTGCTTGGTAAGTAAGAATAAAGATTTCATGACGGCAGTGATGAAATTTGCACAGGCACGACTCTCCCCACCTACCTACGCGCAAATAGCTAGTGAAGCGGTATTAACGACACCTCAATCCTACTTTGACGAAATAAACGAAGAGTATGTCGCAAGACGGAATGCACTTGTAGATGGTTTAAATAGCATTGACGGCGTCTTTTGTCCCAAACCTAAAGGAGCATTTTATGCTGTGGCCTCATTCCCTGTGGAAAGTACAGAACATTTTTGTCAATGGCTTCTGAGTGATTTCGATCACAACAGCAGAACTGTGATGATGGCTCCGGCAGCAGGCTTTTATGCAAAGCCTGAATTAGGAGCTACTCAAGCAAGATTAGCTTATGTACTAAATACCACGGCACTCAAAGACTGTGTAGAAATACTCCGCCAAGCTCTACTCGTATACCCTCATACAACCAGATAAAAAACTAAACGCTAGTGATCGTCCAGATTAATCAAAGTCTAAAGCATCTCAATACATTTGGTATAGACCAGAAAGCGGAGCGTCTGATCTGGGCACAGAGCGCTGATGAGGTACTTGATTACATCAAACATTATGGCGCACCTAACCTAGTTCTTGGCGGTGGTTCAAATATGCTGCTCACGAAGGACCTAGAAGGAGATGTGCTGAAAATAGATATCCGCGGGCGCAAAGTAGTCTTTGAGGATGACGATGTAGTGCATGTAAAATTAGGCGCCGGAGAAAACTGGCATGAAGCGGTATTATGGACGTTATCTCATGGTTGGGCTGGTATAGAAAATTTAAGCTTGATACCGGGAAATTGCGGCACTGCTCCAGTTCAAAATATTGGAGCTTATGGAGTAGAATTGAAGGATGTCTTTGTGAGTTGTGAGGGCGTTAATTTGAAAGAAAAAACTCATTTTAACCTCCCTTTAGACGATATGAAATTTGGGTATAGAGATAGTATTTTCAAAGGAATATGGAAGCAAAAAGCAATCATTACCTGGCTTACATTGAAACTAACGAAACGCAACCATAACCTTAAAGTTGATTATGGAGCTATTCAAAATGAATTAGCTCATGTTGGTATTACAGAGCCCACCCCTAAACAAATAAGTAATGCCATTATCACAATTCGTGAAAGTAAACTACCGGATCCCGCAAAGCTAGGTAACAGTGGTTCCTTCTTCAAAAATCCAATTGTCGAGGTTGAACTTGCACAAAAACTAGTGAGTCAGTATCCTGACCTACCTTGTTACGAAGCTGCTGACGGCAAAAAAATAAGTGCTGGCTGGCTCATAGAAAAGGCTGGCTGGAAAGGATTTAGAGAGGGTGATGCTGGTGTACACAAAAAACAAGCACTCGTTCTTGTGAACTACGGCGAAGCCACTGGAACACAAATATTAGATCTTTCTAAAAAAATCATTGCTGATATTCATCGGCAGTTTGAGGTTTTACTTGAGGCTGAAGTCAATTTATTATGACATTCAATAAGTCTGTTGCCTTTCATACACTGGGGTGTAAGCTAAATTTCGCTGAGACTTCTACTATAGCGAAGGACTTTGTCACCAAGGGCTTTGCTCGTGCTGATTTTTCAGATCACGCAGATGTTTATGTCATCAATACCTGCTCTGTTACAGAAAATGCAGATCGCGAATGTCGCAATATTGTTGGCCGTGCGCTTAAAGCGAACCCTGATGGGTTTATCATTATTGTGGGATGTTATGCCCAATTAAAACCAGAACAAATCATGCAGATGCCTGGTGTAGATCTCGTACTGGGAGCCACAGAGAAGTTTAACATCACTCAGTTTCTAGGTGCATTAGAAAAAACTACTGGGCCAGCGGTGATGCATAGTTGTGAGATTTCAGAAGCTCAAAACTTTGTGAGTTCCTACAGTGCTGGTGACAGGACACGGGCCTTCTTAAAGGTTCAAGACGGATGTGATTATAAATGTACGTACTGCACTATTCCATTAGCAAGAGGTATTTCCAGGTCAGACACACTAGATAACGTGGTTAAAAATGCCCAAGAAATTGCGGCAAAAGGAATCGCGGAAATAGTTCTCACGGGAGTGAATGTGGGAGATTATGGCAAGGGAGAATTCGGGAATAAGCGACATGAGCACACCTTCTTAGAGTTAGTGCAAGCATTGGATGCTAATGTTGATGTTGCACGCATGCGTATATCAAGTATTGAGCCCAATTTACTTAAAGATGAAATCATCTCTTTCACTGCAGTTTCCACAAAATTCGTTCCTCATTTTCATATCCCGCTGCAGAGTGGTTCAGATGCTGTCTTAAAAAAAATGAAGCGACGATACATGACCGATCTGTACATAAAAAGGGTACATGCCATAAAGTCTGCAGATGTGGATTCATGCATTGGAGTTGATGTTATCGTAGGTTTTCCAGGAGAAACTGAAGCGTACTTTTTAGACACTTACAATTTACTTAATAATCTTCCAATCAGTTATTTACACGTATTTACCTATAGCGAACGTTCAAATACAACTGCAGCGAGTATGGATGACGTCGTACCCATCACTGAACGTAAGCGTCGCAACAAAATGCTTCGGATTTTAAGCGAAAAAAAGAAGCGCTCATTTTATGAAAGTCAAATCGGCAAATACAAAACGATTCTCTTCGAAAATGATAATCGAGAAGGATACATGCTAGGTTACACTGACAACTATGTTCGTGTGAAAACTTTTTGGAATCCCCAATGGGCGAATAAAGCCATTTCTGCGAAGCTCAGTGAAATTGACCAAAATGGTTTAATGACATTAGAGTTACCAGACAGCCTAAAAAACACAACGGACTTTTCAAATCTTTGAGCTGCACATAAGAATGTAATTTCCTAACTTATATTGTTCTGAAATCTAATCTGCCGTCCAGTTAAACTACCTGAGAACGAATTATTATGATCAACTTAAATGATATTACTTCAAAGGTTACTGCTATTTCCAAAGAAGCAGGCAACTATTTACGAATTGCACAGGCCACTTTTAATAGAGATCAAGTAACCTCTAAGAGTTTAAATGCATTAGTTAGTGACGTTGATCGAACTGCTGAAAAACTCCTGGTTACACGGCTTAGCGCACTATTGCCAGAAGCAGGCTTTCTTACCGAGGAAAAGACCACTGAACAAGATATTGAGTCCGAGTATACGTGGGTTATTGACCCTTTAGATGGTACCACGAACTTCATCCATGGCCTTCCCATTTACAGCGTTTCTATCGCATTACTGAAAAATAAATGGCCGATTGTTGGTGTGGTCTACGAAGTTGGAATGGACGAATGCTTTTATGCCTTTGAAAATGGAGGTGCCTTCTTAAACGGCAGGCCTATAACCACTACCTCAACAGAAGCATTGGAGGACACACTATTAGCTACAGGCTTCCCTTACTATAACTTTTCGAAACTAGCGGGTTTTCAAAATACGCTTGCACACTTATACCAGCATACCAGAGGTGTACGTCGTATTGGAACAGCAGCTGTTGATCTTGCCTACACAGCCTGTGGAAGATTTGACGGTTATTTCGAGTATGGATTGAGCCCATGGGATGTCGCAGCGGGTGTGGTTTTAGTACGTGAAGCGGGAGGATATGTCACCAATTTTGAAGGGATAAATGTCCCAATCGCCTCTAACAGCATCATCGCAGCGAACAAAAACATACATGGACGTGTTTTTAACCTAGTTGAAAAACACATGGGTCATGCATAAACCACGGGTATGGGTACTTCCAGGAATGGGGGCCGATTCAAGAATATTTCGTTCGTTCAAATTTCCATGGTCCGCCACTTTTATCGAATGGTTGGATCCAAAAGATGGTGAATCAATATCATCTTATTCAGATAGACTTCTAGACGAACATGACATTGCGAATAACGATCTGATTTTCGGCTACAGTTTTGGAGGTATTATTGCTCAAGACTGGGCGAGCAGAAACAAAGTACAACGAGTCGTATTACTTAGCTCATTACATCATAAGAGTGCCGTTAGGCCATTCTTCCGCCTCTTATCCTTAACTGGGCTCCTCCGCTGGGCTCCAAAGGACAGTGTCATGAAGTTTATTTTTTTTTTAGCTAGACTCAATAGTAAACCTAGTAGGCAGCTTGACTTGACTCTAGAGATGATGGAACAATTTGATGACCGTTACTACCGTTGGGTTATAAAACAAGTATTAAGCTGGAACCACCCTACTCCTCTTTGTCCTATTGACGTTATTCAAGGTGAATTTGATCCTGTATTCCCTAATTCCATACATGAAAAAATGAGAACGTGGACGCTCAAGGACGCTGCGCACCTAAGTTTTCAAACCCATGGGCAAGAAATATCTTGCTTACTTAAAGAACACGTAGATCCTGCGCTTGTATAGTATATCCTGCTATTTTTGGCTATATGAAAATACTACCTACACCCTTACTTGACTTATTTGAAATAGAACCTCGTGTTTTTGGTGACGATAGGGGCTACTTTTTTGAGAGCTACAGTGCCGAATTATTCAAAGTCGCTGGTATTCAAGCAGATTTTGTTCAAGACAACGAAAGTTATTCAAGTGCCGGTGTAGTTCGTGGATTACACTTTCAAGCACCTCCAAAGGCGCAAGGAAAGCTTGTCAGAGTACAACGAGGAAGGGTTCTAGATGTTGCCGTGGACATTAGGAAAGGATCTCCAACCTATGGACAGCACCATTCCGTTGAACTCAGTGGTGAGAACAAAAAAATGCTCTGGATACCACCTGGTTTCGCTCATGGGTTTGCTACACTTGAAGACGGCACCATTTTTCTTTATAAATGTACAGACACCTATAGTCCTGAGGACGAAGGAAGCATCCTTTGGTCTGATGAATCACTCAAGATAGATTGGAAAGTTATCTCACCGAGTTTGAGTGAAAAGGACCAAAAGGGACCTAACTTTGAGGAGTTTGATTCCCCTTTTACATATGCGCCTTAAATACATTACCTCCTTCATACTGTTAAGTGGCTTAGTAACTTCACTAGTCATTTTCACTTCCGCAGAAACAGATCAGCCACATCCAACGGAAGTGAAACCAAGCACTATAAAACCTTTTCCACTACCCGAGGCGCTGGAAGTCGCAGGGGAATTGATGCCGTTAGACAAACTGGATGTGCAAGAAAGTCTTGACCGTGAAATTCTTGTAAACACTTACTGGCAAAGTAATAATTTACTCATGCTAAAAAGGAGTGATAAATGGTTTCCCATCATTATACCAATATTAAAGAAACATGGAATTCCTGAAGACTTCAAATATCTCGCACTCATTGAAAGCGGACTTCAAAATATAGTTAGTCCAGCTGGCGCAGCCGGGCCTTGGCAGATCATGAAAGGAACGGCATTAGACCATGGATTAGAGGTCAACAGCGAGATAGATGAGCGTTACCACATGGTTAAAGCAACCTTAGTAGCTTGTGAATATCTCAATGAAGCATATGATAAATTTAATAATTGGACGCTGGCTGCGGCTTCCTATAACATGGGTATGGGTGGCACAGCTAAAATATTAGCGGAACAACGCGTGAATTCTTACTATGACCTCAGGTTAAACAGTGAAACCGGTAGATATTTATACCGCATGGCAGCATTAAAACACATTCATGAACACTTGTCTGATTATGGCTATGTATACCATAAAAGCGAAGGATACTCACTACCTATTTTTGACACCATTACCGTTAATTCATCCGTTCCAAGTTGGATTGATTGGTCGATAGAACACCACACCACATATAAAGCACTTCGATTGTATAATCCCTGGCTTCGTGCTTCTAAATTGAGTAACAGCTCAAACAATACGTACCAAATTTTGGTTGCAAAAGAGTAATGAATGAATTCATAGAAGTTTACGGTGCAAAAGCACACAACCTCAGAAACATTGACGTTAACATTCCCCGGAATTCGTTAGTTGTTATCACAGGTCTGAGTGGCTCAGGAAAGAGCTCTCTTGCTTTCAATACTATTTATGCTGAAGGGCAGAGAAGGTATATGGAAACCTTTAGCGCCTACGCCCGCCAATTTATTGGCACTATGGAACGGCCAGAAGTGGATAAAATTGACGGACTTTCACCTGTTATTTCTATTGAGCAAAAGACAACCTCTCGAAACCCAAGATCTACCGTAGGAACGGTTACTGAACTCAGTGATTTTCTTCGACTGCTTTTCGCTAGAGCCTCTAGAGCATACAGCTACGAAACAGGAGAGCCTATGGTAAGTTATACCGATTCTAAAATTATCTCCTTAATTAATGAACGGTTCACGGGGAAGAGAATTGCCGTGTTAGCTCCTGTCGTACGATCGCGCAAAGGGCATTACCGTGAACTGTTTGAACAAATCATAAGAATGGGTTTTGTTCGAGCTAGAGTTGACGGCGAAATCGTCGAGATAAGCGGTGGATACAGATTAGACAGGTATAAAACGCATGACGTAGAAATTGTAATAGACCGTATTCGCGTTGCTGCTACGGCTGAAGCACGTATCGCACAAAGCGTAGAAACCGCAATGAGTCATGGTAAAGGAACCATCGCTATAATTGACTTAGACAGTGGCGAACTTGCCTACTTCTCAAGACAGTTAATGTGTCCAACTACGGGTATTGCCTATCAAGAACCTGAGCCTAACACGTTTTCTTTTAACAGTCCTAAGGGTGCCTGTCCTCATTGCGATGGTATAGGAACCACTAAAGAAGTCAATTTAGACAAGGTCATGCCAGACCTCAAAAAGACAATACGTAAAGGAGGCCTAGCTCCTGTTGGGGAGTACAAAAAAAACTGGATTTTCAACCAGTTAGAAATCATTGCACTGAAATATGGGTTTAGCCTTGATACCGCGTTAGCCGATATCCCAGAGGAAGCTCTTGGGATTATACTGCACGGCACTAATGAGGTGATGACTATTGAGCACAAGGCGATCGGTGTAACCAAAGAATACAAGGTCAATTTTGAAGGAGTCATACACTTTATAGCGAACCAGAGCAAGGATGCGAAGAGTCGTTCCATACAGCGATGGGCGGACGACTTTATGGAAAATGTTACCTGTGGAACATGTGGCGGCGCTCGATTGAGAAAAGAAAGTCTGCACTTTAAAATGGTGGGACAAAGTATTTCTGATGTGAGCACGATGAGCTTGATAGACTTCAATAATTGGATTGATAGTCTACCCAGTCATTTAAATGACAAAGAGTGGACGATTGCCTCTGAGATTTCAAAAGAACTCAAGGCTCGTACCGCCTTTCTTCTAGATGTAGGCTTAGGATATTTAAATGTTAACCGCAGTGCGCGAAGCTTGAGTGGTGGTGAAGCCCAGCGTATACGATTGGCAACGCAAATTGGATCACAGTTAGTCAATGTGCTATACATTCTAGACGAACCTTCTATAGGTCTACACCAACGAGATAATGCACGACTCATCCACTCCTTAAAGCAACTCCGTGACATCGGAAATAGTGTGATCGTGGTAGAACATGATAAGGAAATGATTGAAACAGCAGACCACATCTTAGACATCGGTCCAAGAGCAGGGATTCATGGTGGATATGTTGTCGCACAGGGTACTATTGAAGATATCCTTAAGGCTGATACTATTACTGCGGACTACTTGAATGGAAAAAGAAACGTGCCTATCCCAGACAAGAGACGTTCGCCAAGCGGGTACATTAATTTATACGGCGCGACGGGTAATAACTTGAACAATGTGGATGTACGTATTCCACTTGGCATACTTACCTGTATCACAGGGGTAAGCGGAAGTGGAAAATCCACACTCATTAATGGTACGCTCTACCCTATTTTAAATCATCTCATCTTCCGTGCAGTTGGCAAACCTCAACCGTACACTAAAATAGAAGGGACTGACCAGATCGATAAAATTATAGATATTGACCAAAGCCCTATTGGAAGAACTCCTAGATCAAACCCTGCTACTTATACAGGTGTATGGTCTGAAATTCGTCAGTTGTTTGCAGGCTTATCAGAGAGTAAAATTCGAGGGTATAAACCCGGACGATATTCTTTTAATGTTAAAGGTGGACGTTGTGAAACGTGTGAAGGTGGTGGTTTACGAGTGATTGAAATGAACTTCCTTCCGGACGTTTACGTGCAGTGTGAAACCTGTCAAGGAAAGCGATTCAACAGAGAAACATTAGAGATACGTTACAAAGGAAAAAGTATCAGCGACGTATTGAACATGAGTATCGAAGATGCTTTACCATTTTTCGAATTGGTCCCAAAGATCAATGCAAAACTTCAGACCATGGCTAACGTTGGCCTAGGATATATTAGATTAGGCCAACCCTCTACTACGCTTAGTGGCGGTGAAGCCCAGCGGGTCAAACTAGCGACTGAGCTAAGTAAAAAGGATACTGGAAATACAATGTACATCCTCGACGAACCCACTACAGGGCTTCATTTCGAAGATGTCAGGGTACTAATGGAGGTCATACAACAGCTGGTTGAGCAAGGGAACACAGTCCTCATTATCGAACACAACATGGATGTTATAAAACAAGCAGATCACGTGATTGATCTTGGGCCTGAAGGTGGCACTGGAGGTGGTTATATAGTAGCGGAAGGGACCCCGGAAGAAATCACCAATATAGAGGCTAGTATCACCGCGCAATTCCTTAAATTAGAATTATAACCTATAGCTATGAAAATACATTCGAGAAAAACCTGGTCGCAAATCAAATCTGAAGACAGTTGGGCACTATTTAAAATAATGTCCGAATTTGTTCATGGTTATGAATCCTTAAGCAGGATTGGGCCTTGTGTGAGTATTTTCGGATCAGCAAGGACGGCCCATACTGAAGCAAAATATTTACAGGCTGCAGAGGATATAGCAAAAGGACTCACTAGCAAAGGATATGGCGTGATTACTGGCGGAGGACCTGGAATCATGGAAGCTGCAAATAAGGGAGCTCAAATGGGAGGCGGTCCTAGTGTAGGCTTAAATATTGATTTACCATTTGAACAGAGTTGTAATCCTTACATCGATGCTGACAAGACGCTAAACTTTGACTACTTTTTCGCCCGCAAGGTGATGTTTGTTAAATACAGTCAAGCCTTTGTAGTAATGCCAGGTGGCTTTGGAACTTTAGATGAGCTATTCGAGGCGATTACGTTAGTTCAGACTAAGAAAATCGAAAGGTTTCCCATCATATTGTTTGGTAAAGACTTCTGGGCTGGCTTAATGGATTGGATCGAAAACACATTGAAATCTACCGGTAAAATTGGGCCAAACGACACTGACCTAATTCATTTAGCGGATAGCAGTGAAGATGTAATTACGATTATTGAAGACTTTTACGGCGAAAAAGGATATACCACCAACTTCTAAGGCAATAAGAATACAGGGAATTGGGTTCTTCCTTCTGGAGTAAATACCTTTAGTATGTACGGACCATTTGGATGAACAGAGTATAGGTCGACAGAGCCATCTACAATGTCGCCCATCTCAACTATTCGTCCTAATTGATCTAATAGTTGAAAGGAACCCAGAGCTATACCATTTAAATTAAAATGACCCGAGGATGGATTAGGACTGATTTTTATCGCTCTTAAATCCCATTCGCGTGCGCCAATATTATTTACATTAATCATTGGGATACGCAGTGTATCAAAATTGCCTTGATTCCACTGGTGCGTCATATCAACTGAAACATAACCCGTCAGTGCAACATTGATAGAATCTTGCACATTTAGTGGTGTCCCAACATTTAATAGTCCATCAATACTCGTACTGGAAATAGTGCTGGCCTGAGCGAAAGAAACAAGTGCATTACTTAAAGGAGCACCTGTTAGGCTGTCATAAACGACTACATGAACCCTTGAGGCCTCTATATACTCTGGCTCAAGCACATAAAGCCCTTCTTCTATATCAGAGCATATAATTTTTTCCGATGCAAAATAGGGGAATGCGCCCCAGTTTCCATTAAAACCATTTCCAGAAAAAGAGGGAGACGTGTCATAATACCCAACTTCTACCAATAATTCCGGATATTTAGCGTCTACTATTTGGACGCCCGACGTATAATATGATGTCACTACCCATTGTCCGTAAACATGTGCATTGTGTGGAATAACAGACACGCCTATAGACGATTGTATTCTGTCTAATTCTGAAATATTTGATAAGTCACTGACGTCATATGCCGTCAAATAAGCTGCTCCCACCTCATCCGTAGTAAACAGCACCTTATTATTGTCGCTAATCCACGTATTATGTGTAAAAGCATTAGGTGTACCTTTAGTAGCTAATAAGACCGTAGAGTCTTTCACAGTCACATCAACCACCGTAAATAAACCTGCATAGACTGCAGAACCCCATAGGGTGTCTCCTCTTACCATGCCATCATGGAGGTAGTAATTATCGAACATGCCCACGTATGATGGATTCCAGGGATCGTTATTGAGATCAAATATCAACGCACCACCGCTGCTTATGTTAGCGCCGAAAAGGTAACAGAAGCCATTTTCATCGATATAAAGGTTATGTGCTGTCTTTAAAGTATCAAACCCACCTCCTACAAGAGGAATAATTGGATTCATAGTTTTGTAACGAGGGTTTACCTGGTTTACACTGTCCATGTCAATAATCAATATACCATGATCTGGAAGCGTGTTCCACGCAAAAGTATTATCATGGGTGACGTAGGTGTAATGACTCCAAGTTTTTAAATCTCGCCAAATGCTGTAAGGACCTTGAATGAATTGCTTCTTTTGAGGTGTTGCGGAAGAAATATCAACAATACTTACTCCTGCCGTTGTCCCCACCAATGCATATTCCTTCGCCGTCGCAGAATCCGTATATCCCCAGATATCATTATTATCGTTCGTATAGCTCGCTTGTCCTAATAGGCCAATGTTCATGTTTTGCCCATGTGTTAAAATGGATATAAAACATAACACTAGGAGGTGGGTATATTTGATTTTCATTAAAAGTCTAAAGTTATTTGTGGTGCTTTTCCATCCGCGTCATACGCATCTTTATCCGAAACTTGGCTGGAAGTATTGGGTAAGTCTGATCCCAATAGATTTTCCGTTTCAAGGATTTCTATGGAAGTATCTTCGATATCTGAGGTAATCTCTTCGATCAACTCTGGCTCAGACAATGAGTCTAATCCATTGACTTTATTTAGCGAATCCGTAGTTAATTGATTCCCCTTCGCTTTTATACCTTTGACAGAAATAAACTCGGTAAGCTCGACAATCTCCGATTCTTTGAGTTCACCACCTTGCTTTCTAAAGACCATTTCAACTCTTGGGTACAAATCGTTTGAAAGAAAGACAAGCTCACTTTTAGGATGCGCCGTAACAATGTTTTCTTCTTTATCGCCACCCTCCCAATCAAATCTTTTGACAAAATATCTAGACTTCTCACCATCAAAATAAACCGCGCTTAGTGGTTTTTGAGGCATTAGTTTTTCTAAGTACATCATGTCAGTATCAAAATGAAGGGCCAATTCAGGCACGACAACTCTTAATGTACCATTCTTAGACGCAACCAATAATCTGTCTTCTCCTCTAAAGCTGCCTACTAATCGGCCTCGGTCATCGCCATTCAAACGCTGAACTGCGGAATCAAACCAAATTTTGCGTGCCTCAAGAGTACTCTCTCCTTTTTCTTTGAGTTCAATTCGTTTGATCGGAAACTTCGTTACAATATTTCCTTTTGAAGCTCGGCCTTTCACAGCTACTTGAGAAAAGTCGAGGTCAATTTTTAGCTTTTTCAATTTAGCGAGCTGTCGCAATGAAACCAGTACTTTTTCAGCTTCACCATTTGGATTAGCCGTGAAGTATAGTAATACAGAAGATGGACTACCAAGGGTAAGTTCATACTCACGATCTCTAGTAATGCTCTGTACGCTGAATCGTTTTACATAGCTAACTTTAGATGCTCCGTCTGAGTAAATCGCATTATAGACTGTTCTGTCGTCTCCCTTTTTCCATACCGCAACATGTATGATTCCTTTACCAAAAAAGGCTTTATCCTTGACCTTGCTAACGCTATACTTTCCGTCTTCACGGAACACGATAATGTCATCTATATCTGAACAATCACAGACATATTCTTCTTTTTTAATACCTATACCAACAAAACCCTCCGCTTTATTAACGAAAAGCTTTTGATTTCTAATCACCACTTTCGAAGCCTCTACGTTATCAAAAGTTGCAATATCAGTTTTGCGTTCTCGTCCCTTACCAAAACGTTCTTTTAAATCCTTGAAATAAGCAATAGCAAAATCAATAAGATTGTTCAAATCATGCTTTACAGCTTCAATTCGGCCCTCTAAGTCAAGAATTTTATCATTCGCTTTGTCCGAATCAAACTTAGAAATACGCTTGATTTTTATTTCTGTTAACCTAGCGATATCCTCTTGAGTCACGGCACGCATTAAATGTGCTGTAAACGGATCTAATCCTTTGCCTATGAAATCAATTACCTGATCCCATGTCTCGGCGTCTTCAATATCACGATAGATTTTCTGTTCAATAAAAATCTGTTCCAATGATGCGAAATGCCATTGCTCGTTGAGTTCGTTCAGTTTTATTTCCAGCTCTGCCTTAAGAATGTCCTTTGTGGATTCTGTACTTCTTCTAAGCACTTCAGTTACTCCAATAAACCATGGAGTATCCTCGTGTATGCTACAAGATAATGGTGCAATACTTACTTCACAGTTTGTAAAGGCAAACAAGGCATCTATCGTTTTGTCAGGACTTATGCCTGCCGGTAAGTGGATGAGTATTTCCACATGCTCGGCAGTGTTATCTTCAATCTTCTTTACTTTAATTTTTCCCTTTTCATTCGCCTTAAGGATAGAATCAATAAGACTCTGCGTCGTAGTGCTAAATGGCACTTGTGTGATTACTAAGGTGTTTTTATCTAGCTGAGATATCTTCGCTCTAACGCGAACGCGTGAGCCTCTAATACCTTCATTATAATTTGAGAAATCAGCTTGACCTCCGGTAGGAAAATCAGGATATAGCTTAAACGGCTTGCCTTCTAATACTTTAACAGATGCATCTACCAATTCTATAAAGTTGTGAGGAAGAATTTTGGTACTCAATCCAACGGCAATTCCTTCAACACCCATAGCAAGAAGCATCGGGAATTTCATTGGTAAATGAATTGGCTCGTTGGCACGACCGTCATAACTCAATTGCCAGTTCGTAACCTTTGGACTGTAAGCTACGTGCAATGCAAACTTCGTAAGTCTAGCCTCTATATAACGTGGAGCAGCAGCGCTATCACCAGTTAATATATTACCCCAGTTCCCCTGACAATCAATCAAAAGCTCTTTTTGGCCCATTTGAACTAAGGCATCTCCAATAGATGCGTCACCATGAGGGTGAAATCTCATGGTTTGACCTATGATGTTTGCTACTTTATGAAAACGACCATCATCCATCTCACGCATAGAATGCAACAACCTTCGTTGTACCGGCTTTAATCCGTCATTCAAGGCTGGGACGGCACGCTCCAGGATCACATAAGAAGCATAATCTAAGAAGTAATCTTCGTACATTCCTGATACCCTGGTGATACGAGTTCCCTCCTCTTGGGTCTCTTGAGGCAGCATTTCCGGATCTAATCCGCTTTCTATTGGGGTCAATTCTTCACTCATTAGTTTAAGAGTTCTTCTTCAAGATTCTTTTCTACACGTAGATTTTCAATTATAAATTCCTGACGTGCTGGGGTATTTTTACCCATGTAAAAGGTCAACAAGTCCTCCGATCGATAGTCCCTATGTATCATCACAGGTTCTAATCGAATATCCTTGCCAATAAAGTGCTTAAATTCATCTGGAGATATTTCACCTAATCCCTTAAATCTGGTGATTTCCGGTTTCGGACCCAATACCCTTATGGCTTCATTTTTTTCGTCAGAAGAATAGCAGTATCTCGTTTCTTTTTTGTTTCGAACTCTAAACAATGGCGTCTGCAATATGTACAAATGGCCCTCTTTTACCAATTCTGGAAAAAACTGTAAAAAGAACGTAATCAATAATAATCGAATGTGCATTCCATCAACATCAGCATCAGTGGCTATTACCACGTTGTTGTAACGCAATTCATCTAACCCGTCCTCAATATTTAACGCTGCTTGAAGTAGGTTAAACTCTTCATTTTCATAAACGACTTTCTTCGTCAAACCAAAAGAATTCAATGGCTTTCCTTTTAAGGAAAACACCGCCTGTGTATTTACGTCTCTACTCTTAGTTATAGATCCTGAAGCACTATCGCCCTCAGTTATAAAAAGCGTCGTCTCTAGCCTCCTGTCGCCTTTTGCAGCAGCCTTTGCGTCACTCAAGTGAGCCCTACAATCGCGCAGTTTTTTATTGTGTAAACTTGATTTTTTTGCTCTTTCACGAGCGAGTTTTCTGATCCCTTGAAGATCCTTTCGCTCGCGTTCAGCACGTTGAATTTTTTTTAGAATAGCATCAGCTACACCTGTGTTACGATGTAAAAAATTATCTAATTTTTCTTTCAAAAAATTAATCACAAAAGTCCGTACATGTATTGCGCCTGGAGCCATTTCTAACGACCCTAATTTAGTTTTCGTTTGAGATTCAAAAACAGGCTCTTCAACTTTAATTGAAATGGCTGCAATGATGCAACTTCTTACATCCGAAGCATCAAAGTTCTTGCCGTAAAAATCTCTTATTACAGTTACGAAAGCCTCCCTCAGGGCATTTTGATGTGTACCCCCCTGGGTGGTATGTTGCCCATTGACAAAACTATAGTATTGCTCTCCTTGCATGCGCTCACTGTGGGTGAATGCAACTTCAATGTCTTCACTTTTTAAGTGTGCTATGTCATGGAGCGTGTTTCCATCCAAATTATCCTGAAGTAGATCCTTGAGGCCGTTCTCTGAAAAGAATTTTTCACCATTTAAATAGAGGGTCAAACCCGGATTTAAATAGGCATAATTCCAAAGCATCTTCTCCACATATTCCACCATGAATTTGTAGTTCAAGAAGATCTCTGTATCCGGACGGAACGATATCTTAGTCCCTTTGCGCTGGGAAGACTCCATAATTGGGTCGTCCTCTGTCAGTTTACCTCGAACAAATTTCGCCCGTTTGGTTTTTCCGTCGCGGAAGGCCTGAACTATAAACTCTTGTGAGAGTGCATTGACTGCTTTAGCTCCCACGCCATTAAGGCCTACAGATTTCTTGAATGCCTTACTGTCATATTTGGCACCCGTATTAATTTTGGAAACTACGTCAACAACCTTACCTAAAGGAATTCCGCGACCGTAATCTCTTACGATCACCTGACCATCTGCTATTTTGACCTCAATCGCCTTACCTGCTCCCATGACATATTCGTCAATAGAGTTGTCGAGCACTTCTTTAAGAAGAATGTAAATACCGTCATCTGGACTTTTTCCATCGCCCAGTTTTCCGATATACATACCAGGACGTAAACGGATGTGTTCGTCCCATTCTAAGGAGCGAATATTATCCTCAGTATAGTTGGTTTCTTGTGACATAAAACTCAGATTCAAGAGAATTCCAATTTAGCACTTAGCACTACTTTTTCAAGGACAATTCAGATGAAACTATACAAAGGTTTTACACATTGAATCTAAAGTGCATAACGTCACCATCTTGAACGACATACTCCTTTCCCTCAACGCGCATTTTGCCAGCTTCTTTCACCGCAGCTTCACTGCCTAAAGTATCAAAGTCTAAGAATGAAATCACCTCAGCACGAATAAATCCTTTCTCAAAATCAGAATGAATAACCCCTGCAGCTTGAGGAGCCGTAGATTCTTTATTAATGGTCCAAGCCCGCACCTCTTTTTCTCCAGCAGTGAAATAGGTCTGAAGCTTTAAGAGCTCATAGGCGGCTCTAATGACTCGATTTACGCCGGCGTCATCAAGCCCCAATTCATCGAGAAACATCTGCTTTTCATCATAGGTTTCAAGATCAGCAATATCAGACTCCGTGCTTGCAGCAATATGTAAACATCCAGCACCTTCTTCTAGCGCCATTATCCTTACACGGTCTACAAAGGAATTACCCTGCTTGGCCGAAGACTCATCTACATTACACAAATACAATACTGGCTTATCCGTAAGGAGTTGCATTTCTGTAATTAAGACAGATTCTCTCTCACTTCTTACGAATGCACGAACATTTCGCCCTTCCATTACAAAAGAAATCAAACGCTCTAGTGTAACCACATTAAGCTTCGCCTCCTTCTCTCCACTCTTTGCCATTTTTTTCGCTTTATCCAAGCGCTTTTCAATGGTATCTAAATCTTTAAACTGAAGCTCGATGTCAATAGTCTCTTTATCTCGAATAGGATCAATACTCCCGTCAACATGTGTTACGTTTTCATTCTCAAAGCATCTCAAAACATGAATGATAGCATTGGTCTCACGAATGGTTGCTAAGAATTGATTACCTAGGCCCTCTCCTTTAGATGCGCCACGTACCAACCCTGCGATATCAACAATCTCAACATTTGCAGGCTGTATCTTTTGAGGATTTACCAATTCTGACAATCTCTCCAATCTAGCATCAGGAACTGTTACCTGACCTACATTCGGTTCTATTGTACAAAAAGGATAGTTAGCCGCTTGGGCCTTCGCACTGGATAAACAGTTGAATAATGTACTCTTACCAACGTTCGGTAGACCGACAATTCCACACTTCATAATCTAAGCTTTAAGGCGGCAAAGATAATTGTATTCTTTGTTAGCAACGTGTGTATATAACAAGGAACTTAAAATTGATCCTCCAGCTAGATTTAACGTAATTTTGAATCAAATAAGAAATCCTGATTTCCTCTCATGTCACAACAAAACCTCCAAGCGGTCGTATCGCAAGTTCGCAGAGATATAGTTAGAATGGTTCACGCTGTAAACTCAGGTCATCCTGGGGGCTCATTAGGCTGCACTGAATATTTAGTTTCTCTATATTTCAAGCATCTGAATCATAATTCTCAAGCATTTTCCATGAACGGTATTGGTGAAGACCTGTTCTTCTTATCCAACGGTCATATTTCACCAGTGTTCTATTCCGTTCTTGCGAGATCTGGCTACTTCCCGGTAAGTGAATTAGCTACTTTTAGAAAGCTCAACACAAGACTTCAAGGACATCCTACAACCCACGAGGGTCTGGAGGGAATTAGAATTGCATCAGGATCCCTAGGGCAAGGTATGAGCGTCGCTATTGGAGCAGCTGAAGCGAAGAAGTTAAACAACGATTCTTCATTGGTGTTTACTTTACACGGTGATGGAGAATTACAAGAAGGTCAGGTTTGGGAGGCTGCCATGTATGCTTCTGCAAAAAAAATTGACAACTTAATTTCTGCGATTGACGTCAACGAAAAGCAAATAGATGGCACCACAGACGATGTTCTCGCGATGGGTTCCTTGAGGGCTAAATTTGAGGCATTTGGTTGGGATGTTTTAGATGTCGAAAATGGAAATGACCTAGACGCGATTGATCAAGCAATAACTTTAGCAAAGGAGAAAACAGGAAAGGGAAAACCTATTTGCTTGCTACTTCATACAGAAATGGGCAATGGTATTGATTTTATGATGGGAACTCACAAGTGGCATGGAGTCGCGCCGGATGATGCACAACTAGTAAGCGCATTAGCGCAAAACGAAGAAACCCTAGGCGACTACTAAAACCCTCCTTTTTGAAACGATTAGCTTCCATATTTGCCCTCTTGTTTTTCACTGTGCTTCAGGCACAGACAGAACAGCTGGAGAAAAAATCACCTTTAACACGAATATTATTTGTGTTTGATGGCAGCCAAAGCATGTATGGCAGGTGGGAAAGTGGAGCTAAAATCGACGTTGCCCAGCGGCTAATGGGCCAAATGCTAGATAGCCTTCAAGGCATACAAGTGGATGGGAATTTTCAATTGGCCCTCAGGGTGTATGGGCACCAAAAACCTGTACCTCCCCAAGACTGTTCTGACACCAGGCTTGAAGTTCCTTTTGGAAATGGAAATATTTACAAAATCAAGCGTGTTCTTAAGACTCTTAAACCAAAAGGGACAACACCAATTGCCGGCTCTCTGATGAAATCAGAGAATGATTTTCCACCTTGCGAAGATTGCCGAAACATCATCATACTCATAACAGATGGAGTTGAAGCCTGTGATGGCGATCCATGTGTGGTGAGTAAACGACTGCAGAAAAAAGGTATCATACTTAAACCATTCGTTATCGGTATTGGACTAGAGGATGACTTTAAAGATAGTTTTGAATGTGTGGGAACTTATTTTGATGCCTCTGATGAAAACACCTTCAAAAATGTACTAGGGGTGGTCATATCTCAAGCTCTCGACAATACCACTGCACAAATTAACCTATTGGATATCACCGGAAAACCAACAGAAACTAATGTGCCAATCATACTTTATGATCACACCAGCGGTAAGGTTAAAGAAGCATTTATACACACGCTGAATTATAAAGGGCAGCCAGATACACTTGTTTTAGATCCGCTGATTGTATATGATATGGAAATTCACACGGTGCCACCAGTAAGGGTTGACAGTGTGGTCATATTCAGTGGAACCCATACACATATAGGTGCGAATACCCCACAGGGAGATCTTGAACTCAGGGCTTCGCTAAGAATTTCACAAAGAATTAGCTGCGTTGTTAAGCCCTCTGGAGGAGAAGAGATATTGCACGTCCAAGACTTTGGAACAACGCAACGCTATCTCAGTGGTACCTATGATTTAGAAATACTAACGTTGCCCAGAATTATTCAAAAAGGAGTTCATATCAAGGCTAGTGCCAAAACTACTATTTCAGTTCCCCCACCAGGTATGGCCACCATACAAACAGGCGTAAGCGGGTTTGGATCCGTATTTGTTCAAAGCAAGCACGGTTATGAATGGGTAGTAAACCTCAGTACGAGCAGCGAGCGTCAAGTTTTTCAGCTTCAACCAGGTCAATATAAAGTTATCTTCAGAAGTAAATTTGCCCAAGAAACGGGGTACAGTAAAAGTGACGAATTTAGAGTGAGTTCAGGCTCATCAACCATTGTGAAAATCAACTAAGATGAAAAAGTATACAGATTCAGGTAGCAAGGACACACGTTCAGGTTTTGGTGCAGGATTAGAGGAATTAGGTAATACTAATGAGAACGTAGTGGCACTATGTGCTGATCTCACAGGATCACTAAAAATGAATGCTTTTGAGGACCAACATCCGGATCGTTTCTTTCAAGTAGGTATCGCAGAGGCTAACATGATGGGAATCGCAGCTGGATTAACTATAGGTGGCAAAATCCCTTTTACGGGAACTTTCGCAAACTTCTCGACTGGACGCGTCTACGATCAGATTCGCCAAAGTATAGCATATTCGAAGAAAAATGTTAAAATATGTGCATCTCATGCGGGACTTACGCTTGGTGAAGATGGGGCCACCCATCAGATTCTTGAAGACATAGGCCTAATGAAAATGCTTCCACATATGGTTGTTATAAATCCGTGTGATTACAATCAAACTAAGGCTGCCACAATAGCAATTGCTGCTTACGAAGGGCCTGTATACCTACGCTTTGGCCGACCAAAAGTAGCTAACTTCACCCCTGCTGATTCTGCATTTAAAATAGGAAAAGGTGACTTATTGCAGGAAGGTACTGACGTTACACTGATCGCAACGGGGCATCTGGTATGGGAAGCATTAAAAGCAGCAGAGTCGCTGAATGAACAAGGGATTAGTGCTGAAGTAATCAACATGCACACCATCAAACCATTGGATGAAAAGGCAATATTAACCTCCATTAAAAAAACAGGTTGTGTGGTCTCAGCAGAAGAGCATAATCGCTACGGCGGACTTGGCGAAAGTATAGCTCAAGTTATCACAACCAATCATCCTTGCCCACAGGAGTTTGTTGCCGTAAATGATAGCTTTGGAGAAAGTGGAACACCGGAGCAACTCATGGATAAATATGGATTAAATGCTGCGGCGATCATAGCTGCAGCTAAGAAAGTAATAGCGCGAAAATAAATATTTTCAGTATTAAACCTTTATGAACTTCTTTATCTCCAAACTAAGATGAAAGAAGGCAAAGATATCAAGGGCCTTCTATTGCAAAAGCAATGGGAGGCTTCTTTTTTTCAAATCGTTGAGCAATACAGTCAGCGTCTGCTACACTGCGCTTTCGCAATTCTAAAGGATCACGCCTCTGCTCAAGACGCCTTGCAAGAAGCATACATAAGTATTTGGAAGAATCTACACAAATTCAAAGGCGAATCCCATCCATATACTTGGTGCTACTCTATAGTACGTAATAGTGCACTTAATGAACTGAGAAAACAAAAAAAACATCGCACAGAACAAATTGAGAGTATTTTAAATATCGCAGAAAATACACCCTTGAAATGGGAAGCACAAGAAGTTGATAATCAACTTCACAACGCACTGAACATACTCCCAGAAAAGCAACGTCTAGTTTTTGAACTGAGGTACTACCAGGATCTTTCATTCAAAGAAATCTCCACATTAACAAATACAAGTATCGGCGCTTTAAAAGCCAATTACCATCATGCGAAAATTAAAATAGAGAAGAAACTAATCGGACAATTAAACCTTCCTTAACTAGGAACATCTATACCATAAGATGAAAGAAACAGAACATTATAGCATTAATAAAGAGGAACTTAGCAAGCTTAAGACTCTGCTGCATCGGATTCCAGAGAAACATGCTGTTGAACGTAGCATAGTTCATGCTACGGGGGAAAAAACCACAGTTTTCAGGAGAATTATTACCGTGATAAGCGCAGCGGCTTCAGTAATGATAGCTGTCATGTTATGGCCATCTAAAATACCAGAATCAGACCTAAACACTGACAGCTTGTTGGAAGATCTATACGACTTAGGATATGTAGAAATGCGTGATTTCTATAGTTATATTGAACCTGATTCGCTCGGGTTCGTTACTATCAACTCAGACTCAACCATTTTGAGTAATTACAATGAATACTTAAATAATTATTTGAACGAGATATGAAAAAGACATTAGTTTTATTCACTATGATATTCGCTGTAACAGCAGTACTTGCCCAGCCAATAGGGGTTGACCATGAAAAAATGGAACAAAAGCGAGAGAAAATAGAAGCTATAAAAGCAGCTTATATTACAAAAGCCTTAGACCTGAGCGTGGAAGAAAGTCAGCAGTTTTGGCCGGTGTACAACGAACTGCATAAAAAAGAGCTTACTCTAAGAATGGACCAACGTAGAAAGATGCAAAGCCTTGATGGCGATAAATCTGAAAAGGATATCGAAGTGTTAATTTACGCTATAGCCGATATCCGTATTAATTTAGAGCAACTGCGCAAGTCATACTTGGATGATTTTATTATTGTTCTTGGAGCAAAGAAGACTGCCAAATTAATACATGTCGAAATGGAATTTGGACGAAAAATGATGGAACAGATTAAGCGTGGTGAGCGACCTCAGGATAGAGAAAACCATCCTAAACCTGATGGCCGCTGGCCTAAGTAAATTAGCTGAGTAATACATCTTAATCCCCAAGAGAGCTATTTGTTATTCTTTCTTGGGGATAATTTTTTGTGTTTTATCGAGGCTTTCAATCTCGTATCTTCGCAAAATGGCAAGTATAAAAGAGCTTTTTTTATCGAATGTAGCCCAAGTCGTTGACGAACCATCTGCGCTTGAGATAGATCATGCAAAAGGATGTTTTTTGTACGGTCTTGATGGAAAATCATATCTGGATTTAATCTCAGGGATTTCTGTTTCCAATGTAGGTCATAGTCATCCAAGAATAATTGAAGCGGTCACGGAACAAGTCAACAAACATATGCACTTACAGGTCTATGGTGAGTTCGCTGTTACCCCTCAAGCGCTGCTCGCAGAGAAAGTTCTAAGTAAACTCTCTCACTGCATGGAAAGCGTTTATTTTGTAAATAGTGGAACTGAGGCCATTGAAGGTGCCTTAAAAATAGCGAAGAAATATACGGGACGTACGGAGCTAATTAGTTTTACCAATAGCTATCATGGATCTACCCATGGAGCACTCAGTATACAAGGTTCTGAAGAATTCAAACAAGGCTATTATCCTTTACTTCCTGATACTCGACAATTCGATTTCAACTCTTACGAAGTAATTAATCATATTTCGGGGAAAACCGCCGCTGTTGTCATAGAATGTATTCAGTCAGAGAGCGGATATATACCTGCCCAACAAGAATGGATACTTGCCATTCGTGCAAAGTGTACAGCAGTAGGGGCTTTAATGATTCTGGATGAAATACAAACAGGTATGGGTAGAACCGGAACATGGTTCGCCCATCAAGGCTATGGGTTTTGTCCCGATGTTCTATGTCTAGCCAAAGGTTTTGGTGGTGGCATGCCTTTAGGGGCCTTCATAGCTCCAAAACGTATTATGGACGTCATTAAAACCAATCCTATACTTGGACATATTACAACCTTTGGAGGACATCCAGTTAGTTGTGCGGCCTCTTTAGCCGCATTTGATATCATCACCGAACATCCTCAGTGGTTTCAAGAGATTCCAGCAAAAAGTGCGCTCATAGAATTGAAGATGGTTCATCCATCCATAGCAAAACTAAGCGGCACAGGACTCATGTATTGTGTCACGCTAAAGGAGACTATCGACGCAGGACAAGTTATATCCTACCTTGAAAATCATGGCGTTATTACGGATTATTTCCTTTTCGCTGGAAATGCGATAAGAATATCTCCACCACTACCAATCACAACGAGTGAACTAACATTCGGCCTAGACACTATACTTGATGCTCTTGATGCTTGCACATAAGAAAGAATCAGATAACGTCTTCCATCTAATCCAACTTGACATAAAAAAACCTCGGTAATTACTTACCGAGGTTTTTTATCTACTCATTAGAGGTCCTAAGCTTCGCCTGTGGGGCCTCCAAAGTTCAAAGGAACTTGAGGAGGCTCATGGGTCTGAACATTACCGAAGTTCTGTTCATACCTAGTCACATTCTCACCTAAAGCCTGTAAAAGGCGTTTTGCATGTTCAGGTGTCAAAATAACTCTCGACTGAACTTTAGCTTTTGGCACACCCGGCATCATTTGAATGAAGTCTACCACAAATTCCGTTGGGCTGTGATTTATAGCAACCAAGTTGCTATACACACCTTGTGCTTTATCCTCAGGTAATTCAATGTTAATCTGTCCTTCCTTCTGCTGATCTGCCATACCTACTATTTCATTGCCTTATTCAACATCCACGCTAAGAGTCTCTTGCATCTGCTCATACTCTTCTTTTGAACCTACCACAGTAGAGCGGTATTTCATAAGACCTGTACCAGCTGGAATGAGATGACCAACAATAACATTTTCCTTCAATCCTTGGAGCGTATCCTCTTTCGCATTCACAGCAGCTTCATTTAACACCTTAGTCGTCTCTTGGAAAGACGCCGCAGAAATAAATGATTTCGTCTGTAACGAGGCTCTTGTGATACCCTGAAGAACAGGAGCAGCAGTTGCCGGGTTAGCTTCACGTGCAGTAACTACTGCTTTATCTTCACGTAATAAGATGCTGTTTTCATCACGCAGATCTCTCGTTGAAATTATTTGGCCTTCTTTAAGATTCTGGCTATCACCAGCATCTACGACCACTTTCATTCCATAAATCCTATCATTCTCTTCAATAAAATCAATAGCATGAGCCAAGTTACCTTCTAAGAATAGCGTATCACCAGTATCCTGAATTTTAACCTTACGCATCATCTGACGTACAATTACCTCAAAGTGCTTATCATTTATTTTTACACCTTGCAAACGATATACTTCTTGTATTTCATTTACCAAGTAAGACTGAACTGCAGTAGGACCTTTAATCGCCAAGATATCATTAGGAGTTATTGCTCCATCCGAAAGTGGTGTACCGGCTTTTACAAAATCATTCTCCTGAACTAGGATTTGCTTACTCAGGTTAATCAAATACTTCTTAACCTCGCCCGTACGACTCTCAATGATTATTTCACGATTACCGCGCTTGATTTTACCGTAACTCACGATACCATCGATAGCAGCTACAACTGCAGGGTTAGATGGGTTACGCGCTTCGAAAAGTTCCGTAACACGAGGTAAACCACCAGTAATATCTCCTGCTTTAGCACTCTTACGAGCAATCTTAACAAGAATTTTACCTGCAGCAATATCTTCACCCTCTTCAACCATTAAGTGAGCACCAGATGGCAACGTGTAATGCTTAAGCTCTACACCTGAACCATCTACTACTTGGATCGTAGGAATTAGCTTGCGGTTACGGTTGTCCGAAATAACTTTATCCTGGAAACCGGTCTGCTCATCTATCTCTACTTTGTAGGTACTGCCCTGAATAATATCTTGGTAAGAAATTTTACCTGGCGTCTCTGCAATAATTACCGCATTATACGGATCCCATTGAACAATTTCAGTACCCTTCTTGATTTTCGCTCCGTCCTTGACATTTAAAATACCACCATAAGGAATGATATTTGTCATTACTGTTCGTCCAGTTTTCGCATCTATGATACGCATTTCACCTGTACGTCCAATAACGATATTTTCGCCATTTTCACCTTCAACTGTACGAACATCTTCCAATTCAACTTTACCGTCAAATTTCGCGACAATCTTGTTCTCTTCTGAAACGTTACCAGCTGTTCCACCAACGTGGAAAGTACGGAGTGTCAACTGAGTACCAGGCTCACCAATAGACTGAGCGGCTATAACACCAGCAGCATCACCAGCCTGAGCTTTCTTGTTAGTCGCTAAGTTAGTTCCGTAACACTTTTCACATATCCCTCTTTTCGTAGAACATGTTAAAGGCGAACGAACATCGATAGACTCAATTGGAGATGCATCGATTTTATTAGCGATCTCCTCAGAAATCAATGTACCAGCGGTAACATATATTTCATCAGTTAACGGATCAATAACATCATCCAATGATACACGTCCAATGATACGCTCTGCAAGAGTTTCAACGATGTCTTCACTTTTCTTCAAAGCGCTCACTTCTAAGCCTCGTAACGTACCACAATCCACTTCGTTTACAACAACATCCTGTGCGACATCGTGAAGACGACGAGTAAGATATCCAGCATCAGCTGTTTTCAATGCCGTATCAGCAAGACCTTTACGTGCACCGTGAGTTGATATAAAGTACTCAAGAATGGATAAACCTTCCTTAAAGTTCGATATAATTGGGTTTTCAATGATTTCTCCACCTGAAGAACCTGATTTCTGCGGCTTAGCCATCAAACCACGCATTCCTGAAAGCTGACGAATCTGCTCTTTAGAACCACGTGCTCCAGAATCAAGCATCATGTAGATTGGGTTGAAACCCTGTCTATCATTGATCAATATGTTCATTGCTTCTTGGGTAAGACGCGCATTTGTGTTCGTCCACACATCAATCACTTGGTTATAACGTTCGTTATTAGTGATTAAACCCATACTATATGAAGCATAAATTGCATCAACCTCTTCTGAAGCTTCAGCAACCATTTTTTCTTTAGCATCCGGAATACGAATGTCATTCAAAGAGAACGACAAACCTCCACGGAATGCTCTTCCATAACCCATCGACTTAATGTCATCTAGGAATTTAGCTGTTGCTGGAACATCTGTTTTCTTCAATACATTAGCAATGATACCACGAAGTGCCTTCTTAGTCAATACCGAATTAATGAACGGTACTCTTTCAGGGACAGCTTGATTAAATATAACACGACCTACTGTAGTTTCGATAAACTGCATAGTCATTTGTCCATCAGCACCTTCTACTCGACCTTTGATTTTAATCTGTGCGTGAAGATCAACTGCATCCTCGTTCAATGCGATTTCAACTTCCTCAGGCGAATAGAATACCATTCCCTCACCACGAACTGGCATATCAGGAGTATTACTCATCGATTTGGTCATATAATACAAACCTAAAACCATATCCTGAGAAGGAACTGCAATAGGTGAACCATTAGCCGGATTCAAAATATTATGAGAAGCAAGCATTAAGACTTGCGCCTCTAATATAGCAGCAGGACCTAATGGGAGGTGAACAGCCATCTGATCACCATCAAAATCCGCATTAAATGCAGTACAAGCCAATGGGTGAAGCTGTATAGCTTTACCTTCAATTAGCTTAGGCTGAAATGCTTGAATACCAAGACGGTGAAGTGTTGGCGCACGGTTCAATAGAACCGGATGACCCTTCATTACATTTTCAAGAATATCCCAAACTACTGGATCACGACGATCTATAATTTTCTTTCCTGATTTAACCGTTTTCACAATGCCACGTTCTATCAACTTACGTACAATAAAAGGCTTATAAAGCTCAGCGGCCATGTTTTTAGGAAGTCCACATTCGTGTAGTTTCAATTCAGGACCAACAACGATCACCGAACGAGCAGAATAATCTACACGTTTACCTAGAAGGTTTTGACGGAATCGACCTTGCTTACCTTTCAACGAATCAGAAAGTGACTTTAATGGTCGGTTACTCTCCGTTTTAACAGCACTCGATTTACGAGTATTGTCAAACAAACTATCTACAGACTCCTGAAGCATTCTCTTCTCATTTCTCAAAATCACCTCTGGTGCTTTGATTTCAAGTAGACGCTTCAAACGGTTGTTACGAATAATTACACGACGATATAGATCATTTAAATCCGAAGTAGCAAAACGACCACCATCTAGAGGTACCAATGGACGAAGCTCAGGTGGAATGACCGGAACTACACTCATCACCATCCATTGCGGATTATTCTCTATTCTAGTATTTGCGTCTCTCAAGCTTTCTACAACTTGCAAACGCTTTAACGCCTCTTGCTTACGCTGTTGAGACGTTTCAGTGTTTGCCTTGTGACGAAGCTCATAAGACAATGTATCTAGCTCTAAATTGCCTAATAGTGCGTGAATTGCTTCTGCACCCATTTTAGCTACGAATTTAGCAGGATCTGACACATCTAAATATTGATTTTCAATAGGCAGACGCTCCATTGCATCGAGGTATTCATCCTCTGTTAAGAACTGCATGACCTCATGAGGAGTACCTTCATTATCAACAGCATCACCTGCTTGGATAACAACATAACGCTCATAGTAAATGATCATATCTAGCTTCTTTGAAGGAAGCCCTAATAAATAACCAATTTTGTTCGGTAACGATCTGAAATACCAAATGTGAACAACAGGAACAACAAGTGAAATGTGTCCTACTCTATCACGACGGACTTTCTTCTCTGTAACTTCAACACCACAACGGTCACAAACGATTCCTTTATAACGGATTCGCTTGTACTTTCCACAGGCACATTCATAATCCTTTACAGGACCGAAAATACGCTCACAGAAAAGACCATCACGCTCAGGTTTGTGAGTACGGTAATTGATGGTTTCAGGCTTTAAGACCTCTCCATGACTTTGTTCTAGGATTGTCTCAGGCGCAGTCAACGAAATCGTAATCTTGCTGAATGCGCTATTTTGATTTTTATCGCTTTTTCTAAGAGCCATAATGCGATTTTTATATAATCCCACTGCCTTTTGGCAGTGGGAATTACTTAGTTATTAATCCAACGTTACTTTCAATCCCAAACCTTTCAATTCATGTAGCAATACATTGAATGATTCTGGAATACCAGGAGCAGGCATACGCTCACCTTTGACAATTGCCTCATATGTTTTCGCACGACCTACTACGTCATCCGATTTAACAGTTAGGATTTCACGAAGGATATTAGCAGCACCAAATGCTTCAAGTGCCCATACTTCCATCTCACCGAAACGCTGTCCACCAAATTGGGCTTTACCACCCAACGGCTGCTGTGTAATCAATGAATATGGTCCAATAGAACGTGCATGCATCTTATCATCCACCATATGACCAAGCTTCAACATGTAGATAATACCTACAGTCGCTTTTTGATCAAAGGCTTGACCTGTTCCTCCATCGTAAAGTTGCGTGTGACCAAACTCTGGTAAACCAGCCTCGGTAACATAACTCGAGATGTCATCTAGTGAAGCACCATCGAAAATTGGGGTAGCAAAGTTTTTATCTAACTTCTGCCCAGCCCAGCCTAAAACAGTTTCATAAATCTGACCAATGTTCATACGAGAAGGCACACCTAATGGATTCAATACGATATCCACTGGAGTTCCATCCTCTAAGAAAGGCATATCCTCATCACGTACTATACGAGCTACAATACCCTTATTACCATGACGACCAGCCATCTTGTCACCAACTTTCAGCTTACGCTTTTTCGCGATGTAAACTTTAGCCAATTTAACAATACCTGCAGGCAATTCATCTCCAACAGTAATTGCAAAGCGCTTACGACGGTAACCACCTTGAATATCGTTAGCCCTAATTTTATAATTATGGATTAACGTATCTATTTTGTCATTACGATCATCATCAGTAGTCCATTTACCACCAACAATTCTTCTGTAATCTTCAATTGAATTAAGTGCTTTCAAAGTAAACTTCGTTCCCTTTGGAATGACATCTTCATTCAAATCATTGATGACACCTTGGGAGGTCTTACCTTGAACCAAGTTAGAAAGCTTATTGACAAACTCTGTTTTCAATTGAGCAAGTTCAGCAGCCATTTCAATGTCCAACTGTCCTATTTCTTCCTTGTCTTCAGCACGTTGACGCTTGTCTTTAACCAGACGGGTAAACAACTTTTTATCGATCACTACGCCATGCAATGATGGTGAAGCCTTTAGAGACGCATCTTTCACATCACCAGCTTTATCACCAAATATAGCACGAAGTAGTTTTTCTTCTGGAGAAGGATCGCTTTCTCCCTTAGGAGTGATCTTACCAATCAGAATATCTCCTGGTTTTATCTCAGCTCCAACACGAATAATTCCGTTCTCATCAAGATCTTTAGTAGCCTCTTCACTAACATTAGGAATGTCTGCAGTTAATTCTTCTGCTCCTAATTTAGTATCACGAACTTCCAATGAATACTCGTCAATGTGAATAGATGTGAAGATATCCTCACGTACAACACGTTCAGAAATAACAATCGCATCCTCAAAATTATAACCTTTCCAAGGCATGAACGATACCAACATATTGCGACCAAGAGCTAGCTCACCTTTCTGTGTAGCATAACCTTCACAAAGTACCTGTCCTAACTCAACACGGTCACCTTTCTTAACGATTGGTTTTAGGTTGATGGTAGTACCCTGATTGGTTTTTTGGAACTTCACTAAATGATAAGTATTGATATCATCAGCAAAACTTACTTCTCGTTCTTCCTCACTTCTGTCGTAACGGATATGAATCTGCATTGAATCAACATACTCTACAGTACCTGTTCCCTCAGCATTAATCAATACACGCGAATCAGTAGCCACTTGACGTTCCAACCCAGTACCAACAATTGGTGCCTCTGGACGTAATAATGGTACCGCTTGACGCATCATGTTTGATCCCATCAATGCACGGTTTGCATCATCATGCTCTAAGAACGGAATCAACGAAGCAGAAATAGAAGCAATCTGATTCGGTGCAACATCCATAAAGTCAATGGTCGCAGGTTCTACAACCGGGAAATCACCTTCTTGACGAACCTTAACCTTATCATTAATAAACGTTCCATCTGGGCTGATAGGAGCGTTTGCTTGAGCGATTACTTTAGATTCTTCTTCTTCAGCACTTAGATAGGTAGGAACCTCATCAACGACTACTTTTCCTTCTTTTACAGAGCGATAAGGAGTTTCAATGAATCCCATGCCATTCACCTTTGCATACACACAAAGAGATGATATCAAACCAATGTTTGGTCCCTCAGGAGTTTCTATCGGACATAAACGTCCATAGTGAGTGTAGTGAACATCACGTACCTCAAATCCTGCTCTTTCTCTAGATAAACCACCAGGTCCTAAAGCTGAAAGACGACGCTTGTGCGTGATTTCAGACAGAGGATTAGTTTGATCCATAAACTGCGAGAGCTGATTCGTACCGAAAAACGAATTAATAACAGAAGACAAAGTCTTTGCATTAATTAAGTCAATAGGTGTAAATACTTCGTTGTCACGAACATTCATACGTTCGCGTATGGTACGCGCCATACGAGCAAGACCCACACCAAACTGGTTGGCCATCTGCTCACCTACCGTGCGCACACGACGGTTACTTAAGTGATCAATATCATCAATCTCCGCCTTAGAATTAATCAACTCAATAAGACGTTTAATGATTTCAATGATATCGCCTTTAGTCAATACCTGAGAAGTCTCTTCAGTATTGTTGTAAAGTTTTTTATTCAAGCGGTAACGACCAACTTCACCCAATGAGTAACGTTGCTCAGAAAAGAACAATTTGTCTATAATACCTCTTGCCGTTTCTTCATCAGGCGGTTCGGCGTTTCGCAATTGTCTATATATATGCTCTACAGCCTCTTTCTCAGTATTTGTTGGATCTTTTTGCAGGGTGTTATGAATAATCGCATAATCTGAAGACTCAATATCCTCTTTGTGCAATAAAATATTCCCTACTTCAGCTTCTAAGATTTCCTCAGCGTGCTCTTTATCTAATACAGTATCGCGATCTAGAATTACTTCATTACGCTCAATAGATACAACTTCACCTGTATCTTCATCAACGAAATCTTCTATCCATGTTTTCAATACTCTCGCAGCAAGTTTGCGACCAATTGAGCGTTTTAAAGCAGCTTTACTAACTTTAATTTCCTCAGCAAGATCGAAGATCTCAAGAATATCTTTGTCTCGTTCATAGCCAATCGCACGTAACAGAGTAGTTACAGGTAGTTTCTTTTTACGATCAATGTACGCGTACATCACTTGATTGATATCCGTAGCGAATTCAATCCAAGATCCCTTGAACGGAATAATACGGGCTGAATAAAGTTTGGTTCCGTTCGCGTGGTATGATTGACCAAAGAAAACACCAGGAGAACGGTGCAACTGAGATACAATAATTCTTTCGGCTCCGTTCACAATGAACGTACCTCGTTGTGTCATGTAAGGAATAGTTCCTAAATAAACATCTTGTACAATTGTCTCGAAATCCTCATGTTCAGGATCCGTACAGTACAACTTCAACCTTGCCTTTAAAGGAACGTTGAATGTCAGTCCGCGCTCTATACACTCGCGCTCTGAGTATCTCGGTGGATCGACAAAGTAATCCAAGAATTCAAGTACGAAATTGTTTCTTGAATCCGAAATAGGGAAGTTTTCCGCAAACACACGGTGAAGACCTTCCGTAGATCTTTCAGATGGCTTCGTTTCAATTTGAAAGAAGTCCATAAAACTCTTCAACTGAATATCAAGAAAGTCCGGAAAAGCGGTCTTAATTGCAGTGGAAGAGAAATTGATGCGCTCCTGAGGAGCAGTAATTTGGTTTACCATTTCAGCCCAAAATGTTAATTAAACACAAAAAGGTTTAGGTCTAAGGGGAGTACCCCAAAGACCTAAACCGGATAACTTAGCGATCGATCAATTACTTGATCTCTACTTCAGCACCTGCTTCTTCAAGCTGTGCTTTCAAAGCTTCTGCTTCGTCTTTTGATACGCCCTCTTTCAATGCAGAAGGAGCAGCGTCAACAGCAGCTTTAGCTTCTTTCAAGCCTAAACCAGTCATTTCTTTAACAAGTTTAACTACAGCAAGTTTAGCACCACCAGCAGCTTTCAAGATAACATCGAATTCCGTTTGCTCTTCAGCAGCAGAATCGCCACCCGCAGCAGCAGGACCCGCAACAGCAACAGCAGCAGCAGGCTCAATGCCATATTCTTCTTTCAAGTATCCTGCTAATTCAGATACTTCCTTAACTGTCATGTTTACAAGAGCATCGCCCAATTGTTTGATATCAGCCATTTTAGTAAAATTTAATTTTATTATTCTTAATTAATTCAAAATTGTAGAATTACGCGTTGCGCTCTTCCAATGTCTTAAGGAGACCAGCAATTTTTCCACCAGCACTTTGAAGTGCAGAGATGACGTTTTTGGCAGGACTCTGGAGTAATGCGATTACATCTCCAATCAATTCTTCTTTAGATTTGATTGCAGTCAACATATCCAGGTTTTCGTCACCGACGTAAACACTCTCTTCAATCCAAGCGCCTTTTAAAACAGGTTTTTTACTCTTCTTACGAAACTCTTTAATAAGTTTCGCTGGAGCATTACCTGCTTCTGAAAGCATGATGCTTGTATTTCCTTTCAATACGTCATAAAGACCATCAAAGTTCTTTTCTGACGCATCCATAGCTCTTTTTAGAACTGTGTTCTTTACAACAGCAACCTTAATTCCCTTTCCGAAACTTGCTCTACGCAAATTCGAAGTGGAAACTGCATCTAAAGACTCAATATCGGCCAAATAGATGGTTGGTGTTGCATTAAGAACAGCTGTTAGCTCTTCAATCTGAGTAAGTTTATCTTCTCTTGTCATGATGCTTTTCGGTTAAGATTATGAAACTGATTTAGCATCTACAGCTATACCTGGCGACATAGTTGAGGATATATAAACGCTCTTCATGTAAGTTCCTTTAGCCGCACTTGGCTTAAGTTTGTTTAGCGTTCTCAATAGTTCCTCAGCGTTATCTTGAATTTTCGCTGCATCAAAAGATACTTTCCCAATTGCTGCGTGAACGATACCGTAACGATCAACTTTAAAGTCAATTTTACCGGCTTTTACCTCACCCACAGCTTTTGCTACGTCCATTGTAACGGTTCCAGACTTAGGATTAGGCATCAAGCCACGAGGGCCTAATACACGACCTAAAGGTCCAATTTTACCCATTACAGAAGGCATGGTTACAATGACATCAATGTCAGTCCAACCGCCTTTAATTTTCTCGATGAATTCATCAAGGCCCGCATAATCTGCACCTGCTGCTTTAGCTTCTTCCACCTTATCAGGTGTTACGAGAGCCAAAACACGTACGCTCTTACCAGTACCATGTGGAAGACTTACCACGCCACGAACCATTTGGTTTGCTTTACGTGGGTCAACACCCAAACGGACTGCTAAATTAACAGATGCGTCAAATTTAGTACAGTTTACCTCTTTTACTAAGGTCGCTGCTTCGCTTACAGAGTATACTCTTCCTTTTTCAAGTTTAGCGATCGCGTTTTTCATGTTCTTTGTCAATTTTGCCATTGATTCAAACTTTTAATTAAAACGGCTTATCGCCAATTACAGTTATACCCATACTTCTCGCAGTTCCAGCAATCATTGACATTGCTGACTCAACGGTAAAACAATTAAGATCTACCATCTTGCCTTCTGCGATTGTGCGAATAGCATCCCAAGTAACTTTAGCAACTTTACTACGGTTAGGCTCTGATGACCCCTTCTTTATCTTAGCAGCTTCCATTAATTGAACTGCTGCAGGAGGTGTTTTGATTATGAAGTCGAATGATTTATCTGCATAAACAGTAATCACTACAGGTAATACTTGTCCCATTTTCTCTTGGGAACGAGCATTAAACTGCTTACAGAACTCCATAATATTAACACCTGCAGCACCCAAAGCTGGACCTACCGGAGGAGAAGGGTTAGCTTGGCCACCACGGACCTGAAGCTTTACTACTTTACTAACCTCTTTTGCCATTTCTTGTTTATACTATTTAGCGTTGTTGTTGTGGCTGTTTCTCAAGTGGAAGCATGAAAAACGAACCTATATATAGCTCACTCTATATCAATTATAATTTCTCCACTTCCGTGAAGCCTAGTTCAACTGGAGTCTTACGGCCAAAGATCTTTACAGTAACCTCTAACTTCTGTTTCTCCTCGTTGATCTTTTCAATAGTCGCATCAAAAGTACTGAACGGACCACTGACAACCTTAACCGTCTCTCCCAAAATAAATGGAACGAGAAGCATTGCAGAGTTTTCTGCCTCGGTGTCAACTTGGCCCAACAGACGATTAACTTCTGAAGCGCGCATAGGTGAAGGATCTCCACCTTTAATATTTGATAAAAACCCAACTACATTAGGAAGACTCTTAATCATATGACTAACCTCACCAGTTAATGTAGTTTCTACATACATATAACCAGGAGTTCTTGTTTTGTCCTTTATCACTTTCTTACCACTGCGGACTTGAACAACCTTCTCCATTGGAATAAGAACCCGACCTACTAAATCACTCATACCTGCATGAGCCATATCTTTTTCGATATAGGTTTTTGTCTTGTGCTCTTGTCCACTCACAGTACGAAGCACATACCATTTCATTCCAGTATCTGACATGATTATCCGAAGATTGAATAAATGAACTCAAGCACTGTCGAGATCACCTTGTCCATACCAAACACAACTAGCGAAAAGATGATCGTCCCGATAAGTACCAAAGTAGTACTCTTTTGTAACTCACTCAAGCTTGGCCAAGTCGCTTTAACAGCGAACTCCTCCCATGAATCTTGTAATGATGTAAATATTTTGCTCATCTTTTTTATTCTTTGCACGGACACAAGGATTCGAACCCTGATCAACGGTTTTGGAAACCGCTATTCTACCATTGAACTATGTCCGTATGTAGGCAGAAAGGTGCCTCCTAAAAAAGGAGGCACCTTAACTACCATTTTACTTATTCAAACGAGTTAATTACTCGATGATTTCAGTTACTTGACCCGCACCAACCGTACGACCACCTTCGCGCATTGCGAAACGTAAACCTTGATTAACCGCAACATTAGCGATCAATTCAACAGTAATAGTCAGGTTATCACCTGGCATTACCATTTCAACTCCTTCAGGAAGGTGAATTTCACCTGTAACATCAGTCGTTCTAAGGTAGAACTGCGGACGGTATTTGTTATGGAAAGGAGTGTGGCGACCACCTTCTTCTTTCTTCAATATATATACCTCAGCCTTGAATTTTTTGTGCGGAGTAATAGAACCTGGCTTACAGATTACCATACCACGACGAATATCTTCTTTAGCGATACCACGAAGTAAGATACCTACGTTGTCACCAGCTTCACCAGTGTCAAGAATCTTACGGAACATTTCAACACCAGTGATGGTTGAAGACAACTTCTCGTCACCAAAACCAATGATATCTACTGTGTCACCCGTGTTACCAACACCAGTTTCAATACGTCCAGTTGCAACAGTTCCACGACCTGTAATTGAGAATACATCCTCAATAGGCATTAGAAAAGGCTTCTCACGATCACGAACAGGCTCTTCGATCCAAGTATCACAAGCTTCCATTAATTCCATGATACTACCCATCCACTTGTCATCACCATTCAACCCACCTAGAGCAGAACCAGCAATTACAGGAGAGTTGTCTCCGTCGTACTCATAGAAAGAAAGAAGATCACGGATCTCCATTTCAACTAATTCCATAAGTTCTTCGTCATCAACCATATCGGCCTTATTCATAAAAACAACCATACGAGGTATACCAACCTGGCGACCTAATAGGATGTGCTCACGAGTTTGAGGCATAGGACCATCAGTAGCCGCAACTACAAGGATAGCACCATCCATCTGTGCAGCACCAGTTACCATATTCTTCACGTAATCCGCGTGACCTGGACAGTCAACGTGGGCATAATGACGGTTAGCCGTCTCATACTCTACGTGAGAAGTATTGATAGTGATACCACGCTCCTTTTCTTCAGGAGCATTGTCGATAGAATCGAAGCTTCTCATTTCTGACAAACCTGCTCTCGCCAAACAAGTGGTGATAGCAGCTGTCAATGTTGTTTTCCCGTGGTCAACGTGACCGATGGTACCAATGTTCAAGTGAGGCTTGGTACGTTTGAATGTTTCTTTTGCCATGACTAGCGATTATTAAATATATAAAACAGTGTAAAGATTCTAATTTATAGAGCCAATGACGGGAATTGAACCCGTGACCTCTTCCTTACCAAGGAAACGCTCTACCGCTGAGCTACATCGGCCTTAAGGCCTTAAAATTTGAGCGAAAGACGGGATTCGAACCCGCGACCCTCAGCTTGGAAGGCTGATGCTCTACCAGCTGAGCTACTTTCGCGATGGTGGGGGGAGCAGGATTCGAACCTGCGAAGGTTTCCCAACGGATTTACAGTCCGTCCTCGTTGGCCGCTTGAGTATCCCCCCGGTTATGCAAGAAAACTATATAGTTTTCTTGCAAAATACTTGAGCCAGTAGTCAGATTCGAACTGACGACCCCGAGATTACAAATCACGTGCTCTGACCAACTGAGCTATACCGGCAAATGTCAAAGATCTTCCGTCTTACAAACGGACTGCAAATGTAGTAAAGAGATTTAAACGTGCAATACTTCTTAAAAAAAAAGTGAAGACTATTTGTCTTCACTTTTTTTTAGTCTTAGCAACTCGTTGATAGTTAATGAGTTTCTCTTTGTTTTCCCTTCATTTTTTTTAGTTTTCTAATCAATACTTCAATAACAATATCAACCGCTTCCTCAAAAGACTTGCGCTCTTTAGTAACAATGATATCATTTCCAGGAACAGACATTCTGATTTCCACAATTTTATTCTCTCTATTGTTATTATTATCAACCTTTAAGAACACATCCGTGTTGATACTCTTATCAAAGAACTGGGTTGTCTTCTTCAGGCGCTCCTGAATAAAAGCCAATAGCTTAATATCCGCTTTGAAGTTAACTGACTGAATGTTTACTGTCATAGTGCTTGATTTTTATGAACCCTTAGGATGAGTTCTGTTATACACTTTAACTAGCTCCTCGAAGGTACTTGTCGTATAAACCTGAGTCGAACTCAAGCTTTCATGCCCCATCAACTCTTTAACAGTGTTGATATCAACGCCTGCATTTAAGAGGTGAGTAGCATATGAATGACGCAAAGTATGAGGATGCTTGTCAACCACCGTAGTGGCATCATTAAGATAGGACAATACGATATTATAAACAAGACTTGGGTAGAGCTTTTTCCCCTTACGGGTAAGTAATAGGTGATGCACGTCAGATTGAAGATGGTTTCTTGCCTGATTATATGAATTAAAGTACTCCTCAATAACAATAGGTAATGGCACTTGGCGCTCCTTATTTCTTTTTCCGATAATAGTAACGGTCCCTCTACTCCAATCAAAATCTGATCCCTTAAGCTCAATAAGCTCAGCTCTTCTCAATCCGAGCCCATAAAGCAATAATAGAATAAGTTGATTTCGCATTCCCTCAAAGTCAGAATTAAAGAGATCGTCCTTGGTGAGCGATTCCAAATCGCGCTCAGGAATACTCATAACTAGTCTTTTTGCGGTTTTAAGACTTCTTATACCTTGAACGGGTTGATTCGTACGCCGATTGCTTTTTTCACACCATTTGTAATAGCTGCGAAGTGCACTTAGAGAACGATTAATGGATCTATTTGAAATACCCGACTTGTTTCTCCAAACAATAAAACGCTTTACATTACCCTTCTCAGCCTGATTAGTAGAAATATCAAATTCATGATTCAAGAAATCTTCCCAGCGATTCAATTCCAATCCATAGGCATCAATTGTCTTCTCGCTCGCTCTGATTTCAGCGCGCATGTATTCAATAAAAGACTGGATATCGTTAGAAGCCATTGATATAATTGGGATTACTTCAACTATGAAGTTACTAAACAAAAAAAAGCCCAACACATTGTGTTGGGCTTAATAATATATCTAAATAGTAGCCTATTCTTCCTCTGCGTTGCGCAAATTTTGAATATACGCAGCTTTCATGTTCATGCGTCGCTTAGCTTGTGCTGGTTTCGTATGGTAACGATCAGCGCGAAGCTTGCGGACTACACCCGTTGAGCTATGTTTTCTTTTGTAGCGCTTGAGCGCACGTTCGATGGATTCACCTTCTTTGACATTAATTACGAGCATAGTAACACCTCCTTTCAAATTATGAACGCGAATGTACATCATTTTTCATTCATTAATATAGAGTTTAAGGAAATTAGTATCAACCTTTTCAAATTCTTTCCAATTGCAAAGTTCTGGCCATTTCAAGTCACCAAAAGTCTCACGATAGAAGGTTATACGTTTGACTTGGGAATAGTTCAATTCTGGGAATTTCAAGAGTTCTTTAAAGTCACTTTTATTCAAACTCATGGTTGGATTACGATCTTCAACTAATAACCTCATATCCCATTCCTCTCTCCAGATATTCTTGAGATATGTTGAATTCTTTAGGTGTCCTAAATCTGCTATATATCCATATTTGAACCTATAACGTATTATTTGATTCGCTGTCCAAGCACCTATACCAGGAACGGATATCAATTCAATACTGTCTGCCGTGTTCACGTCTAATGGCAGCCATAACTCAGGTTTATCTATTTTATCTGAAAAGGTTATTTTCTGCTTAACGTGTCTTAGACTCGTACTATCATAGACCCGTACGAACTCAAATTTCCCCAATCTTATCCAAAGTGAATCAATCAGCATAGGAGGTGATTGCGATAAATCATCTAGATTTCTATAAGACCACTGCCTGGAGATCCGATACCATAATCCATTTTTGGCTGAGGCAGAGATGGGAAGCGAATAAACCACTGCACTATCTAATTCATTGATGCTAAGTGTACCCTTTTGCTCCCACCACCAAGTCAAAAATACCAGCTGGTCATGATGTTTAGCTCTTGAAGGAAAAAGAAAAACCGCTCCACTAATTAGCGCAATGGCAATTAACAGGGCGGTTCTTGAAAGCTGATCTATCATTAGCAAAAGGTTTTCTACCAAGCTAATAAGGATCTAAACAGTTACAATATGTAGTGCATAACTTGAATTTATTCAGTCCTTCTTTACGTCGTTGTCAGAATAGGAATCTGATTTTCCATTGCTAGGAGCCTTAAGTACTTTTCGAAAAAAATAAATTGTTGCAGTAATGACTGTTCCCTGTGTCAAGATTATCATAATTATAGCTGAAGTAGTCATTTATAGCGCTCTTTTTTTACGTTTATTCGATGCTGCTTTCACCATAGCGACCAAGACAAAGAAACATGCCAGTAAAAAGTACCGACTCATATCTATATAGAACATGTCTGTAAGCACGTTATTTTCCCACCAGATCACACCTGTGTCAAGGTGGAATACTTTATTGATAATACTATCTGTAGCCCAAGGCCATCCATTTCCGGAAAGTAACGAATTCCAGGCTGTTGACCAGTCAGAAAGTTCTCCATTAAGTGGTTTTATGAGCGACGTGAATAATATTGTTCCAATGAACAATGGAGTGACGTATTTAATAATAGGCCTATATATCTTAGGCACTTTCATATCAGCGCCAACATTAATCTCTGCCCAACCTTTATCCATTCCAAAGACCCAAGCGAAGAGGATAACTTCAGCTAAAGCAAACACAACAAGACTTACTGTTCCCGTCCAGTAATCGTATTCATCAAATACTCCTTTTTCAAAAAACAGTATCGTTGGGAGACCCATAGCTAAAATGGAGACCCCTAATATAATGGCACTTTTATTTTTCGACCAATTGAATTCGTCTTGTACAAACCCCATGAATGGAGTACCCATAGCTAAGGATGAAGTAATACCTGCAAAAAACAGTAAACCGAACCACGCTACTCCTGAAATAACGGCAATCACACTACCCCATTGGTCAAATAAGAAAGGCATCGTTTTAAAAGCCATCATAAAACCAGCGTTTTCAATGACCCAATCCAATCCTAAATACCCAACAGCGATCGGTATAACGACGGCTGAACCGAGTACTATCTCAACAAAACCGTTCATCCAACCAGCGGCCATTGCATTCAAAGCGATATCATCCTTTTGCTTTAAATAGGAACTATAGCAGTGAATAGTACCCATACCAACGGATAATGTGAAAAATATCTGACCCGCTGCGGCCAGCCATATTTTAGGATTGGCCAAAGTGGTGAAGTCCGGTTCCCAAAGAAAATTCAACCCTATAAAAGTGGAACAATCATCACATCGGCCAGTAGAACCAGTTGTCCAAGACATTATAGCCAAGAATGCACCAAAAAGAATGAGTAAAGGCATGGCGATTTTCGCCACGGTCTCTATACCAGCGCTAAGACCTCTAGAAAGGATGTAAATGTTAATCGCTAACGTTACTAAAAAAGCTAAAATGGCCCAGACAGGAAAATTTATACCACTCCCTAAATCAACGTAATTATTGAAAAAAGTATCGAGTTGAGCTAAATCTAAACCCAAGAAGTCTCCTCTTAAGGACTTTATTGTATAAGTCAACGTCCATGATTCTATATAGGTATAATAAGCCATGACACCCATGTTAGTAAAGATCCCAAAAACACCAAAGTATTTCCAAAACCTCCTTTTAGTCATGTTATCAAGTATAAATGGTGTACTATGATCACCATATCGGCCACCAAAACGACCCATAGCCCACTCCACCCACAACAAGGGTATCCCCATTAATAGGAAGCTGACTAAATATGGTATAATAAAAGTTCCACCACCATTTTGGACGGCTTGAACAGGGAAACGTAAAAAGTTACCTAGACCAACTGCATTTCCTGCCATGGCTAAGATGAGACCAACACGTGACCCCCAAGATTCTGTTGTTTGAGACATTCCTTATAGGATTGTTAAGAGTGAACATCGAAAATAGATGAAAGCAAAGTCTCTGACAAATATCGACTTACAATCCTGCTTGTTTAGAAATCAAGACCAGCGCTTCTGAAAAGTTATGTGGATTATATCCTAATTCTTCACGTGCTTTGGAGATATCAAAGCCTGTAATTGGTGGTCTTTTTGCAGCTTGATTTAACGTTAAACTGCTCACTTTAGTCACTGTATCCATGGACAAATTAAAGTGATTAGAGACCGCCTCAACAAGCTCGTAAATAGACATGAAATCAGGACCTGAAATATTAAATATACCCTGTGCCTGTTGGTCTGCGGCTAGTAGGGCGCCCTGTGCTAAATCCTCAGCTAGTGTGGGTGTTCTGAATTGGTCATCCACCACGTTTATCGCTTGACCTTTTTCTAAAGCTTCTTTGGCCCAAAGAACAATATTACTTCTGCTTAAATCTTCTGCCATTCCTATAACCAAGACGGTCCTTAAAATCGACCAAGAGCTCAAATTTTGAATAATATTTTCTGCCTCTAGCTTCGTTTCTCCGTAATAACTGATCGGATTTGGGGTGGCCTGCTCTGTGTAAGGACCATTTTTGCCGTCAAAAATAAAATCTGTAGATATATGAACCATATGTGCTCCAACATGCATCGCTGCTTGGGCTATATTACTGGTACCCTTAACATTTAAGGCATAAGCCTCTTCTTTTTTTTCTTCGCATTCGTCAACGTTTGTCATTGCTGCGCCATGTATAATTACATTCGGAGCAAAAGAAGTCACCACATCCATCACTTGAGTCTCAACCGTGATATCCATTGATGCGTAACGAGCGCTTCCCAAAGCAACTACCCTGTTCTCACCTCTTGCTGTAGCTAGAAACTCATGCTGAGGATACTTTAGGGTGGCAGCGGCAATCTTTTGACCCAGCAGACCATTAGATCCTGTAAATAATATTTTCATCTTGTTATTTGGTTTGGGCGTTGAACCAGCTACGCATCGCTTTGATTTGACTATCATTTCCAAGTACATATAACTTAGAGTGTGGCGACACCCTGAAGTCAGGTGCTGGATTTACAGTTAAATTTCCGAGCTCAGAAATATAACCTATGACTGTACAGCCCGTCGCTTGACGAATATTCAAGTCCTTAATATTACAAGCACTGAACTCCTCTGGCAACTCATCTATTTGAATTTCTTCAATATTAGTAGCACTCGATCCTCCCATGCTCAAGTGGTCCAGAAAGTCCATTACCCCTGGATTCATGAGGTTGTGGGCTAAATGAGCACCTCCTACTAAGTTAGGACTCACCGTATAATTTGCCCCAGCTGATAAAAGTTTTTTCTCCGTACTTTCCGTATTTGCACGGGCACCAATAACCATTTTAGGATTTATTTGACGTGCAGAAATCACTACGAAAAGGTTATCTGTATCAGAAGAAAGTGCGGCAATTAGACTTCGTGCTTCACCCACATTCGCCTTTTCCAAGACTTCATCGAGGGTTGCGTCACCTAGAATTACATGGCAATCCTTTAGAGATTCCGAATATCTTGCAGCCCTCTCAATGTTATTTTCAATGACAACTACCTCAACGCCGTAAGCCCTTAATTTACTTACCACCTGTCTTCCATTGCGGCCAATACCGCAGACTATAACATGACCATGTAACTTCTCCACTTTGCGTTTGAGTCTTTTGGTTTTTAAATATTCACGAACACTACCATCCATAGCCAATTGAGCTAATAAACCCGCACCGTAAGCAAAGGTGCCAAAGCTAATTACAATGAGCACTATTGTAAACCAGGTGCCTAAAGTGCTTAATGGCTCAATCTCATTGAATCCAACAGTACTTACGGTCTGTATCACCATATAGAGCGAGGACAACCAACTGAATCCTTCAATATAACGGTACCCTAAAGTTCCTATGGTGAGTATTATTGTAAAAATACCCAAAACCCTTCTCAGGCTGGCAAATGGATTTCGCATTCCATAAAGGTAGAACGCTGCACTTCTAAAGCAAGTCATCCGGCCAATGATTTATTACTTGCTTGGACGAAAATGATATTGATCGACTAGATTTAAATTAAGCATGTCAAATTTGTTAAATGTTTGAACAGCACTTAGAACGCCTGACGGAATAGACGGCTTAAGAGCGCATAATGCCTTTTGATAATGACTCTTTTTCGCTCTGTTTTTTAAGTGTTTCACTCTAAGGTTAATGCGGTAATTTATTTCTCAACAACCCATATAAGAATGTACCAATTAGAGCAAAAACGAGAACGACAGCATATCCAATAAATCCGGCACCAATATTTACCACAATTGGCCCTGGACAGGCTCCACTTAAGGCCCAACCTAGCCCGAAAATAATTCCTCCGATTAAGTATCTGGGAATACTCCAAGACTTAGGTTTAATTACAATAGCTGCGCCTGAAATGTCTTTTATTTTATACTTTTTTAAATAGGCCGTCATAGGGATTCCCAATCCAACTGCTAAACCAATAATACCGTACATATGTATACTTTGGAACCTGAACATCTCTTGAATTCTGTACCATGATGCTGCTTCGCTTTTAAACATGATTATCCCAAAAAGAATACCCAAGACAATAAATTTTAACTGTTTCATCAGACTAATAAATTAAAGGGAATAATAAATGAGTCATCACAAGACCTCCTATAAAAAACCCAACAACCGCCAATAAAGAAGATGGCTGAAGGTTGCTAATGCCAGAGATTGCGTGACCTGATGTGCAACCACCGGCATAGCGGGCACCAAATCCCACCAATAATCCACCAACAGCTAATACTAAAAAGCTCTTTACATCCTGCAGTGCAGACATACCAAAGTGTTCTTCAGGAACATATCCTATTGGGTTGTTGAAGCCTAAGGATGTTAAATCACTGATGGTATCCTCAGAGATCGCCACAATGTATCCTGGTTCACTTAAATAATTTGCCGCTAACCAACCTCCAATTCCCGTACCCATCAGGAATAGTATATTCCAGCTCTTTGACTTCCAATTGAATTCAAAAAAAGGTACATATTTATCCGCACCACACATTGCACATAAAGTGCGAAGGTTACTTGAAAACCCAAAGCTCTTTCCAAATAACAGAAGAAACAGCATGATAATCGCAATAAGAGCTCCACTGATATACCAGGGCCAAGGTTGAAGTATAATAGACATAATGAGTTTTTAAATCGATCCACTTAAAAAGAGACGACCATTCACTGTAAGTGAATAAACTTAGAGTGTTGTTGGACAGACATAATCTGACAATTGAATACCAGCCGCTTTAATTGCACCAAAACCACCAACTACATCAACTAGGTTGTGAATTCCTCTCGCCTTTAATATAGACGCAGCTATGACCGAACGGTATCCACCAGCACAATGCACATAGAATTTTCCTTCGGTTGGTAGTTCTGTCATGTGGCTATTAATAAATTCTAGCGACGCATGTATGGCATTTAGAACATGCTCACTTTGATACTCGCCAACTTTCCTCACATCGACAATAACTGGATCAACAAGTTGGTCCAGGTCAGTACCTGAAATTTGATCCATCGAGTCAATTTCTTTTCCAGCATTACTCCATGCTTCAAAACCACCGTCTAAGAAACCGATAGTTTGATCATAGCCAACACGAGAGAGACGAGTCAATACCTCCTTCTCCATTCCCGGTTCTGTAACTAACAATAGTTTTTGTTTGATATCTGGAATCATAGCGCCTACCCACATGGCAAAGCTTCCTTTAATACCGATAAAAATAGATTGTGGAATAAATCCTTTTGTGAATACGTCTTGATGACGTGTATCAAGAATAAGAGCATCGGTTTCATTTGCTGCCGCAGCGAATTCCTTTACACTTAAAGCTCTCATACCACGTTCCAATACGGTATCTAGGCTTTCATAACCTGTCTTATTTAATCTTACATTCTCAGGGAAGTATGCCGGCGGTGCTTGAAGACCATCTGTTACTTCAGCAACAAATTCCTCTATGGTCATGTCTGAACGCAGAGCGTAATTAATCTCTTTTTGCTCACCTATTGTTCCAACGGTTTCCTTTGACATGTTTTTTCCACATGAGGATCCAGCACCGTGTCCTGGATAAACAATGACATCATCAGAAAGTGTCATTATCTTTGTTCTCAGCGAATGATAAAGTATCTGTGCCAATTTTTCTTGCGTCATATCCGCAGCCTTCTGAGCGAGGTCTGGACGACCAACATCTCCTAAAAACAATGTATCTCCAGAAAAAATTGCATGATTCTTACCACTCTCGTTTTTCAAGAGGTAAGTGGTCGACTCCATCGTATGACCTGGAGTATGCAAAACTTCAATTTCTACATCTCCAATCTTCAACCTTTCTCCGTCGGTAGCGATCTTACAATCAAACGTTGGATTTGCAAGAGGACCGAAAATAATTGTAGCCCCTGTCTTCTTTGCTAAATCAAGGTGGCCTGAAACAAAGTCAGCATGAAAGTGGGTCTCAAGGATGTATTTAATTTTAACACCATCTTTTTCTGCACGCTCTAAATAAGGACCTACTTCGCGAAGTGGGTCAATGACAACCGCTTCACCTGCAGATGCAATATAATAAGCTCCCTGAGCCAAACAACCTGTATAAATCTGTTCTACAATCATTCTAAATCTGTTTTAATATTATATAAACGGCCATAGCTAATACAAACCATCCAAAACCCTTTTTAAGTTTTGTTCCGTCAATAAATCTTGTTAAGTAAATTCCCACAAAAATACCACCTATTGCAATAGCGGAGATTGACAATAGTAAAGTCCAATCAATGATTAGATCGGGACGATCTAAATCACCCTTAAAACCAATTAAACTCTTGAATGTAATAATGAGCAAGGATGTACCCACCGCTTTTTTCATTGGCAATTTAGCAAATAGCACCAGCGCTGGAATGATTAAAAAACCTCCTCCAGCTCCAACTATACCCGTCAAGACTCCTACCAATACACCTTCTATAATAATCGCAGGGTAATTGAATACTGGCTTTTGAGCTACCTCAATTTCGTCTTTGTGACTACGAATCATACTAACAGAAGCCGCCAACATGATAAGGGCAAAAAACACCATGATTGCAGTGTCCTTGGAAAGTGTCATTAACTCGGTACTGAAAACTGGATCTGGAATCGATGGAACAAGAAAACGTCTAGTCAAGTAAACTGCTATAAAAGCAGGTACCGCAAAAACTACGGCTGTCTTATATTCAATTTGACCCAACGATGCATTTTTAAAAGCACCCACTAAGGAAGTAATTCCCACAATAAATAAAGAATACGCCGTACTCATTTCAGGTGTAATACCAAACAGATAAACCAATACAGGTACTGTTAAAATACTACCACCACCGCCAATCAAGCCTAATGAGATGCCAATAAAAATTGACGCGATGTAACCGATTACTTCCATGACCTTTATTTAAAGAGGTGAAGTTAAGTCCGGACTAAAGTATCAAGTGTGACACAACGCACACTAGAATAGTATTGCCGCCATTTCACGTTGTAGCTCCTTCGCCGCCATTTTCGCTGCTTCCGCAAAATCACGAGCATTACTCTTGTAAATTATTCCCCTCGTTGAATTCACTAAAACACCATAATCCTTGTTTGTGGCTTTAGTAAGTACATCCCTAAGCGAACCTCCTTGTGCACCTACTCCGGGCACAAGAAAAAACGAATCTGGCGCTGCAGCTCGTACCCGTTCCAAATATTCCGTTTTAGTCGCGCCGAGCACGAACATAAGCTGGTCAGGAGAGGCCCATTCTTGAGCTGTTTTAACTACTTGCTCAAAAAGTGCCTCACCATCTTTATTTTCTTTGAGTTGAAAATCTAATGCACCCAGGTTGGAGGTAAGTGCTAATAAAATAACCCACTTATCTTCATAGGCTAAAAAAGGGGTGACACTGTCACTTCCCATATAAGGAGCTACGGTAACACTGTCAAATTCAAAAGCGTTAAAATAGGCCTCTGCATACATTTTTGATGTATTCCCTATATCGCCGCGTTTAGCATCAGCAATGGTAAATACTTCTGGATAATTTGAGTTTAAGTATTGGATAGTTTTCTCTAGAGACTGCCAGCCCGCTACACCCAAACTCTCATAAAATGCAATGTTGGGCTTATAAGCAACAGCATAATCAACAGTTGCATCTATTATAGCCTTGTTGAACTCAAAAACGGGATCTTCCATTCCCAACAAATGAGTGGGTATTTTCTTGATATCCGTATCTAAACCAACACAAAGAACACTTCGTTTGCTTTTAATCTGTTGAATAAGTTGCGCTCTAGTCATAATTAAATGATGTCATTACCTTCCTTCATCTTCTCTGCATTTTCAGCCATATGAAGTTCATCAATAAATCGCTGTATATCGCCACCGATAACATCAGTTAGGTTATAAGTAGTTAAACCAATTCTGTGATCAGTTACCCTACCCTGTGGATAGTTATAGGTTCTGATTTTTGCAGACCGATCTCCAGTACTTACCATGGTCTTGCGCTGGGCAGCCTGTTCAGCTTGCTTCTTTTTAAACTCCATGTCGAACATGCGAGATCTAAGAACTTTTAAGGCTTGCTCATAATTCTTATGCTGGGATCTTCCGTCTTGACATTCCACCACAATACCAGTAGGCAAGTGAGTCAACCTGACCGCACTCTCTGTTTTATTGACATGCTGACCACCTGCTCCCTGAGATCTATAAGTGTCCTTCTTCACATCTTTCATGTCTAAGTCAACATCTACCTCTTCAGCCTCTGGCAATACAACCACAGAAGCCGCAGAAGTGTGCACACGACCTTGACTTTCCGTTGCAGGAACTCTTTGAACACGGTGGACACCGCTTTCATATTTCAGAATGCCGTAAACGGAGTCACCAGACACTTCAAAAGAAACTTCTTTGAATCCTCCGGCTGTGCCGACGTTCATGGTTATTATTTCTATGTTCCACTTCCGTTGTTCACAATACCGTTGGTACATACGAAACAGGTCGCCAGCGAATATGGCACCCTCGTCTCCTCCTGCACCTTGTCGTATTTCGACAAGAGCATTTTTATCATCTGCAGGGTCCTTAGGTAGAAGTAACACCTTAACATCCTCTTCCAAGGAGATAAACAGAGGCACTAGCTCATCTAGTTCCATCTTCGCCATCTCACGAAAGTCAGGATCTTTTTCTTCTTTTAAGGCTAGCTTAGCCTCACTAATCCTGCTTGATAACTCAATATATTTCTCACGAATTTCGACTAAAGGCTTCAAGCTTTTGTATTCACGATTCAATGATATGTAACGCTGGTTATCATTAATGATATCCGGCTGAATAATCAAATCCGTGACTTCGTTGAAGCGTTGTAATATAACATTTAGCTTATCCAGCATTATTTAGAATACTTAAATGACCCGAATTCACTTTCAATGGTCAATGATTTTCCTAATCCATCCTCAACTCTGCCAACGATCTGAGCGGCTACACCGAAACTTTCGCTGATTGCAATAATTTCTTGTGCTATAGATGAGTGTACATACAATTCCATGCGATGTCCCATGTTAAATACTTGGTACATTTCTTCCCAAGAAGTTCCACTCTGCTCTTGAATCATCTTGAACAATGGTGGGATTGGGAACAAGTTGTCCTTAACAACGTGGCCTTTACCTAAAAAATGAAGGATCTTGGTCTGGGCACCACCTGAACAGTGTACCATCCCATCAATGCGACCTTTAAATATATCCAGGATTCGTTTAATTATAGGTGCATAGGTCCTTGTTGGACTTAATACCAATTTACCTGCATCGAGAACGGTATCCGTAACCCCGGTCAAAGACTTAGAACCAGAATAGACCAAATTCTCAGGAACGGCCGGATCAAAACTCTCCGGGTATTTGAGGGCCAACTCTTTGCTAAAGACATCATGTCTAGCGCTAGTCAAACCGTTAGATCCCATACCACCGTTATATTCGGACTCGTAAGTAGCTTGACCAAAAGATGCCAAACCCACAATAACGTTGCCCGCTTTAATGTTTGCATTGTCCACAACATCACTGCGCTTCAATCGCGCAACAACAGTGCTATCCACAATAATAGTACGTACCAGGTCTCCAACATCTGCTGTTTCTCCTCCAGTACTTTTAATGTCTATGCCGAATTTGCGATATTCTTCCAAGAGCTCCTCTGTTCCACCAATAATGGCACTTAATACTTCACCTGGAATAAGTCCCTTATTTCTACCAATGGTGGAGCTGAGCATTATATTTTCCGTTGCACCTACGCACAAGAGGTCATCAATATTCATGATAAGTGCATCCTGAGCGATGCCCTTCCAAACACTAATATCTCCTGTTTCCTTCCAATACATATAAGCCAAGGAACTTTTTGTGCCCGCACCATCTGCATGCATCACCAAACAATAATCTTGGTCACCCGTCAAATGATCCGGCACAATCTTGCAAAACGCTTGTGGAAACAAACCTTTATCTATATGCTTAATGGCGTTGTGGACGTCTTCCTTTTGGGCGCTTACACCACGTCCTGCGTAGCGGTCTGAATTGTTACTCATGCTGCAAAAATAACGAGAAAGCGCGCACGGG
>CAWURU010000012.1:0-17935 GCA_963925515.1 uncultured Flavobacteriales bacterium
TCTGCTCCAGTGAGTTTTACATCCCTTAACGTGAGGGAGTTTTCTATGCTGATGGCCTTTTTAAAAGCCGGTCCCCAGTTCCCGTCTTCATCCTTAACGCGGATGTTGAACAAGTGAATACCGTTGGTTGATGGCAAAGAGATGCCGCTTTTAAATACTGTTTCTAGTGCTTGATCGTAGGCATTATCAAAAGCTAATAATGCCGTTCCACTGCCCTCTCCCGGATCAGAAGTGCCCCAGAAGAATTCTGCTCCAGTGAGTTTTACATCCCTTAACGTGAGGGAGTTTTCTATGCTGATGGCCTTTTTAAAAGCCGGTCCCCAGTTCCCGTCTTCATCCTTAACGCGGATGTTGAACAAGTGAATACCGTTGGTTGATGGCAAAGAAATGCCTGTTTTTATGACCTCTTCAACAGCCTCATCAAAGCTGCCGTCTGCCGCAGATAATGCTGTCGCACTACCTTGGCCAGGGTCGGTCGCTCCCCAGAAAAACTCTGCGGAGGTCACGACTTGTGCCGATAGTGAAATCGACAATGTCCATAGCGCTATTGCTAAAACTCTTTTCATCACAAGCAGGTATCTACTTTGATTAATTTGTGTGAACAGCTTCAGCTTTTAAATTGATCGTTTGGCCAGGCCAGATTTCGGAGGGAAGGTCTAGACTAATAATGTATGCGGCGCCCGTAACAGAAGCTTCACCATGGAACATCTCCCATGAGTTGTCACCTCCAAAATGACCAATATCTGAACGTGTTAAGTCTGCATCGAAGAATTTTGGCGAGGGTGAACCTACATCTTTTCCTTCACTCATGATTTGGGCATCGTCAGACACTCCAATGTTGGTCTGAATATTATAAATTCCTAAACTAGCTGAAGGCCAATATGGTGAATGAAATGGGGTGAGACTAGCAAGTTCCCGGTCAAAAATATTGTATTGAACAATAGGGTAAGTAATAGGGATATTACCGCTGACACCAACCGCACAATGCTTATTATACTTATAAGATGCCTGATAACCACTATAATTAGTGGCATTTAATGCGTCGATATAGTTATTGATGATTTTCATATTCGAAACATCTTGATTTGAAGCAGCGATACGAATATCAATATCACCCCAGCTCTCGGCGATAGTTAAACTATAGGTGACACCATTAGAACTGTAACGAGTTGATTCTCTATTAATGACTGAATTGTTTGCAATCAGTCCGTTTATGGTAACCCCTGAGCGCCAATTACTGATAAGTATCCTGGCAGTTTTGTTGTTTTGAACAATTACTGAATGGTCATCTGTATTGATTTCAATATTTCCAGCAACGTTATTCGCCTTAACCAAAACAGTGTCTCCGATTCCTATGTTAGGCTCATCGTTGATTATAATTCTTTCAGTAATCGTATTGCCGATGAATTTCCCATGTCTACCTGTAAGAGTACCTGATAAGGAGCATTTTACTACGAGTAACGTGAGGTAATCCGTATCTAGACTGATATCATGGAAGCTACAATCAGTAATAATTGCTTTACCTCTTGAATTTGGGCCTACTGTTGACCCAGGAGCAAGAATCACGCTAGTCCCTTCAATGCCAATAAGCTCAACAACAATATTGGCTACTGGTGAGATGGAAATACTTTGAGTTACGATAATTCTTGATCCAGCAACACTGGAAGCTATCCTTACAGACTTTGTGATGGACAGGCTTTCTTGGTAAGAATTCAATGGGCTGACGTAAATATTGTCACCTGTTGAAGCACCGTTAATAGCTGCTTGAATAGTGGTATACGTCCCTGATTGCCCCGAGCTGTTAACGTACAAATCTGTAGCGAATCCGCTATTGATGGCGCCAAAAACAATGGCTAGTGAAAGAAGTAGCTTTTTCATGATTTATTAAATTACATATTGGTTACAAAAACCACCAACGAATCAATTCGATTTTCGAGGGTCTGTTTTTGAGAAGCGTGAATATAGGTGTTGTTATTAATATTTTGTTTTGCGGAAGCCAAATTGTTTTTGGTAACATTGACTTGGTCATCATAGAGCAAAAGGAATCTGTCATCATTATTGTTGAGCCCGGATTACGCTCTCCTTCGGTCAGTGAACCATGAGCAGCCTTCATCAAGCTTAAGAAGTTTTCGTTATTCGGATCCAAAATATAGACTTCGAACGATGTTCGAACATCACCTTCTTTATCACTCAATAAATCTATTTCCGGTATAAAATCCGTATTGTCTTCTGTCAACAGATTGGTTTCGTCGCCTGCAAACCAACGAGGAAAGTCAAACGAAATGGCTATACTATTTTTAAAGTCCCAACCTTGAATCTGAGCTTCAGATAACGAGGATATACCGTCCCAGACATTGATAGGTGTAATACCTGTAGGATGTGGTACGACTGGAGCGTTATTGTTGGGGGTTGTTTGAGAGGAAATCCTTATACTACGCAGGTACGCTGCCACATGATAGGCGTCATCAAGGCTCACGTGACCGTGACCGGTTTGTGCGTCAAAAACAGCGCGTTGAACGATAATTGAATCTTGATTTCTTGGTTCCGATTTCCCGAAAAAAACCAAATCAAACCCGGTTGGAGATAAGTGACAGTTCAAACAACTACGACCGTCCAAATCCGGTTGGTTCAAATACAGATCTAAACCCAACGATGCCGATCCGTACAGTGTTATACTGTCCGACCAATCAACCTCAATGTTGGGATCAACTATAGGGTTGGTTTTCTGACAAGAGACCGCTATAAACCCGATTAAAAAAAGATAGAAATAGACTCTTATCATTAACATTTTTTAGATAATCCATCAATAAACAACATCATTTTAAATTACCGTGCCTAAACTTATCATGGCTCATCTAGGTTTATCGTAGCGCGATAAAACATCGTTTTGAATAAGAACTTTTCTGCCTTAGATCTTTGGTCTGCTTCGTGATGATTTTGTTTTTCGGCAATAACTAATCCTCAAAAAGCAGAAACTTTTTGACATCAATTTTGTCCTTGTTCAACTAAAGGCTTTTAGTCAGACTGGCGAACGAAAAGGTGTTTGGTGTTGCTTTGGCTTATTCTACAAGAACAGAAATAAAAACGCCTCCCTAAAGAGGTTTTTATGCAGAACACGGGTCTTATGGTTAGCGTTCATCATCTTCTGGTTTAACAGAACCAGACCTGACTAAATTACAAGTCCCAATGGGTAAAAAAGGTACTCAACAAAAAACAAGACCCAATAGAATCGGTAAAATGCTTTTACATCCTTCTTGATGAAGGGATTCGCTTTTGAAGAGCCCAATAAAAACAATACCCACACTACGAAATGAAAAGAAGACAAGAATACTGTGTTGTAACCCGGCAGTCCAACAGCGCCCCAGAGAACGAGCGTTAAATAAGACAGGGACACCAAAGAGATAGCTCCGCGAAAAACCCACCGAGAACCGCGGTTAACAGCTAACGTTTTTATTCCATGATTGCGGTCTCCTTTGATGTCGGGTATGTCCTTTAACCAAGCAATTCCAATACTGAAAAGGATCATAAACAAGACCAGGGGCCACATATATCGGGGGAATTCCAGCGTCTCCGCAATTTCCCATTGAAAGTGCAAGAACATAAGAATGTTCACCAAGACTCCGCGAACCAAGGTTATACTGAATGCGGCGCCAAAATGGTGCTTTTTAAATTTTAGTGGAGGGACTGAATAGGCAGTTCCCAAAGCCCCGACAATTAAAACTAGAGCCAACATAAGCCATCCGGCCGAGTAGGCCGAAATAACAGAAACAAGAGCACTAACCGTGATTATAATGCGCGCAGTACTTCTGTTCATTTCACCAGACGCCAAGGGCAAATGGGGCTTATTTAGCTTATCTAATTGAATATCAGCTATTTGGTTAAGGCCAACTATATATAGGTTACACCCGAGAGCCGAAATAAGCGTCAAGAGAAAAAGGGCAATTTGGTTTTTTACCTCGGCCTGCGGGTACGCCGACATAAAGTATAAAGCCCACGTGCTGAGCAGGGATCCGATTATGGTATGGGGCCGACTGAATCGCCAGGCTATTGAAAATATTTTCATTCACTTATTTTTTTGCTGCCGACTAAAGCACTTACTCGACCAAAAGAGAAAGGTACCAATTCAACGCTCCATTCAAAAGAAGAATTACTTGCCTTTTCAGCTAGTTGCCGAAGATGGTTCGAAGAAGGCGCACGAAGAACCGATACGAGTCCGTCCCAACAGGTAACAATCGGAATAACGGGTACTAAATAAGTCCAAAAAACACGTGCCCATGAAAAGGGCGAAACAAATGGAGCAAGAAGAAAATGCAACGGCCCGGTCAGAAAAAATATTCCTATAAATGTAAATACCGAAGGAGTCAATGGTTCCGCCACTAGCGCCCAGTTTCCCTTTGACACTTTAAACAAAATTTGCTCCTGTTCCTGAGTATTAAAATGATGAAACGCATTGAACATGGTATAGCCATCTGACGGAGGCAGCTCATCTAACAAAACATCGATATCCAAAATGTTTTTGTCCGAAGGATAACGGTCAGAAAGGGTCAGAATCAATTCAGTACTTGAATTCTCCTCCCAAGTCTTTTTCAGCATTCGCGCAGGACCACCGGTTCCGCTCGCTAAATCAAGCCAATCTTGTTTCGAACTTTCAAACCTAGCCCCTTTGAGGTCTTTGTATGGATTCATCAGACGAATGCAAAAACGGATATAATCCATTTGCCATCGGCGCCAATGAGATGGAAACCAGGGTTGATCTTCGAATTCAAATCCTTTCGCAGCCATGTTGTGAAGATATGGCTTATAGAACCTATTCACTACCTTTGGAAACATGACGGAATTCCATTGGTTTGGGGTGCTTATCGCAGCCACAACAATTCTAACTGCCATTGGCGAAATATCGGCCCGAAAGGGCTGGATTTCTCTATTTAATGCACGAAAAGGAGTTCATGTAACCGTTGCCCTTTGTTGCGCCCTAGCTATTGAATTGATCCCCATAAACAATTGGTTCATTGGAGCTGTGGGAGCAATCGTTGTCTTACTTCTATACAGTGTGTCGAAGAAGTGGTTTTCCATTGATCATACCCATAACCGCGCGAGTTGGGGGATCTTCTATTTTGGCCTCAGTTACTTTCTGCTACTCATTTTCTGGGGACAACGATCTCCTGTAACCGTAGTTTTAGCCATGACGGTCATGGGCTTGGCCGATGCAATGGCCGCTCTCGTCGGTCGACGCTTTCCTATCCCTGCATTGAAAATGGGGAATGAAGACAAGTCATGGGCGGGCAGCGGCACCTTTTTCATAATCAGTTATATTCTATTGTTTGGTGCGCTTCATCAGTTGAATTGGTTGAATTACCCCATGGCAATGTTGGTTCTTTTTGGTTTTGTTCTCTGGTTAACCCTCATTGAAAATAGCTCCGCAAATGGAACTGACAACCTGAGTGTTCCTCTAGTTTTCGGAGTGCTTTTCCCGTTTCTATTTGGACCGCTGAGCCAAATTGAAGTGGCGAATCGTTTTCTTGAAATACTTCCATTTGTCACTCTATTCGGACTCCTTAGTTTTCGTTTTAAAAGCCTCTCTCGTTCGGGAACTATTACGGCCATTTCCTTGGGGATTTTGCTTTACAGCCTAGGCGGCTGGATCTTTGTTGTCCCTATTCTCGCTTTTTTTATGAGCGGCTCCGTTTTGAGTCGCTTACTGCAGACTAATGAGCAGCTCCTTGAAAAAACCGGGGCCCGTGATCCCCTTCAGGTTATTGCGAATGGCGGAGCTCCACTTCTTGCATTACTCTTTGGGATTTTCGGCCATAACATGGATTGGGCGATAATAGGATTTTTGGGTTCTGTAGCATCGGTTACAGCGGATACTTGGTCGACTGAATGGGGTATGCGATTCGGAGGTACTCCGAGGCATATTTTGAATCTGTCGCCCCTTGAAAAGGGACTTTCTGGAGGCGTGACTTTGTACGGTTTCATAGGAGCCATAGGCGGTTCTGTGTTCATCGCATCAATGGGTCTGTTCTTTATGGCTTTTGGGAATTGGTTTTGGGCAATAGTCGTCATTGGGGTCTTTGGATCTGTAATAGACTCACTTCTAGGCTTACTCCAAGCGAAATACCAACTACCCGAATCGAATGATCAGGCGCCGAGCATGACAGAAAAGAAAGTTTGGAACGGCATCCCATTAAAAAAAGTGAAGGGATTAAAATGGATTGGTAATGATGTCGTTAACTTTTGCTCGAGTCTTCTTGCTCTCTTCGCCAGTCTTCTATTTGCTGCAATAACTCTATAGGCTGAAGGTAGGCCTGCTTCGACTTCCTATTCTCGAATGGCGTTATTGGCTTCAGCACCATCCATGACGGGCATTTAGTGATTCACTGAGTTAAGCGAGGTCCACCCATTCTTCGATCGTATTAAAAACGGCACAAAGGCTTTTCGATTTTTCAGTTAAAGAGTATTCTACTTTAGGTGGTATTTGTTGGTATTGCTTTCTCTTAATGAGGTTGTCTTTTTCTAAGCTCTTTAGTTGATCTGTTAACACTTTTCGTGAAATATTTGGAATAGCTACTGCTATTTGACCAAACCTGATTACCCCTCTTGTTCGAATAATATTGATGATAATCAGCTTCCATTTTCCGCCTAGCATATCAGTAAATGTTGTTACCGGACATGTGCTTTCAGTTACTTTCATAATACTGCTTTAGTTACATTTAGGTATCCAGAAATTCTTGGTTACTTAATGGTTACTTGTTACTTTATGTACCCAAAAGTATTAATATTGTCCCAATTAAAAAACAAAATTATGAAAACAAAAAAATTACTCTCGATCTTACTCATTGCAGTCACAACTACTGCCTATTCACAAATGAACTTTGATTTAAAAAAGGGTGGCATCACGTGGACTGGAAGCGAAATCACAACTAAAGCCCATACCGGTTCTTTAAAATTTAGCTCTGCATCATTGTCGTTAGACGATATAAACAAGCCACGGGGAGTGTTTACTGTGGACATGACGTCATTAACGAATGAAGATATGACTGGAGATTACAAAAACAAGCTTGAAGGGCACTTAAAGTCTGACGACTTTTTCTCAGTGGACAAGCATCCTAAAGCAGTCTTAATTATCACAAAAGTGAATTCTCAAAAGAAGAACTCTTATGGGCTGACAGGAGATCTAACTATTAAAGGAATTACCCATCCCGTAGATTTTAACTTGACCGTTTACAACGACCGCGTTGAAAGCAACCTAACCTTTGATCGGTCAAAATATGACGTCCAGTTTCGCTCTGGAAGCTTTTTTGAAAACTTAGGAGACAAATTAATATTAGATGATATCACTCTTGAGATAACATTACAAAAAATATAACATGAGGATTTACAAAAAACAAGATCGTCCAATGTGTATGTGCGGAAACACACAAGACATAAACGGACATTGTGATGGTTCACACCTTAATAAATAAAGTGAATTCCGTCTTAGACATAGGCGGAGATTTTATTTAAGTCACCTAGCGGCTTAGTTGTGTTATTGCGATGAATTGCCGAGGAGAATCACGGGAGCACTTGTTAGAAATAACAGGTGCTCTTTTTATGGTGCTCATTCTAACAAACAGGCAGGCCTAAGGTTAACACTTGGGAGGGTTTTGTCCCTGCTAAGGAATACTATTTATATATTAGTCTACAAAGTACCCACCATGAATAAGCTACTTCTGTTATCCCTCTTTTGTTTAATGTCTTTAGAGATGAGTGCGCAATCTGTTTACTCTGCAAGGTATGAGTCTCAAGCAGATGTAAAAGTCTTTGTAGTAGGGTACGAATCTCAAGCTGATCTCCTTGTGTTCAAGGAGAAGTATGCCTCTCGCGCAAAAGGAAATAGCGGACACTGGTATTTCGTAGATTACGAATCAAGGGCCGGCAAGACACTTTACTTTGTCAAGTATGCCTCTCAAGCCGACTTAAAAGTCTACTTCGTCGAATACGAATCAAGAGCAGGTTGGCGAAATAAAGACAAGGTTCATCTCTTGTATTAAAGCTGCTTTATCTCAAAACTCATTAACAAATAAGTAATTTTTAACTACGCTGAGCAATCAACTTTTTAATATCGCTGATTATTTCAAGTACGTTGATCGTAATAGGGATAGGCTGATGCTTCCAGGTTTTAAGACCTGGTTTTTCTTGAACTAATTCTTGGTGGTTATTCATAGCTTCTGTGGATTGGTTATGCAATCTAATTAGTTTCCAAGTAACCTGCTCGGTAAACTTATCGTAGCGTGTATCAACTTATCTACACCTCATCCTGGAGTAGGAACATTCGGCTACTCAATTTCCGTATCACTTAAATAAGTGATAGAATTGATGTGTATCTTTCTAGCGCGCAGTCCCTATCATTAGCGTCGTTAATCCAACTCTAGAATAGATCCATGTCATTAAGTTATTGGGAAAAAAGTACGCTTTCCAACTACAATTTAATCGTAGTTGGTGGCGGCATTGTGGGGATGTCCACAGCACTTCATTATCAATTGAAGCACCCGACGGCGTCTGTCGCGATCGTTGAACGGGGATTGTTTCCATCTGGCGCAAGCACAAAGAACGCTGGTTTTGCTTGTTTTGGTTCCATAAGTGAACTCTCTGAAGATCTTGAGAGTACTTCTGTGGATAGTTTATTAGCACTTATTGAAAGCCGCTACAAGGGGGCGTTACAACTACGTCGTCTATTAGGTGATGCTGCGATAGGCTACAAGCCTGAAGGAGGTTTTGAGCTGGACTTTGGTGGTCAGACTCATGAGCAAATAGAACGTTTCAATGACCTACTAAAACCGTTGTTTAATGCAGATGTTTTTTCAAATGTTACACATGCCGTTAACGACTTTGGGTTTCGCTCAGCTAAGGTTAAAGGACTCATAAAAAACAGCTTTGAAGGGAGTGTAGATACGGGCAAAATGATCCGTGCCTTTCAGCGTAAGTGTGCCCAATCTGGTGTCCAGTTCTTTACCCAAACAATCGTGCTAGACTATGACGACCTTGAAAGTTCAGCTAGGTTAAACGTTCAGGTAGGAACAGAGGTAATCACCTTAACGGCCCAACAAATTGCCTTCTGTACTAATGCTTTTACAAAGGCGCTTCTGCCAAGCGTAGACTTGCAGCCAGGTAGAGGAATGGTTCTCGTAACAAAACCTATAGAGGACTTTTCTTTAGAGGGAACCTTTCATTACCATGGAGGCTATCATTATTTCCGTGGCGTTGGGAATAGGTTGCTTTTAGGTGGCGGTCGCCAATTAGATCTTCAAGGAGAAGCCACCACAGAACAAGGAATAAACGCTACCATCTTCGAGCAATTACAGCAAGATATTCACGACTTTATCGCACCCGGTAAAGGCTTAGAAATAGATTACGCCTGGTCGGGAGTAATGGCTTTTGGCGCGAACAAAAAACCTATTATACAAAAGGTAAGTCCTCGCATCAGTGTTGCTGCGCGATTAGGCGGCATGGGGGTTGCTATTGGCACTCGCGTTGGCGCTGAGCTAGCAGAGTTGCTAGAAGGGCTAGAGGGAGCTTAAGAACGTAATAATGCCATTAAAATAGCGGTCAGCATCATCGTACATCGTCATGTGTCCTCCTTCTGGACAATACAAAAAGGTACCCTTTTGAACAGCATCCGCTATCCTTTTCATGCCTTCAGGATCCATAGTGTCGTATTGAGCCCCTATACTTAATGTGGGCACTTTAATGAGGTGTAAGTCTCCTGTCCTGTCCCAATCTTTTAGCGTTGCATCACCTACAACACCAAACTCACTAGGCCCTTGCATTTTTAGATAGAGCGGATAGTTCATTTTAGAGAAACTCCGGTTAACGGGCTCTGGCCACTTGTCAAGTGGGCGGCGTAAAACGTGTTCAGGATAGTAATGCTCCTCAATCAAAGAGAGGTAGCGCGTTGAGGTGTATTCACCCGCAGCCTCTAAGGTTTTAATTTCTGAAAGCACTTCAGCCGACATTTGAGGACCTAGTACTTCTTCTGCATATTTCATGTATTCTGGTATCGACGCTACCATGTTAGAGATGATTAACCCTTTCAAGTTTTCTTGGTATTTAAGCGCATATTCCGTCGCGAGAATCCCTCCCCATGAATGTCCGAGCAAAATAAAATTGGTGGCGTCTAAGCCTAGCGCTATTCTAACTTGCTCTACCTCTTCCACGAACCGCTCCGTCTCCCAAAGTGAAGGATCTTCCGGATTATCGCTGTTACCTGATCCTAGCTGGTCATAGTAGTAGTATTCTACCTCCGCATTAGGAAAATACGAGTCTGCTGCTTCAAAATACTCATGTGTAGCTCCTGGGCCTCCGTGCAGCAATAAGACCTTCGTTGTGGGATTGTTTCCTACTCGCTTAGTCCACACATTAAACTCACCTAGGGGTGTTTTTATAGGGATGAGTCTGGCACCGCCTGAATCTTTATCCGCAAGCAATGAATAGTCTAAATACTGTGACTTTTGATCTACCGATTCAACCGGAGGAGCGCAAGCAATAAAGAACAAGATAAAAACAGAACTGATAAGTATTCTCATAACGGTGGTTTTCGTTGTTGACTCAATTTACCTTTTTATACAGTGTAATCCATAGACGCTTAAAACTTAAAGCCAATGCTTACAGTATGACAGTCTGGATCAAGGAGTTGGGGGTTGTGCTCATAAAAATATCCGATGTCTATTTTTCCCGAAAGCAGCTTGTGGTCCGTAGAGATTCCAGCACGAATACTTTTATCAAAGTTGCCTCCTGCAACTCCTATGTATTCCACATTGAATTGCGGGTCCCACTTGAAGTTTTTGATGTTGTAGGCATAAGAGGCACGCACTCTAAAATCTGTTCGGCGTGAACCGGGGCCTGTAATCACCTCGCGATGTTGCAAACCATATCTCATGAAAAATTCACCCGCTGCTGTTTTATATCTACGCTCAATGGTTAGCCTTAGTCTTGCCCGTTGGCGTAACCCTTTGTTAGCGCCAGCATCATCAAATATCAGGTAGTGCCTAAGTTCAGATGCAAACTTTAAGTTCTTAGAAGGGCTTTTTGAGAGTTGTGCTGCCGTGATGAACCTGTCAAACTCCTCTCCTGTGTTTGTCCGAAACATCGCGCTCACATCTAGTTTGTATGTTTTCGCAGGTTTTAAGCCAGCCGAAACCTTCGTCCAAGTGCGGTATTCCGCGATGTTCTGGGCATTAGAAAACACGGAGATCGCACAAAAAAATACCAGACTTTTAAACCTCATAGAACACGGTTAACTGAGCTGTGCCAGCTGCGTAATCGATTTTTGCCAACTGGTGGCGAACCACAACAACGCTTAGGCTTTGTTCGAGACCTGATATTTTCTCCTCAATGGTAGACTTAGACAGGTCTGTAACGTCTAAAACAACCGAAAGCTTTTTGATGGTGCTGCTTACGGGCTGTTCTATAATCAAGAACCTCTCTAAGATATAGACGAAAGCAAGAATTGTCAGGTTAATCAAGCTCAACTGCAGCCACCCCATGCTATCTGCAGATAACGCATTAATCACGGCTATCCCTATTGCCGAAAACAGGTAAGTCATCTCCTGAGGTCGCAGAGGCTCCGTTCTGTAACGTACAATCCCAAAAACAGCAAACATTCCGATCGCCATTCCGATCTGCATTTCAAACGCGCTCAGGGTGTGAGACAAGAAGAACACCACAATAGAAATGATAAAAAAGCTGTATACATTTTTCTTTGAATCCTCGCTGTGCTTGCCGATAATACGCATTTGGACCATATTAAACCCTAGTGTCAACGCAAAACGCAGTAGAAGTTCTAGTATTGGGGATTCTGATATCATTATGGAGAGTAATTAGCGTTATTCCAGTAAATATACGTTTAGATGTGTACTTTTTAGTCGGGTTTAAAGACAAACAAATACGGGCTCTGCCTAATTGTATTAGATTTGTACATCACTATTTTTCACCATTAATATCTGAACAACTATGACAACACCATTATTATACATTGGGCCTGGACTTGGTGTGGGTGCAGGAATCTTGATTGTACTTGTTTTACTACTCATTGTTGCTTCTTTTGGCTACCTACTTTGGTATCGCATCAAAAGAGCCACACGTAAAAAATAATTCTTGACAACCGCCCTGATTTATACGCTGCCTTTTTTGTCTGGACTGCTACTCGCGATAGGGGTGTTGTGGATGAAGCGTCCCTTTTTCACGCTTGCAAAGCGCAGTGTCTCGCTGCTCAACACCCTAGTTTCTGACCTAGATGAAGATGAAAAGTTTAAAGCTGTCAATGCGCAGGTCTTCAAAACAATGGGCGCTTTAGCCCTTGTGTTGTGCATGTCTATAGTGGTCATCTGTTTCAGTACTGCTGTATATACCGGAGTATTTGGCCTTGTTTTTGAAAAAACATTGAGCTCTGGCATTAAAATGGGAATTCTTGCGGTGGGCAGTATTGTGCCGTTCGTTATTCCGCGCAAACAAACGAGCGACTATAGTGATATAGCGCAGCTCTTTCACCGCCTAGTTTTAGACAATTATCATTTAGGCAAGCGCCTATTGGAACGTCAGATTAAAAATTCCGAGGTCTCGAGCCATTATAGCGGTCCGTTTAGCCGGGTGCTCATTACCGGCTTAGCAAGATCAGGGACCACCGCTTTAACCAAAGAGCTGGAAAAAAGAGGTCCCTTTGCGTCTTTAGACTACAGCAATATGCCGGTTTTATTAGCTCCTCGGCTCTGGAGAAAGTTCTACAGGCCTAAACAGATTGAAAATAAGGAGCGTGCGCATGGCGATGGTGTTAAAGTTGGCCTAGCAAGTGTAGAGGCTTTAGAAGAATACTTCTTTAAGGTGTTGAAACAAGACTGTTATATTCTAGAAACTGGACTACAGAAGCACGCTCTTTCTGAAGAAGAGAATGCACTGTATCGTAAATATCAAAACAGTATTTCAGGGCCTGGTAAAGTCTATCTCGCGAAGAACAACAACGCTATTACCCGGCTTCCTTCTTTGATAAAGCACAACCCTGATCTTATTGTTTTTGTCATGCTTCGCGATCCTTTACAGCACGCTTACAGCTTAATGAAACAGCATCAAAAATTCTTAGCGAAGCAAGAAAAAGATCCATTCGTTATTGATTATATGAACTGGTTAGGGCACCATGAATTTGGGTCTAATCAGCGCCCTTTTTTACTTCAACAGGGTGAGGCAGAACTACACCTTGGGGACCCTAATACTTTAGCGTATTGGCTCAAACGCTGGGTCGGTTATTACACCTATGTGCAGGAGTTTGAAACCGTACACCTATTAAGCTATGAGGCTTATGCCCATGATCCTGTAGCAACACTGCACTGTATTGCTCAAGCCTCCTTTATTGATCTTGACACTACTGGATTAGGTGTTTTTTCAAAAAAAGATGTTCCCATGGACAAGGCAGGTTCAACACTAGAGACCGCTGCACATGAACTCTATTTAAAGCTGATAGGCCAATGTCGAAACGTGTCCTTATAGTAGAAGATAATCCCGATCTAGGAGCTGTCTTGACAGCGTTTTTAGCGCTGCTGAGCTACGAGTCTGAATTGACACAAAGTGTAAAGGAGTCCATCCACCTATTACAGGGAGCGAGCTTGTTTGATGTTCTTGTCATTGACTATACATTAGAAGACGGAAAGGGTATCGAAATAATTAATTGGTGTAAAGAACGTGTCGATTACAAGGACCTCCGGTTTATCTTAATAAGCGGCTACGACAAGAGTCATTTCTCTTCGTCAATCATGGAGGACCCTACAATTACTTTCCTACAAAAGCCCTTTACCATGGCGAAGCTGAAGGACAGTTTAGGTTAGTATCAAACTAAGCTCTACATTCATTACACCCTGGAAATCAACGAAATGAACATCCTGGAACTCAAACATCAAAATTTTAGCGTGCTTTCCAACACGCTACTTGATCCCTTCGTAGTCTACGTTTATTGTAGTATAATTTTCTCCACAAACCACTCTGAGCCTGCTTGTATGTTCAGCATATATACTCCGCTTGGCAATTGTGTGAAATCAAGTTTTTTAACCTCAAGGAGCTCTGAAACAAATTGAGCTTTACGTACGCTCTTTCCATTCAAGTCTGTCAACTCCCATCTCACCTCAACACCTTCCGCAAAGTCTACCAAGAAGTCTAGCTCACCGCCTGAAGGGTTTGGGTAGAGTACAAATGGCTTTAGTGGCTCCCTTAGTTCTTCTAACTCCATAAAGGCTGCTTTTTCAAGCTTCACATCGGAATAGATGTGCCACTCGCCGGGAGCGAATGTGATTGGGGCCGTAGCGTTAGAAACCACTACGGAGTCTCCCGTGAAGTAATCATACCAGGTTCCTGTATGCTGAAAGTTCGGATAAATAGCGCCTTGCGTAACCCTGAAGTTTCCCACAACAGTGACATTCGTATCTGTGCTGTTTAGATTAATGCGTTTCGCGCCTCCATTGAGCGCGTAGTTGAAGTTGTTGGTATTGAAAATACCATACTTCTTGCGCATGTTAATCATCGCCGCGGTATAGAAATATATTTTTTGACGATGTTGGTTCTGGTAATAACTCCACAGAATGGGCTTTTCACAAATTCTACAGGGGTTGTTGATTGAAACATCGTACCCAAGCTCCTCAAACATGTATAACATTTTAGGGCCCGGAATCGTATACATAAATGCGCTTGTCAATATTTTTCGCTCCGCTAGTGTTGCCAGTGTTTTAGTGTCGTAGCTCCCGTTAGAATTGCCATAACTCTTAATTTGAAAAGCGGTACGCTCCTCGTCATGACTCTCCATGTAGGTGATCAGATGCTTGTCATTCCATCCTCGCTCTTTATGGATGCCCCACTTAAAATCACTATTCGCGGTATAGCCCATCGCAGCCTCGTAATATGCATGGACCACGTTTCCCCACAACATCATGCCGTAGTTGCTTAATTCCTTTTCCTCCTGGTCTGGGCCCCAGTGTTCTAATATGACATAAAAATCAGGGTTTATGTCCCATAGGGTGTCTGCCATTCGCTTGAGTGCTGAGATTCTTGTGCTTTGGTAGCTGTCAGCATTTGAGCTATTTGTAAAGCCTTTCGTGAAATCAAACCTGATGCCGTCAATATTGTACTCGTTGATCCAAAAAGTGTTTATCCGATCCATGTAGTCCCTTGTAGGCTGCACGTAGTGATCAAAGTCATTACCCCAGCAGTTTGGCGGATGAGGACATGTTTGGTTCATATACGGATTATTCGCCGCCGGTCGGTTGTTCGTTGCGTCCCACCACATTTGAGCAATAGGGTTTAGTCCATAGGCATGGTTGAAGACCTGGTCTGCAATCACGGCAATTCCTCTACTGTGACAGCTGTCTACAAACTCCTTAAACTTGTCTGGTGTACCGTAATACTTGTCCAGCGCCATGTGAAACATGGGGTTATACCCCCAAGATGAGTTGCCTTCAAAATCAGAATTAGGCATCAATTCTATAGCGTTAACACCCAGCCTATCTATGTAGTCTAACGTGTCTATCAATGTTTGATAATTACGTGAGGTTACGAAGTCGCGAATGAGCAGTTCATAGATGACCAGTTCCTCCTGGTTTGGAGCTTGAAAAGTCGTGTTTTTCCATTGATAGGGTGTCTTCGCGGTTTGATATAACGTGACGTTTCCGGTGGTTTTTCCTGAAGGATAGCTCGGCATGTTGGGATAGGTGGCCGCTGATATATATCCGTCATTCCAAGGGTCTAAAATCTGCGTAGAATAGGGATCCGCTACGCGAAGATTTCCGTCTATCAGGTACTGATAATTAAAGGCTTGCCCTGCAGGGACCGCAAATTCTGTGAACCACCAAGCGCCTCCCGGAGTACGGGTCATCGCGTTCTGCGTGTCAGGCATGTAGTCATTCAGAGAGGTCAATACAAAAACCCTGTTTTTACCAGGCGCATAAAGCTTGAAAAACACCGTGGTGTCATTCAGCTCATTAATTCCCATTTCCATTCCTCCTGGGAGGACGGCTACATTAAGCACGGGTGCAACAGAGTAGTAGGCCGTATCATATACTGTTGAGCTTGAGTCTGACGCCTCTAGAACGACCGTATGTACTCCCGGTATGGTGTCGCTCAGGAAGAAGGAGTCTTGTTTGGTAGAGTCCTGGTAAACTAAGTTGCCGTTGTCGTAGACTTTCATGTCACACTTCGCTGTAGATGCAATGACAAACTCTAAAGAATCATTCATCGCAATCAACTGCGTAGATTCTGGAGACATAAATTGAGCAATTAACCCGGCATTGGCAGGATATACATCATAATAAATATCGGACCCCGATGTAGCTCTACCCACGGTCGTGCCGTTGGCATTTCGAAATACAAAGGCCATTTTTTGAACCGCTACGCCACTTCCAAACCCGTAAAACGTAGGCATGTGGTATGTGATCTTATGTAGATTATTTCCTAGTGGGGTCATTAACACGTTTGCATCTGCCGTGCCCCAGTTTCCTTGAACGTGCTTCCAGTCTGTGGCAGATGTGCTTTGATTCGTGATTAGTCCAGCATGTGCATAGACGGGTATGACTCCCACAAGGGCTGCATTTCCTTGTGTTGCATCATAAATAATAGTCACCGTATCGTTTTGCGAAGGAAACGCTGGAGTAACGGAAAGGACCTGTGCGGTCATCGCCGTTGCAGCAAAGAAGAAAAACAAACAAGGGAATAGTGTACGCATCATCTCAAAATATCGTCGTTAATGACAGACTCTCAAAGTTAAGGCATATCTGTGGCGGTATGAATCGGATTTTGACCGGTCTTAATCCGCTATTACCAAAATGACTGCGCAGTAGAAAAGAACTAATAGGACATAAGAGATATCTATTAGGACTACAGCATGCTATAGCTTTCGTCAATTAACTTTGTCCGTATTAAAACGCGCTATTATGAAAATCCCTATCATCAAACACCTGGTCGACTTTGTAGAAAATAATGACGAAGACTTTATCCATGAAACCATAGAGGTTTTGGAGTCTTTAGCAGATGTGCCAACCATAAAAGATGAAGAGTTAGACGTTATTGGAGAACTCATCTCGAACATGTATGGTGCCATTGAAGTCCAAAAAGAAATCTCTAAAGGAGTGTCAAAAAAAGATGCTCTAAACGGATTTATGAAGCGGGTTCTTGGGTCTATTAAGTAGTAGGTCTTGTTCTAACAAAAAGAAGTCAGCGCATTAAAAAACCTGGCGTTTGGAAGCGAGTGTCATCACCCTGTCACACATATACCTAATAACATCGGGGTCGTGTGAGATAAAAATTATACTGAGATCCCGGTTCTTTTTAATTCCGTTCAACAGGTTCAAGACCTGTGCTTGGACGCTAACATCCAAGGCACTCACGCTTTCGTCACAAATCAAGACTTTTGGGTTCGCAGCAAGAGCTCTTGCAATACCTATCCGCTGGCGCTGACCGCCTGAAAAGGACGCTGGCTTTTTAGTTAAGTCTTCTGCCGTGAGACCTACTTCTTCCAGTAATGCTCCAGCACGACTATGGCGCTCCTCAGCGCTAAGTTCACCTTGATGTCTTTTTAGGACAGCTCCTAAAATCCTGCCAATACTATGACTGCCGTTTAAGGCACTGAATGGATCTTGAAAAATGAACTGGATCTTCAGTGAATTGCCTTCGTAGTCGAACGATGTGCAAGAATATTCGTTAAGCCCAACGATTGCTCGACCTATAGAGCTCTTTCCGCTACCCGAAGGGCCTATCAGCCCTAAGGTTTCCCCTTTTAACAGTTTCAGGTCAAGGTCCCTAACCACCCAGTCCATCGTGGTTTTTAGTCCCTTTTTAGTCTTGTATCCTAAGTTCAATCCTCGAATACTCAGTACGTTTATCTTTCCCGAAGGTGGCTGTAACTCTTGCTGAATTGGAGGTCCTGATCGCT
>CAWURU010000013.1:0-78430 GCA_963925515.1 uncultured Flavobacteriales bacterium
CCTCTTAGGTAGGTAAGTGATACTTTCATATCGCTATGGCCCATTACCTGCTGTAGCTTGAGTAGAGAGCCTGTCTTTTCAAAGACATTGATGGCTCCTGTGTGCCTAAAGCTGTAGAGAGTTTGGTCTCTTTCCAAGAGATGACTCTGCCTCTTATATCTTGACCATAATGTCTTGAAGTAATCTCTGTTGTAATCCTCTTCCTTTAGAGTGAACACATTGGCGTTTCTATTACCTGTAAATCTTCTTATTAGCTCATCTCTTACAACGCCAGGAACAGGTACCACACGATTCCTTTTAGACTTCACTTTAGAGCCGCTTAGGCTTACTTGAGTAAAGTCGTTATTGAAGTCACGAAAAGACAAGCATCGTACCTCTCTATGTGGCCTTAGGAGCATTGTGTAGGTCATTAAACAACACAAGTATAGACTTACATTAAACTCCTTGATATCGCTCAGTAGAGCGCCTATGTCATCTATGGGTTTATGGAGCTGTTGAGGTACTTTAGGGAGCTTTATTCTACTGAAGTTAAGCACTATGCCATTAGACTCTAATTCATCCTTTAGAAGGGCTGAGATGTTCCTCTTAAGGTTCGCCATACTTGCAGGAGATGGAGCTTCGCTATAGATAAAGTCTCTTATGATTTCTGTAGTCAAAGCTTCAATAGGCTTGTGCTCTATCCCCATATTAGAGATGTATCGTTTCCATACCTTTTCGGTGTATTCCAGCTCTTTCTTATATGATTCAGAATAACTCAAGGAAAGCTTTCTTAAAAGTACAAAGGCAGCGATGCTTCCTATAGTCAGAGTCTTTTGATGATGAATAGGCTTGACTTCTGGTCGCCATCCTTTTGCGATTTCAAGAGTGTATGCAGCACACAATAGAGTTACTTGTTGTAACCTCTGTGAAACAGGAAAGATGTTAGGTTGAAGTTCAAGACTAATAGCATTTCCACTACTATACCGATACCTCTTGTTTTCATACCAAAAGGCTACCAAATACTCCTGTCTACTCTTCTTTGTAATTGTCGGTGTTAATTCTGTTTTTACTCTCAATGTGTCACTTATAGTGTCACTTTCGATATGCTTGTATTCAAAATAAATCGTAACTAACTAATTATGAGAACCTTTAGGATGTAGCTCAGTTGGCTAGAGCGCTTGACTGGCAGTCAAGAGGTCGTGGGTTCGACTCCCATCTTCTCCACAAGTACAAACCCTTATAAAACCTCACTTTTCAGTGGGGTTTTATTTTTCTCGAGATTTTGTTGCTGCAAGGTTCCATTATTCTGTGCGAACTTTATTCTTGATATCAATGTTAAAATGTCTTAATATAGCAAGCAGGACTTGACAATTATAGAGTTAGTGTATGGTATGGAAAACCACAGGGCTACTTAGTAGTGTTAAAAAATCAAACTTTTTTATAGCAGTATTAGTCAGTATACTAGTGCTTCCTTCAAATATGGACGCTCAAGAGAGTGATTTCGGAAACTGGCTTATTTACATAGGCAGTAAAAAACTGAGTAGTAAATGGAATATTCACAACGAAGTTCAGTATCGAAATTATGATGTTGTTGGAGACTTAGAACAACTACTGGTTAGGACTGGGATTGGTTATAATTTATCAGAAAATAACAATAATGTTCTTGTGGGTTATGGTTATATCCTATCAGAGAATTATACGCAACAAACACAAGAAAAGATAGCTACAAATGAACACCGAATCTTTCAGCAATTTATCGCGAATAATCGTATTGGAGCTGTTTCATTAACCCATCGCTATAGATTTGAGCAACGTTTTGTTGAAGAAGATTTTAAAATGCGTGTACGTTATTTTTTAGCTGCTAAAATTCCATTAATCAAATTCAAAGACGACCTCTCAATGCTATATCTTTCTACCTATAATGAAGTGTTTTTAAATACCAAAAGCGCTGTTTTTGATCGCAATCGAGTTTACCTGGGCGTTGGTTATCAATTAAATAAACAGACTCGTATAGAAGCAGGCTATATGAATCAGTTGTTTGAGAGTTCCAGTCGCGATCAATTCAATTTGATGACTTTGATCACGTTTTAAACCAGTCTAGTTCGATGAATAGTATCAACCCAAAAGTTTTTCAGTTTTTCAGCAGTCTCAAAGAGAACAATAATAGAGATTGGTTTGAAGAACATAAGCCATTGTTTAAAGAGCTTGAATTGGAAGTCAAGGAATTCTGTGTCCTGTTATTTAATCAAATTAGTGTTCATGATTCACTGGAAGGATGGAAGCTTATGCGCATTTATAGAGATGTCCGTTTTTCAAAAAATAAAACACCGTATAAAACAAATTTCGGTATTGCTTTTCATCGCGCACAGCCAAACTTTCGAGGCAGCTATTACCTGCATATTTCCCCTGATGATAGTTTTCTAGCATGTGGTTTTTGGGGACCTGAACCGAAAGATCTATTGCGTATTCGCAAGGAATTGTCCGTTTCAGGTGATGAATTTAGAAACGTTATTAATCAACCCTCATTTAAAAATACGTGGGGTGATTTAGTGGGTGATGAATTAAAATCGGCTCCGAGAGCTTTTGACAAGCACCACCCAGATATTGATTTGATTCGAAAGAAGCAATTTTTGTTTATGATTCGCTTTGAGGACAATGAAGTTGACAAAGATGATTTCTTAGAGCGTGTCAACAATGCTTTACGGGAGGTTAGGCCATTTGTGGATTTTATGTCGGATGTGTTAACGACAGATCTAAATGGAGAGTCTTTGGTTTAATAAAGGTAATTGGTCCTGGTAACGTTGGACTAGCATCGAAATGATACGCTTATTAATAACAGAAGATTGCCCTGCATAACTAAGATATTCCTCTAAGGAAAAGAGCCCTATCACCGTGCCAATCATGAGGTGTCTAAAGGTATGGTTTGCTTTTAGAGAATGACTGATGTAATCGGGTTTCTGGGGCTCGTCTAATTCGTAAAAAGCATTCTTGTATTGAGCAATGTATTGTCGATAAATTTCTAGAAGTAGATCATTTTGGAATTTCAAAATCGGTCTTAAAGTCTCGTTTTGGAAAGTTTCTATGTCCAGAGATTGCGCCTTCGTATTAACGGACTTAATTTCTGGTCTTATCTTTTTTAACAAGATACTTCGTGGTTCCATATAACGTTTTGATTTGAGAAGGTATAACAAGACCATGGGCTTATTGTTCTTTCTACGAATGAACAATCGTCACCAATAATGTGTTAACTTGATGAAAATATTACATCTATCATGAAAAGATTTGCCCTCAGTTTTTTTGCCCTAGCATTAAGTATATCCCTCTTTTCGCAGTCCACAAAAGAGTTGGTATTGACCATAGATCATACCATGGCATCTGCGCCCTTAACTTCTTCTTCCATAGGTGTGAATAACCTAGGTAACCAGTTCAAGTTTTCACGCTTAGAATATTACATGGGAGACATACAAGTGATCTATGACAATGACTCGGTATTTAACTACCCCGAAGTATTGCTTATTGATGCGCTAGACGCTGCTTCAACAAACCTTTATTTAGGGAGCCAGAGTCTTGACAGCGTTACCGCTGTAAGATTCGCTATTGGAGTGGGTACGAGCTTAAATCACTTGGATCCATCCACGTATTCACCACAGAGCCCTCTAGCGCCTAAATCTCCTTCCATGCATTGGGGTTGGTCAGCGGGATATAGATTTATCGCTGCTGAAGGTATGGGGTCATCGTCCTTTAACCAAGGCTTTGAATTGCATGGCCTAGGCGATGTAAACTACGCGATGCAAACGATATCAACTTCAGGAGTTGCTGTAGGTGCAGATACGTTAGAGATTAAACTAGTGGCAAACTACGATGCGCTTACCCGAGGAGTAGCGGTCGGTCAAGGAGTGATTTCTCATGGAGAAACGGGTTCTGCGCGTCTAGCGTTAGTAAACATGAACAATCACGTATTTTCCTCTTCAGAGGGTAATGCCGCGTTAAGTGAAAAGGAATTAAAGCCTTTAGATTATTCAATATATCCAAACCCTACGAATGGAAGCTTCTGGATTGCTGCACCAATTGGTTCACAGATAGAGGTAATAAATGTATTAGGTCAAATGATTGAGCACCGTACTGCAGAACACGCGAACGAACGTTTCGTCATGAAGACTACAGGTGTATATATTGTGATATTAAGACAGGGTAAAAGCATTAGAACTGAACGCGTTGTTGTAAGATAATGCGTGTTTTAGGAATCATTATTGCTGTATTATTAGGAATGTGGAGTTGTAGCAAAACACCACCAGAACCGATCATTGACCAAACCCTTTATTCACTCGAATATGGAGCACTTTCTACTCCGGAGATTCCCTTAGATAACAAGCTAACCAATCAAGGCGTAAAGCTAGGAAGGATGCTGTTTTACGAGAATCGACTTAGTGGAGATAATTCAATGTCGTGTTCCTCTTGTCACAAGCAGGTAAATGCCTTTTCGGATACCGCAAAATTTAGCACAGGAATCCATGGAGACATGGGTCATCGACAAGCCATGAGCGCGGTTAACATGCTTTGGAATACAAATGGATACTTCTGGGATGGACGTGTTGAAAAATTGAGAGACCAAAGCTTAATGCCTATCCAAGATGCCATAGAAATGGATGAGACATTGGAAAATGTGATAGAGAAACTCGCTCAAGACACCTTGTATACACATCAGTTTTTACGTGCCTTTGGAACAGCGGAACCAAGCTCTTATCTCGTCTCACTGGCGTTAGAGCAGTTTATGAACAGCATCGTCTCATATAGGAGTAAGTACGATAAATACCTTAATGGATCTGCTCTGCTTACAGAACAAGAGGACCGTGGTCGTGACTTGTTTTTTGGAGAATACAATCCCTTCTTTCCAGATGAAAGTGGCGCAGATTGTGGGCACTGTCATAGCGGTAAGACGTTTGATTCGCCCACCTACATGAACAACGGTACGGATTCACTGAACTCGGACCTGGGACGCTTTATTGTGACCGCCGACTCCGCTGATATAGGATTAATGAAAACACCCACCCTGAGAAACATCGCACTTACACCTCCTTATATGCATGACGGAATTTTCCAAACGCTCGAAGAGGTGGTGCAGCATTATAATACGGGACTACAATCCAGTGCGACAATTGATCAGGCATTACAAATGACCATGGGAACTGGATTAATGTTGAATGAGCAAGATATAAGTGACCTGGTCTCTTTTTTACATACATTGACAGACCAAGAACTTATTCAAGATGAACGCTTCAGCTCACCGTTTTAAACTCGCTGCTCTAGGACTTATAGTCTTAATATCGTCTTGTGAAAGAAACAATCCAGAAGTTCCTGGCACATTGTCAAACTGGCCAGAGATGTCTTATCCTCAAGACAACCAACCTGATGCATCCAAAATTAACCTTGGCAGGCAATTGTTTGAAGATCCTATACTCAGTATAGACTCCTCTATAAGCTGCGCTTCATGCCATAAACCTCAATTTGCTTTAGCTGATAACCTTGCTGTTTCTCCAGGAGTAGAGGGCCGCCTGGGAGTTCGAAATTCCCCCTCCTTAATCAACATAGGGTACCAGCCCTATTTCATGCGGGAAGGAGGAGTGCCCACATTGGAAATGCAAATTTTAGTACCCATTCAAGAACATAACGAAATGGCTTTTAATATGGTGCTACTGGCAGACAGGTTGAACCAGGACTCCACCTACAAAAAATTATTCCTACAAGCTTTCAATGATTCTGCCACCGCCTATACTATAACGCGTTCTATCGCGCAATACGAGCGCACATTAATTTATAAGGATGCTGATATAGACGCATACATTTCTGGAGACAATAATGCGATAACTCCATCTGCTAAAAGAGGTATGGAATTATTTTATGGAGCGGCGAACTGCTCTAAATGTCATTCGGGGCCACTATTTACTGACTATTCCTTTCATAACAATGGCACCTCCATGTTAGACGGTGATTACGGCCGCGGTCAGCTTACGCTAGATTCTTCAGACTTCTATACCTTCAAAGTGCCCTCTTTGCGAAATGCAGCGCTAACGGCACCTTTCATGCATGACGGTTCTGTCGCAACATTAGAGGATGTGCTACTTCAATACAATGCCGGTGGAACATTACATGATTATCAGTCGCTACTGATTCAACCGCTTGGGCTTTCTGCATCTCAGCTCTCCGACCTCCAAAGTTTTATTGAGGCACTTTAATTCTGAATAATGGGAATAAAAAAGCCCATAATCCTTTGAGGGTTATAGGCTTTACAGGAGTTCTAAATTTACTCGTCATTTCAAGATCGGACTTATTCGTATGTTTACGTAGAACTTATTAGTGATAACACATAATAACATGTTTATAAAGCATAAATCACTTATTGTAGGATTGCTGTCATTATGTTGCTTAAGCCGTGCTGATGCTGAAGAACTAATTGGAACGGTCTCGTGGAGCTCATCTGTTGATAGTAGTATTCACGTTTTATCCATGGTTACGGGTGAGCACTTCGCCTATTTCAAGGACCATATAGACACATTACAACCCTTTGCCATTAATTACGAGAAGGGCAATGCTCTTGTAGGTAAAAAAGGTCATCTGTTTTTAAGAAATGGATTGTGGTTGGCTACTTTTTCTGGATCTGGCCAAGTGTTTGAAATTGATACAGTCCATAATAGGATTCACCGTCAAGATCGAACTTCCTATCAAGGGTATAACTTTGATGCCTATCAATTTCAGAGGAAGGATACTATTTTCTCTTTTGGTGGTTATGGTTTTTGGCTTGAAAATAATTTATTGATCTATTTTTCTGAAGTAAGAAGGGAGTGGAACTTTATGTCCAGCGCACCGTTTCCTGTTAAAATACCTGAAGGAGGGAAACGAAGAATTCCGTTGATTTTTTATGATAGAGACCATGATGTCTTGTATACATCCGACAGTGGTGTATTGTATGCTTTTGACTTTCGCAATCACACCTGGTTAAAAAAAGGGAACTTTTCTGTCAATCTTGAAGGAGGGGGGTTAATTAAGACCCATCGAATGACCGATACTACACTTTTAGTAATGAGTAATAACTGGGCATGGGAGATTGACTTTTATGGTAACACAATCATTGATAGGAGTATAGAAAACGGGTTATTATATAACCAAACAGGTCCTTTGAGTAGTCTTGATTGCTTGTACTCGTTAAATGAGCGGACAATATTAATACCAAGAGTTAGTGATGTTATTCCGGTAGGATATAGTTTCGAGTATCTCACAACTCATATGCGAAATAAAGGTCAAGTACCTTTATTTACCTCATCCAGAGAGAGGTCTTTGCGTATTGCGTTTTTAGCATTAGCACTCATGGTGATCGTTTTTCTAACGGCAATCTCATGGGGTAGATTCTTTGGAAAGACCAGGAAGATGGAGGCTATCAAAAGCTACTTTAATATAACACAAACTAACTTACTACGCCAGCTCTTGAGCGGTCCCTTACTGGCAGAAGACTTGAACAGTATTTTAAATGTTCAAGAAAAAAGCTGGGAGGTTCAGCGCCGTCAACGCAGCATATTTCTAAAGGAATTAAACGGATTAGGATTGCGAATTTTCAAAGCAGAGATCGTTCTTCGTGAGAAATCTCCAACAGATAAGCGACAGGTGGTCTATGTGATTAATTCTGAGATTCAGGACCAATTGGCACAATTACTGCCTTAGTCATATGACAAGATAAGGAGCTCTATGAAAAACATAATATTATTGGTTGCGTTTGTGCTAACAGTTTCAGCTACAGGACAGAGTAGATGGGGAGTACGTACAGGCTTGAATTACGAACTCAATGCTATTGGGTTAGATGCCGCTTCAGCGTCTGCCCAGGAGATTTTTGAAGGAGAGACTATGGACAATGGATATCATATAGGTGTTTTTGGAAGACAGTATTTAGGTGATCAGTTGTATACGTCTGGTTCACTTTTTTATGCAAAAAACACTCATTTTTTAGAAGGGAACGATGGCAACAATGATTTGTTTTACGAGCGATTTGACCAAAAGTTCCTGCAACTAGATGTGGGGATAGGAATACGTCTTTTGAAATTTGCTCGAGCAGAAGGCGGGGTGCATTATCAGGGGACAATAAGTAACAATGCCTTTAGCAACACCTTTGATACCCCAACGGCTGGCTACAACGCTTCTCTAGGTATTGATTTATGGAAAGTCAGCATAGACGTTACCTACTACAGTAGTTTTACTGACCATACGGGCACGTGGAACGATATTCCGCTGAGCTACGAGCGATCACAAATACTCGTCAGTCTTGGGGTTGAATTATAGAATTAACATCCCTTTACCATACTTTGGCATAAGATTTGACATTGTTTAATCAGCGTCTTTTATAGATAGAGTGTAAATGGTTAATTTCACTTGACGCGACATGGTTTTGTTCAGCAAGCCGCTTCGTACCCCGAAGCGGCTTGCTTTTTTATACGACACGGAATGATACCACGCCTAAGCCGTCTACATCAAGAGTAACGTTAGAGGATTCTTGGATAAAATGCGCTGCTGTAGATGCTCCCGCCAGAACTACCATTCCAGACTTCAACGCAATTCCATATTCTGATGCAAGTCTCGTAGCTGCGGCTAAAGCTTCAAACGGATTATCTAAAATAGCGTCACTATTGCCTTGTGCGGCTATTACTCCATCAAAAGTCATGGTCATGTCTAAGCCATTTAACCCCAATGGAACTTCGCACCAATTCCCTACCGCATAGGCAGATGAACTGCAGTTATCTGCCACTACATCTTCCAAAGAAAATTTAAAATTATCGTATCGCGAGTCAATGACTTCAATTGCTGCTGCCACGCCATCAATATAAAGGTGAAGCTGGTCTACGGTCAAAGGTTCGATGATGTCTTTAGACAGTCTGAAGGCGATCTCCGGCTCAGCGCGAGGGTGAATGAATAGGTTTTTTTGAAATGGTTGATCTTGATGGATGGTCATGTCAGCCGTTAATTGGCCAATGATCATATCGTCAACTCCCATCTGTGTCATCTTTGCCTTCGAAGTAAAACCCATTTTCACACCAATCAATGGAAAACCTTCTTCAATTCTGCGTTGAATGAGCGCATGCTGTACTTTATAGGCATCCACTAGAGTATACTCTTCTGAGTTAGAAAACTGGCCTCTAGGTTTTTGTGTTCTCGCACTGTTGTGAAGGCTATTAGCCTTATCTGATATTGTACTCATGGTCTAATTATAATTTGATACAAATATTTTTAGGTTCAGTAAAGAACCGAAGAGCCTCAAAGCCACCTTCACGACCAACACCACTCTGTTTAACTCCTCCAAAAGGCGTCCTGAGGTCGCGGTGCAGCCAACAGTTCACCCAAATAATGCCAGCATGCAATCCTGCAGCCATTCTATGCGCTGTTTGCAGGTTTGTGGTCCACACTGTCGAGGCAAGGCCATAAACAGTCCCATTCGCAAGGAATAGCGCTTCTTCTTCCGTGTCGAAAGGAGTTAGTGTTACTACCGGTCCAAAGATTTCTTCTTGATTTGTGCGGCAACCTATAGGTAAATTCTCAAAGACGGTGGGGGCAATAAAGTAGCCGTTTTCGCACCGTCCCTCTAATTTAACAGCATGCCCTCCAGCGAGTAATGTTCCTCCCTCTTCCCTTGCTAATTCAATATAAGAGAGCACCTTCTCAAAATGATCCTTACTTACAATAGCCCCCATTCTTGAGATTTGTGATAAGGGATCCGCAACCGTCAATCCTGCAACGCGAGAAATAAAAGCAGCTTTAAATTTATCATAGATGCCACGCTGGACGTAAATTCTAGAACCGCAAAGGCATATCTGGCCTTGGTTAGAAAAGGAGGACCTCACGCTGGTTTTTACAGCCTCTTCAAAATCGCAATCGTTGAAAATCACATTGGCATTTTTCCCTCCTAATTCTAGGCTAAGTTTTTTAAACATCGGTGCCGCCACCTTGGAAATAGCTTTCCCGGTTTCTGTCCCTCCAGTGAAGGAAATAACTTGGGTATCTGGGTGCTCTACAATAGATGCTCCCACTTCTCCACCTAGTCCATGGACAATATTAAGTACACCCTTTGGGAAATCTATATCACGTAGTATTTCACTAAGTAAATAAGCCGTTGCAGGTGTGACCTCAGATGGCTTTGCCACCACCGTATTTCCAGAGGCTAAAGCTGGAGCTATTTTCCAGCTAAAGAGGTAGAGCGGTAAATTCCATGGAGAAATACAACCTGCGACACCAATAGGTTGACGTAGCGTGTAGTTGAATCCGTCTGCACCCATGTCATGGGTTTCATAGGCGTCGTGTAAAACGGCAGTTGCGTAAAACTTGAAATTGTCACGGGCTCGTGGAATGTCTACTGCCTTAGCGAGAGAAAGGGGCTTCCCATTATCCACACTTTCGGCTAAAGCGAGCTCATCCATGCGATCCTCAATAGCCTGCGCTATTTTTAAAAGCCAATTTGAACGTTGCCCTGCAGAGAGTGCGCTCCAAGAAGGAAAGGCCTTTTTTGCTGCCTTAACGGCTGCCTCCACATCTTCAGCATCACTTCGAGGGATGCTCCCGTAGATTTCACCAGTAGCGGGATTTGTATTGTCTAAATACTTGTTGTTGACTGGAGCTTGTAATACTCCATTTATATAGTTGAGAATCTTCATAAGGTCAATCTGTTCCTACGAAGATACACAAGCCAAACACTGCCTGCACATCAACCACGAATTTCCCTAACTTGTCGCTTTAAACTCAACACTCATGTCATTATTGAAGCCTTTTAATTTCCAAAAGTGGCTGGACGAGAACAGACATCTGCTCAAGCCTCCTGTTGCTAATAAAAACTTGACACCAGACAGTGAAGATTTCATCGTGATGGTGGTTGCGGGTCCAAATGCTCGTAAGGATTACCACTATAATGAGACGGAGGAATTTTTCTATCAACTTGAAGGCCATATTACGGTTAAGGTTCAGGTAAATGGTAAGGAGGAAACGTTGGAGCTGGGGCCAGGAGATATGATGGTCGTTCCAGCAAAAACACCACACAGACCTATTCGTCACGAGGGAAGTTTGGGCTTGGTCATTGAACGTGTACGTCAAGGACGTGGCTTTACGGATGGCTTAATGTGGTTCTGTGAGTCATGCAACGAAAAGTTACACGAGACGTTTTTTGAACTCAAGGATATTGAAAATGAGTTCCTGCCAAAATTCAAAGAATATTACGCGAGTCATGAACTTAGGACTTGTAATAGTTGCCACCAAGTCATGGAGGCGGATTCAAGATTTATTTAAGTATGTGTGAGGTGACCTCAAGAAATTTTACAGTAGATATTCATACCCATATACTCCCAAGGGACATTCCGAATTTCCGCGAAAGGTTTGGTTATGGGGGCTTTATATCACTAGACCATCATATGCCGTCTTGCGCGAGAATGATGAAAGATGAAACCTTTTTCAGAGAGGTAGGGGCAAATTGCTGGGATCCCTCCGTACGCTTGTTAGATTGTGCACATCACAGCGTGGACGTGCAGGTACTTTCAACTGTGCCTGTGATGTTTAGTTATTGGGCAAAGCCCAAAGACACGCTGGAGGTAGCGAGGTTTGTAAATGACCACATTGCTGAGATTTGCGTGAAACAGCCTAAGCGGTTTGTGGGCCTAGGAACAGTGCCTATGCAGAGTCCTGAGTTAGCTATTCAAGAGCTAAGGAGGTGTAAGGAAATTGGACTAAAAGGTATTGAGATCGGAACGCACGTGAATGATTGGAACCTAGATGCCCGAGAGTTGTTTCCATTTTTTGAAGCTTGTCAAGATTTAGAGATGGCTGTTTTTGTCCACCCCTGGGACATGATGGCAAAGGAAAAAATGCCCAAATACTGGCTGCCTTGGTTGGTTGGTATGCCCGCTGAAAGCTCTCTTGCTATATGTTCTTTAATATTTGGCGGCGTCTTTGAGCGACTGCCAAATCTTCGCATTGCTATTGCCCATGGTGGTGGATCTTTCCCCGCAACATTGGGTAGGATAAAGCACGGTTTTGATGTACGTCCGGATCTTGTAGCTATAGATAATCCTGTTTCACCAGAGAAGTATTTAGGCCAATTTTGGTTAGACTCACTGGTTCATGATCAAAAAATGCTCGATCATATTGTTGAAATGGTAGGTGAGAACAGAGTAGCTCTGGGCACAGACTATCCATTTCCACTAGGTGAGTTAGAGCCTGGAAAGCTTATTGGCAGTATGCCTTGGAGTGAAGAACGGAAGGGGAAGTTGCTGCATGGAGCGGCACTCGAGTGGTTGAATTTAGACCTTCAGCAATTCCTCTAAACATTCTTGATAACGGCAGTGAATTATGGTAATTTCGCATCTTACAATTTTCCTTCTATGAGTGACGCGATCAAACACGAATGTGGCCTTGCATTTGTAAGACTCAGAAAACCTCTGGAGTTCTACGTTGAGAAGTACGGCACTGCTTTTTATGGCCTAAACAAAATGTATCTCCTGATGGAGAAACAACGCAATCGTGGTCAAGACGGTGCTGGTATAGCGAATATAAAGCTCAATATGGATCCTGGTACACGTTATATTTCAAGGTACCGAAGTGTAGATCCTAATAGTATTGGAGACATTTTCGGGAAAATTCAAGGCAGAATAGCGGAAGGAATTGGCACGAACACGGATTTATTGAAAGACGTACCCTGGTTAAAGAAAAATCTTCCCTTCACAGGAGAAGTGTTTTTAGGCCACTTGCGATATGGAACCTATGGTGGAAATACGATAGAGGCATGTCATCCCTTTTTGCGTCAAAACAATTGGCCAACTCGTAATTTAATTGTTGCAGGTAACTTCAACATGACTAATGTTGATGAGCTTTTCTCTGAATTAGTGGAGCTTGGTCAACACCCAAAAGAAAAAGCGGATACGGTTACGATCATGGAGAAAATTGGCCATTTCCTGGATGAGGAGAATGACCGTTTGTACTATGAATTAAAAGAAGAAGGCTTCAGTAAAAAAGAAGCTACTGCTGAAATTGCCAAGAGACTAGATGTTGCAGGTGTTCTCAAAAGTGCTTCGAAAAAATGGGACGGTGGTTATGCTATGGCAGGAATGATGGGACACGGAGATTCATTTGTGTTACGTGATCCTGCTGGCGTTCGGCCTGCTTTTTATTACTATGACGACGAGATTGTTGTAGTGGCATCTGAGCGTCCGGTGATTCAATCAGCAATGAATCTTCCCACAGACGCTATTTCAGAGATTCCTCCCGGTGCGGCATTGATTGTAAAGCACCATGGTGAGGTTTCTATTGAGCAGATTAAGGAGCCTCTTGAATATAAAGCGTGTTCTTTTGAGCGCATTTACTTCTCAAGAGGAAACGATAGAGATATTTATAAAGAACGTACAGAGTTGGGCCGTCGATTGGTCCCGAAACTGGTGGAAAAAGTGGAAGGAGACGTTGAGAACACTGTGTTCTCATTCATTCCGAATACGGCTGAGGTTAGTTATTATGGTGTTGTGAAAGGAATGGAAGACCATTTCAACAACATGAAATTTGACAGAATAAAGGCGCTCGGTAACCCTACAGATGATCAATTAAAGGAAATCCTGTCTATTAGACCAAGGGTTGAAAAAGTAGCGTGGAAGGACGTGAAACTGCGTACGTTTATTGCAGAAGACAGTACTAGAGATGAATTAGTAAGTCATGTGTATGACATCACCCACGGATCTGTTGGACCTAATGATAATTTGGTTGCAATAGATGATAGTATTGTTAGAGGTACCACGCTAAAGCAAAGTATCCTTAAAATATTTGACAGATTGTCCCCTAAGCATATCATAGTTGCCTCTTCTGCGCCGCAAATACGTTATCCAGACTGCTACGGCATAGATATGGCGCGAATGGGTGATTTTATTGCCTTTCGCGCAGCGGTAGCACTTTTGACAGAATCGGGTCGATCTTATTTGATTGAAGAAATCTACAAAAAGTGTAAAGACCAGGAGGCGATGCCAGATGGTGAGATTAAGAATTTTGTAAAAGAAATTTACGAGCCATTTACTGCGGTAGAAATCAGCGACAAGATTGCTGAATTATTGACGCCACCTGAGGTACGAGCGAAAGTCAGTATCGTTTATCAAGACATTGAGGACCTTCACAAAAGCTGTCCAAACCATCCAGGGGATTGGTACTTCACGGGAAACTATCCCACCGAAGGAGGAAACAGAGTCGTGAACAAGAGCTTTATTTTCTATGTTGAAGGTAGAAACGAACGCGCCTACTAGTGAAAATTTACACAAAAACAGGAGACAAGGGGACCACCTCATTACTTACCGGCACCAGGGTGTCTAAGTCCGACTTGCGCTTAGAAGCATATGGCACACTTGATGAATTGAACTCATGGCTAGGACTTGTTTCAGCGGAAGTTCCGTCTGGCTGCTTTCCTTTGCTGCAAGAGATTCAATCAGAGTTGTTTTCCATGGGGTCGTATTTAGCACTGGATGGCAAAGCTTCATTTCCGATGCCGCAGATCAGTTCATCACTGGTTAAAGGACTTGAATCTCAGATAGACAGTTGGAGTCAAAAATTACCGGAGCTCAAGAATTTTATCCTTCCAAGTGGCTCGAAGGCATCGTCTATGTGTCATATCGCGCGTACGATCTGTAGAAGAAGCGAACGTCTAATAGTGGCTTTGTCAGAGCAGGTGGAGGTAAAGACCGAAATACCACTGTTTCTAAATAGGCTCTCTGACTTCTTGTTTGTTCAAGCGAGATATGTTCTTTATACAGAAGGATTGGATGAAGTAGTTTGGACTCCTAATTATTAGGAGGTTACATTTTTAGTAATGAAGTTGCACAAGTGAAGTAAAAAACTACATTTGCACGAAATAACGACTTAAACGTTCGATATAAATTATGTACTGGACTTTAGAATTAGCATCCTATTTAAGCGATGCCCCATGGCCTGCAACTCGTGATGAGCTTATTGATTATGCTATTCGCACGGGTGCCCCTCTTGAAGTTGTAGAAAATCTACAAGCTATCGAAGAGGAAGAAGAAGAAACATACGAGGGTATAGAAGAGATCTGGCCCGACTATCCTTCCGAGGAAGATTTCCTTTGGAACGAAGAAGAATATTAAAAAAAAAGCCCCATTCTGGGGCTTTTTTTGAAATGCGGCTATGCGTTAACTGCGCCATATGATAAGCCGCTATGATTATTGTCACAATCCAATACTTGTCCACGTTTTGTGTTGTATTTTTGATTGAATTTCCAACAAATTGAAATGGACAGATTTTCATTTTTAGGTAGTGTACACGCACAGTTCATAGATGAACAGTACGGAAGCTATCTTAAAAATCCTGATGGCATTGAGCCTGGATGGAGGGCGTTTTTCCAAGGGTATGACTTTGCGAAGGAGGTCTACTCAGAAGAAGATTTAATTGAAGCCGGCGTTCCTGACGAAGTGATCAAAGAGTTTCACGTTCTTAACCTTATTCAAGGCTACCGTTCAAGAGGTCATTTGTTTACTCATACCAACCCTGTTCGTGAGCGCAGAGAGTATAAGCCCACCTTAGCGCTGGAGAATTTTGGATTATCAAAAGAGCATCTTGACATATCATTCAATGCAGCTACTGAGTTAGGAGCTTCCGGTCCGCGTAAGTTGCGCGAAATCATTCAGCATTTAGAGCTTATATACTGTCAAAGCATAGGAGTGGAGTACAATTATATTCGCAACGATGAACGCCGAAACTGGGTTAAGAATTGGATCAATAAAGATGACAACCAGCCTAAACTAAACACAAAAGAGAAGAAACACATCCTCCATAAACTGAACCAAGCGGTCAGTTTTGAGTCGTTTTTGAATACCAAGTTTGTGGGTCAAAAACGTTTTTCTATTGAGGGAGCTGAATCACTTATTCCAGGATTGGATGAAGTCATCAATCACGGAGCTCGTCATGGCGTTAAGGAATTTGTCTTGGGCATGGCGCATCGTGGAAGGCTAAATGTGTTAACTAACATTTTTGGAAAGCCTAGAAAACAGATATTCTCGGAATTCGAGGGTAAAGCTTTTGATGATGTTACTATTGAGGGCGATGTGAAGTACCATTTGGGGTACACGACCGTTCATAAAACCATTGACGGCCACTCGGTTAAAATGAATATTGCGCCTAATCCATCACACTTAGAGGCTGTGGACCCAGTTGTTGAGGGTATTACACGCGCGAAAATAAATAAGGATTATAACTTTGACGGCAATAAAGTATTGCCAATTCTCATTCACGGAGACGCCGCTATAGCTGCTCAAGGAGTTGTATACGAAACGATTCAAATGGAGATGCTAGACGGCTATAAAACCGGCGGGACTCTGCATATAGTAATCAATAATCAGGTGGGATTCACCACTAACTATAAAGACGCACGCTCCTCAACCTATTGTACGGATATTGCTAAAGTAATTCTTGCTCCTGTTCTCCACGTTAATGGGGACGATCCAGAAGCACTGGTTCACGTCGTGAGATTAGCGATAGAATACCGCCAGCGATTTGAACGTGATGTGTTCATAGACCTTTTGTGTTACCGTAAATACGGGCATAATGAAGGAGACGAGCCTCGCTTCACGCAACCTATTCTGTACAAAGCAATAGCTGCTCACATGAATCCGCGTGAAATTTATACACAGAAATTATTATCTGAGGGTATTGCAAACAAGCAGATGGTTGATGAAATGCAATCCGAGTTTAAGACAATGCTAGAAGTAGATTTTGACGAGTCAAAAAAAATAGAGCGAAATGTAATCACTCCTTTTATGCAAGAGGAATGGACAGGGTATCCTGGTGCTGAGCCAGGCGACATGCTTAAGCCAACGGACACTACTTTTGATTTAGACCGTCTTAGAAAAATTGGAGAATTTATTACGACGCTTCCCAAAGACAAAAAATTCTTGCGCAAGACGGAGCGATTAATGAAAGACCGCGCTGAACAAATTTCAAAACAGCGCAATAGCGTGGATTGGGGAATGGCAGAGCTTTTAGCTTACGGATCACTCCTTGCTGAAGACTTTAATGTCCGTTTTTCAGGAGAAGATGTTGAGCGCGGAACCTTCTCACACCGTCATGCAATCTTAACGGTGGAAGACAGTGGACAGGAAGTGTGTCTGCTTAATGAGTTTCCAGGAAAAGAAGGTCGTTTTGCGATTTATAATTCACTGTTGAGTGAATATGCAGTAATGGGTTTTGATTATGGATATGCCATGGTTACTCCGGGTACGCTAACTATTTGGGAAGCTCAGTTTGGTGATTTCGCAAACGGTGCTCAGATAATGATTGACCAGTTTCTTGCAGCAGCAGAAGACAAATGGAAAGTCCAAAATGGATTGGTACTGCTTCTCCCGCATGGGTATGAGGGTCAAGGTGCAGAACACAGCTCTGCAAGATTAGAACGTTTCTTGCAACTTTGTGCCCAGGAAAACATGACCGTGGCGAACTGTACTACTCCTGCTAATTTCTATCACCTATTAAGAAGACAGCAAAAGCGTCACTTCCGCCGTCCATTAGTGGTTATGTCTCCAAAGAGTTTGTTACGCCACCCAAGGGTTAAAAGCACTATGGAAGAGTTGGCAAATGGTTCTTTTCAGCCCATTATTCCAGACCATGATGTTGTGTCAGCAGAGGTAACTAAAGTGGTTTTGTGTTCAGGAAAACTGTACTACGAGCTCTTAGAGGAAAGAGAAAAAATAGAGGCTAATGATGTTGCCATTGTGCGCATAGAGCAGCTTTACCCTCTTGATGATATAGCAATCAAAGATGAAATAGCAAAATATGCTAATGCGACTCAATATGTTTGGGCGCAAGAAGAGCCAGCCAACATGGGTGCTTGGACCTACATGCTATGGCAGATGCATCATAAGTTGACGCTAGTGTCACCGGTACCAAGTGCGTCTACGGCAAGTGGTTCTAATCAAGTAGCCCTTCAGCGTCAACGCGAAACAATTGAACGAGTATTTAGCATCTAAGACATAGAGACATGTTAGAAATGAAAGTGCCTTCACCAGGCGAGTCCATTACAGAAGTTGAAATAGCTACATGGTTAGTCAGTGATGGCGACTATGTGGAAAAAGACCAAGCCGTTGCAGAAGTTGATTCTGACAAGGCTACTCTTGAACTTCCCGCAGAAGAAGCAGGTGTTATCACCTTGAAAGCTGAGGAAGGCGATGTCGTTGAAGTAGGCCAGGTGGTTTGCTTGATAGACACAAGCGCTCCTCGCCCAGACGGTTTAGCTGCTCCGGCAGCGGCACCAAACCCTGCTCCGACAGCTGAAAAGCAAGCACCTATAGCTGCACAGGCAGATACCTATGCCACAGGCACAGCCTCTCCAGCTGCGAAGAAAATGATGGCGGAGTCAGGAGCTAAAGTCCCTAACGGTACTGGAAAAGATGGCCGTGTAACTAAGGCAGACGTGATTGAAGCGATCGCTTCCATGGGATCTGCAGGATCAGGCGAACGCAAATCCGAACGTAAGAAAATGAGCAGTTTGCGTCGCAAACTCGCAAGCAGATTAGTGAGCGTCAAGAATGAAACGGCGATGCTGACTACCTTTAACGAGGTGGACATGAAGCCTATTTTTGATGTTCGTAATAAATACAAAGATCAGTTTTTTGCGAAGCACGGTGTGAAGCTCGGTTTTATGAGCTTCTTTACTCTAGCTACAACGCGCGCATTGCAAATGTATCCTGCTACAAACAGCATGATAGACGGCAATGAATTAATCAGTTATGATTTTGTAGACATCAGTATAGCTGTTAGCGGTCCTAAAGGCTTGATGGTACCAGTTCTGCGCAATGCAGAGACGATGGATTTTGCAGGAGTTGAAAAGGAAATTGGCCGACTAGCTTCAAAAGTACGTGATGGTAAAATCACCTTGGATGAGATGACAGGTGGAACATTCACCATAACAAATGGTGGAGTTTTTGGCTCTATGCTATCCACGCCTATTATTAACCCACCTCAAAGTGCAATTCTAGGGATGCACAACATCATCCAGCGTCCTATTGCTGTGAATGGTGAGGTAGTGATTCGCCCCATGATGTATGTTGCTCTAAGCTATGACCACCGCGTGATTGATGGACGTGAAAGTGTCGGTACTTTAGTTGCTATGAAAGAAGCCTTAGAGAATCCTGAAGAATTTTTAATGGGAGGTAACCCAATGAAAGCTTTAGGTCTGTAAATCGATAATTCCAATGTGTTTTGACCATTTCAGGTGGAGTTGACGCATCGAAAACCTTATATTTGAGGGCCCTGTTTGGAAAAGCAGGGCCTTTTTTCTTGATAACCGAAACTAAAAAGCATGAGAAAAATTACAGCTGGCTTGTTAACCCTCGCCCTTGTATTCAGCAGTGTAATCACAACAGCCCACGAAGGGATGTGGTTGCCTATGTTAGTAAAGCGTTTGAACCACGCGGAAATGCAGGCAAACGGATTAAACCTTACTGCGGCAGAATTGTATGACATCAACAATGCCTCTGTGAAGGATGCTATTGTATCTCTTGGAGGATTTTGTACGGGTGAATTGATCTCAAACCAGGGATTGATGATGACGAACCACCATTGTGGTTATGACGCTATCAGAACACACTCTACTGTAGAAAATGACTATTTAACAGATGGCTTCTGGGCGATGACTCGTGAAGAGGAACGTACTAATCCTGGCCTTACCGCGGCTATTCTAGTGCGTATGGAAGATGTAACGGATAAAGTAATGTCTGAACTTACGGATGACATGACGGAGTCGCAACGTGCTGCTAAAGCAAAAGAAATTGGGAACGCATTGGCAAAAGAAGCCACAGAAGGCACGGTGCAGAATGCCTACGTCCGCAGCTTTTTTCACAATAATGAATATTATTTATTTGTATTTAACACCTACAAGGACGTTCGCTTGGTAGGAGCACCGCCTAGTAGTGTTGGAAAATACGGTGGTGATACAGACAACTGGATGTGGCCACGTCACACTGGAGACTTTTCTATGTTCCGTATCTACTCTGATGCTGATGGTAATCCATCAGAAATCAGTGAAGACAATGTGCCGTTAACTCCTAAACATCACTTGCCAGTGAGCTTAAATGGTGTTAAAGAAGGTGACTTCTCAATGGTCTTTGGTTTCCCAGGGTCTACGGATAGGTTCTTGACTTCTACAGGTATAGATCAAGCAATCAGTTTATACAACCCAAGTGTTGTTGAGATTCGCGCTCAGAAACTGGCGATTATGAAAGAGGCAATGGATGCAGATGATGCAGTTCGTATTGCTTTAGCATCTAATTATGCATCAACAGCCAATTATTGGAAATACTTTATTGGTCAAACAGAGCAGCTAAAGAAAAACAGGGTTAAAGCGAAGAAAGAGGCTATTGAAGCCCGCTATCTTGAGTGGGCAAATGCGGATACTAGTCGTTCTGATTATGCAAATGCGTTAGACCTATTGAATGAGGCCTATGCTTCAACAGACGCTACGGTAAAAAATGGCGTGTACCTTATGGAAGCCGGTATACGTGGCGCATCTATGCCTTTATACGCTTTTCGTTTAGCACGAATGTTAGGCGCATTATCTAGTTCAGAGGATTTAGAAGGCGATAAAGCTGCAGTGATTGCCTATGCGGAAAATCACTTTGCTGAATATCAAGCAGAGGTTGATCGTAACCTCGCACAGGCACTCTGGAGTATGTGGATGAAAAATACGGCATTAGATCAGCAGCCAAGTATTTTTGCTGAGGTTCGCGATAGTATGGGCGGAGACGTGAGTGTTTTGGTAACAGACGTTTATGACAACTCTATCTACGCATCTCAAGAGGCATTAGAAGCCTGGTTGGTGGAAATGGACGCAGATGTTCTTGCTGCAGATGCTGGTGGTAGATTATCAAGTAGTTTCCTTGCGGCATATTTTGGTGCGGAAAGTGGCAATGCTGAGGTAATCGAGAAAATGGACAAAGGTTATCGTTTGTTTACAGATGGTTTACGCAAGGCTATGCCTGAGAAAACATTTGCACCTGATGCCAACTCTACGTTACGTATGTCATGGGGTGTTGTAGGCGCTTATGATCCGCAGGATGCTGTTCATTATGACTACGTCACAACTATTGAGGGCGTCATGCAAAAAGAAGATCCCACGAATGATGAATTTGTGGTTCCTGCTAAATTGAAGGAGTTGTACACTGCGAAAGACTACGGTCAGTATGCAGACAAAAATGGAGATTTAGTGGTAAACTTCATCTCTAATAATGATATTACAGGTGGTAATTCAGGTTCTCCAGTGATTAACGGCGATGGTCATCTGATCGGTACAGCCTTTGATGGTAATTGGGAAGCGATGTCAGGTGATATTTTCTTTGAGGATCAACTACAGCGTACGATTTCCGTGGACATTCGCTACACACTTTTCATTATAGATAAGTACGCAGGTGCTTCTCACTTGATAGATGAAATGACCGTAGTTAAAGGAAAGACAAAGAAGAAGCGTAAGAAACGTAAGTAGTATTACGATCTTAGATAAACATCAAAACCCGCGTTTCTTATAGGAACGCGGGTTTTTTATTGTAGTACAACTCAAGCTTACTCCTGTAGTGCGTCCTCAACATAGTTGAGCACCTTAGTCATCAAATGCAGGCGGTCCTTACCACTTACGTTGTGTGGATGCATGGGGTAAGGAAAGAAGTCCATCTGAATTCCCTTACTTATGAATTCCTGTACTAAGCTTAGGTTGTGCTGCATCACTACTACGTCATCTACGGTACCATGAATCATCAGTAAATCGCCTATCAGTTTGTCTGCATGATTATGCAAGCGGCTTAAGGCATAACCTTCTATGTTTTCCTCTGGTCTGTCCATGTAACGTTCTCCGTACATGGCCTCGTAGTATTTCCAATCGGTAACTGGGCCTCCTGCAACGCCGGCTTTAAAAGTTCCAGGCTCACGCAACATCAATGACGTAGTCATGAATCCACCATAGCTCCAGCCATGTACCGCCATGTTTTCTCCGTCAACGTAGGCAAGTGATTTGAGATAGGCTATTCCTGCTAGTTGATCTTCCATTTCTAATGTACCTAGCTGGCGGTGAATTTGCTGCTCAAAATCTGTGCCTCGGTGGGCAGATCCGCGATTGTCTAAGGTGAAGACTATGTAACCTCTATTCGCAAATTCATTCATCCATAACGGTCCTCCGCCATTCCAGCTGTTTGTCACCATTTGAGCGTGTGGACCTCCATAGACATAAACCAATACTGGATATTTTTTAGTAGGGTCAAAGTCAAATGGCTTGTACATTCTGGTATACAGTTTAGAGCCATCGGGACCGGTGATCGACCCTAACTCAGGAGCGGAAATATTGGATTCCTTCCAAGGATTAGAAGCCTCTAGCAAGGCTTGTTGAGTTTGACCGCTATAAGACGCTAGTTGAATTACTCGGGGGGTACTTACGTTCTGGTAGCTGTCTACAAACCATCGTCCATTCTCTTGAACTGTTGTTCTATGGTAGCCAGCTTCTGTTGTCAATTGTTTTTGTCGTCCACGCAGGTCAACACTAAATAAATGATTTTCACGAGGATCATCACCGGTAGCGGTGAATAGAATATCCCCCTTTACGGTACGTCCGGTTATTCCAGTAGCGACAAATTGGTTTTTAGTCAACTGGCGAATGAGTCTTCCGCTGCTATGATAGAGATAGAGGTTCATATACCCATCACGCTCACTCATCCAAATAAATTGGTCGTCGGATACCCAATATGCGGGGAATTCAGGCTCTGCCCACTGCTCATCATCTTCACTAAAAAGCACCCCTATCTTAGCTCCGGTTTGCGCATTGAAGGCAACCAGATCAAAGTGGTTTTGCGCTCTATTAATAATAGCCAGTGTAATTATCGTACCATCAAGAGACCAGCTCAGGTTGGTAAGGTATTGGTCACTTTCTACGCCATCTGTGTCTAAGTATACCGGCGATGTCATATCCCTGCTGTAAACACCCACTCGAGCATATTCTGAAGGCATCCCAGCCATAGGGTATTTGATTTCCCTAAGTGAACCAGGTGTTGTTGTGAGCTCTAGAAGCGGATAGTTTGCGACTAAATTTTCGTCTTTTTGATAGAAAGCTATGTCAGCGCCATTGGGACTCCAAAACAGACCATTAGTGATACCGAACTCGCTGCGGGCTATAGCTTGACCAGAAATAATATTGCGGTCTTCGAAAGTTGTTACCTGTTGATTAACAGTGCCATCCTTCCAGCTTACAACGACATTGTTGTCCACGGTATAAGCTGCGTTCAGCGAATTAGGTGCAATCGTGATATTTGAAGCATCTTCTGCCAATTCCTGATGAAGCGCTAACGTTCCGTTCAATTCATAGGTAAACAGTTTTCCACCGCTTTGGAAGTAGAGTGTTTCGGAATCTAACCAATTAAGAACGTATGCACCGCCAATTTTAGTTTTATGCCTCGCTAAAGCTTCATTGATGTCTGAGGTGCTGATTGCTGGGTATAATTCCAACCCATCAACTTGTTCAATTACTAAGGTCTGGTAACCATCTTTGAGATAGGAATAGGCATCCTGTCCAGGCACCCACTTCATCATAGGTAAATCTTCAGGATTGTAAGTTGAGCGAGCTCTTAACACAGCACCTTCAAGAGTAAGTACGTTTTGTCCTACAGCGCTAAAAGTAATGAGAACCGCGAGAAGACTCCATCTAATTGATGTCATAAGAGGTTGTTTATTTCGTAATATCGGAGTAGATGTTTCCATCCACCAAGCGAATGATACGCTTTGCATACTGCGCAATATCTTCCTCGTGCGTAACTATGATAACAGTATTGCCAGCAGCTTGGATGTCGTCAAAGAGTTTCATGATCTCAAGGGAAGTTTTAGAGTCTAAGTTCCCTGTAGGCTCATCCGCTAGTATTAATGCAGGTCTATTGACTAAGGCCCTTGCGATTGCAACGCGTTGACGCTGTCCACCTGAAAGTTGGTTAGGCCTATGATCCATGCGGTCAGAAAGCCCCACTTGTGCGAGTACTTCAGATGCACGCTCTAACCTTTCTTGTTTCCCCATACCTGCATATACAAGTGGAAGTGCCACATTTTCTAGGGCTGTTGATCGTGGTAAAAGGTTAAATGTTTGAAAGACAAATCCTATTTCCTTATTGCGAATTTCTGCGAGTTGGTTGTCGTTCAATGAGCTGACATCAGTGCCATTAAGTTTATAAGATCCGAGGGTCGGAGTATCTAAACAACCCAGCAAATTCATCAAGGTTGACTTTCCTGACCCTGAAGGACCCATTAAAGCAAGATATTGATTCTTTTCAATGTCAAGATTTATCCCTTTAAGTACATGTACAGTTTGGGCACCTAGCTTGAAATCGCGCGTGATATCACGGAGTTGGAGTATGGCTTTGTTTTCAGTCAAAATAGCTGTCGTGCTTGTATTATGAAATTAAAAATAACTATTTGCTCTCGAACTCACTCAGTTCTAACCATCTCATTTCCTTCTGGTCTAGTTCTGTGATGATGCGTTCAATCTCTTCCGAGGCCTTAACTAATTGATCTGGATTCTGCTTATTACTCTCAAAAATTTGGTTTAGCTCTTCGCGTCTGTCTTCTAAGGCATTGATTTGAACAGGAAGATCCTCCCATTCTCGTTTTTCAGAGAAACTCAGCTTATTTTTTCTCGGTGCTTTTTTCTCTTTAGGAGACTCAATAGTGTTGCCTTTTGGAGTTTTGATAGCATCCACTCTTTTTTGATCCTCGCGCCATTCGTAGTACCTGCCATTAAAGTCCTTTATGCGTCCACCACCTTCAAAGATGAAAAGGTGGTCACAAAGTTTATCTAGAAAGTACCTGTCGTGACTAACGACGAGTAAACAACCTTGAAATTCCTCTAAAAACTCTTCTAAGGCTTGAAGCGTGAGTATGTCTAAATCATTTGTGGGCTCATCTAGTATGAGAAAATTCGGGTTTTTCATCAAAATGGTCAACAAAAACAACCTTCTCTTTTCTCCACCACTTAAGGTGCTCACATAGCTATATTGTTGATGTCCATCAAAGAGAAAGCGTTCACATAGCTGAGAAGCGGTTAGTTTCTGCCCCTTATTTAAAGTGATGTATTCTCCAATTTCCTGAACCACCTCAATCACTTTGAGGTCATTCTTGTCTATCATTCCGTCTTGGGTATAATGCCCGAAAACTACAGTTTCACCTGTAATTATCTTCCCCGTGTCAGGAGTCTCTAGCTCCATGATGAGTTTTAACAATGTAGACTTACCACATCCGTTAGGCCCTACAATTCCTACGCGCTCTCCTTTCTTAAAAACGTAACTGAATTGTTCAATCAGTAATTTGTCTGGATAACTTTTAGCGACTTTATGGAGCTCTAATATCTTCCCTCCCAATCGTTGAGAATTAAGCGCAAGTGTGACTTCTGTATCATCAATGCGCTGGTTGGCGACTTTTTTGACGTCTTTGAATCGATCTATTCGGTCTTTAGACTTACTCGTTCGAGCGCTAGGTGATTTGCGCATCCAGTCCAATTCCTTTTTAAACAGCTGCTTCGCTTTATGCAGGTGAGCCGCTTCATTAGCTTCACGGAGCTCTTTTTGCTCTAGGTAGTAGCTGTAGTTGCCTTCGTACTTATAAAATTGAAGGTTTTCTAATTCGAACATTGTTCCACACACGCGTTCTAAGAAATATCTATCGTGAGTAATCATCAATAGTGCTCCCTTGTAATTGATCAAATATTCCTCAAGCCACTCAATAATATCTAAATCTAAGTGGTTGGTTGGTTCATCCATTAAAATGAGATCTGGCTCTTCAATAAAGAGTTGTGCCAGAGCGAGTCTTTTTATTTCGCCTCCAGAAAAGCGATCTACTTTACGCTCCATGTCTGGAAGATTCATTCTGCTGTGCATTTCCTGAATGCGACCTTCTATGGTCCAGCCACCGGTTATCTCTACTCGGTCTAAAGCAGCTTGCATAGCATCCGTATCACCTTCACCCAGAAGCACCTCTTCATAAGCTCTTAGCGCATCTAAGCCTGGGTGGTCGCTCTGATAAAGCACTTCCCTTACCGTTAAACCGTCTGCATAGGCGGGTTGTTGCGACAAGTAACGAATCTTAATGCCGTTTCTGAAAACCACATCTCCGGTATCGGCATTACTCGGGTCTATGAGGGTACGCATGAGGGTTGTCTTACCCGCACCATTTTTTGCGATTATGGCAATTTTTTCGCCTTCGTGAATACCGAAGGTGATGTCTTTATACAAAGTTTTAATCCCGAAAGATTTACTGATTTTATGTACAGAAAGAAGGTTTTTTGATTCCAATTGAGGCCAGTTTTATTCGTTCACTTCTAATGAAGCAATCCAGTCTGCAATAGTAGCCAATTCCTCGCCATTCACCCACTGCATTGGAGCCATAGGTGGATAATCGGGCCAGTTTTTTGGTTGAGGTTGTTTGATCAGGGTGATCAGCTCCTCTTTGGTGTATTTCCGTTGCGCTATTTCCAAATAGGAGGGGCCTATTAATTTCTTATCTATTCTATGACACCCCAGGCAAGTATTCTTAGCCAACAGGCCCTGAATCTCTTGTGAAACCTGCGAAACCTCTCTAGTTTCTTTAATAGGCTCAGTATCATCTTGATTGCCGCATGAATATATCATACCAGTGAAAAACAGAAGAAAAAAAGCATGGTAAAACGTGGGGCGATTGGTCATAAGATGCAGTAATTTTGAATGATTATGATAAAGATAAAACTCAAAACAACAGAGTGGCTAAAAATCTTAGTATTGCTGTTGGTCTTCGTTGTCGGCTCTACTGCTTCGTATCAGATTCTAAAGCGCCCAGCTAGGCTTCCCATATATAATCCCGCAGATATTAATCCCGCTGTGGTTGATGATGATCTCGAGCGAATAGGTAGAGGTCACCGCTTAGGTAACTTCTCACTTACTGATCAATGGGGTCAGCCTGCGGACAGTTCCATGCTTTCTGGGAAAATTTATGTGGCCGATTTCTTTTTCACCACATGTCCTACTATTTGTGTTGAAATGGGAAAAAATTTCCAAAAAATTCAAACCGCTTATATGGACCAGCCTAAGTTGAACTTAGTTAGCCACACGGTAATGCCAGAGGTGGATAGTGTTGAAGTGATGCAAGCTTATGGTGACAAAATAGGTGCGGTAAAAGGTAAATGGCACTTACTTACTGGTGAGAAAGAGGAGCTCTATCGACTAGCAAGAAGACAGTATTTCGCGGTAATGGAGCAAGGCGCCAGCTTTGATGAGCACGATTTTATCCATACTGAAAACGTCATTTTAGTCGATGAGAAGAAGCGCATCAGAGGCTTTTATGATGGCACGGATGATGTTCAAATGGAACAGTTGATCCTTGATATTCAAATACTCCTTGATACTAAATAGTATCCCGTTTTATTTCTAAAAAAGGAGCAGTAGAGATAACGGAATCCTTTTTCACGGGACGTTCGTTTAAGGGCACTTCGTTGCTACGGAAAATGGAGTCGGATGAACTTCCTGCCGGAGGAATAAATTCTGTAGAGTCGTTTAGTATTATTGCCTCCACAAAGTAAGTAAGATTGCTGTCAGGCGTTTCCAGTAATTGTGTAAAGCCAATATAACTGGTGTCCAAAGCGACTCCCCTGAAACGGGCATCTCCGCGGTGAAAGTCCCACAACAGGGTCGTACTGTCTTTGGCATCTAGAATTAGACCTGCCCAATGTTTCCCTAAAATGGCTCCTGATTCACTGATGTAAAACCGGGTGTATTTGGTGTTTTCAAATAGATTAGGCCTAAAAGTCAGGTAGTCCTCTACTGTGCCATTCAGGCGTGAATATTCTCCGACCTTAATACGCCCCTTTTTGTAGAGATCAATTGGAAGCTTGTTCATGTTGTACCTCGACTTTAAGTCATTTTCTGCCCATTGCCCCAAGCTATCTAGGCCCTGCAAACGATATAATGAGAGTCTGTTGATAAGATAGGACACGTTATCAGGCTTAACGTTGAGAAGTAATTCTTGGGCCTTAAGCGCTACGGAATAGTCTTTAAAAACATGCCATTCCAAGCTTACTTGCTGTTCTGCGGTAAGGCGCCAAAAGTCCAGGCCCTTCTCAAATCTCAGCATATTATCTTCTATCTGTTGTCGTGCCTTGTTGTACATTTCTCGCTCGAGGTTAATGACCACAAGCATGAAGAAAGGAGTTTGCTTGTCATAAAGCTCACAGAGGGTAAAATAGGTTTTGTAGGCGGCATCTATAGCGCCCATTTCATATTGAATAGAGGCTCTAAACAAAAGATATTTTTGATGGTCTTTTCTATACTCAAGACATTTATCTAGATCAATTAATGCAGCATTTAACCTGCCCAATTCGTAGTTGGACTCTGCCCTGAAGAAATAAAGGTCTTCACTATTCATACGCTTAGCAATGGCCATGTCGTAATGTTGCAGCGCTTGTTGCGCTTGCAATGGCTGTACAGACATAAACGCCCTCCCTATGGTCATATTGTCTTTTGCGCTTAATGTCGATCCACTCGATGCAAAAGCTATGATTTGATCGTAATTCTTCGTGTTCCAGAGTCGAGATATGTAGCTGCCTTGTCCTGATGAAAGATAATTACAGAGCAATAGAAGAATAATCACTTTAGCTTTCATCTTCCGCAGTTTTTAGAGGCAGGGCAATGGGCTGTTCTATATCCCAATTAGCTTTTAAGTCAAAAACTTGAGATTCAAGAATAGGTTCGCCTTTAGTTCCCTCCTCCCATGATGGTCCATCCCAGACGTGGTTTTCATTTAAGTCTTGGTAGCCTGAAATGGTATAATCACCAGGTGGAAGTATAATGGGCTCTGACAATAATGTGTCAGAATGCGCACTACTGGTCATTAAATACTGATGATTAGAACTGTGTGTACACCAAAGGTGAAGCATTTTCTCATGTGGGCCAATGCTGAACGAAACAGTTCCAAGAGATTCTTCTGAAGCCGTATCAATATAATAGGCGATAGAATCTTGGACGATAGAATCTAAAACAGGTGTCTCAAAGTCTAGGGCAGAATAGTCAATGATCGTGTGAAAAGAATCAGGAAGAGAAAAGATGTTTTTTTGAAATCCAAATGGCTCCATGTCAACGTCCCATGTCTTATTGAAATTTAAATCTTCAAAAACCAAAAGGTCAAAGGTGTCTGATGGCATATAATAAAATGAAAACGAACCGTCTTTTCTGGGAGTTGTGCTGAAAACAGCCCTAGAAACAGAGTCAATTCCAGAAGGGACTAACCAAACGCTCAATGCATCAAATGCGCCTTCTCCTCTTTTGTTTAATGAACCATGGTACTGTAAACTGTCAATTGTAGGGCCAGTGCTCCAAACAAATTGCAGATTTTTAATGCGGTTGTTTTCGTTTAGGTCCCCTACCTCATCTCCCAAGCTAATGCGATAGGTGGTAGAATCTGTCATTTGATTTTCGTCCCAATTAAAACTCAATCTTTTGCCTTTTAACTCAAATTCTAAACCCGATAATGGAGGACTACTAACTAATGCACCTCGTAGTTTTTGTGCTTGAATATATTCGTCAAACACCACTGTGGCGGTTGATCCAGTATAGTTTAAAGCCCCAAGAACAGGTGAAATCTCTCGTATAACTGGCGGAGTTTCATCTTTTGGTCCTCCTTGCGGTGCATTCTGGACCGCACAAGCGGAACAAAAACCAATAGCAACATACTTTAATAGTCTAAGCATCATTCAAATCTCAGCAATTAGAAGGTATTAAGACCCTATGAAACGCAATAATCAGATCAATATTTCAACATACCAACTGGATCATGATTATTTATCTTACTAAATTGAGAAAAGGGACTATCTTTCTGTCATAATTACTCATAATATTCTTTAAAAATAGGCATGAAGAAACTACTACTACTGCTGTTAATTGTTGGATATAGCTCTCAAGCTCAAACCTATTGTTCGCCAATTTATACCACTGGCTGTACTGTTGGTGATGATATAAACTCTGTATTCATCGGTAATTTTCAAGATACCAACACAGGTTGTACCTCTGGAAATTATTACGTGTCTACGTCGGATACCATATTCATTCAGCAAACAGCACCTACGACTGTTTCGTTTACGTCAAATTATAGTACGCAGTACTTTGCGATTTGGGGCGATTTCAATAACGATGGAGATTTTGACGATGCCAACGAATTTCTATGGGCATCTAGCACAAATGCTTGGAGCGGAAACGTCGGTTCCATAGCTATTCCATCCACAGTTTCATTAGGTTCTTACAGAATGAGAATACGCTCTAATTATTCAGCTGCTATTTCTTCATCTGAAAGTTGTTCGAGTCTTGTTTATGGTGAGGTACATGATTATACTGTTATGGTTACAGCGCCACCCGTTTGTCCTGCTCCAGTATTCTCCGCGATTACTGCTTCAGATACTACGGCTTTGATTTCGTGGTCATCTCTTGATACCACGTTCTCTATTGAATATGGCGCTGCGGGTTTTTCAGCAGGCCTAGGTACTACGGTTGTTGTGAATGATACATTCGCATTGATTGGAATGTTAAGTCCTAATACCGCCTATGAGTTCTTGATAAAAACAGATTGTACGGCAGATACTAACGGATACAGCACTGTTGTCGGACCTTTTTACATCAAAACGACTTGTTCTTCTGTCAGTACTCCTATTTACGAAAGTTTCGAGAATGATTCTATTGGTTCATACTTGAGTCCAAACGCTCCGTCCTGCTGGTATTATACAGAAGAGTCTGGCGCCTCAGGATATGGGTACATCACAAACACTACGTGGAGCATTAGCCCATATTACGGATCGAAATACTACTACTTGTACAACTCATTTGACGCAAGTCAAGAGGCTCTAGTAAGTCCCTCTATCATTGGCTTAGACAGTGGCACAAAGCAGATGGAAATCCATCTGGCATCTACTGGTTGGTCATCAGGTGTAGATGTGGTAATAGGTACGGTAAGTAGCCCATCAAATTTCGGGAGTTTTACAGCAATGGATACCATAAGCGTTCCTAACGGCGGAAACTGGACAGCATTTACTATTTACTTTGATGCAAGTACAGGTTATAATATGCAGCACAAACACATTGCAATTGCAACAACTAACTCAAACACATATACAGCTGTTTACATTGATGATATTACCATCAGTGATGCGCCACAATGTATACCAGCAAGTGCCTTAAGCGTAAGCGCCGTATTGGTAGATTCTGCCCAAATATCCTATTCTACAAATGGAATTGCTTCCTATTTGGAATACGGTCCAGTAGGTTTTGTACCGGATTTTCAGCAGAGTACGGGTACGTTAACGACGGCTACCGGTTCTCCTATGTGGATCACGGGATTAGACACAAACACCTCTTATGATGCATACGTCTATCAGATGTGTGCAGACAGTTCTGTTTCACCTGCCTTTGGTCCGGTGACCTTTAAAACACTTGCATGTGCGCTTTCCAATATGTGTACGTTCAGTATTGAACTTACAGATTCTTGGGGTGACGGCTGGAATGGCGCGGAGGTACAGGTAATTAATTCATCTGGAGGTGTTGAATTCACTTTGGGGGCAGGGTTCACTACGGGCACAAGCTATACAGAAACTATTAATGTATGTACAGGGCAAAATTTTACCATTGAGGTGAGTGATCCAGGTAGTTATGCCAGCGAGATAGGTTTGAATGTGATTTCTAATGGGTCGACGATCACTAGCTATTCAAACTCGCCTACGACGACAACGGGTACAGTAATGGCAACTTTTGCTGCCAATTGTAATGCCTCCTGTCCAACTCCAACCAATCTAACATACACCGCTGGTAAAAACACAGCGAGCTTTGGTTTCGATCAAAACGGAGGATCAGGTACTTATGTATATGAGTGGGGCCCCCAAGGGTTTATTCAAGCAACGGGGTCAGGTGTAGTCTCCTTTATGGATTCAACGACATCAAATAACTTCAGTATTTCGGGCTTATCGTCTGCAACATGTTACGATGTATTTATGATCGCTTATTGTGGCGCTAATGGTACATCAGACACATTAGGTCCAATTCCGTTTTGTACAAACCTTTGTGACACGACTGATCTTTGTACCTATACGATGAGTATGTATGATACTTGGGGTGATGGATGGAATGGCGCGGAGGTTTCCGTCTATTATAATGGTATTTTCGGTGAAGCATTCACCTTCTTAACAGGAGATAGTTCTATTGTTGATTTCCAGGTATGTAGCGGAACTGAAATCACAGTATATAATAGCCAGGCTGGTAGTTATCCTACTGAAGTGTATTACTCATTGACGGATGCAAGTGGTTTACAAAATGTATCTGTGACTTCACCTAACTTCGCCGTAGGTTATGTAGACACATTAATGGCCAACTGTGTACCAGTTTCCTGCCCTATGCCTTCCAACGTAACTCTAGCAAACGTAGGGCCAAGTTTTGCTGATATTTCATGGACAGGTGGAACGGGGTCATTCATGTATACCTATACTGCATCAGGTTCAACGAATGCAATGACGGGGTCTTCTGCATCGGCAATCACGTCGTTAACTGGATTAGCACCTGCAACATTTTATAACTTTAGTGTTTGGGAAGTGTGTGCAGCTGGGGATACTTCGATGATCCGTTGGTTTGCCTTTAATACAGATTCATGTATTGCTATAACGGTAGGGACTACGAACTATAATGTAGACAGTGTCAACGCAACTACTGGAACTGTTAGCTTTGACTGGTCAGGAGCCTCAGGTTATAATAGCTACACCATTAATTTTGGAGACGGTAGTAATTCTACAGGCACAGGGTCCTCTGAAACACATGTCTATGCGGCAAACGGCTCGTACTCAGCAACATTGACACTTTACGGAGATTGCGACACAACAACGCGCAATATTACCGTAGTGTTAAACGGTATAGGTCTTAACGAACAAATGGGCTTAAGCTCATTATTATTGTATCCTAATCCAACCACTGGATTAATCACTGTAGACGGAATAGTAGATGGCGTAGACCTCATGAAAATTCGTGTTTTAAACTACCTGGGTCAGGAAATAGTTAACGATGACCTGGTTGTAACTTCAGGAGTATTCCATAAAACCTATGATTTGAGCGATCAAGCTGCAGGTGCTTATTTGATAGAAATTAAATCTGATCGTGGAATGGTTCAAAAGCCAATAATCATAAAACATTAAACCTCAACAGCTAGAGATGCTAGAACAAGCAAGGTCTCCGGATAGTTTTTCCGTAATGTCTCTCCAGCATGAAATAACGAGGACCCAGTAGTTACCGTGTCGTCAATCACAACTAACAGCGCATCCTTAGGGATGCGCTGTTTTTTTTTGCGGACCCGTAAAGAATTTGAGATGTTTGACCATCGGTCAATAGCGCTAAAATGAACCTGACTCTTGCGGTGTTTCTCCTTCCTTAATAGAGGTAGCACAACGCTATGAATTCCTGCACTTGCTAGAGCTTTTTGACAGCCTTTTGAAATAGAATGACATTGATTGTATCCGCGCTGAAAACGGCGTCTTTTAGATATAGGCATAGGTATTAGCACGATGGTTGACGTTGTTCTATGCCTGCTCTTTAAATGCTCGACTAAAAAAGGACCTAAAACATGATGCCCCATGGCTCCGCCAAGCCGAGGATGATCGCCATACTTGAGTCCATAACAGATTGTGTTAACGGGATCAGTGAAAATGAGTGCGGAAACAAAATCAGCATCAATGAGAGACCCTAAGATATAAAGCTTCGTTAATTCAGCGGTATGGGCACGTGGAAGACTTTGTAAACAAACTTGGCATATACTTTGCTCAACAATGTTAAGCAAGTGCCTGCAAATAAAGCAGCGTGATGGAAACCAGGAACTTGTTAAAAAACTTAATTGATAAGAAATCATAGTTCATTAGGTTTGAGGTAGCTTCGTTATATATTAAGATAATACACAACTGCAGATGAGTTCAGAAGGAAATAAAGGAAGATTTGGTATAATAGTAGGGGCTATGGCTGTTGCTGTGATCGCTTTAGGTGTAATGCTGTATTTACGCAGTGAAGAGAACCATAAACTCGATCTTGAAAAGCAATCTTTGGCTATGGAATTGACCATAATGAAAGAGGATTTGTTGTCTCAGGTTGGAGAAAATGATAGCTTAAATGCATTCATTCAATATGAAACCACCCGTTTGAGCATGGTGATTGATAGCATCAATTCTGTCAATGTTCAAAACAAAAAACAACTAACAAATTACCGTTACCGATTGAGCGGAATGAAGAAGGAAAACGCCTCTTTGGTCTCTAGAATGGACAGTACAAATACGGCATATGCAATTTTGAAAGTACGCGAGCAAATGGTTGCAGACAGTCTTAATATTGCCATTGCAGCAAATCAAAATTTGAAAGGTAAAAACACATCTCTTTCTACTACCGTTGCTAAAGGCAAGCAATTGGTTGTTGCTTCTTCAACACTGACGCCTGTGCGAATTACCGGAAGCGGTAAAGAGCGTTCTACGAAAAAAGCGAAACACACAGATCGAATTAACGTTTGTGTGACTCTGGCTAAAAATAGAATTGCAGACCAGGGTGAGCGTGTGCTTTATGTAAAACTATTTGCGCCTAATGGTAAGCCAGTGGATGCTCCAGAATCTAACAAAGCAGTTGTTGGAGGCGAACAAAGCGGTTTTAACGGATCAGCGAAAATCACCTTTACTGGTGACGCTCAAGAGATTTGTATTGCAGCTAACCGTGCTACAGACGCACCAGTTCAGCTAGCGCCAGGAATCTATACAGCAGCTGTAATCACCAATAGTTATGTGGTAGGTACAGTGGCTATTGAATTGAGATAAAACCCATGAAAAAACTCTTATTATTTGCTGTTCTGGGGCTATTAAGCACTTCTTGTATAAGTACGAAGGTGCATAAAACCCTTCAAGAGAAACATGACATTTTAGCGAACGAGGCTGACCAGCTGCGACAAAAAAATGAGGTACGTGATTCAGAAAACACGGAGCTACAACGCACGTTAAAAGCTGCACGCAGGGATATGTCTATCCTTCAGGAGGACACAACCAGCAAATTCGATGAATTGAGAGCGTTAACCGCAAAGTATGATCGCCTTTCAAAACAATACGATTACCTACTGGATAATAACACTTCGTTAATAACAGCCAGCGCTCGAGAGAATAAGACGTTGATGGACCAGTTGAATACAATGCAAACTAGGCTTCAAGCGAAAGAAGACAGTTTGAACACGGAGCGCCGTCTTTTGGAAAGAGGCCAGCGCAGGGTGAACGAGCTTGAGGGTGTAATACACCGTAAAGACAGTACGGTTGCCTACGTTCGTCAAAAAGTATCAGATGCCCTGCTTGGATTTAACGGCAATGGCCTCACCGTAAACATGAGAGATGGTAAGGTCTATGTTAGTTTGGAGAATAGCTTGTTATTTGCCCCTGGATCGTGGAATGTTGCCGCTAACGGAGAAATAGCTCTTGAGAACCTAGCAAAGGTATTGGCAGAAAATGCAGACATCACTGTGTTAGTAGAGGGTCATACTGATAATGATGCCTACAGAGGACAAAGTCAAGTAAAAGACAATTGGGATCTAAGTGTTCTGCGAGCAACTAATGTTGTTAAAATCCTAACTAAGAATGCAGGAATGAATCCTGAGCGTATCACTGCTGCTGGTAGGGGAGAATTTGTACCTCTAGTAGAAAACAGTTCCCAGGAAAACAAGGCAATAAATCGAAGAACAGAGATAATACTAACTCCAGATTTAACGGAGTTAGCTAAACTTTTGGAAGGCGATAAATAAGACAATTACTTAGAACTGGGATTGTACCAGTTCTTCTATCCTTTTAAGTCCCACTATGGCAATACCGTAGTGGGATTTTTCGATTTGGTGGTGACCGCTAATATAAATGCGCTCAAACCCAAGCTTTTCTGCTTCACGAATACGCTGGTCAATTTTAGTGACTGGACGGATCTCTCCCGTTAGCCCCACTTCACCGGCAAAACAGACCTTGCCACCAATAGCATCATCTTGGTTGGAGCTCAGGATGGCAGCTATCACAGCTAAATCTAATGCAGGATCATCTACGCGAAGTCCTCCAGTGATGTTTAAGAAGACGTCCTTCTGGCCCAGTCTAAATCCACATCTCTTCTCTAGAACGGCCAGTAGCATGTTTAGTCTGCGCGTGTCGAAACCTGTAGTAGATCGTTGTGGGGTTCCATAGACTGCGGTAGAACACAAAGCTTGTATTTCGAGCAGCATAGGGCGCACTCCTTCAAGGAGTACGGCAACCGCATTTCCACTGAGCCCGTCGTGCTGTTTGGTCAGCAACAGATCGCTAGGATTTGCAACTCCCTGCAAGCCTGCTTGCTCCATCGTATATAAACCAATTTCATGCGTAGAGCCAAACCTGTTTTTATGTGCCCTAAGAATTCTATAGAGCAGATTTGGATCGCCTTCAAATTGTAAGACAACGTCCACCATGTGCTCTAAAATTTTAGGCCCGGCTATGCTCCCCTCTTTATTAATGTGTCCAATCAAAAGTACAGGGGTTCCAGTTTCTTTGGCATAGCTAATAAAGCGAGCAGCACTTTCTCTAATCTGCGTAACAGATCCTGGAGTACTCTCCACATGAGGTACGTGTAAGGTTTGAATGGAATCGACAATCACCAAATGTGGGCGCATGGTTTTGAGATGATTGAAAATAGCTTCTGTTTTCGTTTCACTCAGTAGATAAAGCTCACTCTCTGCCTTCCCTATTCGCTCACCTCGAAGTTTAATCTGTGATGGACTCTCTTCCCCAGATATGTAGGCCACGGTACCGCTAAACTGAAGGGCCATCTGTAGCAATAAAGTACTTTTCCCAATCCCTGGCTCACCCCCTAATAGAATGACCGAGCCGGGAACAATCCCACCACCTAAAACACGAGAAAACTCCTCATCTCTTATCGGGTAGCGTTGAACAGAGGTATGTTGTACCTCCTCTATTTTCATAGGTTTTGAAGCGCCAATTTCGCCGCTCCAAGCCCTAGGGTCAGGCTTTGACTTTGTGTGTACTTCCTCTACTAGGGTGTTCCACTCCTTGCAACCTTGACATTGTCCCATCCATTTCGAATGTTCAGTACCACAACTGGTGCAGACAAATATGCTTTTGCTTTTGGCCATGAGAACTTACGTCTTTCGTGCAAAATACAGAATAACCATACCTATAGCACCGGTGATGACGAACATTAAACTTTGTCCGCTATGAATAATGGTCGCAAATGCAGTTCCTAGCTCCGGCGTATAGCCTAAGACCACAAGCGCTTTAGAGACTAAATAATGGTAAGCTCCAAGCCCACCTGGAACAGGAACAACAAAGCCTAATGCGGCGGCAACACTCACGTAAAATGCTTGGCCTATCCCTAGATCACTCAGTCCTTCGACAATATTGAATCCAACAACGATCGTTCCTACATAGCATATCCAAATAGCAAAACTATAGGTCCAGAAAAGAACCTTATTATCTACTTTTTGAATGCTTTTTAGGCCTTCTATAATTCCCGAAACAAACCTGAGTATTTTTTTTGTAAATCCCCAGTTTAACCAAGTGCGTCTGGTTAAAAAAAGCACTATTCCAACCGATAAAACTACTATTCCTGCGATGATAAAAAAGCCGGTGTTGAGCTCAGGAAGCGAAGCGCCACTTTCTTCTAAGAAAAGCAATAAATCAGGAGCCTGAGTAATGAACGTTACTAAAACGACCAATCCAAACATCAATGTGTCCACTACACGCTCAAGCACTACCGTTCCAAAGAGCTTATCAATAGGAATCTGGTCTGTTTTGTTTAAAGCAGTACAGCGCGCCACCTCTCCTACGCGTGGGGTGACTAAATTGATCAGATAAGAAAATGCAACTGCAGAAATGGCGCGTATGGGGGTCACGTTATATCCTAATGAACGTAGCAATTGAACCCATCTTATACCCCTAATGATGATGGCAATAAAGCCTATACCCAAAGCAACTAATAAGCCCACGGTATCCACGCTTTGGATGTTGGCCCAAAGTTCTGTAGGATTTACATTTTTAAAGGTCAGGTACAACAAGGCAAAACCTATCCCCAAAAAGAGTACGTATTGAAGCACTTTTTTTGAGCTCACATCCATCATCTTATAAGGTTAGTAACTTCGTTAGGAAAGACAATTCTTGGTTTAAACGTTTTTGCCTCGTCAGGAGTCAAGCTCGCATAGGATATGATGATAATGATATCTCCTTTTTGAACTTTCCGAGCTGCGGGTCCATTGAGTACTACGGCTCCCGTTCCTTTTCCACCTGAAATGGTATAAGTGTCGAACCGTTCGCCATTATTCACATTTACGATATAAACCCTTTCTCCTGGGATGATGCCTGCGGCCTCCAATAGATCATCATCTAGTGTGATGGATCCAACGTAATCAAGGTCTGCACCTGTTACTGAAACTCTGTGAATTTTACTTTTTACGACCTCTATTTGCATCCCTTAAAAGTAGATTAAAAAAGAGGAAAGTTGTCTATTAATCGGACATTTCCACACTGAACCGCCACAAATATGCGGGTAGGAGTGCTCGTGTCAAATGTTGTGATGGGCTCAAGACTTTTACTGTTAGCAAAGGTCACATAGTGAACCGTTAAGCCCTCATAATGACTGATCTCATTCGCCAGTAAGTCTGATGATTTATCGGGTGTAGAAGACATATAGCCTTTTCTGAAGATCCACTTTTTCAGGATTTTATTAATGTTGCCTGCATCCTTCCGTTGAGAGTCCAAAAGACGTAGATTTCTGCTGCTCATAGCCATGCCGTCTTCATCTCTTTCCGTTTTTACAGGAACAATCACTGTAGATAGATTCTCTTGCTCGACGACCTGAGTTATAATCGCCAATTGCTGAAAATCTTTCTCTCCGAAATAGGCGAAATCGGGTTGAATAAGCTCGAAAAATTTAGTAACCACAGTGGCCATTCCTTCAAAGTGACCGGCACGGCCTCTGCCTTCCATGAATCTCGCCAGAGATCCAAAATCAAACGCTCTAGATACAGGTCCATTTGGATATAGGTCTGATGGAGTAGGAAGATATACCGCATTTACCTCTAGGTCGTTTAATTCCTTGATATCGGATTCTAAAGTATTGGGATACTTTCGGAGATCTTCGGGGTTGTCGAATTGAGTTGGATTTACATAGATGCTCACAATCGTGAGATTTGCCTGTTTCATGCTCTCCCGCACTAAGCTAAAATGCCCTTTGTGCAAAGCGCCCATGGTAGGAACGAATCCTATAGTTTGGCTGCTGTACTGCGCTCGCCACTCATTGAGTTCAGAAAGGTTTCTTAAAATGGTCATAAAACACTTAAAAGGCTCCCAAAACTAGGCTATTCTTTGATATAACTTATAGAAAAAGTATCTTTGCACTTAGTTTTAAACACTGCTCCGATTATGGAAAGCAAGAGAGTTCTATTCATTTCACAGGAAATACACCCTTACCTGCCAGAAAACACAATCTCTAGTACCACATTGGCACTAGCGAAAAAGACAAATGATAGCGGGCACCAGGTGAGAGTTTTCATGCCTAGGTTTGGCGTTATAAATGAACGACGTCACCAGCTTCACGAGGTGATACGCCTCAGCGGTATGAATGTCGTTATTAACGATATGGACTTGCCGTTAATTATTAAAGTTGCTTCTGTTCCTGGGGCGAGAATGCAGGTCTATTTTATAGATAACGAAGAATTTTTCAAGCGTAAGTTTACTTACACGGATGCTGATGGTGCTCAGTTTGAGGACAATGATGAGCGGACACTATTCTTCTCCAAAGGTGCTATTGACACTGTTGAGAAACTAGGATGGAAACCTGATATCATTCACGTTCACGGTTGGATGTCTTCTCTGGTTCCGATGTATTTAAAACTATTTCAAGCGGATAATCCTATTTTCAAGGATGCTAAAATAGTATTCTCTGCCTATGACAATGGCTTTGAAGGTGGTTTAGGACCTAACCTGAAGGCTGGAATGGAGTTTGACGAAATTGACCCATCTTTAACCGAGGGTTTGGAAGCACCAACGTGTGAAGACCTTCAAATGCTGGCCGCCAAATACTCTGATGTAGTTATTTTGGGTGAAGAGAATACAGACGCAGTTGCAAAGTATTGTGAAGAAAACGGCATAACACTTATTGATGGCAAGGGATTTGCAACGCAACCTGAAGATGCCATTAAAATTTATGAATCCCTACTTGTTGAATCTGACGTTGAATAAGCTGATAAGAGTTTTTACTGTTGCTAGTCTAGCGGCAGTTCTGTTTATTTCATGCGAGCAAAGCAATGGTGAAATAGGATCTGGAAAGTTTAGTGATAACCGTCCTGAATTGGGCGAGAAACTATCCTATCCAGTGGTGAGCTATACAACGAGTTGGGATAGTATTTCAACTAAAAGCCCATCGCGAGTTGTTCTAGGTAACCTTAACGACCCTATTTTTGGAGCCGTTAACTCTTCGTTTAGCACTAGAATCCTGCTCTCAAAATCGTCACCAGATTTTGGTGCAGGAACAATCTGTGACTCTGTGAAAGTGAGAATTGGATATGTTGGCTATTACGGAGTAACAGGAGATAACATACGCTTGGAAGTCTCCCCCCTTTTAACACCACTTGTAGATACCCTTCCTTACTACTCTAACCACGCTTTTAGTATAGGCTCTGCTCTTGTAGATACCGTATTAAAAGTTGCCCCTTCAGATACGGTGTACAATGGGGTGGATACTCTTGTGGGATATTTGGCCTTTGATTTAGACCCTTCCTATTTTCAGACCGAAATATTTGACGCGGCTATTGCAGGGGAAACTTACCTGGCTGACAATGCAGATTTTGTTAAAGAAGTTGCGGGTTTACACTTTAAGGATATAGGTCCCGGTTCTTCCGCGGCATGTTACTTAGACTTAAGCGCACCAGGATCTATTATAGAGCTGTATTACCATACCGGAGCTGAGGATACGGTTCCTAAGGTGTTCAATATGACTTTTGGTCAAAACTTTGGAGACCCCGTTGGTAGTTTTAATTCCTTCGCTCATGATTTTTCCGGTGCTGATTTCGATCTGGAAATGATGGATACACTCAACGGTGAAATACTAACCTACATTCAAGGTGGAAGTGGTGCACGCACTATGTTGGTCTTCCCTGGATTAGACACACTGATCGGAAAAGGATATTCAATCAATAGAGCAGAGCTGAACTTTAATGTGGTTCAAGGCACAGCGAGCCCATATACATTACCAGGTACGCTTTTACTTGTTCAAGGTACAGACAGCGCTCAACAGCTTATTAAAGACTACTCTTCTAGCTTATCTAACGTTGGCGGTTCTGTCACTCGTGCAGACATCAGGTCCTATAAGTATAGATTTAATGTGACGAGAATGGTGCATGATTTCGTGAATACCAAAGAAGAGATTTTACCGGTTATGATCGTACCATCCGCAGCAAATGCAAACCTCCACAGAGTGGTTTTAGGTGGAGGTCTCCACCCTGTAATACCAGCCGAATTTAACGTGTATTACACAAAATCGGAATAGGCAAAACAGTATCTTCGAAGGACCAAACCAAAAAAACTACTACCTATGTGCGGAATTGTTGGATACGTCGGCGATCGTAAAGCTTTCCCTATTCTAATTAACGGTCTTAAGCGTCTTGAATATAGAGGCTATGACAGTTCGGGCGTTGCTCTTTCTCAAAATGGAGAAATCACCCTGTTTAAAAAACAGGGTATGGTTAAAGAAATGGAAGATCATGCACTTCACTATGACACTTCTGGATCATCTGGAATTGCGCATACTCGATGGGCTACCCATGGTGAGCCGTCGGATGAAAATGCACACCCTCATATTTCTAACTCAGGAAACCTGGTGTTAGTACATAACGGCATCATTGAGAATTACCAATCCTTAAAAAAATTATTACTAGACAAGGGGTATACATTTCAGAGTGAAACTGATACCGAAATTCTAGTAAACTTTATTCAGCATGTTCAGGAACAAGAATCCTGTAAGCTGAGAAAGGCGGTTCGTCTTGCCTTGACACAAGTTATAGGCGCTTACGCCATCTGTATTTACGACAAGAGCTATCCAGAGGATATTATTGTAGCTAAACTGGGATCGCCTCTTGTGATAGGTCTTGGTGTAAATGAAAAATTTATTGGCTCTGATGCAACACCTTTCCTAGAGTACACAAAAGAAGTCATTTACTTGGAAGATGGAGAAATGGCTTCTGTTACAGCTACTGGAGATCTTGATATTCGTCTGATAGATACTAATAAAGAGGTTGAAGGAAAAATCCATCAACTTAAGTTGGATTTAGAAAGCATAGAAAAAGGGGGTTATGACTACTTCATGATGAAGGAGATCTACGAGCAACCTAGAGCGATCTATGATACTTTCCGTGGTAGATTATTAGCGGACAAAGGCATTATTAAAATGTCCGGTCTTGAGGAGTATTCTGATAGGTTTCGTACCGCAGATAGAATCATCATTACGGCATGTGGAACCTCCTGGCATAGCGCCCTGGTAGCTGAATACTTATTCGAAGAATTTGCACGTGTCCCTGTGGAAGTAGAGTATGGGTCAGAGTTCCGTTATAGGAACCCTATTATTCGCGAGAATGACATCATTATTGCGATTTCTCAAAGTGGAGAAACGGCAGATACATTAGCGGCTATTAAAATGGCTAAAAAGGCAGGTGCCTTAGTTTTTGGAATATGTAATGTTCCTGGCTCAACCATCTCAAGAGAAGTACATGCAGGTGCTTATACACATGCTGGTCCAGAGATTGGGGTAGCATCTACTAAGGCGTTTACATGTCAAATCACAGTGCTTACCATGATGGCTATTGAGCTTGGTAAGATCAGAGGAGAGTTTTCTACTTCGGAATATCGCGCGCTTTTAAGAGAACTCAGTGTGATTCCTAAAAAAATTGAGACGGTTCTCGAGTCTATTGATTTGATAGAGGACATTGCTGCGCAATACAAAGACGCAACGAATGCCTTGTACCTAGGTAGAGGAGTTAACTTTCCTATCGCTCTGGAAGGAGCGTTGAAGCTAAAAGAGATTTCCTACATCCACGCTGAAGGTTATCCTGCAGCAGAGATGAAGCACGGACCTATCGCATTGATAGATGAGAACATGCCAGTGATTGTGGTTGCGCCAAACAATGGCCACTACGAGAAAATAGTAAGTAACGTCCAGGAAGTAAAGGCAAGAAACGGGAAAGTCATTGCCGTTGTTACTAAAGGTGATACCGAAATACGCAACGCTGCTGACCACGTGATAGAAATTCCTGAAACACTAGAGGCACTGACACCTCTTTTGACCGTAGTTCCATTGCAGTTATTAAGCTACTTCATTGCTGTGATGAGAGGTTGTGATGTGGATCGACCTAGAAACTTAGCGAAGTCTGTTACAGTGGAGTAAGTTTATGTGTTCAAAGTTGTAACCCAAACAACCTCATTGTAAGGTTCTCATTATTCTGGTCGGTCACTAATTTAGCGCTATGTCAAGTCAAATTACTACGCTTACCCTATGTAAATACCAAGGATTTAGAAATAAAGTCTGGGCCTTTGGCATGATGCAGTTTGCTCATAAACATTTGCAACGCATAGAAGGCCTGAGTTTTTATAAGCTCATGGGCAGCGGAAAAGGACTAGGGTTTAGTCCGCTTCCAGACTGGGGAATGTACTGCTTATTGCAGGTTTGGGAAAATGAAAAGCAAGCATTAAAATTTCTTGATAATTCCCCTCTGATTCAGAATTATAAAGACCACACTTCTCAGCAAGCCACACTTTTTATGCGTAGCAGAAAGTCGCATGGAAAATGGAGCGGAACGGAACCGTTCGAAGTATCTTCTGAACTAGATGAGTCCAATGATAAAATGGCCGTAATTACCAGAGCCACCATAAAGAACAAGAACTTATTGAAATTCTGGAAGTACGTGCCCACTTCACAACGACCAATCAAAAATGCTGAAGGGTTAATGTATACTAAAGGAATAGGTGAAATCCCTATCAAGCAAATGGCAACTTTTAGCCTATGGAACTCCATGGAAGATGTCAGGAGATTTGCTTACAACAGCAAAGAACACAAACAAGCTATCAAGATGACTCGTGAATTGGATTGGTACTCCGAAGAATTATTTGCTCGTTTTCAGCCTTATAAATTGGTTGGAGAATGGGAAGGGATTGAACTGATTTGAGATTAAAATCTACTAAGCTCGTGCGATCTATCAACCTTTCTCCGCAACTATAGTCATAACCCCATGACTCATATTCTTACCAAAAAATCGCTTCATATTAAATCCAACCATTCCTCTTACGTATCCCCAAAATTCTGATTGCATATTTTTCTCCCAATTGATGTTTTTACGCTCCATTTCACTCATCCAGTATAAGTTGTAAGGGTCTAGCGTTCCTTTTTCATCTAGATGTGTAATCTTCCAGCCAGTGTCCTTCAGTAGTATTCCTATGTTGTTGGGCGAGAATAAATAGGTATGCCTGGGAGTGTGGTAACCTGCCCAATCCTTTCCATATTTTTTTCTACTCTCTGAACTAAAATTTGGGATTTCTATGACCAACTTGCTAGATTCTTTGGCTAGACTAGCTACCTTTTTCAAGGTTTCTTTAGGGTTGTAATCATGCTCTAGGTAGTGCCACATAGAAATAATATCTGGCTTTAAATCCTCTGAAATCGAATGTACATCTCCTACTGACAGGTCTAGCTTCTCATAACTTGCAGCTGAGCCACTCCAGCCTTCATCAGAGAAATCTATGCCATGGGATTTGCATTTAAACTTTTCTTGGCATACCTGGAGAAATGTGGGTTTACCACATCCCAAATCTAACAGGACAGACTGATCATCAGCTGAGCAGTGTTTGGCCAATACCTCTGCCCTCTTTTCATCTGTATCTCGCTGGTCTTTTTCTACAAAATGAGCATACTTCCCCCATGCTTCCGAACCTCTGTACGGAAGATAATACTGGGTATAATAATCCCCTAGTTCAGATAGTGGAACTCTGGGGTTTAAAAATACCAGTTCACAGTCTGCGCATTGATCAAAATTGTATGTTCCGCTCCCATCATGCATCATAGAAGTAGTATTCTCGAAGCTCGAAATATTCGTACTCCCACAAACAGAACAAGCAGATAGCGCTAAAGATGGAGAAAGGTGCGGCATATACAATGATTAGAATAAAGGAAGTTAAAGATATGAATATTACAATAATGAAGATTGTAATGGGGTAACTGGAAATGCTAATCGTCCTCCAGCCGGCCTAGTAAAACCTACTTCATTTATTCAAGAATGATTCCTTTTTCGACTGATCCATCATCATAGATGTACAATAATAGAGTATTCTTTTTATCAGTTGATTGCCTCCCTAATATATCCACAACATTAATTAGAGTTCTTTCCAGATAAGGCTCAGTTGTAACAGCGGAAATATTTAAAGACATCTTGCTAAAAAAATCCCATATCTCCTGTTCAATTACCATATCCCCATCATCTCCCCAGCTATGTCCACTTTGATGAGTGTATAGCCATACTTCGCTATCTACAAGACTTGAGCTGTATTTATGACTAATGGTTATTTTATTATTGTTATTGATGTTAGGAAATGTATCAACAACTAAATCTGTAAGGGAATTTACATTTACCCAAAAATCAACGAGTGTATCGACTGATAAATATGGCCCCCAGAATGGATCATTTTGATTACCAGAGTAAAGAGTTGTATTGTCATTATCACCATGAGTTATAAAGAAAGGAATAGATATATTGGATAAAAAGAGATTATCAATTACTCCATTTGGAAAAACGGTTCCGGCTACCGGCGCAAATGCTTTAAAAACATTTGATCCGTCAAAGGCTAATAAATAGCACATCTCACCGCCATTAGACATTCCTGTAAAGAATGTATTTGCCGAGTTAAGTTGATATGTTATTTGTAAGTAAGATGCTAATGATTCTAAAAAATCAATATCATCAACAGTAAACCCAGAATGAAAACTATAACCGACATTCCAGAAATTATAACCAGAGCTGTCCACGGTACCTTGCGGATAACATACTGCGAAGTCATTCTGATCAGCAATGGCATTCATACCAGAGTAATTCCTAATATCTTGTGCTGAACCTGAATACCCGTGTGCTACAAATACTAAAGGAGCGTTTACAGATAAATTAGCGGGTTCGTAGTATATATATTCTCTACTTATTCCATTATGAATAAAATTAAAACTCTGCCCATTAGCAGTGATACTCCAGCAGGTAACGGCACATACTAAGAACAGGCGCAAAACAGATTTCATAGTATCAAGATTTTCTTAGCATTAGACGTTAATAAATGTAGAGTCTATTTCTTTGGCTTAATGATGTAAGAGATGGTCAAAAGGTTAGATTCCGTGAACATGCCTAGACTCATGGAGTTTCCGTTCCAAACCCCTTGAGATTTAGAGAAATTTAGCGCGAAATTTAGCGGGGTCTCTATGGAAATAACAAACTGCTCGTTGATGCGATAAAGCGCGCCAAAAAGGTAACGCGTACTTGGCGATATGCTGAGGTAGTTTGTCCCTAAAGAATAGAAAGTACCTATCTCTGGCCCATGAACAAAGAAAAGTTTATCGTTAATGCTTTTGCGCCATTCATGTCCTAAGTAGATACCGGTACTCAAATTCACATAATCCACCCCTTGGTAATTCGCGAAATTCAGATAGGTTCTATCTATTCGCAATCTATGAACGGATTCAAAATTTGCACCCCATTTAAGCACAGGACGGATGTCATACATGGGTCCATAATACATAAAGCCCATGGCTGCGTTAGACATGGCGCCAATTTCTCTGTGCTGAGCTTTAATAGACACACTCGTGCAGATAAATACAAAAGCTAATGATAGGCGTAAAACATATTTCATAGTATCGGGGTTTTAGGTAGAGTTAAGATAAGTCGATAAATGCATAACTTATTCGTTTGTTGAAACGTCAAATACAATGCCATTGGATGACTTGGTCTAAGTGTATCGGTGGTGATGACTTGGTGGAAGAAATAAGAAAAACCAATTACCTTTTACTAAGGTCAGATATTTAAAATATGAGAAAACGTCATTGGATTGTACGCGGAGTTTTTACCGCGATTTTACTATTAGGAACGGCGCAGTTGTGGTCACAGGAAAAGCCAGAAACCCCTTTGGAGTATGTCATGGAGGAATTTGCGCCAAGGAATATTGGTCCAGCTGGAATGAGTGGCAGGATTACTTGTATTGCCGTTCATCCTAACATTCCAACGACCATTTTTGCCGGTGCTGCCAGTGGTGGATTATGGCGTAGTAAGAATAATGGTCAAACATGGGAGCCAATTTTCGAGAATGAAGCGGTGGCCTCGGTTGGAGCCATTGCGATAGATCCAAAACATCCTGACATCATCTTTTTAGGTACAGGAGAAGGCAATCCCAGGAATTCACAAACCAGTGGTTATGGACTCTACAAGAGTTATGACGGTGGAGATAATTGGGAGCTGCTAGGCTTAGAAAATACACGCACCATTCATAGAATCATCATCAATCCAGAAAATACGGATGAGGTGTATGTAGGCGCTACAGGCGTGGCTTGGGGAGAAGGACCACGTGGTGTTTTTAAGACCACTGATGGCGGAAAGAATTGGACCAAGAGTCTATTTATTAACGAAAAAACGGGTGCTGGGGATTTGGTAATGGACCCCAACAATTCTAAAAAACTAATTGCAGCGATGTGGGAATACCGTCGGTGGCCTTGGTTCTTTCAAAGCGGAGGATCCTCTAGTGGGCTGTACATTACGTATGACGGTGGTGAACATTGGAAAAAGCTCACAGATGAAGATGGATTGCCTAAAGGGGATTTAGGAAGAATAGGACTGGCCATTGCACCTTCAAATTCTGAAGTGGTTTACGCTCTGGTGGAAACCGGAGAAAAAAACGGTCTTTATAAGAGTAATAATGGAGGAAGTAATTGGTTTAAGGTGACGGAAAATGAGCAGTCTGGAAATAGACCATTCTATTACGCAGACTTGAGGGTGGATCCAAAAAATGAAGATCGCCTTTATAGTTTGTGGACTTATGTGACAAGGAGTGATGACGGAGGCAAAACGTGGAAGACCATAACGCCATACAGCAAAGTTCACCCAGACCACCATGCGATGTGGATTGATCCGATTAGTCCTGCCCACCTCATCGAGGGGAATGATGGGGGAATGAATATTTCATATGACTATGGAGAAACGTGGTATTTTGTTGAGAACCTTCCATTAGCGCAATTTTATCATATTAATGTTGATGACCAGACCCCTTATAACGTTTATGGAGGAATGCAAGACAATGGCTCTTGGAAGGGGCCAGCATATAGCCTCACGGTCGACGGTATTCGTAATGAAGAGTGGAGCGAGTTATTCTTCGGTGATGGTTTCGATGTTGTGCCAATTCCTGGACGCACAGATGCCGCATATGCCCAAAGTCAAGAAGGAAATGTAGCCCTTGTCAATATTGAAACCGGTTACAACGAGTTGATTAAGCCCGTTCACCCAGAAGGGAAAAAACTTCGTTTCCATTGGAATGCACCAATCGCTCTTGACCCGTATAATCCAGAGGAAGGACTTTACTTTGGATCACAGTATGTGCATAAGAGTGCGGATAATGGAAAGAACTGGACCATTATAAGTCCGGATCTTACCACCAATGACCCCGAAAAACAAAAGCAATTAGAAAGCGGAGGGTTGACCCATGATGTTACTGGCGCTGAGAATCACACCTGCATTTTGACCATTGCACCTAGTCCGTTAGACGACCAGGTAGTTTGGACAGGTTCTGATGACGGAAAACTTTTTGTCACCTACACGGCTGGTGAAAAATGGATTGATTTAAGCAGCAAACTGAAAGGAATTCCTCAGGGCGCGTGGATACCTCAAATTCGAGCTTCTGATTATGATGCAGGATCTGCATGGGTCGTTGTAAATGATTACCGAAGAAACCATTGGAGTGCTTACCTCTATAAAATTGAGGACTATGGAAAGAAGGTCACAAGGGTGGTAGATGATAGTGATATATTCGGACCAGTATTGAGTGTACTTCAAGATCCAGTTCAACCCAATCTTATTTTCGTAGGGGCAGAATATGGTTTATACCTCTCTATTGACGGTGGAGCCAATTTTCAGAAATGGGCTAAAAATATGCCTACCGTACAAGTTAAGGATATGGCGTTTCAAGCCCGTGAAAAAGACCTTGTGTTAGGTACATTTGGTCGTGGCGCGTGGGTATTCGACGATATAGAGCCATTGAGGGCATTAGCTTCTGCTCAGTCTTTTGAGGAGCCTTTATTTTTTGAGACTCCCACGGCATACCAATGGGAGCGTAAACAAAGTCCGGGAGTAAGGTTTGCCGCGAGCGCAACGTTCCGCGGAGAAAACAGGCCTTTTGGTGCCCGTATGACCGCCTATTTGCCTGAAGTAGATAAGGACAACAAAGAGAAAATGCGTGTAGACTATCAGAATGATTCAGGCGACACGATCTATACCCAATATGTTAAAGTGTCTCAAGGACTCAATAATTGGCGTTGGTCTATGTCTGAAAAGGGTACTAGATATCCACAGTTTAAGGTTCGTGAGGTCAAGGAACAGCAAAATGACGTAAGAGGCGTTCAAGTGCTGCCAGGCTTATACTCGGTCACCATGAACTGGAATGGTACTGCAGTAACCCAAGAATTAACGGTTAAACAAGACTTTAGAATGAAATCGTGGGTGACGACGGAAGATTTAGCCAGTCATAATCGCACAAACAAGGATATTGAATCCATTCAAGCGGTGCTAGACAGTGCTGTACAAGACTTGGCTCAAGCTCATAACAACATTGAGCGTCTTCAAAAGCTACTTAAAAATGATGTTTTTAAGGCAGATAGTGTACTACACGACACGGTTAAAGTAACCGCCAATGCCCTTGAAAAAGTGCGTCTTGGTATTTTTGGAGAAAAGGAGGTCAAAGGATATTTCGAGCAACCGGAAACGTGGTCAAACCAATGGGGCTCTTCTCTATGGCAGTTACTGGGTTCTCAGCGCGCATGGGGCAGTAATGAACTTGCGCTTTACGATCAAATTCAGCAGCGTACCGCGCAAGCGGTAGACTCGGTAAATAAGTTCCTAGAGAAGGATTACCATGCGTTACTAGACTATTTAAAAGACCACCCCGTGGACGTCATGGTGCCGCTAAGCAACTAGGCTATAAGTCAAAAAAATCCCGAGTGAGCAAAGCTCACTCGGGATTTTTTCTATACTCAAGCATCTCACCTTATGGATTTACCATCCTTAGGTAGAATGTTATTGTATCACTATAGATTTTCGAACATTTCCCGCTTGGAACAGATAATAGCCGGCTGATGCATGAAGTTCTATGCTGCCTGAGGTATTGAGGCTTCCTGTTTTTACAGATCTACCGTCCATGCTGGTAATGTTATAATTGGTTCCTGTTGGAAGGCCTTGTATTTGGAAAGTTCCTTGAGATGGATTTGGGAATATTGAAATATCCTGCGCAGAAAGCTCCTCATTGTCTAAGGTAACGGACAACTCAAAATCGTCGAGGAAGGCATTGTTTCCACCACCACTGATGAAGTCGACTTTGATCATGATGGGGTCATTCCCTATAAAATCATTTAAGCTTATGGTGCTACTGCGCCAATTATTCACTGAAGTTGGATTCCAAGGATTTGCTTTGTTCGTCGTAGCATATAGCAAGGGGCCAATTAGCGTTCGTATACTTTGCCATGAGTTCCCACAGTCCTGACTTACACTCACAACGATTCTATCAGAGGCAAATCCTGGCTTGCTGGCCACGGCATACTTGAAGCTAAAATTCATTGACTGCGCTCTGTCAACTACAATTTTATCAGTGATTAAAGCATCTGAATTATCAGCATCATTATTATAGTTGTCTAATTTCACACAATAAGCACCTTCATAGAAGTTGAAGCTGTTTCGCTCCCATCTAATGGCATCTCCATCTGGATTTTCAACATGCCATGTTCCGTTTGGCACAGCATTGAATTCAAAACCAGAATTGAACCCATTCATCCACATACCGTTATTATTAGATCGTACACTGACGTATCCATCCTGTAGCAATGTGCTAGTGCCTATCCCATTAGTCACCTCAAGTTTCACATTAAAGTTCCCGGGGTTACTATAGCTTACGACTGGATTTTCCATCGATGAAACGGATGGAGAACCACCTGGGAAGTCCCAAGACCATGACGTTGGGTTGCCAGCGGTGCTTTTGTCAAAGAATTGGACCGTAGTACCTGCACAGAATACAGATTGTGCGGCGTTAAAATTAGCTTCAGGTGCACAGGGTAAAACCGTTCCTGTGGCAATTCCTGTGACAGATTGATTGGTACTGGTGAGTAAATAGCCACGTCTATTAATGGTAATTAAACTATTGCGCATTATGGATTTTTGATCATCCGTGTACATGTTAACACAGTTATCATCGGCATAATCCATATAATTTTCAATTTGATCTAAAAGATTAGGAAAGTCATTTGAACACGTATTTGCGGTCAATGGACACCCAAAACTTGCCTCTAGAACGGGTGGCGTATCTGCACAATTATCACCTGAAAAACATCCTCCTTTGAAAGGGTGGTCTAAGCCTAAATAGTGACCGGCCTCGTGGGTCAATGTTCTTCCTCTGCTATTACCGGTACCAATTCTGCCCATACGGTCATGGCGAATCACAATTCCATCATAGGTGGTGCTTTGCCCTGGATTAGGCTTGTATGCGTAGCCTAACACGGTTCCGCTTCCCGAGCTTCCTAAATCAATACTATTGACTACCCAGATATTGAGGTATTTGGAATTAGGCCAGCTTACGATCCCTTTCACATTGTTACTCGCATTGGTAGATAAAGCACTTTGAGCTCGGGTGATTCCTGTGGTACAATTCCCCTGAGGATCAAGTTTTGCCAACTGAAATTCAATTTCCGTATCAGCAGCAACACCGGTAAACACAGCTCGGGTATCTGAAGTGTCAGCATTTAGACGTCGAAAGTCTTCATTGATTACCTTAATGGCATCTTTGACTTGTTTGTCGGAAATGTTGTCTCCTTGTGTATCATAAATGATGTGAACGACAACAGGAATTTGATAAACAATGCCTTCCGTTTTTATGTCCGAATCGAAATTTATCGACTCAATAAATTCGTTTTCTGCGGACTCATAGTTCGGAAAAAGACGTTTTACTTCTTGCTCAAGTAGGTCGTGACCGCACTTTTGACCAAATGAACTGATTGATAATAAGGTAAATGCAGTGAGTAATGATAATCTTATGTATTTTCGCATGCTGTGCAATTTCGGGCTTTCGGAGCAAATGAGCAACTTAAAAAAAATGATCAAAGTAATATGTATAGAATTTGTGCATAGTTTTTTGGTTGTTAGGTAAATAAAGGTGTATTTTCGCAGCCCTTTTTGGGGATTGTGCAAGCAACACTTTAAACATATAAAACGCATTAGCGGTGAATACATTAAGTTACAAAACAGTTTCAGCCAACGCGGCAACAGTTGACAAAAACTGGGTAGTAGTAGATGCAGAAGGTCAGACCTTAGGTCGCTTCGCTTCGAAAGTAGCATTACTTCTTAGAGGTAAGCGTAAGACTAATTATACTCCTCACGTTGACTGTGGCGATAACGTTATTATCGTAAATGCAGACAAGGTTGTTTTGGGTGGTAATAAAATGACAGAGAAGAAGTACATCTGGCACACGGGTTATCCTAGTGGTCAGCGTACTACAAACCCTGAAAATTTAATGGCAAAGTTCCCTGAACGTGTCTTAGAAAAAGCGGTTAAGGGAATGCTTCCTAAAAACCGTTTGGGTGCTGATTTATTCCGCAACTTGCATGTTTATGCGGGTCCTGAGCACAAGAATGAAGCCCAGAAGCCGACGGTCTTCAACATTAACGAATTCAAATAACAATAATAAATGGCAAAGTTTCACGCAATTGGAAGACGTAAAACTTCTGTAGCTCGTGTTTACATGGACGAGGGTGCTGGTAGCATCACTGTTAATGGCAAGGACTACAAGGACTACTTCAACACTGGCCCGTTGCACTACAAGCTAGAGCAGCCTTTCGTCTTGACTGAAACTACTGGTACTTACGACGTTAAAGTAAACGTTTTTGGTGGTGGTATTACAGGTCAAGCTGAGGCGATCCGCTTAGGTGTCTCTCGTATTCTCTCTGAGATTGATGTCGAGAATCGTACAGTATTGAAGCCTGCTGGACTACTTACTCGTGACCCCCGTATGGTTGAGCGTAAGAAATTCGGTCAGAAGAAAGCACGTAAGAAATTCCAGTTCTCTAAACGTTAATCGAGATTTAGTATCCAAATGGACCAGACTCTTCAAAAAAGGCTACTGGTTTATTGCTTACTAGGAAAGTAAACTCAAGAAAATGGCAGTAACAGACAACATTAAAAAACTCATGGATGCAGGTGTTCACTTTGGACACCTTACCCGTAAGTGGAATCCGAACATGGCACCATATATTTTTATGGAGCGCAATGGAATTCACGTTATCGATCTTCACAAGACTGAGGCGAAAATTGTAGAAGCTTCTGAAGCTTTGAACAAAATCGCAGCGTCAGGTCGAAAAATCCTTTTTGTAGCAACAAAAAAGCAAGCGAAGGATATCGTAGCTAAATATGCTGGCGAAGCGAACATGCCTTATGTAACTGAGCGTTGGCCAGGAGGTATGTTGACTAACTTCGTGACTATCCGTAAGGCCATCAAGAAGATGCAGACCATCGACAAGATGAAGGAAAACGGAACGTTTGAAACTCTTTCGAAAAGAGAACGTCTTCAGGTAGACCGTCAACGTGCAAAACTTGAAAGAGATTTCGGTTCTGTTGCTGACATGAATAGATTACCAGCGGCTCTTTTTATCGTAGATATTAAGCGTGAGAATATCGCTGTAGATGAAGCTATCAAGTTAGGCATCCCTACTTTCGGTATGGTTGATACTAATTCTGATCCACGTCGTGTAGATTACGCTATTCCAGGTAACGATGATGCTTCTAAGTCAATTGCAGCTATTATGGAGCGTGTAACTGATGGTGTCAAACTAGGTTTGTCTCAACGTAAGAGCGATAAAGCTTCTGCAGAACAAGCTAAAATAGACAAGAAGGCTGCTCAAGTTTAATCTGAGCAACCTTGTCAATAGAATAGATTCTTTATTTTGAGAGCCGTAAGGACAACTTTACGGCTCTTTTTTCATTTTTAATCAAACTTTTAATTTTCAATATCATGGCAAAGATTACTGCTGCGGAAGTAAACCAACTCAGAAAACAAACTGGAGCTGGTATGATGGACTGCAAGAAGGCTCTAGTTGAAGCTGAAGGCAATTTCGAAGCTGCTATTGATGTCCTTAGAAAAAAGGGTCAAAAAGTAGCTGCTAATCGTGCAGATCGCGAGGCAAATGAAGGTGCTGTTATCGCTAAGACCAACGGTTCAAACAAGGGTGTTATAGTGAAGCTGTCTTGCGAGACTGACTTCGTTGCAATCAACGATGCATTTGTTGCATTGGCAAACAAAATTACAGACTTAGCCCTGTCATCAGGTGTTTCCTCTGTGGAAGAATTTCTCGCTGTAGAATTTGAAGCAGGTATGACAGTTGCGGAAAAACTGCAGGAGCAAACAGGTGTGATAGGAGAGAAAATTGAAGTAGCAGAATTGGCGTTAGTCAGTGCTCCTTTTGTAGGCTCTTACATCCATATGGGTAATAAAATTGCTACGTTGGTAGGATTGTCTGCTGAGGCTCCGGAGGCTGGTCGTGATATCGCGATGCAAGCGGCGGCTATGAATCCTGTAGCTCTGAATCGCACTTCTGTGACTCAAGACGTTATTGACCGCGAACTAGAGGTTGGTAAAGAGTTGGCGCGTCAAGAAGGCAAGCCAGAGGAGATGCTAGACAAAATCGCAAATGGTCGATTGAATAAATTCTTCAAAGAGAATACACTGGTTGATCAAGACTTTATCAAAGACAACAAAATGAGTGTTTCTAAATACTTACTTAGCGTACAAGCTGGTTTGGAAGTGGTAGACTTCAAGCGCGTTTCTTTATAATACAAGCGAACCTTATATTATGGCCGCATTCACCTCTGGTGAGTGCGGCCTTTTTTATACCTATATGGTTCAATGAATGTAAAACTAGCAGGAGGTCCGTTGGGTTTCCTATGGAGTTGAGTTATATTTGCTTCCAAACCTACTTGATATGAAATACAACCGTGTGCTGCTAAAATTGAGCGGCGAAGCCCTCATGGGTGATCGTGAATTCGGTATAGACCCAATGAGAATAGCTAAGTATGCAGAGGAGATTAAAGCTGTTGCAGAAACAGGCGTTCAGGTAGGTATCGTCATAGGTGGCGGAAACATCTTTCGTGGCATCAGTGGAGCTTCTCAAGGTATGGATCGTGTACAAGCGGATCATATGGGAATGTTAGCGACCGTAATTAATGGTCTAGCCTTGCAAGGCGCCTTGGAAATAGCAGGTGTGAAAACAAGATTACAAAGTGCCATAGAGATGGATAAGGTAGCGGAGCCGTTTATTCGCCGTCGTGCCATCCGTCATTTGGAAAAAGGAAGAGTGGTTATTTTTTCTGGTGGGACTGGTAATCCTTACTTCACCACGGATACCGGAGCTGCACTACGTGCAATTGAAATAGAGGCAGATGTTATTTTAAAAGGAACCCGAGTGGATGGTATTTATTCTGCTGATCCTGAAAAAGATGCTACAGCTACTAAGTTTGACCAGCTTAGCTTCAAGGAAGTATACGACAAGGGCCTTAATGTAATGGACATGACCGCGTTTACCTTAAGTAAGGAAAATGATTTACCAATTGTTGTTTTTGATATGAATACCACTGGAAACCTTATGAAGGTGATTCTTAGAACGGCCGGTGTAGGGACTCTAGTAAAGAATTAATCACGAATTGATGATGGAAGAAGAATTAGAATTTGTTTTTGACTCCACTAAGGAGGATATGGATAAAGCCATTTCCCATATGGAAAAGGCATTAGTGAAAATTCGTGCTGGTCGCGCGAACCCAACGATGCTAGAAGGTATAATGGTTGAATACTACGGCTCTCCTACGCCGTTAGGACAAGTAAGTAACATCAATACGCCTGATGCGCGAACCATAAGTATTCAGGCCTGGGAAAAGCAAATAATTCCGGATATCGAAAAGGCTATTATGAATGCCGGACTAGGTTTTAACCCAATGAATAACGGGGAGAGTGTCATCATTTCTGTGCCGCCTCTGACGGAGGAGCGTAGAAGAAGTTTAGCGAAATTAGCGAAGAGTGAAACTGAGAATGCTAAAGTGGGTGTTCGTGCAGCGCGTAAAACAGCAATGGATGAGTTGAAAAAACTTGGAAATGATGGTTTGAGTGAAGATTTGCAAAAGGATAGCGAGGCTCTTATTCAAAAAACTACAGATGAATACATAGCAAAATGTGATGCCATGTTTGCTAAGAAAGAACAGGATATAATGACCGTTTAAGTGGTGTCATTGATTTTTAAAAAAAACCGGTCGGAAACGACTGTTTTTTTTGCCTAGCATTATTTAAACATCTAACTAGCTCGAAGAAGCTGTTAATGTATTGGTAAACCAATTTTTAAAAGAAAAGGCCCAACAGTTGAATGAACTGTTGGGCCTTTTTAAAGATGATTTAAGCGAGTAGGCTTACCTTTTTAGATAATCTATCAACGCTAGCGTAGAGCTGTCATGGTCGTGTTTAGGACCGCCACTAAGCTCATTATAAACAGTCTTAGCTAAAACCTTTCCTAGTTCAACTCCCCACTGGTCATACGAGAAGATATTCCAAATAAACCCTTGGATGAATATTTTATGTTCGTAGGCGGCAACCAGTTGCCCTAAGTGGTAAGGGTTGACCTCGTCGAGTACAATACTGTTGGTAGGCCTGTTGCCTTCAAATACTCTGTAAGGCGCTATTTTTTCAACTTCGTCTTCTGAAATTCCAGCTTGTCGCATTTCGATTTCGACCTCTGTGCGTGACTTACCTTTCATCAGTGCCTCTGTTTGAGCGATGAAGTTAGCCATAAGGATAGGATGGTGATCTCGGAGGCTGTGCTGACAATTTTTAGCAGTGATAAAATCGGCTGGGATAAGATCCGTTCCTTGATGAATCAACTGGTAGAATGCGTGCTGTCCATTTGTGCCAGGCTCACCCCAAATGATAGGACCCGTAGGATAGTTTACTCGATTTCCTGCACGGTCGACATTTTTCCCGTTACTTTCCATATCTCCTTGTTGGAAGTAAGCAGCGAATCTATCTAAGTATTGATCATAGGGTAAGATAGCATGACTTGGTGCGTTATGGAAGTTCCTGTACCAAATCCCTAGAACGGCCATCAGTGCAGGAATGTTCTCACTCCAATCTGCTTCTGCAACGTGGTTGTCCATTGCGTGTGCACCACTTAAGAAATCTTGAAACCCTTGAAACCCTATGGATAACACGACTGGTAAACCGATGGAAGACCATACACTATATCGTCCTCCAACCCAATCCCAAAAACCAAACATGTTTTCTGTATCAATTCCGAATTTAGCGACACCTTCCGCATTCGTACTAACCGCGACGAAGTGTTTTGCTACGTCGGTATCATGACCCCCGTTTGATAAGAACCAAGACTTTGCGCTGTTAGCGTTTGTCATTGTTTCTTGTGTAGTGAATGTTTTAGATGCAACTATAAATAGAGTGGTTTCCGGATCTATTTTTTGTAATATTTCGTGTAAGTCAGCGCCATCTATGTTAGCGACAAAATGAAAAGTAATCTCTTCTGTCTGAAAAGGTTTCAATGCATTTATAACCATACGTGGACCTAAATCTGACCCGCCAATCCCTATGTTTACGACATGTTTAATTCTCTTTCCCGTATATCCTTTCCACGCTCCAGAACGGACTGCATTCGAGAAAATAGCTAGCTGTGCCCAGGATGCCTTTACTCCAGGCATGACATCTTTGCCATCCACAAATATGGCTTTATCACCCATATTGCGTAGCGCTGTGTGTAAAACAGCACGATCTTCAGTAACATTTATTTTCTCGCCACTCTGCTGTTGCTGAATAGCTTCACGCACTCCCGCTTCTTCCAAGAGCTCTTGGAATAATGAAAAAGTTTCGCTTCCCATTTGATTTTTAGAGAAATCGAATAGAATGCCATCCCAGTTTACATGGTACTTAGCGAACCTTTCAGAATCTTCATAGAAGCGTGTCTTTAAGGTTCGTTTATCATAAATTGAGTTCTTCTGAAGCTTTTGCCAGGCCTTAAGCTCTTGTGGTTTTTGATTCTTAAGCATCATCCTAAAATGTTAATTCTATGCAAATCTAAACTATGTGGTCGTAGTTGGCGTTCTGTTTACTAATTTCGTACTCTATTATTTATTAAAACTTTATGTTAAGATTTAAAAGCAGTAGTGACTTCCAAAAAGAAGTTAGGCAACGAGTAAGATCGTATTTCAAGGAAACAGGAAAGTCAGGATTGGCGGACTACAGATACGTACTGAAAGCAGTCGCAAATTTGTCGCTTTACCTGGTCCCTTTTATTTTGTTCCTGAGCGGTTTTCAGAGTATTGGATGGACGCTACTTTTGTGGGCGATCACTGGTATCGGAATGGCAGGGGTTGGAATGAATCTTATGCATGATGCGTTACACAATACTTTGACGCGGAGTGAATGGATCAATCGTAAAATTGGTGCCTCTATTTACATGCTCTGTGGGAATTCATACACATGGCGTGTGCAGCACAATGTTAAGCACCATACACATACTAACATAGATGGACATGATGATGACATTGAAACCGGTACTATGTTCCGTTTTCACCCATCACAACCCTTGAAACCAAGACACAAGTATCAGCATATTTATGCTCCATTTACTTATACATTGATGACATGGAAATGGTTGTTAGAGAAGGATTTTAAGCAAGTAATTAATTATGGTTCTAGTGACTTATTCAAGGCTAAAGATCAAAGCCTTGCAATGGTTTGGACAAAGCTAATAGTTGGAAAAGGATTTCATATTGGTCTTTTCTATATACTCCCATTTGTTATGGGCATTGATTGGAAAATGGTCCTTGCTGGTAATATGATTATGCATGTTATTGCCGGTTTTATCCTTTCTATAGTGTTTCAAATGGCACACGTTGTTGATAAAGCTGAGTTTCTCACAGAGGATGAAGCAAAGGAAAATAGTTTATTAGAGCATCAGCTAAAAACAACGGCAAATTTTAGCACAAAGAGTGCGCTTGTAACATGGTATACTGGGGGGCTTAACTTTCAAGTGGAGCACCATTTATTCCCGACAATAAACCACATACATTATCCAAAAATTGCAGAGATCGTTCGTAAAACGGCAGAGGAATTTCACCTTCCGTATAATGAATACAAAACCACATTGAGTGCGTTGAAGGGACACTTCAATCATCTTAAAAATATGGGTATGTCTCCTGCCTAATGAGCGGAATATAGTAGCATAAAAAAAGGCGGCCATTGGCCGCCTTTTTTGTTTTTAAGATAATCGGTTTGTTACCCGTTTACAGCAACTACGTCGTCTACTAATGTTGGGAGCATCTTTTGTAAAATACTTAAGATTCCGCTTTTTAAAGTCATTGTTGAGGATGGGCATCCAGAGCATGCACCTTGAAGCTGAACCTCTACTACCTTGTCTTTGTAAGCGATAAAGGCGATGTTTCCACCGTCTTGTGCTACTGCTGGTTTGATATATTCTTCTAGAATGTCTACAATGCGCTGTTCCACCTCAGTTTTGTCTTCACCGCTGAGTACAGGTCCGTTGGATTCTTGAATTTCTTCCTGTTTTGGAACTAAAAGGTCTTCGTTTACAGCAACCCCGCCTTCTTGAAGAAATTCAGTAATAAATATGCGCACCTCTTGGGCAACATCGTCCCATTCGATAACATCAAATTTAGCTATGGCGATGTAATTACCTGAAATAAATACTTCTTTCACAAAAGGAAAATGGAACAACTTGGTTGCTAAAGGAGAAGGCTTAGCTTCTTCAATATTCCTGAATTCAGCAGAATCAGTTTGCAGGAGCAGTTTATTGCTCACAAACTTCATTACCTTAGGATTAGGGGTCATTTCCGCATAAATGCTGACCGGTACTCTCTTGATGTCCATAATCATGTGTATTTCAATGCAAAAGTACGCAGTAAAGCGTCAGGGTGTATCTTTGAATGACATCATTATCTAATCAATATTATGCCTGTAATCAAAACCATATTAGGTCATACTCCGAAGATCGGAAAGGACAGTTTTATCGCTGAGAACGCCACTATTGTTGGCCAACTGACCTGCGGAGAAGGCTGTAGCTTTTGGTTCGGAAGTGTAGTGCGTGCTGATGTCAATGCAATTGTCATGGGCAATAAAGTGAATGTGCAAGACAATGCTACGGTACATTGCACTTATGAGAAGTATCCAACCGTTATAGGTAATAATGTTAGTATAGGTCACAACGCGATCGTACATGGCTGCCGGATTGAAGACAATGTGTTGATCGGAATGGGTGCTATTGTCATGGATAATTGTGTGGTTGAAGAGGGATGTATAGTGGCGGCAGGCTCCGTAGTCACCCAAGGTAAACGACTATCAAAAGGCACGCTGTGGGCGGGGGTACCTGCAAAAGAAATTGGAGCTGTTCCAGATCGGTTAAGGAGTGGCGAAATTGAGCGTATTGCAAATAATTATGTAAAGTATAGCTCCTGGTATTCTGATGATCAATAGCTATTTAATGTTTGAGTCGGATCGATTATGGATCAGGCCAACCACAGAAGAAGATGCTCATCTTATTCTTGAGGTGTTTAATTCACCGGGAGCGTTGACCTTCATAGGCGATAGAAATATACGCTCCATAAATGATGCAATAAAGTTTATACAGGACAGAACTTTAAAGCAACTAAACACCTTGGGATTTTCGAATTTCACGTTGATAGAGAAATTAACGGGAACGAAAGTAGGTGTTGCTGGCTTGTTCAAACGACCTTCCATGGTAACAGTAGACCTGGGCTATGCACTGCTTCCTGAGTTTGAAAAAAGAGGATTCGCCAGAGAGGCATCTAGATGCTTGTTGAAGGTGGCTAAAGATAAATTTTCACTCACGATATTAAGCGCAATAACCCATCCGAAAAACCAATCAAGTAAGCGACTTTTAGAGGATCTGGGATTTAAATTCATAGACCAAAGAGTGGTCGAGGGAATCCAAGAAACTTCTGACTACTATGAGATCACGCTTGAATAAAGCACTATTTCCCCAACTTCACCTTTAAGTTGCTCAACATGGACTGGGTCATTGAATCAAGGTCAAATGTTGGAGACCAATTCCAATCTTCCCGCGCCGCACTGTCATTAATGCTTTCCGGCCAAGACGCGGCTATTTCCTCTCTGAAGTCAGCTTTACAATCCATGGTAAAACCATCCACATATTTCGCGACACTCGCAGCAATAGTGACAGGATCAAAACTGATACCAGCAAGATTATAACTGCTTCTTATTTTAACCTGTTCATCAGGAGCTTCAGTCAGTTCTATAGTCGCCCGAATAGCATCGTCCATATACATCATAGGCAATGCCCTGTGCTCAGACAAGAAACAGGTATAACTACCTTCTTCTATGGCCTTATAGTAAATCTCTACAGCGTAGTCAGTTGTCCCGCCACCTGGCTGAGATTTCCATGAAATCAATCCGGGATATCTAATGGAACGAACGTCAACTCCGTATTTAGAAGCATAATATTCGCACCAACGTTCTCCCGCAAGTTTTGAAATTCCATACACCGTCGAAGGTTCCATGATGGTTTGTTGTGGTGTGTTTTTATTAGGAGTTGTTGGACCAAAAACAGCGATAGAAGACGGCCAAAATATTTTACTCAGTACGCCTTCTCTGGCCAGCTCTAAGGCGTGCAATAGACTCTGCATATTCAAATCCCATGCCTTCATAGGGAACTTCTCACCTGTCGCACTCAACATGGCCACAAGATGGTACATGGTGTGAACGCTGTATTTTTCACAAATGGAGCGCATTGCAACCCCATCGCTAGCGTCAAGTAATTCAAAAGGACCGTTTTTAAGTTCTTTCATTTCGGGCTCACGAATATCAGTTGCAATAACTGCGTTGTTGCCGTATTTTGCTCGTAGAGTCAAGGTAAGCTCTGTGCCAATTTGGCCACAGGCTCCTAATATAAGGATGGTTGAGTTCATGCTCCGAGTGTGATAAAGATCAGAATTGAGTGGTTTAAAGATAACCTATCTTTGCAGTAATAAATTGCCATCATATGGATCCTAACGCGGGGAAACGAAATTTAGTCAATAAACTCAGTAGGGAGGAGCTTCAGGCTAAACTTGAAGGAGAAACTTTTGATAGAATTACGCTGTCGTTTTATAAGTATGTGATCATAGAAAACCCACAAGAATTGCGTGATGAATTATTTCAGCAATGGTTTTCGTGGGATTGCCTGGGACGTATTTATGTTTCTAATGAAGGAATCAATGCACAAATGAATATTCCACAGCAACACTGGACTGATTTTGAAAAATCGATTCGTTCAAATAGGTTCTTCCTTGATGTACCCTTTAAGATCGCGGTAACAGATAAAACGGAGGGTAAATCTTTTCTAAAGCTCAAAGTAAAGGTACGTGAGCAAATTGTGGCAGATGGACTTAAGCTCGGTGACTATGACGTAACAGATGTGGGCAAGCACCTTGACGCCAGGTCATGGAATGAAGCGATCGAGAATGATGATCCTCTTGTTGTGGATATGCGCAACCATTATGAAAGTGAGATTGGTCATTTTGAGGGAGCTGTTCTACCAGAGGCTGAAACATTTCGTGATGAATTGCCCATGGTATTAGAAAAACTTAAAGGTCAAGAAAATAGAAAAGTATTGCTGTATTGTACTGGTGGTATTCGTTGCGAAAAAACTTCAGCGTATCTGAAGCACCATGGATTTATTGACGTGAACCAGCTTCATGGAGGCATTATAGATTATGCTCGACAAATAGATCAGGAGAATCTACCCAATAAATTTCACGGAGTGAATTTCGTGTTCGACGAACGATTAGGTGAAGAAATTTCGCAAGAAGTTATCTCACAATGTCACCAGTGCGGCCAGCCCTCTGCGCGTCACGCAAACTGCATCAATAAAGCTTGTAACCTCTTGTTTATTCAATGCGAAGAATGCGAACTAAAACATGAAAGGTGCTGTACACCACAATGTATAGATGTAATCCACGCTCCAGAAGAAGAACAAATTGAAATCCGAAGAAAAGCGAAGGAAACCAAAAGATATCACAGGCATAGTAAAGTAAATTTGCGCGATGCCTTTTCCAAAGAAGTAAATTGAAGCCAGAACTTAAGCATTAGAACCACCATGCAGGATAAACGTCAAGAACTACTAGATTTAAGAGCTAAAAGCAAAGAAGGCGGCGGCATTAAACGTATTGAAGCTCAGCACGCAAAGGGAAAACTCACTGCGCGCGAGCGAATATTCTTTCTCCTAGATGAAGGGTCATTTCAGGAGATGGGCGCCCTAGTACAGCACAGGAGTAACCTCTTTGGATTAGATCAGCAGAAAATTTTGGGTGATGGAGTCATCACAGGTTATGGAACCGTTAATGGAAGATTAATCTATGTCTTTGCCCAGGACTTCACTGTTCTTGGAGGTTCCCTGGCTGAGGCACATGCAGAAAAAATAGTGAAATTGATGGATTTGGCCATGAAAAACGGCGCTCCGTTGATCGGCCTTAATGACAGCGGTGGTGCCCGTATTCAGGAGGGCGTTGTCTCTTTAGGAGGGTACAGCGATATTTTTTACCGCAATGTACAGGCCTCAGGAGTTATACCTCAATTATCGGCAATGATGGGCCCTTGTGCAGGTGGTGCGGTATATTCTCCCGCTTTGACAGATTTTATAATGATGGTAGAGGACACCTCCTACATGTTTGTCACTGGACCTAATGTGGTCAAAACCGTAACCCATGAAGAAGTTACCGCGGAAGAGCTGGGCGGGGCCAGTGCGCATGCAACGAAGAGCGGCGTAACCCACCTCACTTATCCAAACGAAATAGATCTGATAGAGGGATTGAAAAAGCTCTTGAGTTATGTTCCTCAAAACTGTGATGAAGATGCGCCTTCATTGCCTTATTCAGGCGGTGATGAAACACGTATGGTCTTGCAGGACATTGTTCCAGACAATGCCAACCACCCTTATGACATGAAGGAAGTCATCTCAGGAACTATAGATGAGGGCTCTTTCTTTGAGATCCACAAAGATTTCGCGGAAAACATGATAGTGGGCTTTGCCCGACTTGCTGGAAAGTCAATCGGGATTGTGGCAAATCAGCCCGCTTATTTGGCTGGAGTGTTAGATATCCAAGCGTCTCAAAAAGGCGCTAGATTCGTTAGGTTTTGTGATGCTTTTAATATCCCATTGCTTGTCTTCGAAGATGTTCCTGGTTTCCTTCCAGGAACAGATCAAGAGTGGAATGGAATTATCACGAATGGCGCGAAACTGCTCTATGCATTTAGTGAAGCCACCGTTCCAAGAATTACGGTGATCACTCGCAAGGCATATGGAGGCGCTTACTGCGTGATGAATTCTAAACAAATCGGTGCAGATATGAATTTCGCATGGCCCTCTGCAGAGATCGCTGTGATGGGTGCGAAAGGTGCTGCCGAAATTATTTTTAAAAGAGACATACAAGGCGCTGAAGATCCTGCCGTTGAATTGGCAGAGAAAGAAGCTGAATATGCTAAAGAATTCGCGAACCCCTATAAGGCCGCGTCACGTGGTTATATAGACGAAGTTATTCTTCCCGAAGAGACGCGATCTCTTTTAATAAGAGCCTTTAAAATGCTTGAAAATAAAGCGCAACAACTCCCGAAAAAGAAACACGGCAATATGCCTCTTTAATGTTTACAGATACCCATTGTCACTTATATGATCAAGCTTTTAGTGATCGTAAATCAGAAGTCCAACTTGCTGCAATTGCTGCCGGAGTTACAACGATTCTATTACCAAATATTTCTGCCGCGAGTTTGCCATTGTTAGATGGAGTTGGCGCGAGTTTTCCTGAGCTAAAGACTTATGGGATGGTAGGACTTCACCCTTGTTATGTAAAGGAAGATTGGGAGTCAGAATTAGACACGATAAGATCCCATTACCTCAAAACTCCTGATAAGTATTGTGCAGTGGGAGAAATAGGAATGGATTTATACTGGGATACCACTACGCAGGATATTCAAATTCAAGCGTTAGAGGTCCAGTTGGATTGGGCAGTGGAATGGGATTTGCCTATTGTCTTGCACGTGAGAAGTAGTTTTAAGCAACTTTTACCAGTCCTAGAGGCTGCGCAATTAAAACATGAAGGCAGAATTCGTGGAGTATTTCATTGCTTTAGTGGAGGAAAAAAGCAGGTGAAGCGCATCTTGAAACTGGGTGAGTTTTACTTTGGCATAGGTGGATCTTATACCTATAACAGATCTGCTACGGACATCGTGATTGAGGGCATTCCAAGAGATAGAATTCTGTTAGAAACAGATGCGCCTTATCTTACCCCCAGTGCTTTTAAAGGGTCTAAAAACGAACCAGCATTCATGGCTGAGGTCGCTCAAGTAGTTGCTGAAGTTCTTACAACCAGCGTAGAAGAAGTAGCTGTCCTTACCAGTACTAATGCAAAAAGACTATTTTCGCTAGATGCGTAAAATTGCTTTAATATATACCGGTGGAACCATTGGAATGCGCCGCAATGATGTCGGAAAGCTTACCCCAATGGAGTTTGAAGCGGTCAGCGATAAAGTACCGTCTTTGAAGCTACTGCCTATCGATATTATTCCAGTAGCCTTAGCACATCCAATTGACAGTTCAGAAATGACTCCTGCGATTTGGATTGAGCTCACCCAGACCATTGAATCACTCATGGATCAGGTGGATGGTTTTGTGATTTTACATGGTACGGACACGATGGCGTATACGGCTTGTGCTTTGAGTTTTATGATTCAGGGTTTGCGAAAGCCAGTTATTATTACAGGTTCTCAGTTGCCGGTAGGTGTTCTCCGAACTGATGCAGTAGAGAACTTAGTGAGCGCCTTTGAATTTGCGGCCATGGTTGATGAAAATGACAATGGCTTGATTCAGGAAGTTTGTATTTACTTTGAATACCAACTTTTGAGAGGTAATCGTGCTTATAAAAGATCTTCAAATGAGTTTGATGCATTTAGTTCGCCAAACTTTCCTGCATTAGCGGAAAGCGGAGTTAAAGTAACCGTTGCAACAGAGCTTCTTTGGAAGTCAAAAGGTCCGTTGCTATTTCAGAAAAAATTGGCCCAGGAAGTAGGAGTAGTCACTTTATACCCCGGACTGATTTATGATCAATTGCCTGTTTTAAAGCATTGGAAAGTTCTTTTATTGAGAACATTTGGAGCTGGAAACGCCCCTAGATCGAATCAATTCTTGAAATTTTTACAGGAAGTGGAAAAAAACGGAACCATTATTGTCAATACTTCACAGTGTGTCAGTGGATCCGTAGTTCCGGGACTTTACGATAGCTCAAGTACTTTGGAGCAGGTTAATATGCTAAGCGCCAATGACATGACGTTTGAGAGTGCTTTAGTAAAAGCTATGGTATTGCTTGGTCAGGGGCTTTCAGAAGAAGATTTTCGAATTAAGTTTACGACAAGTCTTTCAGGAGAGCTTACAGATTAGGAAATCGACACCAATTTTTTGTATTTTCGGCCTGCATTGTCCTGTCACTGTTTAGTGATATGAACATGTTCTAACACTGTTAAATTGAAATAAACACAAGTTAAAATGAAAAAAGCACTCTCTTTGTTTGCTATCGTTGTCCTGTCAATGGGTACCGTTAACGCTTATGCCCAAGAAGATATGGCGGCTACTCAAGAAGTAGTAGCTGATTCGGCTGTTATTGAAACAATGGATTCTGCGGATGCAGCCGTTGATTCTGCAGCTGCAACAACTGATTCTGCTGTTACTGAAGAAGTAGCTGAAGAAGCTGTAGTTGAAGAATCTGCTCCTGCAGAAAAAGCATTCACTCAAATTTTGAAAGAAAAATTTATTGAAGGTGGTGCATTCTTTATGTCTTTTGTATTGCTTGCCTTGGTTTTAGGTTTAGCTCTAGTTATCGAACGTATCATTTATTTGACTTTTGCCCAGACCAACACTGAAAAGTTGTTGAACGAAGTAGAAGGCGCACTTAATAACGGTGGAATTGAAGCTGCTAAAGAGGTTTGTCGCAATACTCGCGGACCAGTAGCAACGATCTTCTTTGAAGGGTTAGACCATTACTCCGAGGGCCTAGACATGGTAGATAAGTCTATTATGAGCGTAGGTTCAGTAGAGAACGGTAAGCTTGAAAAAGGAGTTTCTTGGATCTCATTATTTATTGCCTTGGCTCCAATGCTTGGTTTCATGGGTACGGTAATCGGTATGATCGGTGCATTTGATGCAATTGAAGCAGCGGGTGATATCAACCCTTCTCTTGTGGCGGGGGGTATTAAAATAGCCCTTTTGACAACTGTATTTGGTTTGATAGTTGCGATTATCCTACAAGTCTTTTACAACTTAATCGTTGCAATGATTGACAGTATTGTAATAAACATGGAAGATGCTTCTATCTCTTTCCTTGATTTATTGGTAGCGTTCAATAAGAAAAACTCATAATTAGTATGGCTAGTAAACTTCCATTTTTTGGACGTATTCTAGGGATCTTACTAGGTGTGATTGGTGTAATCATGTTCATCATGGTTGCCTCAAATGACAGCAGTGCTCCTGGATTTGTGTCCTACGGAATTATCATTACCATTATTGGTGTGATCGTTGCCGTGTTGAGCTTTTTACTTTCACTTGTGGTCAACCCAAAAGGGATCAAAGGTGTAGGTATTGGACTGGCCGCAGTTGTGGTTTTAGGGATATTGAGTTATGCCTTTGCAGACGGGTCAGATTACCAGAATTATAAAGACGTGACTTTAGAGACATCACTTGCGGTTAGCGCAATGTTGAATGCGTTCTACATTTTAGCGGCAGGTGCTGTGTTAGCTGTAGTATATTCAATCGTTTCAAGAGCAATTAAATAAGGTCTAAATGGCAAGAAATAAAAGAGCCATACCAGAAATCAATGCAGGTTCAATGGCTGACATTGCTTTCCTATTGCTGATCTTTTACCTTGTAACCACTACAATGGATACGGATAAAGGGATCAATAGAAAGCTTCCGCCGTTTGATGAAGAGCTGATTCAAGACCCTCCACCTATTAAGGAGCGTAACATCTTTACCGTTCTAGTCAATTCTAATGACCAGTTGTTAGTTGAGGATGAATACCTTGAAATCGGGCAATTGCGCGAGAAAGCTATGGAATTCATTGACAACAATGGTGACAGGTCATGTGACTACTGTAAAGGCTACGGAATGTCGATCAGTTCAGATAACCCTGACAAAGCGGTTATTTCTTTGCAAAATGATCGTGGTACTTCTTATGGGATGTACGTGAAAGTTCAGAACGAACTTATCGCTGCCTACGAGGATTTACGCGATGAATATGCTGAGAGCGAATATGGTCGCAGTTACCGTGAAATGGATCCTGAAGAGGACCAGGAAATCATTAAAGAAATCAAGACTTCTTACCCGCAGAAAATATCTGAGGCAGAACCGTTAAATATTGGTGGATAATGGCAGTACTTAAGAAAAAGAAGGATAAAGCGTTGCCGGCGATGAATACGTCCGCACTTCCTGATATTGTTTTTATGTTGTTGTTCTTCTTTATGGTTGCTACGGTAATGCGTGAAGTTGATCTAAAGGTGGCTGTAAACAAGCCTCAGGCAACGGAAATACAAAAGCTTGAGCGGAAGTCATTAGTGACCTATATCTATGCAGGTGCACCTAGTAAGAAATACCAAGATAAGTTTGGTAAATCACCACGTATTCAATTGAATGATTCTTTTGCTACATTGGATGATGTTCAAGCCTTTGTTATTTCTGAACGTGAGACTAAGTCTGAAGAAGAGCGTCCATTAATGACGATGAGTATCAAAGCTGATAGATCTGTGAAAATGGGTCTTATATCAGATATCAAATTGCAATTGCGCAAGGCGCAAGCGTTAAAAATTAATTACAGTTCACTGCAGCCTAAAAACGTTGATGCGCTTTATAGCTCAGAGAACTAGCAAACCTATATTGCAAATTAAAAAAGCCGATCCCAAAGGGATCGGCTTTTTTGTTGCTCCATTTTTATTGGAATCTTAGTTTCTTGAAATCACTATTTATGCTTAACGCAGCCAAGCAGTGTGAGACTGGTAGATATTTCTGAGCCATAGAAGCCCTAATATGCAAGGAATTAGTCCAAGAGCTGATATCCATGACCCAGCAACTACGGAGGTATCTGGGAGCACGCCATTGTTTATATAGGCACTTCCTAATGCAAACGAATTATTTATAGCGTGCAGCAATATGGGCGCCCATAGTGATCCTGTCCAAATTCTTACGAAGCCAAAGGTTAGGCCCATAAAAAAAATGGGCAGCATGCTTAATGGTTGTTGGTGGGCAAAAGCAAAGCAAAGAGCGCTTAGGACCACTGCCGTCGGAGCGCCGAAGTTGCTATGAAAAATCTTTTGTAAAACACCACGGAAGAAAAGCTCTTCACCAAAGGCAGGGATAACAACCATGACCATAACATTTGCCGCTAAAACAGATAGTGTCATCTGCGAGAGGAGTTTAGTGAGCGTGCTTGTCATCTGGTTTTCTTGTGCGATTAACGTTTCCGCCCAAGGGTAGTCTGGAAGCATATGGTTAACATGTGATAGAAGGTCTATGGCAAAGAATGACCCTATTGCGACAAGTATGAGTGCTAAAAAAGTAAAGTATTGAGGAGGAAGGTTCTTTGCATTCTTTCGAGCATGCGGAGCGGACAAATAAGTGGGGAGCGTATTTAAGCCTAAAAAGGCTGCAGGTGTGCTGGATGCGTGCTGTGCAAAAAAGAGCGGTGGCATCAGAAAAAGTCCAATAGATATGGAGAATTGTAGCCAGCGCATCCCACTAGCACTCTCCAATCCAAAGGTGCTTTTAACAAAAGTCATTCCTATTCCGCCAAAGAAAAACAAGGAGACCATGGTAATTAATATAAAAACCATCATAGTTCTTGCAGTTCCCCACTCAAGTGTCTTGTCAGTGTCGCTCATCTGGTTGTATTTTTGCACTATGGTAAAGATAGGCGATATTGAATTAGGTGAGTTTCCATTACTCCTTGCTCCTATGGAGGATGTGAGTGATCCACCCTTTCGTAAGTTGTGCAAGGATCACGGCGCAGATGTTATGTACACTGAATTCATCTCTTCTGAAGGACTTATTCGTGACGCAGCGAAGAGTGTGAAGAAGCTGGATTTTTATGAGTATGAGCGTCCCCTTGGGATTCAAATTTTCGGGAATGAGATTGAAAGTATGCGTCAGGCTGCTGCGATATGTGAGGAATCTAATCCGGATATTATTGATATTAATTATGGTTGCCCCGTTAAGAATGTTGCTTGTAAAGGTGCTGGGGCCGGAATTCTGCAAGACATTCCTAAAATGGTTAAAATGACTGCTGAGATTGTCAAGGCAGTGAATAAGCCGGTCACTGTTAAGACTAGATTAGGTTGGGATGAGAACTCTAAGTACATCGTTGAAGTTGCAGAGCGTTTGCAAGACGTGGGAATTCAGGCCATTTCTATTCACGGTCGTACCAGAAAGCAGATGTATAAAGGCGAGGCCGATTGGAGCTTGATAGCAGAGACTAAGAATAACCCTCGACTTCACATTCCTGTTTTTGGAAATGGAGATGTAGACAGTGGTCCAAAAGCTTTAGAGTACAGAAATAAGTATGGCGTGGATGGTATAATGATTGGCCGAGCGAGTATCGGGTATCCATGGATATTTGACGATATAAAGCATTACTTCGCTTACGGTACGGAACGCGCTAAGCCCACCGTTCAAGAGCGAGTTGCAGCAGCACGGGAACATTTTGAACTCAGTCTTATGTGGAAAGAAGAGCGCTATGCTATCATGGAAACGAGAAAGCACTATACAAACTACTTCCGAGGACTGACCCATTTTAAACCCTATAGATCGAGGTTAGTGACTATTGAGAATCCTGCAGATGTATTATCAACCTTAAACGAAATTGAGCAAGAATATATTTCCAAATACGGAAATGTACAGGAATTGGGTGATCTCAATAACCTTCAGTATGGCAAAACCGAGGAGAAGCAGATCATTGTTTAATTACCGCAACGTTTCTTGTCGCCCATGCGCTGAGTACTGTTCCAATGGTAAGCACAATAGCGGAGGTTAAGGCCAGATGTTCTATAGTAAGCTGAACAGGATAATACTCTCGAATGTAACCCGAGCCTAGAGGCACAATACCTATATATTTCTGTAGCAATATAACAAGGGTTCCAAGAGTTAACCCTGCCAACCAGCCAGAGGCTACAATGAGCATTCCATTCTTAAAGAAGACACCTCGAAGCTGTTTTTCTGATGTCCCCATAGACCATAGAGTTCTGATGTCCGATTTCTTTTCTAATGCGATGATGGTCAAAGCAGATACAACACCAAAACTAGCCAACACCACTACGAAAGATAAAATGGCTAAAACAACAAGCCGTTCCGAGCGCATCACCTTGAAGAGCGTGGCTTCTTGTTCGAGCGTATTGGCTATAACGACACGATCGCCGAAGTAGTTTTCTAACGTTTTTCGCAGTTTCTTTTCTTCGCTAGAGTGAAACTCTAAATAAGAGGGCACTGTAGCGCCCGTAAATTCCCTAACCCATTTTTCAGGCGCAATTACATATTGTTGATCGTAGTCAGGTTGTATGGAGTGCACACCATTTGCAAATACAGTAACAGCATCAATAGCGTTGGAAAGATTCAGTGCCGTTGTTTTCGTAGTGACTTTGGGTAAATATACCGAGATGATGGGAGGTGGGTTTGTGCTTGAGATGCCAAGATGGTAGGCAACTCCTGAACCTAGACTAAGAGTATGGCTACCAAGGTCGAGACCAGGATCTGCCTGAGTGATTAGATGATCTTGTATTTTATGAGCGTCATTATAAGCTTCAGGGACACCCAGTAGATAGGCGATGTGCTGGTTGTCCCCATAGGTTAGTAGTACTCTTTTTTTGTAAACAGGAAGGACCTTTGTATCGAAAAAATCTGACTTTAAACGAGCTAAAAATAAGGAGTCAGTAGTATTAAGCTTGAGATAAGGACCATGTACAGGGCTTAGTTTTAAATCCGCGTTGGCATCTTCAAACTGTTCCGATATGAGTTCTTCTAAACCCGCAAAAGCACTTAGAACTATCGTCATTGCAGCGGTTCCTAATGCCAAGCCAAATAACGCGGTTAGTGACATTAACCTTATGGCTCCAAGCTTACCTAAGGAGAAAAAATATTTTCTAGCGAGAAATGTAGAAAAGGAGCCCAATTGTTAAATTATAGTATTGGGCTCTCGCCTTCACCGCGCAATAGACGGTCAATATTCTCTTCATACTCTAAGCTGTCGTCCACAAAGACGACAAGGTTAGGCACCACTCTCAACTGGCGACCTACGCTGTGTCCTAATGCACCCCGGAGTTTTGCATTGTTTACGTTGAGGAATTTCTCTACTTCTTGGGTCATTGAAATCGGAAAAATACTGACATAGATTTTTGCCACACCCAGATCAGGACTTACACGTACTTTAGAGACGCTCAGTAAGGTTCCTGCAAAATGTTCACGGGCTAAATCTTGCAAAATAGTCGCCATTTCCTTTTGAAGAAGTTTGGCAATTTTAAGTTGTCTTGTGCTTTCCATAGGTGCAAATTTACGCATTGACATCTAAGCACTACCTTCGTAATGAATCAATTCCACAGATGAAGTCATTTTTACGCATTCTCCAGTCCGTAAAGCCCTATATGGGCCTTGTGATTTTAGCAGCCTTTTTTAATCTTCTGACGGTTGTTTTTAGCATTGGTTCTGTGGGGTCACTGATTCCAATACTGAATTTAATATTTGAAACACCCGGAACCGAGTTAGGTGAAGCCGCTGTATGGAAAGCAAAGCTTGCCGCTATGGTGCAATCACATAAGCTGGAGAATGGATCGCTAGAGACATTAAAGCTGGTCATTTTTGGTACAACCATATTATTTATCCTAAAAAACCTTTCTCGCTATGCTGCGCTATGGCTAATGGCACCTGTTCGAAACGGAGTGGTCGCTCATTACAAGGAAGCGCTACATAGAAAATGGTTGGTCATATCCTTAAGAGCGCATGGCAAGGAGCAAAAAGGTGATCTATTGACAAGAGCTACCGCGGATTTAAATGAGATTGAATGGTCTATGCTCAAGGGAATGGAAGGTTTTGTTCGTGATCCTTTGATGATTATTGGAACCTTGATCGTTCTGTTTACAATGAGTCCTGTACTGACGGGTTTAGCCATTGCCATTATACCTATTTCCGGTGGCCTCATTGCCACGGTAGGTAGAAGTTTGAAGCGCAGTGCTAAGAAGGCACAAGAAGAATTGGGCCAAAACACTTCTTTATTGGAAGAAGCATTAAGTAATGTTGCTATTGTACAGGGGTTCGTGGCTAACGAGGCCTTTAGGAGGCGTTACGAACTGAGCCTAGAGAATTGGCGCAAACATATGATTAGCGTCTTTAGAAAGCGCGACTTAAGCTCTCCCATAGCGGAGATTTTAGGCGTGGGTGTGTTGTTGGTGGTATTGTACTTAGGAGGAAAAGAAGTTCTTGAAGGAAACAAATTAACCGGTGGAGAATTGGTTGCTTTTATTGTTCTTTTTTACCAATTAATACCCGCATTTAAAAACCTCACGAATGCATTTTACGACATTCAAAAAGGAAACGCTAGTGCGAACAGAATATTAGAGGTCATAGACATGCCAGAACCTAAGCAGGGATCTATCCAGCCTTCTGAAGATATGTGGAGCAAGGGGCTATGGTTTAACGAAGTATATTTCAGTTATGACGGAGAAGTACAAGCGCTCAATGGAATAAATATTAAAATTTCGCCAGGAAAAACTACTGCATTGGTTGGCCCCTCTGGCGGAGGTAAAACTACTTTATTACATCTGATGGCAGGGTTTGATCAACCTTCGAAAGGCTTCATTAAATTGGGAGATACGGTCTTGGAAAACTTGTTATTAGATAGCTATCGTAAGGAATTAGGTTGGGTTCCTCAGCACGCTATGTTGTTTAACGATACAGTGGCCTTTAACGTGAGTATGTCTCTGACTCCTGATATGGAAGGAGTTGATAAAGCACTAGAAGCTGCCCAATGTATAGATTTTGTATCTAACCTGAAGCCAGGTGCGTTTATAGGAGAAGGTGGTAAGAACTTAAGTGGTGGCCAGCGCCAGCGCCTTTGTATTGCACGTGCTTTTTATGCCAATCCTACTTTGCTGCTATTGGATGAAGCTACCGCTGCATTGGATAATGAAAGTGAAGCTCGAGTTCAAAATGCGCTTGAATCCTTAATGAAGGAGAGAACAACGGTAGTAGTAGCTCACAGACTCAGCACGGTACAGCGAGCAGATACCATCGTTTACATTGATCAAGGAAGAGTGGTAGAGCAGGGTTCACACTTGGAGCTGATGGCTAAAGAAGGCAAGTATGCGTCGCTTGTGGCGCTTGGAATACTTTCAACGGAATAATAAATGGAGCACTTAACTAATATTGAACACTTAGGAATCGCAGTGAAGTCTTTAGAAGAAGGCAATGCATTATACACGAAAATTCTAGGTATACCGCCCTACAAACAAGAAGACGTAGTGGCTGAAGGTGTGCGTACAAGTTTTTTTAAAGTAGGTTCTACTAAAATCGAATTACTTGAAGCTTCGCATGCGGAAAGTCCTATCGCTAAGTTTATTGAGAAGCGAGGAGAGGGCTTACACCATGTGGCGTATGCAGTAGATAATATTAAGGCTGAAATGGCTCGTTTATCTAAAGACGGCATTAGGTTATTAAACGAAGAGCCTAAGGAAGGTGCGGACAACAAATGGGTATGTTTCTTACACCCCAAGGATACTGGGGGCACTCTTATTGAGCTTTGCCAAGACCGCGCGTAGTTCACGTTCTAAATCTCCTTCATGTATATTAAACTGCCAGGTATGAATACCCAGTGCTTCCGCGGCAACCAGGTTAGCAGGGGTATCATCAATAAACAGTACTTCTTCTGGCACGGCTTCCATCTTTTCAAGAACATGCTCAAAGTAATTGGCATTGGGTTTTCTCATGCCCATTTGGTAGGAAAGGAAAAGTCTATCGAATTTATGAGTGAATGCATGCCAAAGAAATGATCCTGCTGTTTTTTGTATTGCCTTGATATGTGCCTCATTAGTGTTGCTCACTAAACACGTAGCATAATTCCTGGAAAGGTTTCGAAGGAATAATGTGTCATCGTTCAATTCTCCTAATAACGCATCCCAACCAATCTCAACTGCACGAGAACTTTGCAGGTACTTACAACTTACCGCGATATTTTGAAAAAATTGTTGGGTCGTTAACGCACCTATTTCATAATCCTCATTCAAGATTTGAAAATCAGATTTAGATAATTGTACTCCTCGTTTCTCAAAGCTCTCCTGTGTCCTCTCAGGAAATATAGGAATGAAGATATTACCGAAATCGAACCAAATTTGCTTAATCATTAACCTTGGTTATGAGTTGTGTATGCTTTGAACAAACAGATGAGAAATCGTTAATCTATGAGATGAATTACACCTCTAAGCTCAACGGTATTACCTACAGCTATTGATCCACATCGTGCCAGGATAAAGTAAACTCCTGGTGCAGCATCAGACCCTTCTACCATCCCGTTCCATGTTGCGCTCAAGTCACTTGTGACGAAGACTTCTTGTCCCCATCTGTTAAAAACCGACCATTCCGCCCAGTCTGCGTTTTGTATGCTTGGTTTATAGCGGTCATTTACTCCATCAGAGTTAGGAGTGAAAAAGTTTGGCAAACTCATTGTTGCACTATCAATAGGTGGCGGTGGTGGTGGTGGTGCAACATATTCGGTTCCATAGATGTTGTCGAAATAGACGATCCTATCCTCAGGACGTCCAGTGAAATCCGGGAAAATCACCATCTGGTCATAAGTATTTCCTATGTGAGCACTAAAATCAAATTCAATCTGCTCCCATTGATTGACGAGCGTATTGGCAATCTTTATTTCTCCTAAGGACCAATTGTCATAGCGAACCAACTTAATTCCCACGTCGCTAATTGTAGTTTTATAAACCATAATTCGAATAATGTTATTCGAATTATTTATAGTCCAACTTCCGATATCTGATCCATGCTGGGTTTCACATCCTGCAAAGGCTTGACCATACTGCATGGCTTCAAAACGAGCAACGTTTGGACTCGTATTGATTCCTGTTGTATCTGGATTGGGTACTATTTGTAAAGGCGGATTGAAATCATTTTCAAAGATCTTCCAGTTCCATGTTGATCCGAAACCATTTGGCTCAAAGTCAACTGGAGCATTTTGAGCACTGAGAATACCTGAAAAAAATAATACCGTAGTTGTACAGATTTGCCGGAAGGCCATCATTCTTGAATTTCCAGTAATATACGAAAGTAAAATTCCGTGATGCCCATTGTTATTGGACAATCATAGTACGCTTATTCAACGCTTAATGCGCTGAGTAAATGAGTTTGATATTCTAACAAGAAGCCTCTGAAGATGACGCCACACATCATAATTACCTGAAATGTGAGGTGTTTATATTAAGTAGAAAAGAGATAAAGCCAAACGATCTCACATCTAAATTAGTTTGCTGGGTTGGTAAATACTATCCAAATAGTATATTGGAAATACTGAGGTATAGTATATAATTTATACGGAGGTAAAAACTTAAATACTGAAATGAATTACAAAAGTAATGTGGGTGCGAGAGCTTAAATTATTTCTTAGACTTTTGACCTTAAGGTGTCTTTAAAAACGTCATTCAGTGTATATTTGCACTTCAATGTTGAATCTGACAATGTGCTAGCCAAACCTATGTTTGGGTATTTTGACAGTATTCGCTTGAAGTTAATGTACTCTTAAAAGGCTTCCTTATTAAAGAGTGTATCAACAAGGGCCTATAGCTCAGTTGGTTAGAGCACCTGACTCATAATCAGGTGGTCCCAGGTTCTTAATCCACTATCTTTTAGATACTTAGAGATTGTTATTCTGTAGTTTGTCATAAAGATTGTCTTTATGAAGACTAAAATTGACCTTCAACCGACCTTATCAAAAACCAAAACAGAGTACTACTCTGTATACTTCTGGTACGACTCCAAGAGATACCGATTTTCCAGTGGACGAGTAATAGATAAGGACATTAACCCAAATCACTTAGAACTTAATAAAAGACACAGTGAAGCTGTTGTCTTGTGCAGTGCATTCACAATGGCTATCAGGGACGGTTGGAGACCTGAAACCGTTGAAAAGAAAAAGGAAACAGTCTTCCTTATTGATGTCGCTAAGGAAGTGTTAAGCAAGAAGCTCTCCCTTGAGTACTCACAATCATACAAGAAGGATTTAGTGAGGACTGAAAAGGTTTTGACAGGATACCTTAAGGCTAATGGATTAAGTTCCTTAAAATCCGATGAGTTAACTATTGAGCATCTATCAAGATTCGTCCATACCTCAGCCACCTCTGCACGAAGTATGCATAATGTTAAACGCAACATTTCAGCCCTTCTAAAGGATGAATTAGAGTCTAATGGGATAGTGCTTAACTTTAGTAGAATAAAGCTCCCTAAAGTACCTCAACAGCTTCATAAACCGATAGATGATGTAGGCGCTCTACTGAGCGATATCAAGGAGTTTAATGTAAGTCTATACTTGTGTTGTTTAATGACCTATACAATGCTCCTAAGGCCACATAGAGAGGTGCGATGCTTGTCTTTTCGTGACTTCAATAACGACTTTACTCAAGTAAGCCTAAGCGGCTCTAAAGTGAAGTCTAAAAGGAATCGTGTGGTACCTGTTCCTGGTGTTGTAAGAGATGAGCTAACAAGACGATTTACAGGTAATAGAAACGCCAATGTGTTCACTCTAAAGGAAGAGGATTACAATAGAGATTACTTTAAGACATTATGGTCAAGGTATAAGAAGCAGAGTAGTCTCTTGGAAAGAGACCAAACTCTCTACAGCTTTAGGCACACAGGAGCCATCAATGTCTTTGAAAAGACAGGCTCTCTACTC
>CAWURU010000014.1:0-37974 GCA_963925515.1 uncultured Flavobacteriales bacterium
ATAAGGTTAATTGCCAATCACAAGTAGGCGCCGAACATGCCACGCCGAAATCTACAACACCAGGAGTCATGACTAATCCATTCAGTGATTGGTGTAAAAGGCTTCCGCCGGAATCCTCAACCTTAAAGGTGGCTTCATCTGCCCACGATCCGCCTCCCATCCAAATGAATGCCACACTATCACCCATAGCTACATTGATTTGGTGAGTTTCAGTGGAGCCAGTGGTAAAGGTAGTACCATAGGTCGTTGTAACCCCGTTATTCCAGACAGACATAGTGTTTCCATTCCACCCATCCCCAAACGAGTCTTCCAAGGTCAGTGTATAAGCACACTGAGCCTGAAGTTGTATAGCCGCTAAAAAGCAAACTAAAGTGAGTAACAATCTTTTCATAAGTTTTGTATTTGTGAACTCAAATATGTAAAAACCAAAATCAATAAACAAGCATACAGTCTTTTAAATTAAAATTTTGATTATCATACGACATAATTTGAGCTGATGGCACTCTATTTAAAGGTCTAATATTTGACTATGTAATCACTATGTTTAACTTTCCTAAACACAAAAAACCCAACGCAAAAGCATTGGGTTTTTATCGATTTACTCTCGTGAGCCCTGAAGGATTCGAACCTTCGACCGCCTCCTTAGAAGGGAGGTGCTCTATCCAGCTGAGCTAAGAGCCCTGACCTTGACCGAAGTCTTTTGTAAGTTATTTAAAGTTGTTGAATCGAACCAAAACCATAAAGGTCTTGGTTCGATTTAGTCGGGAAGACAGGACTCGAACCTGCGACCCTCTGGTCCCAAACCAGATGCGCTACCACCTGCGCCACTTCCCGATCAACAATTTAAAAGAACATATCTTTCTTTGCGGAAAGACTGGGACTCGAACCCAGGGGACGCATACGCGACCACAGCTTAGCAGGCTGTTGCATTACCACTCTGCCATCTTTCCGTTAAGGAGCGCAAATTTATACCGAAAATCCTTCCTTGCAAGTGTTATTATGATTTAATTCAGGTTAAATGAATAAAAAGATTTCGATCGACTGAATATCTGCGTCATTGTTACGAAAAAAGGTCAGCTTAATAGACTGTTATTGAGACAGGTCAGTCGATTCCTATGACTCGGGGTACGAAATACGGACATGGTAGACACCACGCATAAACTTTTTAAATGCCTCTCGAATTTGATGTATTTCCTTCAAGGTTATGTCTGCATTGTCTAATTGTCCCGAAGAAAGTTGGTGATCTATCACCCGGTCAATCATTTCGCTAAGGCTCTGCTGAGACTTTTCCGGTAGGCTTTGCGTGGAAGCTTCCACAGCATCTGACATCATTACTATTGCAGTTTCCTTAGAAAAGGGTTTTGGACCAGGATACTGAAATTGACTGAATTGGTCTGCATCTGGATGATCCGTTTTATACTTACGATAGAAATATTCAACCCTCGAGGTTCCATGGTGCGTTCTTATGAAGTCAATGACAATATCTGGGAGCTTATACTTTTTAGCCAGTTCAATACCGTCATTTACATGGCTAATGATAATCTCAGCACTTTCTACATGACTCAATTCATCATGAGGTGAAGAAATAGAGCTCTGGTTTTCTGTAAAGTATTGCGGATTTGAAATCTTCCCAATGTCATGATATAGCGCACCCGTTCGAACGAGTAATGTATTACCCCCTACCAGCTCTGTAGCATGCTCAGCCAGGTTTGCCACTTGCATTGTATGCTGGAAGGTACCAGGTGCTTCTTTTGACAAACGCTTGAGCAGGGGATTGTTTGTATCTGACAACTCTAAAAGAGTAAGATCGGATACTACGCCAAATGTCCGCTCAAAGAAATAGATCAATGGAAAAATGAAAAGCAAAACAAGCGTCCCGATCAAGGAGGATATTAGAGGCAATAGATTGGTGGTATTCCATTCCGTTTCACGAATCAAATGAATGGATAAATGAACCAGAAACAGCACAGCCATGATTCTTAGGGTACTTTGAACAAGTTGGCTGCGCTTATAAATACCTCTGATATTAAAGAGAGTGGCCAAACCAGCAGCAAACTGGACGGTCATAAAATGCACTGCACCAGCGAGAAAGGGTGCAACCATTAACAAAAGAATGAAATAGCTGAATAGTGCGAGTCTGTCATTAAAAAAACTCCTAATGATTACAGGTACTAAAAGAAGCGGTACTGCAAATGGATTAAGCACTTCAAACGCACTAAACCACAAGGTGGCAACAACTGCAGTGACAATGGTAAATAGGTACAAGTTGAGGCTTGAGCTGTGGGCAATTATATGGGGGTAATGAATATGAAGGTATACTGCCAAAGCGAAAAACATAAGCAGTATATACAGCACTGCTCCTACCCTCGCTGACCAGTTTAATTCCTTGGCTGACGCATCAAAACTTCGCTCTAAAGCCTTTAACATCTCAAACTTTTCTGCTGTGATGGTCGAACCGCGTAGCACTACGGGAGTTCCAGAGGTTAAAATCCCTTTATTTAAGGTTAATGCTTGTAATTTATACTGAAGAGCGCTATCCGTAAGTGTCGTATTCAGGGTGTATGTGGGTAAGATCACAACCTCCTCTTCTAAGCCATATTTTGCTTGAATGGCATTTGGGGTGAGCGAAGAGGTGAAGTCTAAAATTGTACCATCAGAGAGGAAGAGTCGGTGATTTTCCGAAGGAAGTGATTCTACAACTCCTGTTTCTTGCCAATCCTTATACTGATCAGTTGATATAGAATCTAAAATAGACTGTTCATTCCATGCGTCCTTGCGGAAATGATAGTCATAAAGTAAGTCCTTGTTCTCGATCAGTAAGGACCGGTCAGTTTCCAAATCTTCTAATGATTTGGGTAAGACTACATCCGTTGGAGCATATAAATCATCTTCTAACCACACTTGACCTAGGCGGTAATCGTATTGGAATTGGGCTCTAAAGGGAATGCTCAAGTAGATTGCTAGAGCACCAATGAGTGCTACTAGGGTGAAATACACCCATTTTTGTCGACTTTGTATCCAATTCAATGCTTTCATTCAAAGAGGTTCTTTTCTCGGTCCCAATTTAGTAGTTTAGTGGGGTCTTTTAAAGACGTGAACCTAAATAACATTACAAGAAGTATGAAAGAAGTTGTCATCGTAGGTGCAGCAAGGACTCCCATAGGAAGTTTTGGCGGCGCACTTAGCGGCATCAGCGCCCCTAACCTAGGCGCTACAGCAATCAAAGGCGCATTACAAAAGGCCGGATTATCCGCGGATTTAGTAGAAGAAGTATATATGGGTAACGTGTTACAAGCGGGAATTGGTCAAGCTCCGGCTAGGCAAGCTGCCATGTACGCAGGAATTAGCTCAAGTGTTCCTTGTACCACCATTAACAAAGTTTGCTCCTCAGGGATGAAAGCAGTAATGATGGCAGCCCAAAGTATCAAAGCAGGAGATGCTGATATCATTGTTGCAGGAGGAATGGAAAATATGAGTGCCGTACCCCATTACTTACCTACCAGTAGAAATGGTGTGAAACTTGGTGACATGTCCTTAGTGGATGGTCTTGTAAAGGACGGTCTTACAGATGTGTACAACAACCAACACATGGGCGTGTGCGCTGAACTTTGTGCTTCAGAGCTAGGTTTTAGCCGTGAAGAACAAGATGCATTTGCACTCGAGAGTTATAAACGCAGTGCCGAATCTTGGGCCGCAGGTAAATTTTCAGACGAAGTTGTTCCTGTAGAAGTTCCGCAACGTCGCGGAGATGCATTGGTCATAGATACTGACGAAGATTTCAGTAAAGTAAGAGTTGACAAAGTTCCTACTTTACGGCCTGTGTTCAAAAAAGATGGGACTATCACTGCAGCTAACGCCTCTAACATAAACGACGGAGCCTGCGCGCTTGTTATCATGAGCGCTGAAAAAGCGGAAGAATTAGGCCTCACTCCAATTGCGAAGATACTTGGTTATGCAGATGCAGCACATGAGCCCGAGTGGTTTACCACAGCTCCCGCGAAAGCATTGCCTAAGGCACTGGCAAAAGCTGGTATTTCACAGGAAGAAGTTGATTTCTTTGAATTCAATGAGGCTTTTGCGGTAGTAGGATTAGCAAATATGAAGATTTTAGGATTAGATCCAAGTAAAGTGAACGTCAACGGCGGTGCAGTGAGTTTAGGACATCCCCTAGGTGCCTCTGGTGCACGTATCTTGACTACCTTGATTTCTGTTCTTTCTCAGAATAACGGTAAGATTGGAGCAGCAGCCATCTGTAATGGTGGCGGCGGCGCTTCAGCTATCATCATTGAGCGTCTCTAAGCGTTGGTGCTGACACATAAAGAAGAAGAGCCCTGGCCTTTCGCCGGGGCTCTTTGTTTAAAAAAATTAACCTAAAGGTTAAGAAACACGAATAGCGACGAGTTATTTGGCTTACAATATGAGTAGTTACCCACAAGGCATTGCATTTTTGTCCTCCGCTCCCATTAGATTGGAAGCCAGCGATCGCGCGGAATTGACTAATGTGCTGCTTTTTGGTGAAACCTTTGACATACTTGAACAACTACCCAAGTGGGTGAATATCCGGTTGCACCACGACCGCTACGAGGGCTGGATAGATCGATTAATGATTAAAACAGTCTCTGTTGACTATATCGAAATGCTCAAGGGCACGCCTAAAATCGTGGTTTCTGATCCGGTAGGAATGCTTCAAGGTCCAGCCCCGGCAGATTACCCTTTAATAACGCAAGGTGCCCTATTGCCTTTATTTGATGGTGGTACGCTTAGATTAGAGGATAAGCATTATACTTTCGAGGGCGGCACAGCAACTGGTGTTAAAGACCGAACTGCACTTGTCGATTATGCGTTTAGTTATCTCAATGCTCCTTATCTATGGGGAGGGCGAACGCCGTTTGGTATTGACTGTAGTGGATTTACCCAAATGGTGTACCGCCTAAGTGGATATAGCATTCCTAGAGATGCGAGCCAACAGGCTAAAAAGGGAGAAACCCTTAGTTTTTTGGACGAATGTCGTCCGGGTGATTTGGCATTTTTTGATAATGCTGAAGGTGCCATAACACACGTAGGGATAATTTTAGACGATTTTCATATTATTCATGCCTCAGGAAGAGTACGTGTTGATGCTTTGGATCATAGTGGCATATATAACGCAGAACTCAATAGGCATACCCATAAATTGAGGGTGCTAAAACGTATTATATCTTAAGGTTATTTAGCCAAGCCTTTGACCACATCTCCTGCCATATCCCAGAATATATCTAGACCTACAAGTTTTTCTTTGTACCACTTCATGATTACGGGCCACTGCGTTTTGTCAAAAAAGTAAGCATCCTCTAACTTTAACCAAATTCTGCAAATTTGCTCACCACTGTCTAAATAGATGTCTTGATCAAACACAGGCTTCTCATTCCACTCGCTTTCGAGTAGTTTACCTAGTTCAACGAATTGATCATAAAATAAGTCTCTGATCTCCTTATCTTTAAATTGGAGATCTATTGCGATCCCTACTACGGGTTTCGTGAGAATTCTGAAATACAGCCCTTTTACACCTGTTTTATACGATTCCCAGCGCCCCCCACCTCCACCTATGGACCGCTCAGTGCTCATATATTGCGCGAAACCATTGAAGAAGGAAGTATTTAGCTCTTTTTTTTCTACTCTGCTATACATTGTTGAACTTTAAGGCGATGAAGGCGCAATATCGTAAACTTGATGGCACCCCTGTAAATGATTTGGCAGAATATGTCAAAGAATATCTTATAAAACACCCTGAAGTAGCACTAAGTGTAGGTTCTGATTCTCAGAATATTGGTGGCACTAGTCTTTATGCAACCGTTGTGGCTTTTAGACATCCTGGAAAAGGTGTACACTTCGTTCTTACTAAAAAACGTGAACCCCTAAATTCAGACATTATCACAAGACTTTTTAAAGAATCAGAAGATAGTATTGAAACTGCGGAATATCTTAGGGCGCGGAATATCAACCATCCCATTACCATTGACGTAGATTATAATGAAGATGAGAAATTCAAGTCTCACAAGGTCATTCCAATGGTAAAAGGTTGGATCCTAGGCCTAGGTTATGGCATGTGTACAAAACAGGATGTGCAGGTTGCTTCCATTGCTGCAGATCATTTATTATGAATTTCCTAGCCAATTCCCATACCGTCATTACGACAAAAGATGTCTCATTAATAACGGACTTCTGGCGTAGTCTATTGACCATTGAACCACATTTTGAAAATAAAGGGTTTTCCGAATTCATACTACCTAGTGGCTTTAGATTTGCTTTTTTTATAGCTACAGGAACTGCAGGTAAACACTTCTCCTCTAGTGGAGATCGAGACCACATAAGTCTTGGCCTCACAGTGACTAATATAGATGTCGTTTACCAACAAGTATTGACATTATCCAGCACCTTCGAATGCTCTAATGCCGGAGCACCGAAAGAACACCCCTGGGGGGAGAAAAGTTTTTTATTAATAGACCCTGACGGTAACCGTTGGGAAATCACTGAAAGTCCAACGAAGGATGGTATCCTATTAAACCGTGAGTAGAGTCACATCACTTAGAAACGTCCATACCTAGTTTTGCCTAACATTAAATATATAAGCATGGGACTTCTTTCTTTATTATTCGGCAGTGGCAATAGTAAACTTCAAAATATTAAAACTGCCCTAAATGCGGGGGCATTGATCGTAGATGTACGAAGCTCAGCAGAATACGCTAGCGGACATGCAAAAGGCAGCATAAACATGCCGCTTTCTGTCTTGCAAAGCGGGGTTAAAAAGTTAAAGAATACTTCATCGGTAGTGCTCTGCTGCAGAAGTGGCGCAAGAGCTGCTTCCGCACAAATCATACTCAATAGTCATGGTATTCAATCTATAAATGCCGGTTCTTGGCAAACGGTGGAAAGTGCACTTAAAAATTAATTTACAATAACCGTAAACAGGTTTGCATAATTGCGGTTAAATGCAATGTGAGATATAACTTTGCATTAACCTTTTCCGATTTTTTGATGAGAAATTTACACTTCATTTTTACCAGTATATTATTGTTTTCCGCTTCCTTAAATGCCGTTTCTCAAAATAAAGGAACTATCGAAGGAGAAGCGCTTGATGCGCTGAATTTAAGTCCTTTGCGGAATTGGACTATTGAAGCAGTGCAAGGATCATCTGCCATTGCTGTTATTGTAAATTCATCTGGAGAATTTGTTTTCGAGAATCTAACCACCGGCTTGTACAATGTTAGAGCGATCAGCCCCTCTGGCCAAATGCAAACACTACATGAAGTGCTAGTGCGGTCCTCTAAACCCACCTATGTCAGTTTATTGGTAGAAACAGCAACCTCCCTAGAGGAAGTTGCGGTAAGAGCAGATGCTTTCCATAGAACTCCCGAGACTCCTTTGAGCATCAAGAATATCAACAGAAGTGAAATGATGCGTATGCCTGGCGCAGTGTTAGACCTGAGCAAGGTGATCCAAAGTTTTCCTGGAGTACTTCCTAAACCTTCTTTTGGGTACGCCATAGCCATGCGCGGTGGTGCTCCAAACGAAAACCGCTACTTCATTGATGGAATTTCTCTTCCCACTGTGAATCATTTTAGCATACAGGGAGCCAGTGGCGGTGCTGTAAGCTTGGTCAACTTGGACCATATTCAGGGAATGGATTTGATCACGGGGGCCTTCCCTACTGAGGTAGACGACGCATTGTCAGGTGTCCTTTTATTAGAAGGCAAGAATGGCCGTAAAGATCGCTGGGGAATTAGAGCTACACAAGGAGGCACAGATTACGGGATCACATTTGAAGGTCCGATAGGAAAAAATACTACGGCCGTAGTCTCTGGCAGAAACAGCTTCTCTCAACACTATTTTAAGTTGTTTAATATCCCCATTCTTCCTACATATCAAGATGCTCAGGTAAGAATACATCATAGGTTTGGCAAAGAAAAAGATCTGACCATTATTGGTCTAGGTGGGTGGGATAAATACAGATTATACAAAGACGGCAGAGGTTCGGACGCTCTATTATACAATGTAGGTTATATCCCTGAGGGAGATCAACAAACAGAAGTTTTAGGGGCGCGGTATCGTGTTTTTAAAGACAATGGGCGCTGGGAATATATACTCAGTCGCGACCAGGTCAATAACAGCGCTGAAAAATTCATAGGGAACACCAGTCTTTTAGCTGATCGACAACTCGACTATACCTCCATAGAGAATAATACCAGAGGAAGTATCACGCACTTTGTCGTCGCCGATTCCTGGCAGTGGAAGTATGGCTTTAATGTCGTTTCAAGACAAAGTAGTTTGGATATGTGGAGTGTGCGTTACAACAATGCGTTAGATGTGCAGGGAATAGACACGGCAGACTACAATAGTCAGGTTGCGTTTGTGAGTGTAGGTGCTTTTACTAGTCTTACTAAGAATTACTTAGACAACAAGCTTACTACAAGTGCCGGATTACGCATGGATAGTCACAACTTAAATTTAACATCAGTTAATCCACTAGCGCAACTATCGCCTCGGTTTTCTGCGCAGTATCACATGAGTCCAAAATGGGCGGCTCAAGGAAGTCTAGGCACCTACACAAAGCTTCCGTCTGCCGTAACGATTTTAGCAAATGCTGCAAATAATTGGTCACGATATAGTACACCCGGCAGAGTATCTCAAGCGTCAGCTGGCGCAGAGTTTCAAAACGGACAGACCTATAGATTTTCCATAGAAGGTTACTACAAGCGATATAATAATATGCCTTATTTATGGGACGATAACATTTCTTTTACTCAAGCTATAGGAGCCTATGTAGCTGTAGGAGATCAGGTAAGCTCTTCCATAGCGCAAGGTCGTGCCTATGGACTTGAGCTTTTTCTGCAACAGAAGCTCAAGGGAACATACTGGTGGACCATGAGTTATAATTTCGGGTTCAGTGAAACGCGTCGTGATGCTACGCTGGACTGGACTCCCACCGTATGGGACAACAGACACAACATTAATCTTGTACTTGGAAAAGTATGGGGTAAAGGCTGGCAGATTGGTGCGAAGTACCGCTGGGCAACAGGCACTCCTTACACTGAGTTTAACCCTGTACTAAGCGCCCAAACTAATAATTGGGATGTTCTCCAAAGGGGGATATTTGACATGAGTAACCCGATGGGTGCAAGACTCCCTAGTTACAGTGTTATTGATGTTAGGCTAGATAAAACATATAATAAAAAGAACTATAGTTTAACATGGTTCTTAGACTTACAAAATTTCACAAGCTCCAACATTCCTTTAATGCCCTATTTAACCTTGGACCGGGACGAAGTAACAGGATTACCTAGATTGGATCCTTCGTCAACTGAAACATATCTGGTGAAGACGATAGCAAGTGATACTGGTAGACTGCTTCCTACCATTGGAATCATCTTAGAGATTTAGCAATGTAAGGGCTACATTTGTGCTCCTATCTAAACGTTTTCTATGAAATCACTCTTGCGTAAAATACCACTGTTTTTGGCTAACGTGGTCGTATTACTGACCTTCCTATCTCTTTTTGGATGGGTGGTTAGAGAGACTACAAAAGGAAAACCGTGGATTCCTCACAATGTGAGTAGAAGCATAACGTTTTTTACTACGCTACCGGATAGATTAATGGTCGCGAAAGCTGCTGTAGAGCGACTACCCTTAGTTTTCATACCCTCTCCTGAAGATTTTGAACCCATTAATAACCTCTCCCAAGATGTGAAGGTTTTGATGAGTTATGCCAATGAGAATTGGAAACGAACCATAGCCATTTTAAATCTAAGAACTGGTGAAGAATTAAAGACGTGGTCTGTTGAACGCTTGGCGGACCCACACAATAGAATCATGCACAGTTTGATGCTTCCCGACAGTAGTTTAATATATTCCCTCAACGGCGTTACTGGGGTTATTAAAATTGACAAAAACAGCGAACGACTTTGGAAACAGGATACAATAGCTCACCACCACGCTATTAACCTTGGCGTTGATGGAACGTTTTGGGCAAATACGTATACAAAAGACAAAGGAGAACATATTTACTATGGTGCTCAATTTTCTATAGACGGGCGCGAGTTTCCGTACATAGATAACACCATTACCCAGTTCGATAATGCAACAGGACGTATACTCTATCACAAGAGTATTACGGAAGTACTTATAGAAAATGACCTCACCCATTTATTGATTAAATCAGATTCTCCTAGCGACCCGCTTCACATTAATGACATTCAGCCGGTGCTGCAAAATGGGCCATATATGTTGAAAGGGGATGTTTTAATATCATCACGTACCAGTTCATGGATGATGCTATTTAGACCGTCTACCGGGGCTGTTGTTAACGTTATTGAAGGTCCCTTTATGAGCCAGCATGATGTGGATATTGAGACAGATTCTACGCTGATATTTTTCAATAATGGAGGTCAAACCCTCAAAGGAGATAGACCTGACAAATGGAGGCTTTCTGACCCACTCATTGAGGTCGCTCCGCAATATTCCGGTGTCCTACGCTATCACATGGGTACAGGTGATTTTGAAAGCATCGCACCTGAAATTTTTGAGCAAAACGAGATTTTCTCTTTTACAGAAAGTCTGGTAGATGAAATTCCTGGAGGCGGATACTATATAGAAGAACAGAATTCCAGTGTACTCTGGGTCATCAAAGATGGCGAAGTTCAATACAAAAATATTCTACCTAGTCAACATGAAGGATATCACCATTTGGCCAACTGGGGCCGAGTAATGCCTTAACATCATAACAGCAATGCCTATGACATTTGATGATATTATAGAGTTTAGACGCTCTAACAGAAAGTTTGAGTCTCAGATACCAGTGCCTGTAGAGGTTTTGGAAAAAGCCCTTAAGCATGCTTCTCTAGCGCCGAACAGTAGCAACATGCAGTTGTGGGAGTTTCATTGGATTAGTAGTGATCAAGTCAAAGAGCAAGTAATCAAGGCCTGCTTGAATCAAAGTGCCGCTCGCACTGCTCAGGAGATGGTAGTTTTTGTAACGCGAAGAGATTTATGGCGTAAGCGCGTGGCATGGCATAAAAGCCTGATAGACCAGGATGAGAAAAAGTTAGGTAAAGGTGTTAAATCCATAAAAATGAGGCGTCTATACTATCAGAAACTGATGCCTATTTCTTACATCAATGATGGTTTAGGCATATTTGGCATATACAGAAGACTCCTCTCGTTTAGCATTGGCCTTTTCAGACCTATATACAGAGCAGCAGGCCACGCACAGCAACGAATTACCGTACATAAAAGCTGTGCTTTAGCTGCAGAAAATTTTATGTTAAGTATGGCTTCTCAAGATTTTCATACTTGTCCTATGGAAGGCTTTGATGCAAAGCGCATTAAAAAAATCCTGAAGCTGCCGAGAGGCGCAGAAATCAATATGATTATATCTTGTGGCAAAGGAACAGACTCCGGTTTCTGGGGACCACGTCGGAGAGTACCTATGGACCAGGTGGTGATAAAACATTAAGCTTCTAATAGGTATTGTTACACTAAGAGGTTGATTTTATTCAATCCGTTTATCGCGAGAACATGGATAACCAAGAATTGTCTGAAGACGAATGCTTGTCTTTTCTATCTATTTCTATTCCGTTAACCAGGGTGATCGACAGGAAATTCATAAAGAAAACCATTGTGAAAAACAATAGGCTTGTAGTGGTCAAAAGGAAATAATAGGAGATCACAAAAATCGTACCTCCCAGAATTAATTTCTTAATACTCATTGACGTCTTCAGGGCAAGTACGGTTGGAACTTCAGGGGTCTGGTGTTCAGGTCCTTGAAAAAGAAGTGTCACACCCTTCTTCCAACCAAATTCCTTAAAATTATTGATCAGTTTTTTAAAGAAAAACAACTGGATATTAACAAAATCTTTATGCACAAGCTGCGTGGTTAGACCATATTTAACCTTAGCCTTCTTAGGTGCATACGTTCCGAAAATTCTGTCCCAAATAATAAATACACCACCATAATTTTTATCCAGATACTCCTCATTAGATCCATGGTGAACCTTGTGGTGATCCGGCATAACGAACAAATGCTCTAGAACTGGAATTCTATTAATAAATTCTGTGTGCAAGTAGTACTGATATAACGCATTGACGTAGCTACTTAGTATAACAAATTCCAATGGAAAGCCAACGAGCACAAGTGTACTGTACATGCAACTTCGAATAATAAAACCCAGAGGGCTCAATGCGAAATTCACACTTAAATTATATTCATCACTTTGATGGTGAACCAAATGAATTCCCCATAAAAGGGAGATTCTATGGCTAGAAACATGAAAGACGTACCAAATAAAATCTACTGCTAAGAAGGTGAGAAGGAAACTCCACCAGTTAGAAGGCATAGAGGGTATAATCGCATAATTAATGGCCTCATGAACCAGTACTAAGGATCGTTCGGTTAAATACAACCCAAGGAGTCTATCGAAAAATCCAAGTGAAATATTGAGTACCGTTTGATCCAAAGTCACCTTATACCCCTTCTTACGAAGAAAATACAACTCCAGTATAAAAATCCCCAAGGCCACAGGAACCAAGATCATCATGAACACATTACTCATACCTGATAATTAATTGTATACCTAAATATATTCAAATTTCGTACCAACCCTTATCTTAGACTTCTTAAAATAAAACAATTTGCATCCAGACAATCCCTTCGAAAAAGAATACAACTTTAATGGTCTTATCCAATCTCATCCTAAGCTCTCAGAGTTCATTATAGTTGGGAAGTCCGACAGGAAGAGTATGGATTTTGGTGATTCAGAGGCAATTATTGCCCTAAACACAGCGTTGCTTAAGCGAACTTTTGATATTAATTGGGAACTTAAAACAGGTCACCTCTGCCCGGCTCTTCCAGGAAGACTCGATTATCTGATTCATGTCAAAGATCTTTTAGGTGGTCCATCAGAAAAACCCATAACAATGCTAGATATAGGGACAGGGGCTTCGCTAATTTATCCACTTCTTGCAACAGCTGCTTTTGATTGGACCTGCACCGCAAGTGAAGTCGATATAGATTCTATTGAATTTGCTAAAAAACTTTTGTTACTTAATCCCAACCTAAAGACCACAACACTAAGAAGTCAACGTTTTAAAAGTAAGGTCTTCCACCATATTGTGGAGGAAAATGACTACTTCGACTTGGTGGTCTGCAACCCTCCTTTTTACAAAACACAGTCTGAAGCTGAACAGCGTAACATTCGGAAAAACAAAAACCTGCACAATAATGAATCTATCTCCCATAATTTTGGCGGTCATTCTAATGAGCTTTGGTACAAGGGCGGAGAAGAAGCGTTTATTAAAACTATGGCTTCAGAGAGTGCCTCATATAAGAGCCAAGTAGGATGGTTTACTTGTCTTATATCTAACTCAGAGCATGTCAAAACGTTAAAGCGTTATGTTCGAAAAGCCAATCCTACAGAACTTCGAGTTGTCGAAATGGAACAGGGAAATAAGAAATCTCGGTTTATCGCGTGGACCTTTAAAACTCCTGAATCATGAGTACTCAGGCCAATAACCCTCTACACGGAGTAAAGCTTCAGTATATAGTCGAAGCATTAGAAACTCATTATGGCTGGGAAGAACTTGGTTCACGTATTTCAATTAGGTGCTTCACTTTTGAGCCTTCTGTAAAATCCAGTCTTAAGTTTTTACGCAAGACCCCATGGGCAAGAGACAAAGTAGAACGGCTCTATTTAGACACCTTTCCTAACGGAATAGAGGAAAAACTTTAATATCTTCATAATCAATGTATAATTGTATCTTTTGTTTAACAAAACTATATAACATGAAATCCAAGACGCTTCTTATTCTCTCCATTCTTTTGCTATTTAGTATCCCTGGCAAGTCGACGCACTTGATGGGAGGAGAAATTGTAGCTCAACAAATTAATGGCTACCAGTACCAAGTCTTTATGACCGTTTACAGGGATACTGCAGGCATTCCCATGGATAATACTGCCCAGTTTTATATTACTGATTCGGCGGGTACGAATGTTGCAACCTTAACAACGCCATATGATTCTGTTCTCAGCGGTAATACGCTACCTATGTATCCATACGGAGTGGAAGTCTATTTTTTCATTGATACAATAACCTTCTCAGGCAGTGGAACTTATACTATCGGTTGGAGTAATTGCTGTCGAAATGGCGCTATCCAAAACATTTCAACTCCTCTAAGTCAAAGTATGTTTTTGCAGACGGTAGTAACTGTCTTTGATAGTACGAGTAATTCTACACCATGGTTCCTAGTACCTGCATCTATTTTCTTGCCATCAAATACTCCTTGGCAATACAATCCGTTGCCCTTCGACCCTGATGGAGACTCACTGTACTGGAGTTTGTCGCAGCCATTGAATGCGCTGAACACGCCATGTCCTGGATATACACTTCCCCCTGGCAGTGTCTCTAATCCTATGACTATTAATCCAATTACTGGCACCATTACTTGGACAGCTACCATGGTTGGAAACTTTGTTACTTCCGTCCTAGTCGAAGAGTTTCGAAATGGCCAAAAGATTGGTGAGATTCGCAGGGATATGCAATTCATAGTAGTTCAAACGAGCGTCACTGGACCTATTTGGAATGCAGGTAACTTACCATTGGATAGTTTTGGGAATGTATATGTAAACCTCATTCAAAACTCTTCTTTTTCTCTATCCGTATCTGGCTATTCTCCGAATGGCGGTACGTTATACGCCGATGCTTTTGGAGAGCCTTTCTTTACTGCGCCAAATCCAGCGCAATGGACCTGTATTGGTTCAGGCTCAAACGATACCATTCAAGGCACTATACTTTGGGCACCAAGCTCGGCTCAATCAAGAAGCACCCCATATATTCTGGCGCTACGATTGACTGATGGATTTCTTGCGCAAGACCTATCAATAATATTTCAGGTATCCTCGGGCATAGGCTTGGAAGAAAACAAACTACAATATGTCAGTTTCCCCAACCCTGCTTCTGAAGGAATAACAATAACGCCGTCTCCAGATAGAGCCTTCATTTACAACATGAATGGCCAACAATGGGAACTCCTTCAGATTAATAATCGTTGGGACATAAGCCATTTACCACCGGGATCTTATGTTCTTCGTGCATTCAGTCGTAATGGCGAGACAGAAGGAACGACCCGTTTAATCATTCAGTAATAGAAAACCGCTTCCAAGTGAAGCGGTTTTTTTTTGATTTCCGCAGCCGGTTATGTCTAGCTCAATTTCTGTAGTATATTAACATTCTAATCACCCAAATTCTAATGAAAAAAATATTATTCCTAGGAGTGGCTGTACTGGCCTTAAGCTCCTGTAACCCTCAAGAAGAAATGCACACCGAAGAATCTCACAACGATTTCCAATGGCAGGTAGACCGCTTTGCCGATGTTAAAGTATTGCGCTATCAAGTCCCATCATGGGATAACTTATCCTCTAAACAGAGAATCTATGCCTACCACCTTACCCAAGCAGGACTCGCCGGTAGAGATATCATGTGGGACTGTAACTACAGACACAACTTGGAGATTAGAAAAATCATAGAAACTGTTATTTCCAGTAATGAAGTGGACCATGCCTCTCCAGAGTTTTTGGACTTTGAGGTGTATGCAAAGCGTGTGTTTTTCGCAAATGGAATCCACCATCACTATAGTAATGTAAAGTTTGAAGCGAGCTTTGACCAACAGTGGTTTCTGAACACCGTGGAAGAATTGGGTGGTTCACTTTCGGAAGACGCCCAGCGTGCTATATTCGACCCGGAATTTGATGCTAAAAAAGTAAACAGAGCTGATGGCGTAGACTTACTATTAGCATCAGCTGTAAACTTCTATGCACCAGATGTAACTCAATTAGAAGCAGAAGCATTTTACGCTGCTAAAGTAGATGCAGATCCTGCGCGTCCTTTAAGTCATGGGCTTAACAGCAGACTCTCGAGGGATGATGAGGGTAATCTTTACGAAGAAGTTTTTAGTGCTGATGGCCGTTATTCTAAGAGTATCAACCAAATAATTGGGCATCTAGAACAAGCGAAAAATGTCGCCGAAAACGAAGGTCAAGCAATTGCACTAGGTCTATTAATAGAATACTACCAAACTGGTGATTTAAACAAGTGGGACGACTATAACATCGCATGGGTAAGTAATACTGATGGCGATGTGGATTACATTAATGGGTTTGTAGAAGTTTACAATGATCCTATGGGATATCGCGGTTCGTACGAAACGGTTGTCCAGGTAAAGGACTTCGACGCCAGCGCACGTATGTCTGTAGTTGCGGAGAATGTCCAATGGTTTGAAGACAACAGCCCTATAGACTACTCTCATAAAAAAGAAAGCGTTGTTGGTGTGAGTTATAAGATTGTAGCTGCTGTAGGCGAAGCTGGAGACTCCTCTCCTTCTACACCTATTGGCGTAAACCTACCCAACGCAAATTGGATTCGTGTGGAACATGGGTCTAAAAGTGTTTCTTTAGGAAATATTGAAGATGCCTACCACCAAAGCTCCGGTGAAGGGATGGCTAAGGAATTTAGCTTTTCTACCATGCACCGTGAACGGGCTGATAATTACGGTGTTTTAGGTTCTAAAATGCACACTGCACTTCATGAAGTGGTGGGACATGCCTCAGGAAAAATAAATCCTGGAATAGGTACCCCAAAAGAAACTTTAAAAAATTATAGTTCTACGCTAGAAGAGGCCCGTGCAGATCTAGTGGCGCTTTACTTTATCCTCGATGATAAGATGCAAGAAATTGGTCTAATGGAAAATAAAGAAGCTGGGTACTCTGAATTTGATAATTACATCAGCAATGGTATGATGCTGCAACTGCGCAGAATTCTACCTGGTGATGATATTGAAGAAGACCACATGCGCAATCGTCAATTAGTAGCCTCTTGGGCATTTGATCGTGGTACTAGTGAAAACGTGATTGAGCGAAAATTGATCGATGGAAAAACCTATTTCGTCGTCAATGATTATGACAAACTTCGAGGATACTTCGGGGAATTACTCAATGAGATCCAACGCATCAAAAGTGAGGGGGATTTCGAAGCAGGTCGACTTCTTGTAGAGACTTATGGGGTTAAAGTGGACCAGGAACTTCATGCAGAGGTTCTACGTCGATCGGCGCCATTAAACCTAGCGCCATACAGTGGGTTTGTTAATCCAGAAATGATCGCTACCATGGAAGGTGACTCCATCATCGATGTTGAAATGACTTATCCAATGGATTTCTTAGGTCAGATGTTACGTTATGGCAGTACCTATAGTTTTGAATAACTGATCCGCAAAATAAATAAAAACAGGCGCCTTTTGGCGCCTGTTTTTATTTACAGATTACACGAAATATATCGATCTAAATCGTGAGTTAATTTAAAAGATGGTCTCGTTTTGCTAGAAACTAACTAACTTGATGTACCTAAGTAATCAAAAGTCATGAAGCAATCTAAGCAGATAACATACGAGTACGATTCGAATTGGAGAACGTTAGAGCTTATTCCAACGTCCATTGCAACGCGGCTGGAAGAGTTGCTAAAAAATGCCTATGCGCCCTATTCTAACTATCCGGTATCGAGCATAGTAGTGCTTGATAATGGCGAAACGTATGTAGGAACAAACCAAGAGAATGCTGCTTTTCCTTCCGGTATGTGTGCTGAACGTGTAGCTGTTTTTGCTGCTCAATCCGCTTGGCCAAACACCCCTATTGCCGCTGTATATATCATGACCGGTGAGACAGAAAGAGAACCAGCAGCTCCCTGTGGAGCTTGTAGACAGGTTCTTCATGAATCTGAGTACCGACAAAAAGAACCTTACAACTTGTATTTATTAAACCGTGGTGACGTACTTTTACGCTTCAAGGGAGTACAGGATCTCTTACCCTTGAGTTTCTCCCTCCCTACATCTTAAAACCTATCTGTTTATGAAGACCAAAGAGGACATTGTCAAAAATTGGCTTACCCGTTACACAGGAGTAGAATTAGAAGACTTTGGGTCTTACATTTTACTTACCAACTTTCAACATTACGTAGATCTTTTCTCAGAGATTACCGGCGCAGTAGTTCTTGGAAAAGATAAATCTATGAGCAGTTGTACCCATGAAGAGATCACTATGATCAACTTTGGAATGGGTTCACCAAACGCAGCTACGGTAATGGACCTGTTAGGTGCAATTAATCCAAATGCCGTTTTGTTTCTGGGTAAATGTGGAGGTCTTAAAAAACGCAATACGATTGGTGATCTTATTCTACCAATTGGCGCCATTCGAGGAGAAGGAACATCTAATGACTATTTCCCACCAGAAGTACCTGCAATGCCCTCATTTGCCTTGCAAAAAGCGGTTTCCACCACGATTAGGGATAACGGGATTAACTACTGGACAGGAACTGTTTACACCACTAACCGCAGGGTTTGGGAATTTGACGGTAAGTTCAAAAAGTACCTAAAAAAGATACGTGCATACGCCATAGATATGGAGACCGCCACTCTTTTTACCGTTGGGTTTCATAATAAAATTCCGACTGGTGCATTACTCTTGGTTACTGACTCCCCGATGGTTCCAGATGGTGTAAAAACATTAGAAAAGGACAAGGTAAATTCCAAGTTGTTTGATGAACGCCATGTGAAGGTTGGTATAGAATCTCTCCAGCAGTTAATGAATAACGGAGATACCATACGACACCTCGTATTCTAAATTGCCATGAGCATTTAATGAAAGTATTTTGACTCAAAAAATTGTGTCTAAATTATTTGTTTAGAATGATTCTACATAGTAGGTTTGCAGCCTTATATAGAACCATTCTAGATAATTACTACATACATGTTCAACACTATCCTTCTTACTGCGTCATTCATAGGTTTACTTTCCGAACCCACAGACACCTCATTATCTGCTCCCGTAGAGTTAGAGAGTGTAACTATTGTGTCTCAATCTTCAAAATCATCTCATATATCAGGCGCGGAAATTATTCTGACGGCGGCGGAACTGCAGCGATTTGACATTCAAGATGGCAATACCCTACTACAGTCCCAACCCGGTGTATTTACCCAGCAAGAAGATGGGTGGGGACTTAGATTAAACATCGGTATTAGAGGAACTGGTGTTGATAGAAGCTCAAGAATCACACTTATGGAGGACGGTGTTTTAACCGCTCCAGCAGCTTACAGTGCACCAGCGGCTTATTATTCGCCCGTTCTATGGAAGTACGAGCAACTAGAAATTCTAAAAGGAGGAGCCGCTTTAATCACCGGTCCTCAAAGCACTGGAGGTGCTATAAATTTTGTGTCACCTACTCCGAAAAAGAAAGATTTTACTCAACTTAAAGTTAGCGGAGGATCATACGGGAGTAGAATTGGAAATGTCACTGGGCAAGTACATGTCCTTCCACGTGGCCAATTCATTTATGGGTTTCAACAAAGTCAAGCTACAGGATTCAATGAGATAGCTGGCAATCGCACTGGAGGTTTTAACCTGAGCGATGGATTTATCAAGTTCATTCAACATTTAGACGACAAAGACCAGCACCACTTAGAGGTCTTTGTAGCCGGAACCAAAGAAAATTCATCCCAGACTTATTTGGGAATGAGCAAAGAAGACGCCACTGATGCGCCAAACACTAGATATATAGCCAGTTCAAATGATGCTATGCAGATGAACAGACTTATGACGAGAATTGGCTACACCTACAACCGAAAAAAAGGGTGGTTTCGCGCTGATTTATACCGACAAAACGTACACCGAAACTGGTACAAAATTGATCAAGTGAGTGATGGGATTAGTAATATCAAATTAGCTGATTTACTAATGAACCCAGTTGGAAATTCAGGCTATTTTGATGCATTGCGAGGTATAAACTCCTTAGGCTACACGGCCCTGTTAAAAGCAAATAATCGTTATTACCTATCTCAGGGCTTGCAACTCAAAGGTCTGTACAGTCAAAAACTAGGGATGTTTTACTTAAAACATGAGACTGGCATACGATTACATTATGATGATGCCGACCGATTTCAGCACATCGATACCTACGCTATTAACAACAATGGTCTTGAGTTAATATCGAATGGCACTCCAGGCGTTGCTGGAAATAGAGTGGATTTCACCCACGCCCAAAGCGGTTATTACAGGATAACAAGTACTTTTAAATCTTGGAACCTTCAGGTAGGATCCCGTATGGAGCATATTCAATCGTTTCGCAACGACTTTGGTAGTTCAGACTCCGCCCGCATTGGGATCAATCTAAAAGAACGCCAAAACGTAACGTTGACCCTACTACCCGGAATAAGCATCAGTAAGCACATAGGCAGATGGAAAGCCTTCATAGGCATACATACAGGAATGACTCCTGCTGGAAGTGCGCAAGGTGTGCTCTCTGAGAAAAGCTTAAACGCAGAGATCGGCATAAGGCACAGCACACTTCCCATTAATATGGTACTATACCGGAGTGAATACAATAGACTTCTGGGCTCTGATGCGGCTTCTTCAGGAGGATCTGGTACAGGAGAGCTCTACAATGGAGGTGCAGCTACAGTCACTGGACTGGAATTTCAATACACAAAAAACATCAAAAAGCTAACCGCTCAATGTACAGGAACGATCACTGAAGCGATATTCACAGAATCATTCTCTAGTGACTTTGACAGTTGGGGAGATGTTTCAAAAGGTGATTTCCTTCCATATCTGCCAGTCTATCAGGGTAGTATATCCTTATTCTATGAAAGCAACTCATGGACGCTATCTACTGGATTAAATTTGTCAAGTGGCAGAAAAACCACAGCAGCCTTACAGGACTTTGATCTTCCTAAATTCATGGTAATGAATCTTTCAGCACTCTACAAATTAAATGAAATAACCTCATTTAAAATATCAGGACAAAACCTAACGAACTCTCGACATATCGTTGCCGCGAGACCTGCTGGATATAGAACATTTTCTCCAAGAATGTTAGTACTAGGGATTCAGGTTAGTCTCTAAAGAAGGTACCCGGACTATGCAGCCTCTTTATGTTAACTAAGAGCAATAGAAAGAGGTATTTATATTAGACCATCACTTATCTTTCTAAGATGAACAAATTAATTCTAACAGCTGCACTAACGCTCGGGTCCGTGCTTCAGGGTTATGGCCAACTCACTTATACTGATAGCTTAAGCATTAATGGGATAAATAGGGAATTCATTGTCTATGTCCCCAATTCTTACGATAGCTCCATAGAAACTCCACTATTGTTTAATTTTCACGGTTTTGGCAGCCTCAATAGTAGCCATATGGGTTATTGCGACATGCGGCCCATAGCGGATACAGCAGGATTTATTCTAATTTACCCACAGGGTTCTTTATATGGAGCTTCGCCGCATTGGAATGTTGGCTCATGGACCTATTTAAGCTCGGCTAATGACCTAGGTTTTACCGAAACCATGATCGACACGCTAGCCCAACGATATAATATTGACTTAAATAGAGTATACAGCTGCGGTTTTTCTAACGGTGGATATTTTAGTTATGAATTAGCCTGTCAGTTGAGTTCTAAAATTGCAGCTATAGGTTCCGTGGGCGGTACAATGAGTACAGAGACTTTTAATTCATGCAACCCCAGTAGACCTATGCCGGTAGTGTCCATACATGGAACGACAGATGGAACCGTGAGCTATTATGGAGGGACACCATTTAACTCAAAGTCTCAAGAGGGTGTAATTTCCTACTGGACTCAAAAAAACAACACGGATACCAGCTCAACGTCTATCAGCATTCCTAATACCTATACACAAGATGGCAGCACAGTGACTTATGATGCCTTTCATAACGGGGATAGTTGTGTTTCGGTGGAACATTACATGATCACTAATGGAGGTCATGATTGGCCTGGATCATGGGGGAACATGGATATTAACGCAAGTAAAATCATATGGAATTTTGTCTCAAAATATGACATTAATGGTCTTATTACCTGTAACTCAATTTCGGTTAACGAGCACACACAAACCACTAACATCAATGTCTTTCCAAATCCAACTGACGGCCTCGTATCCATTGGTTTAAACGAAACTAAGCAATGTGATTATATCGTTTATTCTATTACTGGAGAACCTGTGAAAAATGGTAAACTAAACAAAACCCATAACAGCATAGACTTGTCTCACCTGCCTAGTTCTTGGTATATCATTCAGATAGAGAATACGTATTACAAAGTCTATAAACGTAATTAACAACTTCAAGAGAGAAACATCAGAAGTTGAAAGGCAAAGCACATTTAGCATAAGATTTTCACTTTGATTTGGAAGCGTACTTTACGTCATTACAAACAATACATAAAGCAGTACTTAGATGGTTGTTATTTGTATGTTTTTAACATTATTATTCAAATCTCATTTTTCATTTTAGACTCTACTAAACTATATGCATATCGTCTTTCTTTTATTCAGAAATATTTAGAATCGAATGACAGCAGTAGTTTACTCCTCAAAGGAAGAGGGTTTGTTTTGTATACCGTTGATTAAGAGTATAGCCATAAAGTTTATTGCGAACACTAGAACAAACCAGCGGAAGTCATTAATCTGAATTAACGTCTGGTAAGCTGTTACATAAATAATTATACCCAAAGCTAATTTCACTCGAGAGGTTGAAGCTTTTATTGGAATGACATTGGGCGTTTCAGATGTTTGATGTTCTGGTCCCACAAAAAGCAGTCTAAATCCATGTCTAAATCCTCTTGTTCTGAAATTTGAAAGGAGTTTCTTGAAATAGAACAATTGAAGATTGATAAAGTCCCGATGTGGAAGAGTTGTGGTTAGTCCATATCTCACTGGTTTAACTAGTGGTTCATATGTCCCAAACAAACGGTCCCAAATAATGAATACTCCACCAAAGTTTTTATCAAGATACTCTTCATTCGATCCATGATGAACTTGATGGTGTGCCGGCATTACTAGGAATTTTTCTAATACGGGAATGGTTTTAATAAACTGGGTGTGTAGATAATATTGATAAAAGGCATTGAGATAACTGCTGAGAATGACATATTCAACGGGCAAGCCAAATACTACCAGAATACAATACATGACGCTCCTTAAAATAAATCCAAGAGGACTCAATGCAAAATTCACACTTAAATTAAATTCCTCACTATGATGGTGTACGAGGTGTATACCCCACATTATAGAGACCCTATGACCGGCCAAATGAAATATATACCATATGAGGTCTAAAGCGATAAAAGTGATTATCAGAACCCACCATGTTTGAGGGAGTGTTTCAAAGAGGGCAATATCTATTGAATTATTTAGTAATACGATTGAACGCTCTGTTAGATAAAGGCCTAAAAGACGTTCTAGAAATCCCAAAGAAATATTTATTGCAGTTTGCTCGAGGGTAATCTTCATGCCCTTCTTTTTAAGAAAGTACACCTCCAACAGAAAGATTAGTAAACCGATCGGAACGAGATATGGAATAAACTCAGTACTCATAATGGACATTAATTTAGCACTAAAGGAACAAACAGTCTTTTTATATCTCGTTAAGAGAATATCTCAATTAATGACTAAATACAGTTATAATAGCAGTGCTATGTTGAATTTATGAGTATTAGTGATTATATATTGACACAATGCTATCGATCAAGTTGGACTCTCCGTATTTCCAGAGAGATAGCTTGGAGGCGACATATATTTCCAACTCAGGTAGGTTCTCAACATGCAGCAGCTTGACCTGTAACCCTCTCAAATAGTTGAGTGATATTTTCATATCGTCCATTGTCTGCGGTAGCACGTTTCAACTAAGCATAGAATGCCCCCTCCCTAGAACGAAAGTGGTTATCTATTGGCCAATCAGGCTCACCTCTGTGAATGCTGGGAGTTTTTTTGGTTTTTTATCTGGCTAAAGATTTTTAGCCGTACAATAATCGTATAATTCTTATGAAAACAAAAACCCTAACACACTGTTTAAAAGTATGTTAGGGTTCTAATCTGTAGAGAGGAAGGGGTTCGAACCCTCGATAGAGTTGCCCCTATACCAGCTTTCCAGGCGGGCCCTTTCAACCACTCAGGCACCTCTCTAGTGGACCGCAAATCTAACGTTTAAACCGGGAATACGCAATCACCCAAAGTATTCATATTACAACTTTTGTAAAAAGGTCAGTATGTTAGAAACACCTTTGGAACTTTTTACAAAAGCTGTGATATATATCAAACACACTAAGTGTACACATTACACTATCTTTGGTTTTGATGAAAAAAGTGTTTGCAATTTTGATTCTTGTGGTTGGTTTTAATGCTCATGGGCAAAATGACACCTACTTCGCCTTTCCTCCACTCTATGAATGGGCTGGTGGTCAGCATATTATTGATATAAACATCAGTACATCATCTGCTTCATCAAATGTTTGGATTTATAATAGCGACACCAGTTATTCAACAAACGTCACGGTTACATCAGGTGGCTTAACGACCGTTGTTTTATCCGCCGTCGTACCAGGAATACAAAGCACTTATGGTGCAAGAGAATTAACGTGGAAAAACCAAAAACGGTATAAGGATGCTTTGTTTGTTGAAGCGACACAACCAGTTACGGTTACTCAGAGAATTAGACACCAGTATAATCAAGAAATTATAACGGGAAAAGGGACCAATGGAATAGGGACTGATTTCTACATTGCATCTCAAACCCTAGTTAGCAGTACAGTTACAGGGAATTACACCGGTTTCTTCGGAATGCACTATGTCAGTATTGTCGCACTAGAAGACAGTACAGACATTATTATTAAAGCTAAATCCGGTAACGTTTTTGATAATGGTTTAGATAGTGTTATCGTCAGTCTAGATGCGGGACAGAGCTGGGTGTCCACCATGAAAGATGATGACCAACTCTTAGGCACGCGCGTAACCTCTTCTAAGCCAATTGCAGTCACTTCAGGTGGAAATCACCTACTAAACTCTAGTGGAGTCCATGGAGATGCTGGCCTTGATCAAATTACTCCAGTGGAACATCTGGGGACTAAGCATGTGGTTCTGCGCGGAAGAGGCATATCCCCGCAAGATTATTTTATGTACATCGCGACTGCGAACGCTACCAATATCACGGTAGATGGCGTCACTATTTTAACAAATGGTATTGCAGGAAGCTCTGGTACGTTCAGTATGCCCGGTAACGCGACAACACCCGGTAAGCCATTTATCATAGAGAGTAACACCCCTATATACATCTTTCAAGTTACAACCGGTGCCAGTTCTAACGCACCTGAACAAGGAATGGCTCAAATTCCACACATTGACTGTACCGGTTCTACCAATATTAAATATAACAGGGCTTCAGGACTCGCCACCTCCGCATTAATAACCATTCCATCAAGTGCAGTGAGCACCTTGAATTATAATGGGTCAGCTGTCACTTCTTATCCGAACATCACGGTTCAACAAAGTACTTACGATCCAACCTGGTCAGGTGTCTATATTTCGTCCAACGATTTAACGAATAGTTTTACATTAAACTGCTTAACACCCTTTCACGTTGGGGTCATTGCTGGCCAAGGATCAAGCACTGGACTTTATGGTTATATCAGCGGATTTGATGATGATTTCAAACTTTTAGACCCATTCAGTGCACTACCAGTAGATGATGTCCCGTTGGGATCGTTATGCGCTACTCCTATCCCGCTATACTTCCGTTATCTGTCTTGTGTAGATAGTATTAATGTCATTTCTGCTACGCTAATTACAGGACCTGGAACAGTGATCGATTCAAATGCAAATGACACCATTTTACATGCCTTAATAGATCCTGCCTATACCGGACCTGTTCAGGTGAAAGTATTGGTAGAAGATGGTAGAGGTTATATGGATTCACTCTACTATGACTTTGACTATTTCGGGACCACTTACGAGCCTCTATTGCTTGACTCGGCTAGTGTTTGTTCTACGCAACCTGTGGTTCTTCAAGTTGAAAACTCAGGCCCTGGACTCAGCTACATTTGGTCCAATGGGGATACTACAGCATCTAGTACAGCATACGATCCCGGATGGGTTTGGGTGACCGTTGATTTGGGCGATTGTCAATTTACCGACAGTATCTATCTTCTCAATGCCTCACTATATGTTCCTATCCTAACTGATACAGCCTATTGTGACTCTTTACTCTTAGATTTTTCTGACCCCAACCTAACGGATCTTTACTGGACCACCTTAGATACACATACCACAATTATTCAACTGGATTCTACAGCAATATATCCGTACACAGCGACAGATTTAAACGGATGTATAAGCGATGATAGTCTAGCCTTTAGAGTAATTCCTGAACCGTATATTGACGAGGGATATGGTTGTCCAAATTACACTTTAACAGCAGTTGGTTATGCCGGCTTTATTTCAATTGAATTGGGCGGACAGGTTTACCTACAACCTGAAGTTGACACCCTATTCCCATTCGCTGGCAACCATGAGTTAACGCTGATAGCGATTGACAGCTGTAACAACTTAGACACCATTAATCGCATTCTTGTAGTAGACTGCCTTGATAATTTGTTAATGTATGTTCCTAAGGCTTTTTCACCGAATGGCGACGGCGTTAATGACGCTTATTGTTTGGTAAGTTCTTTACCTGAAAGAACATCCTACAGTATCTATGATCGTTGGGGTAACGAACTGTTTTCAGGACCTTCCACTTCATGCTGGGACCCCTCTGCATCAGGGCAGAAAATCCCTACAGGAACACTTTCCCTACGAACGTTTACCAAGCTGCCTTCTAACGAGTTACACATTGATGAGTTCACAATATTCGTGATTCCTTAGCAAATCTCTCCAGTGGCTATTCTACAATCAGAGAAAATTGGTTTTTTAAAATATTACCTTAGCACATCGTTAATTTTAGGTTTTGTCCTATTTTTACATATCTACAAAAAACCTCATGTCTAATTTAGATACAGCCCTTGTTATCGCATGGCCACAGTGCACAGCTCGTTCCGACGAGAGTCTTGTGAAAATGTTATATAAAGCGGGGATCATCAAAAACCTAAATATGAGAGTTGGTCACGCAGCTATATGCCTGATCAATCCGCAAACTAAAGAAGTGCTTTACTACGATTTTGGGCGTTATGTTACTCCGCGAGGCTTTGGTCGTGCTCGTAGTAAATTCTCTGATCCTGATTTAATTTTAGGGGTTAAAGCTGTGTTTGACGATGAAAAAAATATATTGAATGTTGAGAATATTGCAAGAGAACTAGATTCTATCAGTAAATACACTCATGGTGCTGGCCCACTATTATTCTCAATAAGCAAATCTATCAACTTTGCTAAAGCCAAGGAGTATGCTGATGAGATGGTAATGAAAGGCTTTTTTCTTTACAATGGTCTTGATAAAAGTGCCAGTAATTGTGCGAGATACGTTTTCGAGACCATTAAAGTCGCCAACGAGGATGGAACACTAGGTAATAAATTAAAATACCCCCTAACTGTTCGCCCAACCCCTCTCTTCAACGTGGTTGCAGCAAAAACTGAAGATATTATTTATAGCTTTGAAGAAAACGTATTACAAACCTTAGATAAGTCTCGCAGGCACAGTATGTCAGATTTAGGTGGTGGAATCTTAGAGAGTACATTAAGTAAATACACTAAGACTCGTCCAGACGATAGTATACAAGGACAAATGGAAGAACCCCGTCGACCTTCCGTAATACCATCTCAAGCACAGTGGCTTGGTGGGCTGGGTGAGGGTGCTTGGTTTCATGTAAATAAGATTGGAACTCACTCTTTTGAAGGTATTAAATATAACTGTATCGGAGTAATAGAACATGAAGCTATATACTCTAATGATCAAATTCCTGTGCCAGATAACGTCAAAATAACCTATGCTTCGCATTTTGGTTTTTTCAGCTTAGAAATCGAAGGTATGGTTCACAGATTCTATAGAGATTAGGTGCTGTTTATCTGCCATATATGATAAAAAAAACCGCGGTTATAGCCGCGGTTTTTTGTTCTTGACAATACCTCTTATTCTAAAAATCAATTTTATAGTAGAACACCGGGAACAGGCCTAATTGATAGTTTTCCTTTACTTCCTCCGTCTCAGGTAAATAGGTAAGAGTGAGAATATTTTTGTTATTGGTTATGTTTGATATATCCAAGGCAAACTCATGTGCTAGATTCTTGAAATTCCACTTATATCCAACCTTAAGGTCTAATCTAAAGTAAGGGCGGTACTGGCTATTATTGAAAGAGGGGTCGTCATTATACACAATTTCCGAGGCTACCGCAGAAGCAGTAGGATCGACATCGCCAAACCAACGGCCTCCGATAGAACTCACTTTAGTACCCAGATTCAACATTCCATATTTCGTTAGTTGAATGTTCTTAGCCATAATAAAATTGAATGCGTAACGACCATTAAAGGTGGTATTCACCCATAGGTCATCAGCACTACCCGTACCAGCTGCGGCAATGTTTTTTGACCCTTTATACTTGGCATCAAAAACAGATCCGGTGAACAAGCTGTAGAACCCGTTACGATAGTAGTGCTCTGCCGTGAACTCTACTCCATAATTTTGTCCAAAACCAGCATTTTCAAGTGGCTCAGCCCAAAGTCGTCCAAAGCCAGACCCACCGTTAACTAATGAAAAATAGGATGGTACTATTTCAACCGGCACATCCCAAAGATATTGGTAGTAAGCTTCAAATTTGATTCGAATAGGGTAATCAAAGTTATGCTCCCAGCCGGCGACCATATGGGCACTCTTTGTTAAACCCATACCCTTGTTATACTCAGTACCATATAGACCATCTGCTATTGCCTGTGGGGTAGCTTGTGAGCCTCTGTAATAATACAAGTAAGAACTTTGCATCTGACTATGATAACCAGCACCGGTAAAAAGCTTATTCTTCTTGTCAACATCATAGTTAAAACCAAGACGAGGCTCAAGTGGACTAAACGTATTGTTGTTTATGTTTGAATATAAGGCAGTCAAACCAACCGTCATCGTCAGTTTGTCAGTCATTCTATTCTTGTAACTAATAAAGGGTTGTACCACAGCATATCCATCTGCAGAGTAACCGCCTTCAGCAGTACCCCATGGAAATTCCCAATCAGAAATAGCTCCTGTTAAGCCGTTGACTATTCTTGTTGAATCTAAATAATTCACCATCACATAATCCACGTTGATTCCTGCTTTGATACTTTGACGTGCGTCAATTTTTTTGGTGTAGTGACTGTAACCGTGAATTTTAGTCTCGTAGTACCTATAGTTCAGTATTTTTGGTGACGAATCCACCCTCCAATACAGCTCATCTGTTGCCACAGTATCTACTCCTCTAAAGACCTTGTTATTTAGGGCGTGGACTGCTGATTTAGAAATAGCGACACCACTCTTCATGTAGCTAGTCTTCGAGAGTCGTTTATTGTGGGTTGCACCTACAACACCCATGTGGGTATCAAAGTATTGATCACGATCTACGATTCCTAGTCCTTCAAAATCGCCTGTAAGTAAGTCGCCATCAGTTCCTGTGACATCGATATTAAGGTTAGATGTTCCTCCCATTCCCCAGATGCTCAATTTTGAACCGTCGTTTTGTGGAAAAGTGACACGAAAAGCTCCATCTGCATAATTAGGCACTGCTGTAGTTCCTAAAGATATCCCCAAGGAAGATGCCATACCCAGCGTACTGTAACGTCCTAAAACTAAATATGACGGTGCATTAGGCTTGTCTTTACCTAAACGACCCTCTGCCATAAGTTCTACACCAAGTAAACCAAACTGAAAAGAACCCTCAAAAGGTGTCGCATTGTTTCCATCACGCATCTCTAAATCAAAAACTCCTGCAATGGCATTACCATATTCACCCGGCCATGCACCGGTATAGAAATCACCACTTTGGATGTATTTGTTGTTTAGAATAGTCACTGGGCCACCACCTGTACCTGGAATCGCAAAATGATTTGGGTTGGGGATATTGATACCTTCAAAGCGGTAAAGAATACCTGCAGGTGTATTACCTCTAACCACGATATCATTTCTACTATCATCCGAGCCTTGTACTCCTGCAAAATTTGTAGCCATACGAGCAGGTTCACCACGGGAACCGGCATACAAGTTAGTCTCCTCGACAGAGAATTTTCGAGCACTCACCACGGCCATTTCGTTTTTAACCTCACCTCTACTAGATGCAATAACATCTACTGCATCTAGTTTGACTGTACTTTCAGTAAGCCCCACCCTGATTACAGCCTGCTTTGCTGAGTTCAATGCAACGATGGTTGTTTTTGGTTCATAACCAAAAAGCTGAACGGCCACCACTTTACGTCCTATCTCAACTTCAAAGGAAAATAAACCATATTCGTCCGTAAATGCTTGTGCATTATCACAGATTACCATGGCATCTACCAAAGGGGATTTTGATTCCGAATCTATCACCGAACCACGTATGGTTTGGCTTAGCGTTTGAGCGGTTGTGGTCATCCCGATAAGGACAAGTCCAAGGATTAATATGTGCTTCATCGTTTATGATTTTGTTCTAGTACAAGTTAATACTTCTTAATGAAAGTGGCTGAACCGTTTTTCTCATTATAGCACTATAAGGAACGTATTTGATAGCATAAGTGAAGCCAATAGCAATTAATAGTCTCATATACGAATCAACAGAGTCCTCATAGACTTTTGAAAGCTAGTTTTTTCATGAGTCATCCCGTAAGACGAAGTCTTCGTTTAAGCGCCAATAAAACTTTATTCAGAATGATATAAGACCTAAAGACTAGTGCTCTGGTTCAAATTGGGTTCAACTTCCTTTTAATGAGCTGGATTAGATCTAATAAAAGTCGTTGAACTTCTTTTTTCCTTTTGCATAAAATTGCCACACCATGCTGCCTTTATAGGTACCAGTGAAGGATTGAATACCTCTAAAATCAAACTTCGCCGTACCGGCGCGTGAACGCTGCACTTTTGTAAACATGCTATAGAAAGCAAAATGAGCCTTGAGTATTGCCCAGGTATGCTTGGGCTTGCCTTCAACCGCAAATTTTATTCCGGCTAAACCGTCAAGAATTAATCTAAGAAATACCAAACCTACCGCATGAAAATGAGGTAGGTTCTTCACTAGAATGATTAGGTTATTTCTAAAATTTAAATACGTCTTTTGGGGAGAATCTGCGTTTAAAGTTGCTCCACCCAGGTGAAACACTTTTGATTCAGGCTGTACCCATACTTCATAATCCGCACGTTGCATTCGCCAGCAGAGGTCAATCTCTTCCATATGAGCAAATAGTATAGGATCCAAGCCTTTGAGTTCTTTAAAAACTGCAGTACGAACCGCTAAGCATGCACCTGTTGCCCAGAATACTTGACGAGGATCGTTATACTGACCTATATCATTCTCAAGCTCATGTAGAACTCTTCCTCTACAAAAAGGATAGCCGAATGTATCCATAAACCCACCTGATGCTCCAGCGTATTCGAATTTCTCTGGTGATCTGTCCCAAAGAATCTTAGGCTGAACAGCAGCGCACTTTGGATGCTCCTCGAAATGTTCTGCAATAGGATTCAACCAACCTGGAGTAGTACGAACATCACTGTTAAGCAGTACTGTATATGGCTCACTTATAGACTTCATCCCTATATTATACCCTTCCGCATACCCTAGGTTCTCACCGGTTTGAATGACAGTTACCTCTGGGAAATTGGTAGTGATATACGAAACACTATCGTCACTGCTGTTATTGTCAATAACATAAATAGGATGCGGCTTGCTATGGGAAATGACACCGGGCAAATATTCTTCTAGAAGGGTTCTACCATTCCAATTAAGTACGGCAACTGCTATGGAATCTTTCATCTAGTTATTGAATGTATCAAACCATGTACCCTGATTACCTATGATCAGAGAATTTGAAATGCGTTCTCCAAAGTTATCTCTACCCATCCGGCTGGATGTTGCATCAATATCTGGCCCCGCATTAGTATGTCTACTTAAGTGGTACTGCCACTTATGGTCCTTAACTTCTCCAATGGCGCTACTGTGGATCAAAGTAAGTTGGCGGCCTACAAGTTCTTGGTCAACGAAGATGAAAACTTCATTCTGTTGAACAGGTGTAGATCCACTCTTTAAATGATCATATTGCCAAATCTGATAAGGATAATTTTTACCATCGAAGGGTCTATCCTCAACTAAGCTAGGTGCACCATATTGGAGAAAGACTCTTCCCATTTGAGTCTTATACCCTGGAAGCGTTCTTGATCCGAATTCTCTATCTACCCTCTGAACTATATCTAAGTATCCCTTCCAGGTTTGTATTGCATTTCCCGGGGCATTCTCTTGCCAAAACCCAACTAAAAACTGGGCAACACGTGCGGTATCTTCGAGGTCCCTTAAATTGCCTAAAATCCTTCTATCAGCAAGAGAAGCAATGGGAGCTACCATTCGGATATAATTATGAATTTCAGACCATTTACCCCAACTTCTCTCGAATTCTGTCTTTGTCACCAATACATCTGGGTTAAATCTTTCTAAGGAATCGGCAATGGTATTGTACCATAAAAAAGGAGATTTTTTGGCCTCCACTTCATAGCCAATACTATCAAATAAAGTTAATACAACCTCATAATTCCCGCTAGGTTTTGATGATAAGTCTAGATCTACCAACACTGGATTAGCACCTTCTAAACATCTTTTATATCCTTGCGAACCAGAAATGATTTCACCCTCCGAATTGGTAATATGATACTTCAATAAATATTTACCAGTAGTCACATGAACATCAGAATACCATCTTAGGGTTGACTCATTGTCAAAAACTGGAATACCCAGGTTTGCTTTAGGAACAACACTAACACTACCCTTCAAAAACGATTCTGGTGCCGTTAGGCCAGGGTCTAGAATGAGTGCTTCTGAAAGCAATACGACAGATCTATTAATTTCAAGGGTATCCGTCAATTGCCATTCCTTCTCAGAATATTCATCTATGAGTAAAACGCTTACTGAAACTGAATTCCCCGCGGGTGACATCGCTGTACTTTTTTGGAGCAATAAAGGTGCGCCAGATGCAGAATCCCTTCCGGTATAAGTAAATTGAAATACATCTAATTTATCTCCAACTTTTAAAGCTACTTTTAAGCTTGAAGACCAAGTGCTGTCTGGGTTTTTATTATATGAAACAGTACTTGCATCTAACGTACAGTACATATCCCAATACAAGATTCCGTCGGAGGTTGCGTACTGTACAGGTTGAAGTGCAAACCGCAATTCTTGAGCCTGTAACAACCCTGTAAAACAGAGGGTAAGAAGAAACGTTATTCTAATTTTCATAGTTCTTCAAATATAATTACTCAAAACTCCTTGCATACCATAAAATCATGATTAAATTTGCCGCCGACTCGAGAAGCTTCTGTTTCTCGCTGGAGAGATGGCAGAGTGGTCGAATGCACTGGTCTTGAAAACCAGCGTACCGCAAGGTACCGGGGGTTCGAATCCCTCTCTCTCCGCCAAAAACAAGTAAAAACCAGCGTAAAACGCTGGTTTTTTTTTATACCCTAAACCGAGCCAAGCTTGCTTGAGCGAAGGATTGGGTATAAAAAATACAGGGCGCCAGAGGCGGACTGGTTTTCAGGGTGTTTTGGAACGGTACCCCTCCGGGTTCTTTTGAGCGAAGCGAAAAAAACTATTTAATTTAGCATATATATGCTTCAATAGTTGAATAAAAAAAGCCACCTCTTTCGAGGTGGCTTTTAACATTTACACTAGTAAATTAAAGTAGATCGAATCGATCTGCCATCATTACTTTATTCCATGCGGCGACAAAGTCTTTGATCATTTTCTTCTTTGCATCAGCTGAAGCATATACCTCGGATATAGACCGTAATTCAGAGTTAGATCCGAAGATCAAGTCTACTCGGGTGGCTGACCATTTAACCTCGCCTGTTCTACGATCAGTAGAAACGAAATTATCCTTGTATTCGGTGGTTGCAGTCCATTTGTTGTCCATGTCCAGTAAATTCACAAAGAAATCATTGCTCAGTGCACCTTTTTGTTCCGTGAATACACCGTGCCCTCGACCGTCATAGTTCGCGCCTATGGCACGCATTCCTCCAACAAGAACAGACATTTCCGGAGCTGTAAGACCCAATAATTGTGCTTTATCGACTAATAATTCCTCTGCGCTCAAGAGGTAATTGGTCTTTTCATAATTACGGAATCCGTCGGCCATAGGCTCTAACAAAGCTACAGAAGCAATATCTGTCATTTCTTGTGTTGCATCGGTGCGTCCTGGTGTAAAAGGAACGATCATAGGATGCCCCGCAGCAGCAGCAGCACCCTCGACACCTAGGTTTCCGCCTAAGACGATTAGGTCAGCAATGGATACTTTCTTTTTACGCTTGTCAAAATCTTGTTTAATGCCTTCGTAGACCGCTAAAACTTTGGTCAGTTCTTTTGGATTATTTACCTCCCAGTCTTTCATAGGTGCCAGACGAATACGCGCGCCGTTCGCTCCACCCCTGCGGTCCGATTCACGGTACGTTGATGCAGAAGCCCAAGCCGTGCGCACCAATTCTTGCGTCGTTAAACCCGAAGCTTCTATAGCGGACTTTAGCTTTGAAATGTCCTCAGCATTCACTGTCTCATAATCTGCAACTGGAATAGGGTCTTGCCAAATGTATTCTTCTTTAGGTGTTTCTGGTCCTAAATACGTTGTGCTTGGTCCCATATCGCGGTGTGTGAGTTTAAACCATGCACGAGCAAAGGCCTTATCAAACTCCGCAGGATTCTCATAGAACCGCTTCGATATTTTCAAATATTCAGGATCGCGCACCATAGATAGATCTGTGGTCAACATACGCGGTCGGTGTTTCGTATCGGCATCGAATGCATCCGGCACTACCTTAGGTCCGTTCTTAGCTACCCACTGGTTTGCACCTGCAGGACTTTTCTCGAGCTCCCATTCAAATTCAAACAAAGCCGCCAAATATTCATGGCTCCATTCCGTTGGCTTGCTTGTCCATATCACTTCTAAACCTGAAGTGATGGCATCCGCACCGACACCTGTTCCATGGTCGCTTGTCCAGCCAAATCCTTGCTCTTCAATACCGGCACGCTCCGGCTCTGGACCCTGGTGTGAACCTGCAGCGGCACCGTGCGTTTTACCTAAGGTGTGACCACCTGCAATCAGTGCAACAGTTTCCTCGTCGTTCATCCCCATGCGGCCAAAAGTCTCGCGAATATCGTGGGCTGCAGCGATAGGATCTGGGACGCCGTCCGGCCCTTCCGGGTTTACATAGATCAGTCCCATTTGCACTGCGGCTAAGGGCTTTTCTAACTGGCGATCGCCTGAATAACGGTTGCTCTCCAACCACTTTGATTCTGAACCCCAGTACACATCACTTTCAGGCTCCCATACGTCGACGCGACCACCTGCAAAACCGGCAGTTTCAAATCCCATATCCTCCAGCGCAACGTTTCCAGCAAGGACCATAAGATCCGCCCAGGAGATAGATGCACCGTACTTTTGCTTTACTGGCCAAAGCAATCTTCTGGCTTTATCCAGGTTGGCATTATCTGGCCAACTGTTGATCGGTGCAAAACGTTGCTGACCTGTACGGCTTCCGCCGCGTCCGTCGCCCGTTCTATACGTACCGGCGCTGTGCCAAGCCATACGAATGAATAATCCGCCGTAATGCCCCCAATCGGCCGGCCACCAATCTTGACTTTCGGTCAATGTTTTTCTGATATCCTCTTTTAATGCGTAATAATCTAATGCTTCAAAAGCCTCGCGGTAATCAAAGGACTCCCCTAAGGGATTACTGAGTGACGAATTTTGACGCAAAACGGATAAATCCAACTGGTTCGGCAATAAAGAGGGCGCTATGGTTTTTGACCCAGCGTGGGGATTTTTCATTCCCGTTGCATGCGCCGCTTCCATGCTCATTCCTCCTTCGTGAACAGGACATTTGGTCATGTCCATGGCTTCTTGCGCAGTTCCTGTAAGTCCTACAGAAAGGGCCGCAAGCAGTCCTAATTTCTTTAACATGATTCGGTGTTTTAATGATTATTTTACTAAGCTAATGCTATGATTGAAGACTATCAATCGACTTTACTTATGCCATTATAGAGCAATAAGGCTATTCGGAAAACTTACAACGCAGAGTTTGGCAATCGAATCTACTCCCATTACTCTCTTTAAGATTTAAATTTTGTTTTGGACCTGAAGTGAAGATTCTGAAAACATTGGGTTTTGGAATTACACGTGATTCCAAACGTGCGTTCGGAATATTCAGAACATTACTTCCACGATCGCCAGAGAATTACAATGGTTGCATTTCCGCTTTATCACCTCGTGTTTTGATATTTTTCTTAACCCCACATTGATTGGCAATTTGGCGCATCTTACGGAGAAGCCCTCTGTCGGAGGAGAACTATCTAAATCGTAACCCCTGCTTGGAAGCACCCTTGTATATTACTGAATTTCCGGTAGCTACGAGAAAAGGTTCAAGAACCTCTCTCTCCGACTCAGGAGCGATTGATATATTGAAGCGTACAGGCTCTATAACCAAGCTGCAGAAAGCTATGGGGCATTCATCTATAAATGTAAGTTTAACCTACTTGAGGGGTCTTGAGGTAGCCGAGTTGAAGGAGGAGGATATGCATCTACTAGGGTTATGTTCAGAATATTCAGTGGTTTTTAAAAAAACTCCAAATTTCATTGTACATGATTTCTTCTGCCTTATAATTACCAATATCATGTCCTTGACCAATTGCAACTAATTTTTTCACCTCATGATTGTTATCGCAATTTCCATAAAGTATACTCTCAATAGTTATGTTATTCCAATTGTCAGTGCTTGCTATTCCAATTGTGTTGCAATTTAAGTTGTCCGCCCAATTTAATGCACTGTTTGATGCCGACATAAATTCTCCAAAATCCGTATTACCTCCATTCAATGGAATGATATTATCTATTTCTCCATTTAGTTGGAAAACTGAAAGAGTAGAATTAGTTGATATGTTTCCAGTGGAAACAAGTTGATGACTATAAAGAGTCGCGATCGCTTTGAAATGATCGGTTTGTTTACCTAATAGATTAACCATTCCAGAACCATTTGAATAGCCTATCGCGTATGATTTTTCAAAGTTAATATTAGAGAAACTTAGTAAAGTGTCTATAATTAGATTTACAAATTCAACATCATTCGCAGTAGTAGGCTGGTTCCCAAGATTCCAATATCCTCCATTAATGTTAGCATTAGAGTGACCGTTAGGATAGATCCCGATGAAATCACCATTGGAAATTAAAGAATCAAGTGTTGGATTATATATAAACTCTTCAGCAGATCCTCCAGCGCTATGAAAGGCAAAGACTAAAGGGCTTTTTATTAATGAGGCGTTTTGACCGGTGGGCGAAACCATGGTGAATTGTCTTTCGGTTAAAACTCCATCGACCAGTTGTGTTATTTTAAAATCTTGAAAAGAATTTGAAGAATTATGAATTGGTTCTCTTTCGCAGCTCAGAATTATAAAATATATAGCGCATAACAATATTTGATTTTTTTGCATGTAACAAAGTATTTAAAAATTAAAGCTATACTTTAAAACAGGAATCAACCCATTTTGTACGCTTTTGATGGTTACTATTCTGTTGGTTACTTCGTCAAAGAAGTAGTCTGGCTCATTTTCATTTAATCTACTTGTTAGATTTTGGATATTGAGACTTAAATTGTGTGTGGTTTTTGTTTTATTCCATTGATAATTAATACCCAAATCAAAACGATAATAAGCTTTTACTTTTGCTGTAAAAGGTGTAGTTGAGAAAACTTCGGTTTGGCCAGCTATAGAAGCCGCTTCATCAATTCCGGTAAAACGTTGGCCGCCTGCTAATAGAAATTTAGCGTTTATGCCAAAGGTTTTATTGCCCGTTGTACCAACTGCAAATTCTTTTCCGCTCAACAAATTAAATACATAATTTCCATTAAATCTCGTGTTTAAATAGTTGCCGTTGCCCACTTTGTATTTTGAATCGTA
>CAWURU010000015.1:0-27555 GCA_963925515.1 uncultured Flavobacteriales bacterium
AATCAAAATCAAATATCATTAAAGATTGCCCAGTTTAGATTATCGTCCTATATTTGCCGTCCACAATCGCGGAGTGGAGCAGTTGGTAGCTCGTCGGGCTCATAACCCGAAGGTCGTAGGTTCGAGTCCTGCCTCCGCTACAAGGAAAGCCTCTTGAGAAATCAAGAGGCTTTTTTTATTCAGCCGTTTTAGTCAAGATCTTGTGTGCTGATTGATCCTAGTAACTCACATTGTCAATTTATCATAGGTGATAGTGAGCCGTTTTTTATTAGATTATATTCGCTCACGGTACTATTAAAATCACCTCATCAGGAATTGGAAGATTTAATCAAGAAAATAAAAACTAGGCTGATCTTAAGCCCTGAAGCGGAAGAATTCCTGTATTCTATTTCGAAAGAAAAAACACTTCGCAAAGGAGAAGTATTAATCCGTCAAGGACAAGTAGTAAAGAATACTTTCTTTGTTTCAGCAGGCTGTTTGAGATCTTATTGTACTGATAAAAACGGTAAAGAGAATACACTATTGTTTGCGATTAAAGATTGGTGGATAAGCGATTATATAGCGATTCATACTGATGAACTCGCGACATTAACCGTAGAATGTCTTACCGAATCGAAAGTTATTGAATTCAATGCCAAAGAATTGGATGGAATTCATTCACTTTTCCCTGAATTCGAACCTTACCAAAGGCATAATTTAGAGCGCCATGTTGTTAGTTTGCATAGGCGCATCTTGAATCAACTACAATTAAGTGCTGCCGATAGATATGATTTATTCTTAAAGCAATATCCCGAAATAGAACAGAACACTCGGAATTTTCATATCGCGTCTTATCTAGGTATCACTCAACAAAGCTTGAGTCGTATTAGAGCAGAAAAAGTAAGAAAATAGCTTTCTTACCGTAGGGTAAATTCTCCTCCGATTGCTCATTACATATTTGTATCGACTTAAAATTCAAATAGTTCGATTCAATAATGAAAGCATTACAAATAGTATCATACGGTGAGATTAAGGACAGTTTAGTCTTTAATGAACTAAGTAAACCGGCAGTTCAGTCAAACGACGTACTTATTGAGGTAAAAGCTGCTGCGATTAATCCAATAGACAAAAGTATCATCCTTGGAAACCTGCAAGGAATGCTTCCAATACCATTGCCAAGCACTTCTGCTTATGATGTAAGTGGAATTGTTTTAGAAAAAGGAGATGGAGTAAGCAATTTTGAAATTGGTGATTTGGTGTATTCAAGAGTTCCCCAAGAACAAATGGGTACATTGGCAGAATACGTTGCTGTTGATAGTGCAGCGGTTTCAAAAAAGCCAGGAAATATTTCTTTTGAAGAAGCAGCAAGTATTCCCTTAGCAGGATTAACAGCTTTCCAATCTTTAGAAGCTGCTGGTATTAAGAAAGATGATAGAGTCCTGATACACGCAGGTTCTGGAGGTGTAGGTAGTTTGGCAATTCAATATGCCAAAGCACAAGGCGCTTTTGTATATACCACCACAAGCACAACCAATTTGGCATGGGTGAAAGCGCTTGGCGCAGACAGAGTAATCGACTACAAAACGGAAGACTATATGAGTATAGCCAAAGACGTGGATATAGTGTTTGATACACTTGGCCAAAACTATTCTCTTGAATCTTTTGAAGTTGTAAAACAAGGAGGAATAGTAATTAGCGTTGTAGGTCCTTTGGATGAGGCTAGTGCTAAAATGTTAGGGATGTCAGACTATAAATTACCCGAGGCATTAGCCAAAGCGAGTAGTGATAGGAAAGCTGATTATAAGTTCATTTTAATGCACCCTAATGGCGCGCATTTAAATGAAATCAAATCATTGATTGAGGATGAAAAAATCAAACCAATTATTGATAAAGTGTATCCTTTTTCCGAAAGTGTTGAGGCGTTCACACACCTCGCAACAGGCAGAGCAAAAGGAAAAATTGTAGTCAAAGTCAGTTAAATTTTATTCAAATAACAAATTCAAATCATGATTAAAAAAGTATTAATTGGGTTAGTAAGTTTTATTGCGCTTGCATTGGTTGTAATCTACTTTATCACAAAGCCTACACTAGAAGAAGACGGCTCGTATAGCCCGTCAAGTTTAGCATTGAATTTAGGAACTGTTTCCGTAACAGATTTTGAAGACATTCAATACACTAAATACGAAGGAGAGAGATCTAAGGTGTTGGTGATTTTCACGGAACACAAAAATTTACAGATGAAAAATGGTAAAATGTTTTCTACAGGAAACCACCCAGTAGAAGCACTTGTGCCAATGCTGCATCTTAAAAATGCAGGGTTCGATTTTGAAATTGTAACTCCTACAGGTAAACCTGTTGTATTCGAAATGTGGGCTTTCCCTAATGAGGACAAGAATGTGAAAGCTATTTATAATGAGTATAAAACGAATTTTGAGCAACCAAAAAAATTGACTGATTTCATCACCAATTCATTTGCAAATGATAGTTCTTATGCGGCTGTATTTATACCTGGTGGACATGGCGCAACGATTGATCTTCCAAAAGATAGTAATGTTGCAAAGACCTTGAATTGGGCACACGAAAGCGACTTATTTACAATCACACTTTGTCACGGGCCAGCAGCATTGTTGTCTACGACATTAGATGGTCAAAAATTTCTTTATGAAGGATATGGAATGGCTGTTTTTCCTGACGCTGTGGATGAAATGACACCTATGGTAGGTTATTTACCGGGGCACATGACGCAAGGGTGGAGTGAAAAATTGAAAGACTTAGGCGCCACAATTGTAAATACGGAATCTGATAAAACAGTAACGATAGATAGAAAACTCATAACAGGTGCAAGTCCATTAGCGTCTAATGAATTAGGGAAACTAGCGGCCGAAACTTTATTGAAGGAATTACACTAAAAACCACTTGCGACTATGACTAAAAGGTAGTTGCTAATGTTTTTGAGGCACCCCTTTATAAGGTTGAGTCCCACTAATTTGACTTAGTTTGAACGATTCCGATTCGATTTTTAATATTGATATCGGTTAAGGAGTAGTCATCTGGCCTTTTTCTAAGATTGTCAGAGCAATACGGATCTTTCCATAGTTTATTGACTCCTCTAGGAACACAAAGTATTTTTTGAGTTCGGCTGGATTTTCCAAAACCTCCTTGGCTCTTTTTACTTGATTAATTTCCTCAACTGAGACAAATTGATGGAGATCAACGGGCTTTCCTTCTAGGTATTTTTTACAAAGATGTGATATAATAGTGGTGGGCTGAAGTTCTCTTTTTTCAGCAATTTCCTCGACACTTAGGCCTTCTTTATAGAGATTATAGCTACTTGAAAAAGTATCATTTTCTCCCCGCTTACTTTGATTTATGTAAGCGTTAATTTCCGTGAGGAAAGACTCACCGTACGTATCCATCTTGTGAGCACCTACCCCTGAAATACTCAGCATGTCTTGTTCAGTGCGCGGCATATGTTTTTCCATTTCCTTCAGAGAAACATCATTGAAAATGAGGTAGGCAGCAATACTTTTTTCTGCGGCAATTAACGCGCGGTGTTTACGTAAATGCTCAAAGAGTCCAACACGATTGGATTTATCCTTGGCTTTGCGTTTACTGTCCTTGGTCTTTTTTGCCACGAATGTTCTATCTACCGGTAATGTGAGCTTAACCTGACGACCATTAAAGAGTACATCGTTAGATAGTGGAGTTAATTCAAGTGCATTGTTTTTATGAAACGCTACCTCAGCAAATCCTTGGTTGATCAGCTGAATAATATACTGCTGCCAGTGTGCCCAGGATAAATCTCGGCCAATCCCATAGGTCGCTAACGTATTTAGTCCCTGGTCTAATACATGCGTGTTTTGCGCACCGCGTAGCACGTCAATGATTCCGCCGATCGCCTCTTTCTGGTTTGCCCGAAATATCGTGGAGAGGGCTTTTTGAGCAATGATTGTCCCGTCCACAAACTGTGGTGGATTTTTACAGATATCACAGTTTCCGCAATTCTCATCTAGCATCTCTCCAAAATAACTTAGGAGAATTTTTCGACGGCAAGAGCTGGCTTCTGAAAATTGCTGCATTCGCTCAAGTTTTGCGATTTGAACCTTTTCGTTCATGGCACCCGAAGCGAACTTTCGCAGTTGAATAACGTCAGCATAGCTATGAAATAGTATGGCCTTTGCCTCAAGTCCATCGCGTCCACTACGCCCGATCTCTTGGTAGTATCCTTCGATGTTTTTTGGCATGTTGTAGTGAATCACATAGCGCACATTGGATTTGTCAATGCCCATTCCGAAGGCTACAGTGGCACATACGATCTTAATTCTATCGGAAATAAAGTCATCTTGAACGGTACTCCGCTCGTTAAAATCTAGTCCCGCATGGTAGGCTTCGGCACTATGTCCAAGACTCTTTAATTTGCTCGCTACTTGCTCAGTAGTCTTACGACTCAGGCAGTAAATTATTCCCGATTCGTTGGAGTTACGCTTTACGAAATCCGCGATTTTTTTCATTCGATCAAGTCCTATTTGAACGTCGAGACTAATGTTTGCGCGGTCAAAAGAAGAAATGAATTGATCTGCGTCAGGAACGTTAAGTTGAGCCACGATATCCTGTCGTGTAGCTTTATCTGCCGTCGCTGTCAGGGCTATTATTGGTGTATATGGAAGGGTCTCTTTCAAAAAACCAAGTTGTTGATAGGAAGGCCTAAAATCATGGCCCCAACTTGAAATACAATGGGCTTCATCAACCGCGATGCACGAAATACATTCGTCGTTTAAAATCGGAGTAAGAAAGGATAGGCTTTCGGGGGCAACATATAGCAGTTTTAGCGTTTTTAGGGCTACTTGTTCGAGGATGGATTGCTGAGTGTTTGAATCTTGAGAACTGTTAAAGAAATTCGCGGGAACCCCATTTGCGTTGAGTCCATCTACTTGGTCCTTCATCAGTGCGATGAGCGGTGAAATAACAAGCGTGAGTCCGTCAAAGATTAATGCAGGTATCTGAAAGCAAAGTGATTTACCTCCACCAGTTGGCATGATGACTAAGGTGTCCCTGTTCTCGAGGACGCTGCGAATAATATTTTCTTGGAGTGGGCGAAAAGTATCATACCCAAAATATTTTTTTAAGGGTGTATATATATCTAACCTTTCTGTTGGATTCATGAATTTGCTGAAATTTGGGACAAGGGCTTAATTAAGACGTAATTTCCAACCATAAAAGTACAACCTCAATACCTGTTTCATCATAAGGAACGAATTATCTATTACTTTTATTAAACTAAGGCATGGAGCAAAATCCTTGAATTTATGAAGATATTATTAGTGATTTTAAGTGTGGTTATAGTGCTCTTTTTAGGGAGCCAAATCTATTTGTATCAAGGCAGTCATAAGATCGAGGGCTATAAATATGAAGTCATAACTGCTTACCCAGGCTTTGAAATCAGGAAGTATGAGGCGAGTTTATTTACTTCTATTGAATTAGATACGGATGACTACAAACAAGCATCAAGTAAGGGCTTCTCGGCCCTAGGGGGCTATATCTTCGGTAAGAATGAGGATAAAGAACAAATTTCCATGACTTCTCCCGTAGCTATGTCTTTAGAGGCTGAGACGACTATGATGTTTTTAGTTCCTAAAAAGTATACTATAGACAACTTGCCTAAGCCTCAAAATCCAAACATTGAATTTATTGAAATGCCAGAACGAATGATCGCTGCTGTTACATTTAGTGGCTGGGCGAGCAATGAAAAAATAGCGCGCTACAGGTTAGCTTTAGAAGAGATGCTAGAGAAAACTGGAATTAAGCACACTGGTAGGTTCTCCGTTTTGGGCTATAATCCTCCTTATGAGTTCTTATTTCGAAGAAATGAAATTATCGTAGAATTGGAGACTATCTCAGAATGAGACTTCTCTTGAACATTTCTTTCAATGAAATGCAAGTTTGCTGGTTATTAAAGATCTACAAGTAAATAGTGTTGGCGATCTTGTCACTTGGATAGCCCTATCGTAACTTACCATTCTTAATAAATCAGCTTGCATCATGGATCTATCAGCGCATTCTTCATTTTCGATAGAACAGGAGATTGAAAGAACATTGCGTTATTTCGAATTCTTCAAGCATGCCCTTTATATAGAAGAACTCCACATTTTTTTGAGAGTAAAAACTTCCTTGGTTGATTTAGAAAAGGCCATTAAGCCCACTGTAGATTCAACTATTGTGTTTTATTCAGAAGGTTTATATGCGTTACATCCGGATCATATTCAGTTGAGAAAAGACTGTGAAAAACTGAACTTTGGCAGACTAAAAATGGCTCGAGTAGTTGGCAAATTCATTCAGTCCTTTCCCTATGTCCGAGGAGTATATCTATCCGGTTCACTTTCAAATATGGGTATGCAACACACCTCAGATGACTTGGACTTTTTTATAATCACGAAGACAGGTCGCGTATGGTTAGCGAAGCTATTTTTAATAGGCTTTAAAAAGCTGTTTTTATTGAATTCTGAAAAATACTTCTGCATCAATATGTTGATGGACGAGAAAAAATTAGAGCTAAAAAAAAGAAATCTATATACGGCTGTAGAAGCATCGTCGCTTGTGCCGCTTACCCATCCAGAGATAATGGCGTATTTTCTGAATGAGAACAAGTGGTTGTCAGAAATTTTACCAAATTTCACTTTCCCTTTAGATCCATATCCTCCAAAGGTTTATAGTAAATGGACAGAAATAATTTTTGAGGTTATAGGTGCTGAAAGACTAGAACAATGGGCAAGATCCAAGTTTAAGAATCACATGACACAAAAGGCGAGCGGAGCCTCAGGTTATTATGAAGCAGAGGTGCATTCGTCAGCCTTTTTCCCGGATAGTGTGGAACAAAGATTGACGGATCACTATAACGCGAAAAGTAAATAAGATAATGAGAAAACAAATTTTAATAAGTGTCCTATCTGGGGGATTATTCTTTGTAATTGCCTTTCTACGCCCTGCTCGTTATGAAGCGGAGACTATTTTCTTCGTTCCCCTTACATTACTTGAAAAGCAGATAGAGCAAAATGGAATTGGTTTTGGCTCACCTATTGAAGTGGACGCCCATTTGGAATTAATGAACAGTCAGAGTTTGAAATCGGCATTGATTAGTAGACACGGGGCAGACTTCTCTTTAGAGATTAGTAAAACAAGAAATGGAGCGGTTCAGGTAAGTGCAGAGGCTGGTGATCCTAAAGTTGCTGCAGACATAGCGAACGGTGCCGTGCAGGCTGCAGACTCGATCAAACAGCGTATGCTTCGCCAAAATGTAGGCATGAGTTTTGACGTAATACAAGGGAGAACCTTATCGTTGAAAAAAGAAGAACAGGTGTTACGTCAAGGACTGGACTCACTTCGTATAGAGGCTCAGACGGATTCTTTAGCTCTAGCGGCATTGGTCTTTAGAAAGGAACGTCAATATGGAAGCGTAGTTGTCGAGTTGACTAAAAACGAGCGTAAGCTTGAAGATCTAAAAGAATACTTGTACGCTCCAGCTCCAGCATCTTACGTGATTTCTGAAGCCCGTGAGATACCTAAACGAGCTGGAATCCCTGCATGGGCTGTAGGTCTATTAACGGGGCTTGTGGTATTCACACTTCAACGTGCAGTCTCCTCCGGTATTCTCGTGTCAAAACAAAACTAACTCTTGCCCTTCAAACATACTCATACCGCGTTAACATGGTCTATTATTATAGGACTCGCTGTGGCGCTGTACATTGACTTTTATTGGGAGGTGTTTTCTGCATCCATAGCTGCTCTGTCATCCGCATGGTGGATATGGAAACGTCAATGGGAGCATATGGGGTATTTACTTCTAGCGATCCTTCTTCCTCTTTCTGTAAAAGTTAGCCTCCCTTTTGGAGACCTACATCTACCTGCTGAGGCTTTAATCGTAGTACTTTCCATAGTCACGTTACTTAGATTTCTAGTACCTCTTAATCTCACTATAATAAAGAAGAACCCGTTACCTCTTATATGGTTACTAAGTTTTATTCCTGGAATATTGATGTCAGTAATGCCACTGGTAAGCCTAAAGTTCTGGGTCATTAACGGAATGTTTGTATTCACGTTTTATTACGGATTCTTGCTTGTCGCAAGTCGGGGCAAACATTTACCAATGATACCTTTTATGATTGCGTTAGTTCCTGTTCTATTGTTAGGCTTATCCCAATTTATAAAGTTTGATTTCAACCCTGTGACCATCTCCGGACTCTATAAGCCCTTTTTTTACAGCCATACCATGCTTGGAGCGAGTCTGGCGATAATAGCCGGGTACTCATGGAGTCAATCTAAAAACCAAAAATACTGGAGGCCCATAGCCGTTCTTGTCGCTCTACTTGTCGTCTTAACTGGATCACGTGCTGCACTCTGGTCAGTGGTTTTCATGTTAACTATTTGGGCATTGATGCACCTGCCGGAGTTGTGGCGTTGGCTTTTACCAGTCACTCTTTTGGTGGTTTATTTCAGCTTGTTTGGCACTGCTAAAATCCAGGAATCAATAAGCTATAACTCGTTCCAAAGCCACGATCCTCAAGCTACGTTGTTGGAGAAAAGTATGTCCGTCACTAATATTCAAACGGATGCTAGTAATATGGAACGACTCAATAGATGGGTAAGCGCATTGCGCATGTTTGAGGAACGTCCTATGTTTGGCTTTGGTCCTGGCAGCTATCAGTTCACCTACATTCCCTTTCAAGAAAAAAGTTTGGAAAACAGGTTAACTGTGCGCAATCCGGATTCTCCACCATCCGGCTCAGGTGGTAGTGCACATTCAGAAATCCTACTTCAACTTAGTGAGAACGGAATAGGGACGGTACTGATATTCTTAGTCATGATCGGACGCTGGGTCTACTTTGGCTTTTTAAGAGGTACTCTTCATTCTCCACAAACAGCCCTATTCTTAGCATTGAGTACCTATCTGTTTCATATGCAGTTCAATAATTTTTTGAATCAGCCAGCGTTTGCCTTTCTTTTCTGGGGATGTGCCGCCTATTTTGACCACCAATTAAGACGAAACAACCATGAGTTATTACAGTGAAGTAGGACATTATTACGATAAGGATGCAGTTGATTTCGAACGTCGCTATCATTTGAACCCGGCGCTGCAAAGAATTAGACAGAGCTTTCGCGAACGTGTAAAATCGCATCCACAATCCACGGTTTTAGAAGTTGGGTTTGGACCTGGGTTTGATTTGGTTCATTTTGCAGAGCAATTTCCAGAACAGCAGTATTATGGTATTGATATATCAGAGGAAATGGTGCGCCTTACTCAAGAGAAAATTGATAACGGTAAGTTCATAAACGCAAAAGTTGCTCAGGGGAGTGTAGAGCATTTAAACACGCTGTTTCCGGAGGTTAAATTTGACATGATCTATGTCTTTTTTGGCGCGTTAAACACTGTGGATGACCTAGACCACGCGATGTCTTGTCTACGCCATGTCCTAAAACCAGGTGGTCGAATGGTACTTACCTTCGTCAATAAATATTACCTCGCAGGTACTTTAATAGAGTTGCTTAAAGGCAAGCCTAAGAATGCCTTTGCTCGTTGGCGTAAAGTTTGGGGAGGATATTCACCGACTAATTATTTAGCCAGCAAGTGCTTTGCACCTGGAAGTATTAGCAAAAAGGTAAAGCTGCCATTGACCTACAGTAGGGGCTACAGTATAATTTATCCAGCATGGTATTACCACAAGCTTCATAAGATTCTTCCTAACGCCCTGTTACAAATGCTTTGGAGCATTGATGACGCTATTTCCACCACAAAACTTGGCACTTATGGAGAGTACATGTTGTACGAATTTCAGTCATCTAAGACCTAGCTTTACGAGCGTTCTGTAAGAACTTTAACCGTCTTAGCGATCAGCAAGTCGAGATTACGATCAACAGCTTTATAAGAGGCTTTCCATTCTGAGTGCATTGTAGTTACTGGTGTATTTGAAGTCAGTGCTTCCGCTACGGTCTTCCCGTGTTTTTTGACCAATTCCTTTTCGTCCACTTGCCTGACATCGAGGCCTAAAACACCTCCTATTTTCCCCGCGAATTCTAACTGAGAGATGGGTGCGAAACCAAAAAGGTTATAGCTTTCCCCTTTGCTGCCATGAGTGGATACATGAAGTAATTGACCTGCGCAGTCCTCCACTGATATGATGGACATTTGCTGGCGACCATCGCCGTAATAGGGCACAAAGCCAAGCTTTAAAGCAGGGCGGTAAAAGAAATATTCAAACCAAGAATCCGATCCTAAAATCCAAGCCGGTCTGGCAGTACGAACATCTAAAATTGTCCCTTTTACTTCTCTGGTAAAAGGACGCTCCGCATATTCATAAGCCCTGGCATAGGCAATGGGAGAGAGGGTTTGTTCTTCGTTCGTGATGGAGCTTGTGTTTCCATACACCAGCGTTCCGCTACAGTACACCACTGTTGGAGGTATGGGTAAGTTCTCGAAAATAGCACGAAGCCTGACGTTAGCTTGATAACCACGTTTTGCGGCCGCTCTACGGCTGCGATCTGTTTTCCCCGCGAGTCGCGCGCAATGGAATACCGTATCAGGCGGATAATCAACGAATTTTTGTCTCTTGAGTTTCCCTAACGAAGACATGAAAAAATTTGTACGCTGCATAATCCAGGGTAGCATAGTGCGATGCCCTAGTGTGGATATTCTACCGGGGAATACCCCTTCTTGACGCTTTTGAATGAGCAGCTTGGTTAGTTGAGCTCCCACATAACCCGTGGAGCCTAATACCCAAATTTCTTTTTGCTGTTGTAAAGGTCTCATTTGAACAAAAATACACAGAACCTAAGTAATGAGCTCGAGTGTTTATTGCTTAATGAAGGTGCGCAGAACACTTTGACCATTTTGCTCATTTTTTACTGTGCACTGGTAGGTCCCAGGTGCTAAATTCGATATGTTGATGACATTTGCGATATCCTTTAAGGCCTCAGATTGTACTAGTTTCCCAGTAATATCAAAAATCTCAATAGAGGCAATTTCAAAAGGTTGAACTACATGAATGATGCTGCTAGACGGGTTAGGATAAAGTTCTAAGGATGCAGCTTCTAATTCCTCTTTACTCAACGTACTGCTTTGGTAGACTCGAACGTAATCAACAATCATTGGGCTTTGAGTAAATGAAGCTGTTATACTAGATTGAATAGCCACGTTAAACAATAGGTATTGCGGATCATCAAAAGGCCAAGTATTTGCGTCACGTGTAGCGGGCTCATAGGTATAATGAACCACGCTATCTACGCTAAACACCATTTTAGTAGGTGTCCATTCTACCGCATAAGTTTTGAATCCAGTACTGACTCCTGTGATATACTGACTCCCTTTATTTTGGGTACCTCCATAGCTAGATGGAGTGTGCATGGCACTTGAAATATAGTTTTGGTTGTCTCCCCAATGCTCCATGATGTCAACCTCACCACAAGCGGGCCATCCGGTAGTGCCGAAACCTTTTGTTTGCCAGTAGGCACCAGTTTCAGTGATATTCTGCCCAAGCATCCACAAGGCAGGCCATGTTCCAATACCAGTGGGTAATTGGGCTCTAATTTCAACACGTCCGTAGGTGAAGGCGAATTTGGAGTTGAGCCTTGCCGAAGTATAATCTTTAGAAACTCCTTGGTCTATAAAAGTTTCTTTTAGTGCTGTCAAGTACAGTTTACCACTACTCACGCTTGAATTAGTGTCTCTATCCGTGTAATGCTGAACCTCACCGTTAAACCAACTCTGTCCGTTGTTCGGAAGAAGGGTTTGGTGAAACCAATTATTAGTATCCACGCTACCGTTGACATTAAATTCATCCGACCAGACTAGCGTATCAAAAGTTTGTGAGTTAGCATTGAGCGTCAAGAAAAAAGCAAATAGAAAAGCGAACGATCTCATGTATCCATTGGGTTTATAGGGTTCAGTACAATAGTCAATAAAGGTACGGTGATAGTGAGTATGAAACTACTTGACCATAGTCACAAAAGCTCCTTTCCACTAGACAATGGTTGGACAAAATAGGCAGGTAAGCTATTTCGTAAGGTATTCCACTAATACTAGTGTTTTAAAGGCCCTAAGATGCCTGCTTCGATCTTGGTATTTATAAAATTTTGAGAGGGTGCAATGGGGCACGAGTATCCATCGCTGTACGCGCAATATGGATTGTAGCATTGGTTAAAGTCTATGATTAGAGTATCACTGTTACTCTTAACCAGGTCCATAAATCTTCCCGTACCATAAGTAGATATACCCGTGGTTAAATCCTTAAAAGGGAGAAATAGATGGTCTGAATATTCAGGCAATACTTTTAGACGTAAACTCTCATAGACCTCTAATTTGTAGTCAACCTCGTCAATAGTGAAATGAGCAATACCATAGGTGCGGTATTTCTTGCTTTTACCGGAAGAGGTTGACATATCAAAAGGAGGAGCATCAGGCGTTAATACTAATCGTGCTTCAACGCGATATTTCTCGTGATAAGGATAAAAATCGTGATGTGTAAAAGCATCTCGATCCTTTTCGCTTAATGGGCTGTCCGTTGAGTCTCTATATTGTCGGTTCAGTTCATCTCTAAATTTCAATACCTCAATTCTACCGTCGGTAGCAAGTGGGACCAATTCCTGAACAATCTCATTAGGCACCTCAAAACTCAAGCTGTAATGGTCAATTTTATAGCCTTGATCTGTTTTTATAACGACTCCAGTACCTCTGCATCGACCCATGTGTTCAGAGTCTAGGCGTTCGCTAAACCACAATACTTCAGAGTGCAGGTACCACCGGCGCTCCACTGGTAAAAAAGTCCAAGCATTGCCGCGCTTAAAGTAGGGCGCTGCCCATTCTTTAAATTCTGAAACTGTCCAATACTCTCCACCATCAGTCCCCTCAAAAACACTCTCTTCAGAGGCAAACGCACCAAAATATGCCGATGAATCAGCTTGAGCCGCTGCTTTGTGCCAAGCGTCAACCATGTTGTTGAGTGTATTCTTCTGTCCTACGTTTGCGTCAATTCCCTTTAAATGCTTGTCAAAATTTTCATCACTCTGTGCTTTAGCGTGGAGCCCATAAGCAACTACGAAGGCAAGTAAAATAAGTTTTTTCATGAATAAAATGTTGTCTGAAAATTTACGATTAATTTCGGACCATGATCAGATCTAAGCCGTTCTTTCTGCAGCGCCTACAAACACTTGTATTTCCTCCAATGGTTGGTGTCTAATTCTCCGCTCCGGCATAACCCAACTGCAGCATTTTTTAGTACACCAGTAGAAGCAGAAATGATGTTTTAGAATTGGGCTGCGCGTAGCTATTTAGTCGCATCTTTGCAAAATGGAACACAAGAGCGGCTTTGTTAACATCATAGGTAACCCTAACGTAGGGAAAAGTACATTGATGAATGCTATGGTAGGTGAGCGATTAAGCATCATCACACCAAAAGCACAAACCACCCGTCACAGAATTTTCGGGATCTTAAACGAGCCAGAATATCAGATTGTTTTTTCTGATACCCCTGGTGTCATTCAGCCTGCTTATAAAATGCAGGAGCATATGATGAAATTTGTATCAGAGGCTTTTGATGATGCAGATGTGTTCCTATACCTGGTTGAACCGGGAGATCGTGCGTTAAAGGATGAAGGATTCTTCCGGAAATTATATACGACGGAGTTACCCGTCTTATTGATCATTAATAAGATTGATACGACCGACCAGGAGAAGCTAGAGGAAGAGGTTGCCTATTGGAAAGAATCGTTACCTACTGCTGAGATTATCCCGATTTCAGCTCTAGAGAAAGCCAATATAGATTACCTACTTCAACGATTGGTAGCGCTCATCCCCTTAAGCCCTCCTTATTTCGATAAAGAGGCCTTGACTGATAAAACAGAACGTTTTTTCGTTAGTGAACTCGTTCGTGAGCAGATACTACTGAATTATAAAAAAGAAATTCCATATAGCGTAGAAGTTGATGTGGAAGAATTCAAAGAAGAAGAAGATATCATCAGAATACGTGCTATTATTTATGTAGCGCGTGATTCGCAAAAGGGTATCCTCATCGGTCATAAGGGTTCCATGCTCAAGAGGGTAGGGATTGGAGCTCGTAAACAATTGGAAGCATTCTTCTCAAAGCAGGTCCATTTGGAGACTTTTGTGAAGGTGAAAAAGAATTGGCGCGATAACGACCTTCAGTTGAAGCGCTTCGGATACAAACAATAATAATATGAGCAATATAGTTGCTATCGTGGGACGTCCAAATGTTGGAAAGAGCACTATTTTTAATCGACTCGTTCAACGTCGTGATGCTATTGTGGATAGCGTTGCAGGAGTTACACGTGACCGCCACTACGGAAAGAGTGACTGGAATGGTAAAGAGTTTTCAGTCATTGATACCGGAGGTTACATTACAGGGTCGGATGATATTTTTGAAAGTGAAATTCGCAATCAAGTAGAGCTTGCTTTAGATGAAGCATCTGTGGTACTTTTTGTGCTAGATCTTCAAGCTGGGCTGACTGATTTTGATAAAATCATTGCGGATCTATTGCGCAAAACTGATAAACCAGTGGTGTATACCGTCAACAAGGTGGACAACGCAATGTTGGAGTTAGATGCTACCGAATTTTATGGTCTAGGTATTGAGAAATACCATACCATTTCGGCCGTGAGTGGCTCAGGAACCGGCGACTTGTTAGATGAGCTAGCGAGCCATATGGATGAAAATCCAGTGGATGATTTTGAGGGTCTTCCTAAGATGGCGATTATTGGTCGTCCTAATGCAGGGAAATCTTCTATTGTTAATGCCTTGTTTGATGAGGAGCGCAACATTGTTACTGCCATTCCAGGTACAACAAGAGATACGGTAAACACTAGGTTTAACAAGTTTGGTTTTGACTTTATGTTATTGGATACTGCTGGTCTTCGCAAGAAGGGCAAGGTCCATGAAAACTTGGAGTTTTATTCTAACATGCGTTCCGTACGCGCTATTGAGCATGCAGACGTCTGTATGTTAGTTGTAGATGCAACGCGAGGGTTTGAGGCACAAGATTTAGCTATTGTCTCGTTAGTGGAGAAGAATAAAAAGGGCCTCGTAGTTGTGGTCAATAAATGGGATATCGCTGCGAAGGATACGAATACGATTCGTGATGCAGAAGACCACATACGTAAGAAATTGGAGCCGTTTACGGATTTCCCGATTGTATTTACGAGCGCATTGACAAAACAACGTGTATTAAAAGCGTTTGAAGAAGGTGTGAAGGTATATGATCGACGCAGACAGAAAATCTCTACTTCTAAGTTGAACGACACGATGTTGGACATCATTAAAGGCTTCCCGCCACCGGCAGTAAAAGGGAAGTATGTGAAAATCAAATTCTGTACACAGCTCCCTACATACACGCCGCAGTTTGCGTTTTTCGCGAACTTGCCGCAATATGTAAAAGAGCCTTATAAGCGCTTTTTAGAGAATAAAATGCGTCAAGTTTTTGATTTCCATGGGGCACCTATTGAGATTTTCTTCCGTAAGAAATAACCGTTATAGCTGGTAACACACTACTGTGTTGCCTTGATTGATCACCACAATTGGAGCTCCAGATGTGGTGAATCTACCAGCTGTACCCATACTTCCTTGGAATTGCCCATAGGTTTCCATGGTCTTTAAGTTGACTACTTGAACCATGTCTTGTGTTAACGCAATTCCAGTGCCTCCTGAATAACATTCTAAAGTGAGCATATTACCCACTTGTATTTCAGTAGAGCCAGCGGTATTGCGAACAACAATCTGATCATTATTCCAAACAACTAGCCCATAGCCTTGGTTCGATAGTCCCACTACATCATCTAGTGGATCTAAGTTCGATGATGTAGTGCCGTCCCAATACTGTGTTTGTAGTTCTCCTTCACTGCCTACCCTAATAACACTGGGTATTGCTCCGTCTATAACATTCCATGGTGATGGAGATGCGGCTAATGCTGTTGTTTTGATCCTTACTTCACCTCGTCTGTTAAGAACGATAGCCTGCTCCTTCGTAGACGTGATGACATAGTCCTTTCCTTCTTTTTGGAACAGGAAAGGAACTTGTGTTAAAGTAGCGGATGTCGCATCTGTTTTCCATCCTTTAACGAGTTTGCCGTCGCTAGTAAAGTTGTATAGGTCGTGCCCAATAGGGACTAAAAATCTGTAATTTCTATTTTTATCATAATCCACAACCGTCACACCAAGTGTGTTTTCTCCCTTCAAGGCTATTGGGTATCCATCTACGTCTCTACCAAGCAAATCAATACAATGCAGTTGACTGGAGGTAGAAAAGAGAAGTTGAAATTTATTGTTTTTAAATAAATCGATCTGCGTAATATCGCCAACTATGTTGTTTTTTAGAGGCTTTTGCCAAAGGATTTCCCCGTTTTCATTAAGCCAATATAACTGGTGAGTTTCGTCTTGAACAACTATATTCTTTGCTCCTGACCTGTGGTTTTTAACCAGCCAAGGCCCTTTTGTAACATTTCCGGTAAGGGACGTAGACCATAAATAGGTACTTACTTCTGAGTCTTCTTTTTGCATGGTAAGACTAGTCAAATTCCCAAATGCAAGGTCATTTTTAACATCTAATACCCCACTAATCATACTCTTCGACCAATTAGACTCTGAATCACCCCAATTCAGATAACTACTTGCCGCGGAAGAATTAGCTTGGAAGGCAATCGCGAAGTGTCCCTTTTTATCAATACCGTCTGCAAGTGAAGACAAACCACTCGTAGACCCCCATGATTTTTTTAAATCCAATTCCCCGGTATAAACCTCTAAAGTCTGGGCTTCTCCTGAGAGAAATAACCAGTCGTTTTGAATGATCCAGGATGGAGTACTAAGGTCACTGAAGAACCATCCAAACAGTGCGTTTAAGGTAAATCTTTGTTCATTTTTAAAGGTGCCTCTTGCGTACCCATGAAACAAGGACTTTGCAACGCTTATTGAATTTAAGGCGTTTTCTAAAGACTCAGCGTTTTTTAGTTTTGCTGCGATCACGGTGCTTTCTCCATACCCGATTCTCACAAAACTGCCGTCAAACCAAGAAGCTGCTTCAACGGCTTCCAAGCCGGCATCTTCTAATATACTTATCGCCTTTTTAAGGCGCTGTGTTTTACCTCTGTATACATTGAAATCTCTGACCCACTCGGTTGAGTTACCCACGTCCATTTTAACAGCATAGCTGGACGAGCCTGCAATGATGCTACTAACCTTAGTGGTCTTTGCTTTATGATTGAAGATGCTTAAAAATGTGGTAGAGCTGTCTGGAGCTAAAGCTACTGAGGTTACCATAAGACCATCTTTTCTAAATGCTATATCTATTTCTGACCAAGTAGCAAATTTACTCAGCCATTCCCAATCTTCTTCGTAGTATAGGTTTCCCACGGATTCGATTTCGTCATGCTGTATGAATATATTCAATGCATCTGCTGAGGAAGCATTATCCCAAAGCCGCTTGAAGCCGTCATTTTGCATGAGGTTGAAACCGCTTTTGCGCTGGTTGATGATGTCTTTAAGTACACCCTCGCTCTTACTAACAGCCATAACTTGTCCCATCACAATGATATAGTTACTGTCAATTAAGTGAACCGTCCCTTGCTCCATAGTGGGCCCAGTCATGGAGTCCCTTTTCGTTGAGGCGGTCCATACCCAGTCCATTTTATCAGCTCCTGAGGAAACTAATGCTCCGATCCAGGTGCCTTCATAAAGAGAGAATAGTTCTGAAATAGGGAGTTCTCCAGAGAAATGAAGTTGTGTGGAGTCATTAAATTGAGCCACTTGCTGTAAATCATTGATCTTAATGACAACGGAGGCGTTCATGGGTAAAAACGAGGTTTCACCATGGGGCACTGCTTCATCCCCACATCCTGAGAGGGTAAAGAACAATACCGTTGCAAAGAAAATCTTTTGGAGATTCATGGGTTACAATTTATATTAAAGCTAGTTGGAATGAGCAACTCTTTTTAAGAAATACTCATCCAGTTTTTCACAAATCAAAAAGATCAAGTTGGCTTGGCAGTAGTCTAAAAGTCATGCGGTGGTGAGCAGTAGGACCGTACGATCTTATGGCAGCTCTATGACCTTTTGTCGGATAACCTGCATTGCGCTCCCAACCATATTGAGGATATGCTATGGCTAGTTCGCGCATCATATCATCTCTGTAGGTTTTAGCTAAAATAGAGGCCGCCGCGATGTTCATATAGGTGGCATCGCCCTTTATCTGACAATGATAGGCAACTTCATTATAAGGCTTGAACCTGTTGCCATCAACAGCTATGAAGTCAGGTTGAATTTTTAACGCACTAATACTTTTGTGCATTGCCAAAATACTTGCGTTTAAAATATTGATCTCGTCAATTTCTTGAGGACTAACATGCGCATATGCCCATGCTATGGCCTCTTTTTCAATAATTGGTCGAAGCGCATATCGTTGCTTCGCTGTTAACTGCTTGGAGTCGTTTAAAAACTCATTTTTGAAATCAGGAGGTAAAATTACGGCCGCCGCAGTAACTGGGCCGCACAAGCAACCTCGGCCAGCCTCATCAGTTCCAGCCTCTAGTGCAGAGTTACTATGCTGAAGTTTCATCAAAATTTTCTTTTCAGGGCGTCAATAAAAACAGCAGCACTTCGCTCCCAATTGTATTGCTCTGCCCGTTGAATTCCCAATGGAACCCATGAACTTCCTCCAGTGGCCATATTTTCTAGAGCATCTGTCCAGGCATTTACGTCATAGGTATCTACCAGCATTCCTGCCCCGGAGACGATCTCTGTCAAGGCGCTGTTGTCTGCTGAGATCACCGGCGTTCCACTTTGCATGGCTTCTATAAGTGGAATTCCAAACCCTTCCATAGCACTGGGCATACAAAAAGCTGTAGCATATGAATAGAGTGCATCTAATTCTTTTCCAGTCACATGTCCTAAGAATTCAATATTTTCTTTGAACCTCATCTGTTGAATTTCCCGGTCGAGCTCCGTATTTATAAGGTGAGTGGATCCGGCAATTTTCAAGCGGAAATGACGTCGCTCAGAATATTGTTCCAACCAAGATTCAAAAGCCCTCACAAGGGTGATGATGTTTTTTCGCGGAGTAAGTGCACCCACTGCACAGAAATAGGGTTCGGGATTATAGATGTTGTCTGAAGCATTGGCGCTGGGCGCATTAGGAGTAATGATAATATCCTCCACACGCTTGTTATATTGATTAGCGATGTCTTTGGCGCTCCATGAGCTTACAGTAAATAGTTGACTGGCTAGCTCAGCTGATTTCCGAACATTTTTTCGGTAATAATTGGCCACTTTGGGCTTAAGCCATTCCGGATGGTGTTCAAAATTCAGATCGTGAATGGTAACCCACTGCGGGATTTTTGTGTCAGCCGTAAGTCCATCTGGAGACCAATACAAGTCTACATGGTTACGTTTCAGTACCTTAGGCACGGACCAATTATTCCACAGACGCCAAAGTAAAGGGTGCCTAGCGGGTGGTCCTGCAATAACGTGATGCACATTTGAAGCATTGAAATCCCTGGGCTCCACTGAGGAGCGGTCATAGATCAGAATAAAGGTGTGCTGAGGAAATGCCGGAATGATGCGTTTCAGCATATTCAGGGTGTACACTCCAGTTCCTTCTAGTTTGCCCGGTAAGAGCCAACGTGCATTCACAGCGATTTTCATACCTCAAATGTACAAAAGCAATAATCTACACGTTAGTAAAGCGGTATATTCGCGACCAATTCTAGAATGAGGCCAAAACCATGTGGACCAGAGTACTACAATTTTTAAAAGAACCGACCGGCGCAGCACTTGCGAAGGGCAGTCTTGTAGTGCTTGTTTTCAAAGTCATAGGTGCCCTAGGTGGCTATGTATTACTTTTTAGTCTAGCAAAAGCAGGTGGGGAATTATCAGTAGGGGTTTACGAGGTCGCATTTACAGTTCTTGTGATAGGATCTACCCTGGGTAGATGGGGCTTAGATACGGTATTAGTTCGGGAAATGTCCCGTGAGGCAAAGTCCGGAGGTATCTCTAGATCTTTATACATAGCTGTTTTCTTTAGAGTTACGGCCATTACAAGTCTAGTTGCTCTTGCTTTGTTTTTTGGAGCCTCCTTTCTAACCAATCTTTTTTTCGAGGACACGCCAAAAGAAATATTAGCCACTGCGGCCATTGCTATTTTACCATTCACTTTAATGCTCTTGAACGCTGAGGTTTTCAGGGCAATCGGAAAAACCATCTTGTTTTCCATCAACCAGCACGGCACCATTTATATTGTTATTGCTGCACTACTCTGGTGGATACCCTTGCCAGAAGCTATGGCATTCGCAGATACCGCCCAGTTTGCATTGATATTACTGCTCGGCCTGAGTGCTTTGTTCTTTATTGTTTCTACTATTTACATTTTGTCTTTGAGTCCCACGGACGTTTTGATTAACCAGCCCTGGAAAGGCCAGTTATTTAAAATAGCCACACCCATGCTTATTTCATCATCACTCTTTCTGGTGATCAGTTGGTCAGATACACTAATGCTGGGTTACTTTTTACCAGAGGAGCGTGTGGGTTTGTACCGCATTGTTTTTAAAGTGGCAACGTTGATAACGTTCGCTCAATTTGCTTTAAATACAGTTGTAGCTCCTATGGTAAGTGCAATACATAGAGACCGTTCCAAGCTTCATGAATTGGCTCATAAGGTGGCCCAGTTGAATCTAATTACATCAGGCCCAATTTTCGTTATCATTCTTCTATTCGGCACCTCATTGATCGGTATTTTCGGAGTTTCTGACCCTTCACAGGCCTATCCATGGCTTGTTATACTGGCTTTTGGACAATTAACGAATGCCTTCTCAGGTCCTGTCCTCAATATTTTAAACATGACCGGATACGAAAAGAGTGCGCGAAATACCATGCTGGTAGTTGCGGTGCTTAATATTACATTAAATGCGCTTTTGATTCCCGCTTTTGGGCCATTAGGCGCTGCTTATTCAACCACCTTTACGATGGTGGGCTGGAATGTATGGGCTGCCGCTCTGGTCTATAAATACCACGGCGTCATTGCTGTGCCATTCTTAACAAAATACAGTAGGAAGAATGACTAAGGTGGACGTGTTTTTAATTGGTGCTGCAAAGGCAGGTACTACGGCCTTAAGTGAATTACTCGCTCACCACGAAGATATTGCTCCAATGGCCATCAAAGAACCTGGTCATTTTTGCAAGGATATTCATGAAATCAACTTTTCGCCAAGCTATGAGCGTATGTTGGATTGGAATGAGGACATGTATTTTTCAACATCCAAGTTGTTGAAAAGACACATAGGTTTTGTGACTAGCCCAACTAACTACAGCCGTCTTCAAGACCAAGCTTTATCTAGTGGGTCCGCATCCCATGTTCTTGATGCTTCTACGGCATACTTGTATAGTGAAACTGCTGCTGAAGAAGTGTTCCACTATAATCCTGCAGCACAAATCATAGTGATTTTAAGAAATCCGGTCACTCGTGCCTACAGCCACTACAACATGGCCCGCAAGTATGGCAAGGAAAAGCGCACGTTTTTTAAGGCTATTCAAGACGAGTCCATTCTTGACCGGGCTCTTTGGGGTATAGATGAGTGCTATTTGGAATTAGGTGATTACCAGCAGCAGCTGCAACGTTGGACGGCTTTATTTCCAAAAGAACAAATACTTGTGTTGTTTCATGAAGACTTATTGACTCAGCCTCAAAACACTATAGACCTAGTATGTGAATTTTTAGAGATTCCCATTAAGAAATTAACTGAAGTCAGCAAGGCAAATACAGCTGAGGTGCCTAGGTCAAGGCTGGTATCTGCATTATTACAGGGCTCACTCTCAACCTATATTGCCACAATATTGCCATCCACGCTTAAAAAACGAGTGAAGTCGTTGATTTTAAAAAAACCAGAATCAATAGACGATGCGTCGCGCACGTTTTTAGTTCATTACTTTGCATCAGCTAACCAAGCGTTAGAAAAAGCCTTGAATTCATCATTAAAACACTGGAAATAAATAGAATATGGAATATAGCAGTTCAAATCTAATTGCGTTTTTCTACAAGAATTGGAAAACTCTAGTCTTCATTCCGTTCTTGTCTATGGTTGTTGCGGTACTTTTTAGTGGCCCAACGTTTATTAAGCCATTATTTGAAGCGCAGGTGATCCTATTCCCTTCAACTACAAATTCGGTATCCAAGGCACTCTTGCCTCAATCGAACGGCTACGGCGATGAGGATATTTTGGAATTCGGTGACGAGCAACAAGCAGAACAACTGCTCCAGATATTAAATTCCGGAGAGATTCGTGACTCTGTGATCAAGAAATTCGATCTCATGAATCATTATGAGATAGATGAAGACACTAAATACAGGCGCACTAAACTTTTTAAGGAGTATACTTCTAAAATTGAATTTGCTCGTACGCAATTCATGTCGGTAGAAATCAATGTGCTTGACACGGATCCTCAACAAGCAGCTGATATGGCTAATTATATATCTTATCTCGTCGATCAGGTAAAAAAGAGGGTTCAAAAGAATCGTGCGCAAATGGGACTAGAAATTGTAAAAAGCGAATATCTCAACCTTCAAGAGGAAATACAAACCATGGAGGAGGAGATTACATTATTGCGTTATAAAGGAGTACACGACTACGAAAGTCAAAGTGCTGTTTTCAACGAGCAGTATGCCATCGCACTTGCTCAAGGTGCTCAATCATCTTTCATCAAGCAACTAGAACGCAGATTAGATACGTTGGCTAAATACGGGGGGCGTTATGTGTCCATTCGCGATGAGCTCAAGTTATTAAAAGACGAAGAGGTGAAGCTGAGAACTAAGTTTGACCAAGCTAAAGTGGATGTAAACCAAATGTTACCAGCAACCTTTAAGGTTGATGACGCTTTTGCCGCTGAGCGAAAAACTTATCCCAAACGCAGTGTGTTAATTCTTGCTGTAGGATTTGTGGTTTTTGTCTTGGTCACTTTTGTCCTACTTCTTCGTGGAACTATAGTCGAATTGCGCACTAAGTCCTAGGCTTGAACTTCGAAAGCAATATATCTAATCGTGTATCGATCGCAATAGCCATCGCTATACTTCCTGTTGTTGCTTTTATTGTAGCGCTGGAGTGGTGGGAAGCCTTGTTCATTCCAGTTGGGCTATTTGCTGTTTGGGTAACCTTATATAGAATAGATTGGGCCATGTGGTTTGTTGTGATTGCTACTCCGTTATCAGTTAGTCTTACTGACCTCACTGGTGGTGCAGGCCTATCTATACCCACTGAACCCATGTTGGTATTGATCACCGCTTTGACCCTGGTCAAAATGATGTTCTTTAAAGAATACGACAAGCGTCTAATCAAACATCCTATTAGTATTGCCATCTATCTGTATTTAACATGGATGTTCCTTACGGTAATAACCTCCGAACTTCCGATGGTATCCTTAAAACAGTGGATTACTCGCGTCTGGTTTATTGTTCCTTACTATTTTGTTCTTGGACATCTCTTTTTAAAAGATGAGAAAAACAAGGTTCGATTCCTTTGGCTCTTCCTAGTCCCCTTAATTATTGCCTGTAGTTATACCATCATCATTCATAGTCAGTATGGATTTACAAAAAAAACATCGACTTGGGTAATGTTCCCACTGTTTAAGGAGCACACTTCCTATGGTGCTGTATTAGCGATGTTCTATCCAGCGGCACTCTATCTAACTTTTAGAAAGTCCTCTTGGGGGTTTAATGCGATAGCTTCATTCTTGCTCCTTCTGCTAACGGCAGCAGTAGTTTTGAGTTATACCCGAGCCGCTTGGCTGTCTATAATGGGCGCAGGACTTGTCTATGTAGCTTATGTGTTGAAAATGTCTAAAACTACTGTTTGGTCTCTGGCTGGGATAGTAGTCCTTATAGCAGCTTTCAATTTCTCAGTAATCAATTCAAAATTTGAAAAGAACACCACCGATTCTTCTGATGACTTTAATGAGCACGTTGCTTCTGTAACAAATGTCAGTACAGATGCCTCTAATTTAGAAAGAATCAATCGCTGGAAATGTGCACTTAGAATGTACCAGGCCCGACCTATTTTGGGGCATGGACCAGGTACGTATATGTTTTTATACGCACCATACCAAAAACCATCAGAAAAAACCATCATCTCAACAAATGCCGGTAATATGGGTAATGCTCACAGTGAGTACCTCAGTCCACTTGCTGAAAGTGGTGCCTTAGGCCTAATTACCTTCTTGTATATCATCGTTCAAATCATTGTTACAGCAACGTCTTCTTACAAAAAACTCCCTTCACTGCGTGCGCAGGGATTGTTGAGGGTGGCTTTTCTAGGACTTATTACCTACTATTTACATGGTTTTCTGAATAATTTCTTAGATATGGACAAGGCAAGTGCTCCCTTCTGGGGATTCACTGCTATGATAGCAGTCCTCTCTATAAGATCTGATTCCTTCCGTAAGGCTGCATAAATTCATTTTCCGCATAAACGTATGCCATGCAAGGGGTACAGTTCCACTAAATATGTATTCTGTCGATAATTACGTGGTTTGCTCTTTCCGCTATCCTACATTGTGTTATCTCTTATATAGCAGCTGAATTATTGCGCTAATCACAAGTTTTATCTGTTTTAACTGTAAAAAACTTAAATCATGTTTGGATATCACATGAATAAAGTAGACTTTTAGAGTTGCTTAACATTAGTTTAACACAAAAACACGTACAATGAAAAACAAATTGACACTATGGTCAGTATTACTTTTCTTGCTTTCAGTAAACTTTGCGGTTGCGCAATCGGTTTCTGGAGTTGTAAGTAGTACTGATTCGGGTGAACCGCTTCCGGGTGTTGCGGTTTCTGAGAAGGGTACGAACAATGCAGTATTAACAGATTTTGACGGTAAGTTTACCATCAAGGCTGCTAATGGTGTAACGTTGGTATTTTCTTCAATGGGTACGGAAACTCAAGAAGTTGTTGCAACTTCAGATTTCCTCCAAGTTTCTTTAAAATCTTCATCGAGCCAGCTCAATGAAGTAGTAGTTACCGCTCTTGGTATGACTCGTGAGAAAAAATCTCTAGGTTATGCAACACAAGATGTTGACGGTTCCGAAGTTACAACAGTAAAAGATGCCAACTTTGTAAACTCTTTGAGTGGAAAAATAGCAGGTGTCCAAATTAAGAGTTCTGGAACTCTTGGTGGTTCAGCTAACGTTGTAATTCGCGGTTCTAGTTCTTTAACTGGTAACAACCAAGCATTATTCGTTGTGGATGGTGTGCCAATTTCTAACTCTACGGGTAACAGCTCAAATGTAGCTAGTGGTCGTGGTGGTTATGATTATGGTAACGCTGCAATGGATGTTAACCCAGAAGACATCGAGAATATTTCTGTATTGAAAGGTGCTGCGGCAACTGCTCTTTATGGATCTCGTGCTTCTAATGGTGTTATCCTTATTACAACTAAAAGCGGTAAATCTACTTCTGGCAAGAAAACCTTAGGTGTTACTGCTAGTATGGGTATCACTGTAGGAACTGTTAATGAGAATACTTTTGTTCGTCATCAACAATCTTATGGCCCAGGTTATGGTCGCTACTATGGTGGTGCCTACACTACAACAGGTCCTGGTGATTCAACTTTTACAGATGGTCGTGCGCAATCTTACGATGCTAACGGCGATGGTCAAAACGACATCGTTCTCCCAATGGGTGAAGATGCTTCTTTTGGTCTTCAAGTAGATCCTAATATGGATGTTTATGACTGGGAGTCTATCTACCCGGAGTTACCTACTTACGGTCAATCAAAAAAGCACACAGCTCCAGAAAATGGTGCATTGAGCTTTTATGAGCAAAGTGTTACCCGCAACAACTCTTTCGCAGTTGATGGAGGTGGTGAAAACACTTCATTCCGTTTGTCTGCTACTAGCTTCAACCAAAAAGGAATTGTTGGTGGATCGAACATCGGTCGTGATAACGTTTCTTTTAGTGGAAAATTTAACGCTTCTGATAAGTTGACAGTTTCTGCGAAAGCGAACTACATCAACCAGAGCGGTAAAGGTCGCTACGGAACAGGATATGATTCGCGTAATCCTAACCAAAGTTTCCGTCAGTGGTACAATGTTCTTACCGATATGGATGCTCAGAAAGATGCATATACAAACTATGGTGAGAAGAACTACTCATGGAATGCCTATGGTTATGGTGCTAGTAATCCTACTGCGCCTCACTATTTTGACAACCCTTACTATTCTACTTTACAAAACTTTTCTACTGATTCTCGTAATCGTCTAATAGGAAACATTATGGCAGAATACGAGATCAACGATTGGTTGAAGTTAACAGGTCGTATGTCAGCAGATAGTTATACTGAATTACGTGAAGAGCGTATAGGAACTCAGTCAGTTGATGTATCAAAGTATACACGTAACAACCGTTCATTCACTGAGCGTAATAATGACTTGTACTTAAACATGAACAAGAACTTTGGTACAGATGGCGAAATAAGCTTTTCAGGTTTAGTTGGTTACAACCAACGTCGTTCTTCTTTCCAGAGTATCTATGCTTCCACTAACGGTGGTTTGGTAGTACCTGGTGTTTACGCATTGAGTAACTCACAAGCAGCTCCTGCAGCTCCTTCTGAATCTGCTAATCAAATTGGTGTTGATGGTGTTTACGGTCAAGCTTCGTTTGGATATAGAAACTTCTTGTATTTAGACCTGTCTGCTCGTCAAGATGTATCATCTACTCTTCCAGTAGAAAATAATACTTATTTCTACCCAGCAGCTTCTTTAAGCTTTATCTGGTCTGAATTTGTTGATGCAGATATTCTTTCTTTTGGTAAAGTTCGTGCTAACTGGGCAAATGTTGGGTCTGATGCTCCAGCTAACGCGTTGGTTGATGCCTATGGTATTGGTACTCCATTCAATGGTGTAACTCTAGCATCTGCGCCTTCTACCCAGAATAATGCAACTCTACTTCCTGAAAACACTAGTTCTACGGAATTAGGTTTAGAGGTGAAGTTGTTCAAGAATCGTTTAGGATTTGATGTGAGTTCTTACAATAGAATAACAGAGAATCAAATTCTTCCTGCTCAAGTGTCTAGTGCAACGGGTACTTATACAAAGTACGTGAATGCTGGTCGAGTTGATAACAATGGACTTGAAGTAAGTGCTTATGTAACTCCTGTTAAGACGAAAGATTTCCAGTGGGATGTAAACATTAACTGGTCGAAAAACCGTAATACTGTTGTTGAACTGTTTGGTGATTCTGAATCACTATTATTAGGTTCAGTTCAAGGTGGTGTTCAGATGACCGCTCGTGTTGGTGAGGCTTATGGTACGCTAGAAGGAACGACTTTCGTTCGTGATGGTGGAACAGGTGCACCTCTTGTATACGATTGGGCTAGCTCACGTGGTGGTGCTCGCTACTATACAGGAGAATCAGGTGTGATTGGAAATGTTCAAGCTGACTGGAGAGGTGGTATTAATAATGCATTCTCTTACAAAAACGTTAGGTTAAGTGCTCTGATAGATATGCAAATGGGTGGAGATTTCTTCTCTTTGGATACTTATTACGGT
>CAWURU010000016.1:0-24603 GCA_963925515.1 uncultured Flavobacteriales bacterium
ATCTAATACGTTAGCACTTAACATACTTACAGAGCCACCAGTTAAGTAAACAAAATGATTTGGGTTTGGTATTTCCACGCCTTCCAATCGCCATAATAAGGTATTAGGTGAATTACCTCTAATTACAATTTCATTGTTTAAGTCGTCACCACCTCCTGTAACGCCTGCAAAATTTTGAACTTGCCTTGCTGGGTCGCCTAAAGATGCAGAATATAGGTTAGCTTGTTCTGGGTTTAAAGTGCGTGCACTCATGGTAGCAAATTCGTTGACTAATTTTTCTTTGGGTATATAGCCAACAACCACAACTTCACCTAGCGTAGTAAAACTTTCTACTAAATTAATTTCTAAGACCACTTCTTTTCCGCTCGTGACATCAATGTTAGGAATCGTTTTGTTTTCATAACCAAGGAATGAAATTGTGATAGTTTGTTTTCCAATGGGTACGTTTTCAAATTCAAAATTACCATCAAGATCAGAGGTTGTTGCTATAATTGGGGCTAAATCGTGAATGACAATAGCTGCAAAAGGGATAGGAGCTTTAGAGTCAATATCTTTTATAGCGCCTCTAACGATTTGTTGAGAAAACACAGAAAGGGGCAATGCAAATAACAAAGTTGTTGAAAAAAATCGGTACATCATAAGTTTTATTGTTTTGATAAATAAACTCACAATGCGATTAGTTAGTGTTCGGATGGATAAAGTTGAACACCTAATATGATTATTTAGTGTTCAAACGGATGGAGTTGAATACCTGAATTCGATCATAAATAACTATAGCCATTATTTCTTAGTGTTTTTGAACTGTGTAGGAGTCATCCCAGTTTCCTTTTTGAAGAGTGTGTTAAAGGTACTTTTAGAACCAAAACCGCCATCAAATGCGATACCTTCTATGCTCAAATGTTGCTTTTTTGAGTTTTTTAAAAGGGCTTTACAATAATCAATTCTAAAATTATTGACATAAGCGTAGAAATTCTTATCGTAATGTGTATTTAGAATATATGATAATATGTGTATTCTAATATTTAATTTATCTGCTAATAGATTTAGAGAAAGATCTTGGTTCAAATATGGCTGCTCTTCTTTCATTACCTTTTCTAAACTTTTGACTATGTCAAACATTAGGTTTTTATCAATCAGCTCTTCTTTTTTTACTACAACATTTTCAGGAATTTCATTTTCAATATCTGCTTTTTGTAAGCTTGACAAGTCGAATATTTCTCTTTGCTGTACGATATGGAAACCACTATAAAATAATATGACAATTAAAGCGATATCTGAAATATTGATTAAGTAATATTGATTTGAGCCAAAATTGAAGACAAATTGAGTAATAAAAATTATTGGGAAAACAAACATTAACTTATATAACCAGTTCAAATCTACACCTTGAGTATTTGCGTGAAAATTTAATACATTTTTATGATGGTTTACAAGCATTTTTACGACCCAATAAAATACAATTAGAGAATATATATATAAGCCAATAAGAAATATAAAATCCCAATTATAAATAAAATCCTCTAAAGCTAAAGAGTAAGTTTCTGCCCAAATTGAAAACGTAATAGAGATAGCTTTAAGAAGAAAAGGTAGAAATAGTAAATAATGCTTTTTTAAGAAATTGGAAGGTGTGTGTACAAAATGATATACTGATATATAAAGTAATGAAGGAACTAATATTGTGGTGTTTTCTAAGATATTAATTGCATATAACCATATCCATTTTTCTGAAATATATGCTCCAATATCTGTGAAAATAAAAAGGATAGCTAAAACACCAAAAAGCATAGCTAAGTAGCTATTTGCATTTTTATTAATTCTGTAACTTAGTGAAAAGGTTACAAAAGCTAGCATTAACGAAGCGCCTATTCGTATAAGAGATAAGTATAAATCCATTTTATTTTTGCGAAACCAGTAGGTTTTCAAACAATTTAACGTCAAAATTTTTTCATTATTGTTTTGGTACCTTGTTTAATAACGTGATGTTTTGTATGTGTTACAACGGTTTGTGTAGGCATCAATGTAATGCTCAGTCTGTACCTCTCTTATCAGTGAAAGGTGAATAGACACTTGTGAGATACATATCTCAATATTGAAACAAAAGTCTCGATTATAACTAAATAATGCTGGATTTGTAATTAATAAAAGTCCATAATAGAGATCTTATTCTTCGAATATGCTAATAACTAACCTCACCTTAACAGAGTAAATAATATCGAAGCATTCCATTTATAAGAAATCACCATCTAACTTGAACATAATTAGAATCCTAAACTACATACCATCGTAAATTCAAAAACCTCCTACAACGATAGAATTCATCTCATTCTAGACAGTATTGAGCTGCGTCCATTTTTTAACATCCAAACGTGGAAAGGGATTTTTTCAGTCATTCAAGAATGGGCTATGATATTAATCGCAGCCTTTCTTTGTGAAACTTATTTTCATTGGAGCATCTATATAATTACTGTCGTTTTTATTGGTGCACGGTATCTCGCCTTAGGATTATTAATGCATGAGTCTGTTCACGGTTTAATCTCAAAAAACAAAAGGATCAATGACCTGGTTGGTGAGGTGTTTTGCGCTTGGCCGGTGATCGTTTCCATGAAATCATATAAAGTAAAACACCTCAAACACCATCAATACCCCTCACTTCCAGCTTATTACCTAGGAAGTGCCATCATTGAAAAACCAAATGCACCTAGATTTATAGAATACTTAAAGCGCTATAAGTCCCTTTCCGGAATGAATTTTGTTTTCAATACGAAAGACAAATTGAATAAGCACTAAATTCAAGCTTACCAAAAATACACCCGATAACTCGTGAAAATATATCCGTATTTTATACAAAAAGGGCAATAAGCATGACCGCGATTACTACCTGAAGAAAAAATAGTGTGACTCCCTGAAGGATGCCTTTTTTAGAAATCTTGACCAATTGAGTTAATCGAATCTTAGCACCTATCGCCCCCATGGCAACAATCAGCAACCATTTACCAAAAATAGCCATGGTTTCGTTTATTACCGTTGGTATAACGTGAACCTGTGAGATCAATATCACAGCAACAAACCAAGCTATAAACAGCGGGAATTTGGCCTTGCGTTTGGCGCCGCTAGAACGCTTTAAAAAGAATAGAATTAGCAGTAGAGGCACCATAAACAAGATCCGGCCCATTTTCACAATCACTGCCCAGTGACCAACATCTTCGCCTAAGGCATGACCGGATGCCACCACGTGTCCTAATGATTGAAGTGTTCCACCTATCAGCGTAGCACTTTGTAATGTCGAAAAATCTAACGTATGAGCCAGCAATGGTAGACCTACCAAACCCAATAAACCAAGTGCGTTGACAATCCCCAGTGCTAGTCCAGTTTCCTCTTCAGAAGCCTCAATGATAGGCGCAGTAGCAGCTATCGCACTAGATCCGCAGATCGCACTGCCTGCTCCGAGTAAATAACTAAACTTATTTGAAGATGTAAAGACCTTGCCCAATACCCACGATAAAGCAAACGTAGTAAAGACCATGATCACCAAAAGCCATAAAATAGAATTTCCCATCGTCTTTAAGTGAACGGCCTGCAAACCAAATCCACTGAGTACAATAGAGGCTTCAAGAACGTATTTCTCTACGAACTTTAACCCGGGCGCAAAGGAGGAATCATTCATAAACGTATTTCCGGCTATAGTGCCCAACAGGAGTGCTAGCAGGGTGGCGCCAGCCATAGGTACGTACTGACCACTGAACTTTGCGATCAAGGCAATAAAAAATGAAATAGCCAAACCTGGCGCAAGCGCTACAAATTGTTTTTGCATGGTGCAAAATACATCCGAAAGTTCTATCGGATGTGACCAGAGATACGTTTCACTAAAATTCTCACACCAAATAGGTCCCTACAGTAAATAAATATCGGCAAGATTCCATGCGTATTCTCAATCAGAATTAACATGTATGTACTCAACCACATATTCGTAGCCACTCTCCAGGTAGACTAAAGGGCTTAATTCAAGGTTTAATCCATTACATGAATAGCTCCTTGATAGGTCACTGGTGTGACACTGTAGGTATTAGTCGCTTTAACGTCTATGAAATACACCCCTGGAGCAACAGACCTTCCATCATATGTTCCCTTCCACATAATGCTTGGATCGAAAGACTCAAAGATTAATTGGCCCCAACGATTGAAGATTTTTTGATGAAGCATTTCAGTATTAGAATGCTCAATAAAAAGCTCATCATTAATACCGTCTCCATTTGGCGTCAGAAAATTAGGCACAGAAACAGAAGGGTAAAAGGCAACCTCTCGACATAAGGAATCTACACAGCCTTCTGAGGTAAATAAGTAGGCACAAACGTAAAAAGGCTCGCCGGAAACCGTAATAGGTGACCAACCTGCGGCCATTTGACTTGCGCTAATGTTACCATTGCTAAATCCTTGCGCCCCTACTTTTATATAAAGACTGTCTTCCATCCCATTATTGCCCAATCTCGCTTCAAAATGCGCACCTATACCAAGCGTTTCCTGAGGGTCCATAATCCAAATGCCATTCCATAAACTACCTTTATCACTAACGGTAATTAGGCTGTCTAACTGACGTGTGTGCCCCACTCTTACATGAGGCAAGGCCGCTGAATCTAAACAACCATCTAGTGATGAAGTCAACAGATATCCTGTATAATCACCCGTATCGCGGATGCAATGACTAAAGACCATGTTACTGTCTACTGTTCCATCCGAAAAAATCCATTGATAATTTAACAAACCAAGTGTATCTAATTGATTTTCAATCGTAAAGCACACGCTATCGCAACCAAATATTGAAGTAGTGTCTAACCGTATTTGTGCATCCGGTTTTGGTGCTAACCAAACGGTATCAAATACCTCACATTGATATTCAAATGAGATATCATCTATTCCAAAGTCGTTCCCGGAACCTGCGCCACTAATGGTGACTAAATTAATAACAGCAGAACCCGATGTAGGTGCTGTAAATGATCTGGACGTTTGCTGCCACACACCTGTGGAGGAGGGCGTAGATGCCGTACTGCCAATATTAGTACCTAGTAGTTTTAATTGAAGTGAACCTGCAGGTGTTACGAAAGTAAGCATCCACCATTTCATCGTAACCTGAGCCCCTGGAGGTAAGGATACCGTTTGGCGCCATAGTATTTTGGTACCCGTTGATGATCCATTTACCAGCATATAATTCCCCGTACCAGTGGTATGATCTCCCCAAGTACCAAAATTAGGATGTACCGCATTAGGATTTGGGCCTACAGCATAGGTACTTGCATTCCAAATCGAAGTAGCGTTGTAGGTATAGTTAGATAAAAAACCGGTATTGCCTGACGTAAAATTTCCGTTCCCTGCCCATTGGAAATTTTGATCTTTCCCCTTAACAACGACATAAGAACTGGTGTCAGTAAGGATCACATAGGGATCGATACAAGTATCACAACTCAGTGTTGCGTCATGTGACCATTCATAGGACTGGCTCCCAGATACCGAGAGAAATATAGTATCACCCACACAGGCCGTTAGCGAGTCATTAGAGACCGTAACGTTGCATTGGGCGTAGGAATACACTGACCAGAAAAACGGAAAGACTACAGTTAAAAAAAGCTTAACAAGGCGCATGTCCGAATTTAATGCAATTCTATTGCAATACACTCATGCGCATCTGTATTATTCCTTTGGGAAGTGTTCGTCGTAATAGGTATTCAGAGAAAGGTAAAGACTAATACTATGTTTTCCTGTTGACAGAGACTTCCACAGGACAGCTCGCCTCTAAAACAGCAAATGCGCTGCAGTATTTAGTTTTAGTTAATGCTATCGCTCTATTTAATACTTCATCAGGCGCATCTGTTTCCAGAGTGATCAGTAAAGTAATAGCGTTAAATATTCTAGGCATTTCTTCACGGCGTGTAGCGGTGACCTCACTCGCATAAGAAGTGATCACGTACCTACCCTTTCGGAGTATATGGATAAGGTCTATTGTACTGCAACCCGCTAAAGAGATAAGCATAAGCTGCATTGGAGTAGCACCGGTGTTACCAGCTCCTTCTTCCTCCTGAGATGAATCTAACAATATCTCATGATTGCCTGCTGTGGCCTTCATTCCGAAGTTGTTATCTGTTCGCTCTAGAGAGATTTTCATAAAGGTTACTTTTTCTTAAATATACTCCGTACGACGCTTGATTTGACCGTTTGTTTTAACACAACTTTCTCAAATTGAGCTACTGGTTCCTTACCAACAGTATCACCAAACCCAACGAGGACTACTTCAATATTTCTTAGTACTGCACTTATTTGGAATTCTTCAATGATTTCTTTCACATCTAAGTGCATACTAAGTGTTGCCGTTGCATCTAGTATGATTTTTGAATCATCTGGGACCGTATTTAAAGTCCTTTGAATGCTCGCTTTATTTAGAAAGCTGACACTCTCAGAGAAGGCAATTACGATGGGCTCACCTTTTTCGTAATGCTTAATGTCAAATTTGTATGGGATTTTAAAATTCTCCCACAAAATGAAGACAACAGCAACAACTAATCCTAAGGAAATTCCAGAGAGTAGATCTGTAAAAACTATACCAATGACGGTTATAGCAAATGGTATGAATTCTGACCTTCCTCGTTTCCACATATTTACAATAAGACTTGGCTTGGCTAATTTATATCCCACCAACAGTAGGATGGCAGCTAATGCACTTAATGGGATCAAGTTTAATAATTTCGGAATACTAAAGGCACAGATCAATAATAGGGCACCATGAAGAAACGCAGAGGTCTTTGTTCTTCCTCCACTTTGAATATTAGCTGATGAACGCACGATCACTTGGGTTAAGGGCAAGCCACCTATTAATCCACTCACAATATTACCCGCGCCTTGGGCAAATAACTCTCTATTGGTTGGGGTAATTCTTTTGTAAGGATCTAACTTATCAGTAGCCTCTACACAGAGTAATGTTTCTAATGAGGCTACAACAGCCATAGTGACTCCAATAGCATATATGGAAGGATTCAAAAATGCCTTAAAATCTGGTGTAGTAAACTGCGTAAGAAAACTTGAAAAACCATCATTAACAGGAATGGCAACAATCTGCGAAGCATTTAAGGATAAACCCTCATAATTAGCAAAAAGTACGTTGATACCTATACCCATCAAAACAACCACTAATGGTCCCTGTATGATCGTTGAAAAAGATAAGTTCTTAATAAACTTTTGCTCCCACAATACTAAAATCAGTAGTCCTAATCCGGAGATCAACATGGCTGTATTTGAAAGGTTACCAAGCATGTAACTCATCTCTGTGAAGGTATTATGTCCATCCTGCTGCATAAAAGAAAGGTCTCCCTCTGGATCCGCATCATAACCAACAGCATGAGGGATTTGCTTAAGGAAGATAATAATCCCTATGCCCGAAAGCATTCCTTTAATGACGGAAGACGGAAAATAGTAACCGATAACGCCTGCTTTCAATACACCCAATAATACTTGAACGATACCAGCGACAACAACGGCAGCTAGAAACGTAGGATAGGAACCGAGCTCTTCAATAGCTCCATAGACGATAACAGCTAATCCAGCGGCTGGACCACTAACACCAAGTGGGCTACCACTTAACGGGGCGACAATTAGACCACCGATTATACCAGCAATCAATCCCGAAAATAACGGAGCTCCTGATGCCAATGCTATGCCTAAACATAGCGGTAGTGCGACTAAAAATACGACTAGAGAACTAGGTAAATCGAACTTGAAATTTGAGGCTATAGTTTGATCTTGCATGTGTGAATTTTGTTATTCTGAGGTTATTGGTCAATTATACAAAGAACCCTCTTAATTATTATAAGTTTAATTATTATAGTGATCATTTACATTTTTTATACAACCTGTCAATAAAGGAAGAACCACACTTTGATCAGCATTAAATTTTAATCGTTCTTTGTGAAATGCTTAGTTACAGCGAACATATCAACCATCCAAACGCACCTTGGGTCACATTTGTGCACGGAGCTGGAGGGTCAAGTACCATCTGGTACAAACAACTTCGTTCGTTTCAAAGTAAATTCAATGTTTTATTGATAGATTTAAGAGGCCATGGACGCAGTAAAAATGCGTTTTATGAAAAAATCAAAAATTATAGTTTCACCACTATAGGAGATGAAGTCGTAGAAGTTTTAGACCATCTAAAGATTCAGAAAACGCATTGGGTGGGTATTTCCTTAGGAACAATTATCATAAGAGAAATCACTGAACGTCATCCTCATCGTACCCTGAGCATGATCATGGGTGGTGCAGTCATGAAGCTCAATAAGCGGGGTCAAGTACTTATGAGGACAGGTGCTGCCTTAAAAAGCATTATTCCATATATGATACTTTACAAGTTTTTAGCGTGGGTTATAATGCCAAAAAAAACGCATAAGGAATCACGTAATCTTTTCGCAAGAGAGGCTAAAAAATTATATCAAAGGGAATTTAAAAGATGGTTCACCTTAGTGGCTGAAGTTAACCCACTATTAAAATATTTTAGGTTTAAAGACAGTAAGGTTCCTACCCTTTATATCATGGGAAGTGAAGATCATATGTTTCTACCAAGTATTAGAAAAATTGTCGCTACACATCAAAGTGCACTTCTTCATGTTATAGAACAATGTGGCCACGTTGTAAACGTAGAGCAACCAGAGATATTCAACGCTGAGGCAATGAAGTTTCTGATCTCCATTGATTCTAAAAAGTCAGAATGAAATTATCATTAATAACCTTTAAATGGACCGCACTTTTAGAAGGTGCTTCATTTATCCTTTTATTGTTCATCTGCATGCCATTAAAATATGGTGCAGGTATTTTATGGCCAAACAAAGTCATGGGTATGACCCATGGAGTACTCACTGTAATCTATCTTTTTACATTGCTTAATTTTGCTTTTCAGTACAAAATAGGTTTAGCGAAAACACTATTATTTTTGATCATGTCCTTCTTGCCGTTTGGAACATTTTATGCAGAAAGAAAATGGCTGAGACCCTTAGAGGCTTAATCTTCCATGGTGTTGATTCTCAAAAGTAATTCCTGCGCCTCACCTGCAAGCTTGTCACTTTCCGTTCTGTTGGTATGACTAAGCTGGTAGCTTTTTTCAATCATCGCATCATACTTTACTTCCAATTTTTCTTTCTCCGTTTTCTTCTTGAATAAACCAAACATTACCTTTATTTTTAGATCTAACAAATCTAACACATGGTTGTTTTAAATAAGGCTTTGATTCTTTGCACAACGGTACTATTGATAGGTTCTTGCGAGCTCATTAATCCAACACCTGCACCTACTTCAGAACCTCCTGTGCTCAGAGGCACTGACTTTAGTCAATTGCCGAAAATTGAGCAGGAAGGCTTTCTTTTTTACAACCAGGACTCTACCATGATCGATCCGTTGCTTTTGTTAAAGGATAGGGGAATTAATTGTATTAGGTTAAAAGTGTGGAACAACCCCACTGGAGATGGTTCATTAAATGAATTAATACCTTTAGTTCAACGTATAAAAAATCATCAACTGATGTTGATGTTGACGCTTCATTATAGCAACACCTGGGCCGATCCCGGACAGCAGGCAATACCAAGTCAATGGAGTAATTTAAGTCACGCAGTACTTTTAGACAGTGTATACAATTTCACACGGCATGTCACAGAGTTGTTGAAGCCTGATTATGTTCAAATTGGTAACGAAATAAACCATGGACTCATGCATCCCGCTGGATTAAGAAATGGGAACGGAAACTTCCAACGCCTGCTTCAGGCGGGAGTATCAGCTGTGAAATCGGTGGACACCTCCATCACAACACTTATTCATTATGCGGGTTACAACAATGCTCAGGCCTTCTTTCAAACGATCGATACGATTGACTTTGATGCCGCTGGTCTTTCTTATTATCCTATGTGGCATGGTAAGAACCTTACTGAGTTAGAAGCTGCTTGTTTCGACTTACAAGATGATTTAGGCAAACCCGTATTCCTGCTGGAAACTTCCTACCCCTTCACTCTTGGTTGGGCAGACTGGACGAACAACCATATAGGAAGCATAAATCAAATTCTAAATGATTTTCCACCAACAAGAAATGGCCAAGCAGCGTTCATAAGTGCTATGCGGCAAATTTCGGATTCACTGGGAACTGGACTGGTATATTGGGGTGGTGAATTAGTTCCATACATGGGGCCTCAATCGCAAGACGGAAGTCCATATGAAAATCAAGCACTTTTCAACTTTAACGGGGTAGAACTCCCAGTCATTAGTGCATTAGGTAATTAAAATCTCGTCATTACTTACCTGTATTTCTACTGGATTTAGTATTACCTATACCTCCCCTTAAATTACTTCCTCCATGGTTCTCTCCCCTCCTATATGCAATACGTAAACTACTTTGAATGTCCTTCAAGAAAAAATGCCTTGTATCAGGTAGTTTAAAAACAAGGTCCATCCCGGGAAGCTGGTGAATTTTGACATGACTTATAGCCCCAATGCGCTGCAGGCTAATGTCATTATCCTCATACCCTAGATCACCAGCCGTAAATACAAATATATAATCCAACTGATCCGTTGCATAGGACATCTCCTCAAAGGAATGTAGCATAACCGTGTCCATTGTACCCATTATCTCTAGAAAGGTATGATCGGGAGTCTTAAAAAAAGTAGCTCCCTGGCATGCGACTGTAAATATAAATCTAAATCTCTCTTGGTTATTTTCTAAACCATATTGGGCTCTTAAGACTACGGTCGTATCCCCGCTTGACACTAATTTAAGAGGGAAGATCTTTGCAATAGGTCGATTCATTGCGTCAAAATCAAAAATCACTTGTATATTTTGTTGACCAAACGAGTTTGCTACTGAAGCAAAAGCAATGGCTGCTATAATTAAATTCCTCATAAAAGGGTTTTGTATATTACATTTCAGGAGAAGGAACAACGTGCCTTATCACCTTTCATTCACTATTTCTATTGAGCGCTACCAAAGAACATACCTAAGATAAACACTTCCTGACTAACATGGAATATTGAAATATATTGAATTTAAATGCCTACGAAAGGATATTCAAACACTGCATAGGTAAGGGTGGCGTTGAAAAATATCAGTACTTTTACAGTTGTAACTAATTACTATCAATGACCAACAAAGCTGCTAAATTTCTTGATGTAGATGCGTTAATTAAGGAGAAAAACCCTGACATACACAGATTTATACCGCGTTTTATTATTCGTTTTTTAAGCGAGACTGTCATCCATGAGTCCATACTAAATGAGTTCATGACTGAGCAGTTTGACGTGCGCAACTTTGATTTTTGTAGGGCAGTTTGCGAAAAATTCAATGTAAAAGTCCGCATTGAAGGATTAGAAAACATTCCAAAAGAAGGTGGTGTTATTTTCGCTGCCAATCATCCGTTGGGAGGAATGGACGCAATTGTTGTGATGTCAACAATGGATCAATGTCGCACAGATGTTAAGTTTCTTGTCAACGACATTTTAATGAACATCCCAAATCTTAAAGAGCTTTTTGTAGGAGTCAATAAATTTGGATTGACGGCTCGCGATGGGATTAGAGCCGTTGATGAGGCTTTTGCTGCGGACAATGCACTATTTATTTTTCCAGCAGGTCTGGTGAGTAGAATGACCCAGTACAAGGTGCCCCGAGATTTAGATTGGAAAAAAACTTTCATCACTAAATCGAAGAAGTATAACAAACCCATTATACCTGTTCACATCAGTGGCCGATTGTCTAATAGATTCTACAGGTTGGCTAAAATTCGAAAATTCTTAGGCATAAAAATAAACTTAGAAATGCTGCTGCTTGCCCAGGAGACATTAAAGCAAGGAGGCAAGACCATTGTTGTGAAATATGGCAAGCCTATTTATCCTTCTGAGCTTGATAAAAGAAACAAGGATCAAGAATGGGCTTATGAGATCAAAAAACGCGTTTACGACCTTTAAGAAACCTAAATCATTGCATTTTTAAGAAGTATATTTACGGAATGTTAGATCTTAGCTATTTACGTCCAGCAGTACCAGCAGCGGTATTAAAATCAGAGCTTACAAAAGAGCGTTTTATTCGCTATACCTCTAAGCTGAGCAATGAAATCTATATTGTTAATGTACACAATGCCCCAAACGTTGTTCAAGAAATTGGTCGCTTACGTGAACTTACTTTTGCAAGTTCTGATGGCGGTACTGGTAATTCAGTAGATTTAGACGAATTAGATCTTAGTGAAATTCCTTACCAGCAATTGATTGTTTGGAACCCCGAGGAAGAGGAAATCGTTGGAGGTTACAGGTTTATAGACGGTGCTGTGATTGCCGCACAAGGAGATTGGAAACATGATCTTTCGATGGGTCATTATTTCAATTTCTCAGAAAAATTCTTAACCGATTACCTTCCTTACTCCATCGAACTAGGTCGTAGTTGGGTTCAACCGAAATACCAACCAGCTGTTGATCCTAGAAAGGGCATGTTTGCCCTAGACAACATATGGGATGGATTAGGCGCTATATGCTTGACCTATAAGCATATGCGGTATTTTTATGGCAAGGTAACCATGTATCCAAGTTATCAGAGGGATGCACGAGACTTAGTACTCAACTTTTTAAAGTACTATTTCCCAGACAACCTCCTCTTAATGACACCTCATGAAGCCTTGAGCGTACCCGAAATTGAAGGACTCGAGTTATATTTCCCCAGGGACACTAATGATTTCGCTTCCGCCTTTAAAAAAGGTCAGCGAGGACTGAGTAAATTGATCAGCGCACATGGCGAGAGCATTCCACCGTTGATCAAGCAGTACATGGGTTTAAGCCCAGCAATGATTACTTTCGGAACCTTTGTAAATAGCGACTTTGGGGCGGTCGAGGAAACGGGTATTTTGATCCCGGTAGATTCTATCTACGAAGAAAAGAGAAATAGATACCTCACCTTTTAAAAAAATCCAGCTATACAGCTACTCTTTTGGTGGACTATAACCGCATATAATTACTATGATCAATTTTAACTTAGAATTACCCACACATTTATTTTTCGGAAAGGACCAGCACCTCCAAATCAGCAACCTTATACCTGAAAATGCCAAAGTTTTAATGACCTATGGTGGGGGATCCATTAAGAAAAACGGAGTTTACAACAACGTAAGGGCAGCATTAAAAAATCACCAGGTCACTGAATTTGGTGGTATTGAAGCCAATCCAGAATATAGTACACTTTGTAAGGCCTTAGAAGTCATTAAAACGGAAAAAATTGATTTTCTTCTTGCGGTTGGCGGTGGTAGTGTTATCGATGGTACAAAATTCTTATCGTCAGCAGCTTTATATAAAGGAGTGGATACTTGGGAGATTCTTGATAAAGGAATAAGAACGGAAATTGGAATGCCATTTGGAGCGGTATTGACGTTACCGGCAACAGGTTCAGAAATGAACAGTGGCGCCGTAATTAGCCGAAAAGAAATTGGACAAAAACGAGCCATGGGTGGACCAGGACTCTTCCCTAAGTTCAGTATCTCTGACCCTTCTGTAGTTGCATCATTGCCTCAACGACAATTGGCTAATGGTCTTGTAGATGCTTTTACGCATGTTATGGAACAATACATGACCTACCCGACCTCCGCTACATTGCAAGACAGAATTAGCGAAGGCATTCTGACTACCTTAATAGAAATTGCTCCGAAAATAATGAACGCTCCGGATGATTATGACACCGCTGCTAACTTTATGTGGTGTTGTAACATGGCATTAAATGGTATTATCCAAAAAGGCGTTCCAAACGATTGGTCTATCCACGGAATTGGACATGAGTTGACCGCAGCATACGGTATAGACCACGCAAGAACTTTAGCGATCATATTGCCTAGTATGTACCGTTACAAATTAAACAAGAAACAAGATAAATTAGCTCAATATGGGCGACGGGTACTTGGATTAACTGGAGATAATCTATCTGTCGCATCAGAAGCCATAGATCGTACAGAGGCGTTTTTCAATTCTTTAGGAATAGGAACAAAAATCACCGATTACGACATTGATAAACCCCAAGAGTTTCCAGCAAAAATCTGCGATGCCCTTGAAGCACAGCGAACCATAATTTTAGGTGAGCATAAAGACATCAAAAGAGATGACGTCTTTAATGTGTTGAACATGGCGATCTAAGACAGAAACTTGAAAAGTAAAAAGAGAGGTCCCGAAAATCTAAGAATTTCGGGACCTCTCTTTTTGTTTTGTTCTAGTCATTATTCTCTGACAGAGATAGCTTGTGAAGCAAGCCTTCTAAAGCTAGGCGATAAGAATCCAGACCGAAACCGCTGACTGATGCAAAACATTTCTGACCTATAAGACTGGTATGTCTGACCGACTCTCTTGAAAGCGGATTGGAAATATGTACTTCAACAACTGGTACTGAAATTGCTGATATACAGTCCATTAATGCCACTGAGGTATGAGTATAACCACCTGCGTTAAATAATATTCCCTCAAATTCTCCCTCAGCAGTTTGCAAGAAATCTATAAGCTCACCTTCAACATTTGATTGGTGGTATTTGAACTCTGCAACATCATTATAGACCGCTGCTAGTTCTTCAAAAAAGGATTGAAAATCTTGAGTTCCGTAAACATCAGGTTCACGAGTACCTAAAAGATTCAAATTAGGACCGTTGAGAATTAATATCTGCATACGGTAAAGTTACCTATTGATGACCGAAATTAGAGTTATGAATTGGACAGAATGTATAGATAGTTATTTAGAGCATCTTCAGTTCGAGCGTGGTCTGAGTAAAAACACACTACTCGCTTACGAAAGAGACCTCAATAAGCTAGCTTTAGTTTCTGCTAATAATCCAGAAAAGTCAACAGCGGAGGACATAAGTAACCTGTTATCCACACTACATAGAAAGCAAATAAGTCCTAAATCACAAAGTCGAATTCTGAGTGCAATGCGTGGGTTTTATAACTGGATGCAAGAGGAGGAATTTATGGTAGATAATCCATCGTTACTTTTTGAAAATCCACGGGAAGGAAGGCGACTACCAGTCGTATTGAGCGAATCTGAAGTCCAAGCCATTCTTGATGTTATTCCAATGAATGAAGTTCATTCTTCACGCGACAAAGCCATTATTGAATTGCTCTATGCCTGCGGGCTTCGTGTAAGCGAGGCGTGTGAACTCAAACGTTCTTTATTACGCCTGGACGAGGGTTATATTATAGTTACAGGGAAGGGTAACAAGCAACGGTTAGTACCCGTGCACAAAGAGGCCATCAAATTTCTTCTGCTTTACCTGGAGTATGAACGACCACATCAAAAATGTCACAGCAACCATAGCGACACTGTATTCTTAAGTAATCGAGGCAGCGCATTATCACGCCAAAGTGTCTTTATCAAACTTCGTAGGTTCAGTGAAATGGCAGGAAACAGCAAAACCATTTCTCCCCATACCATGCGCCATAGTTTTGCTACACACCTCATGGAACGTGGAGCCGATCTACGCATAGTACAGCAACTTTTGGGACACGAGAGTATCACGACAACCGAAATTTATACCCATGTCAGCGCAGCACAACTTGGCGCTAAAATTGCGGAGTACCACCCATTAAACAAAAAACGTAACATAAAATGAGAATAGTCAATACCTGTTTCGCACTATTGTTTTTTTATTCATGTAGTCCAGACCATAAAACGTATGGCGATCAAATGGAGGGTATGTATTCTTGTCATGAAAACATCAACTACGATTCTACAACGATATATGGTGCTCTATTGGGTACTTATGACTGGAAATATGTTCAGGTAGCGATGAGCTCGTATGAGAGCACTGAAGACTATAAAGGGTGGGTGTTCAGCTTAAACAATGACGGCTCTTTTGAGTTAAATCAAAATGATACAAATACTGTTGTAGGGAATTGGTTCATTGAAAAAAAATGGACCCGTTTTCAGGTGAACATGCAACCTAGTATTGACCCTGTATGGGGTGAAATTGTTATATGTAACCCTTATCTTATGTTTGTCAATAGCCCCGTTGACGGCCCTGACCATTTATACGAAAAACGATGAATATTGACGATATTATTCAAAAACAGCGAGATTTCGCACCAATTCTTGCTCAAAAACCGCTAAAATACAGATTAGACAAACTGGGTAAATTGCGTGCAGCATTGAAAAGTGAATGGCAATCTGCCCTGGTAGAAGCCATGCACAAGGACTTTGGAAAAGGTGAGGTTGAAGTACTCTTATCAGAGATCTTGCCTACGTTAGATAATTTAAAAATTGTTGTCGGAAAGACCAAAGCCTGGAGCAAGCCAAAAAAGATTAAAACACCAATTACACTGTTTGGATCAACCTCCTATACCCAAGTACAACCCAAGGGAAATACACTGATCATTTCTCCTTGGAACTACCCGATTTTCCTGACGCTTCATCCACTTACCAGTGCTTATGCCGCAGGAAATACTGCCATTCTCAAGCCCTCGGAGCACACTCCGCATACGTCAGCGGTACTCTCACAATTAATAGCGAGTGTTTTTGATGAATGTGAAGTTTGTGTAATTCAAGGTGACAAAATATTATCTCAAGAATTACTGAAACGTAGGTTTGATCATATTTTCTTTACGGGCTCTACAGAGGTAGGTAAAATCGTAATGGAAGCAGCAAGTAAGCACCTCACACCAGTTACCTTGGAGCTTGGAGGTAAAAGCCCTACAATTATAGATAACACAGCCAATGCTTATGCAGCAGGGCAACGCATAGCCTGGGCGAAGTTTACAAATGCAGGACAAATTTGTATCGCACCAGACCACATCTATGTCCATGAAGGTAAGCTAGAAGACTTCACGAAAGGGATTACAGAGGCTGTTACGCAGTATTACGGTAACGATCCTATCCAGAGTTTAGATTATGTTCAAATCATCAACAAGGAGCATTTTAAGCGTCTTAAATCTATGTTAGAAACAGCCCATACAGAAGGTGGGGAAGTAATCATGGGTGGTGAATTTTCAGAGGAACATCGTAAGATCGAACCTACCGTTATTGTAAATCCTCCTAAAAATGGAGCAATGATGAAGGAGGAGATTTTCGGTCCCCTACTCCCCGTGTTTACTTTCACCGACTTAGAAGAGCCTATTACTGAAATCAGAAGTAGAGAACATCCTCTGGTGGTCTATATCTACAGTAAGAATAAAAGGAACATCCAACATATTCAGCGCGGAACAAGAGCCGGATCCACAGGCGTTAATATGAGCCTTTTACAGATAGCAAATAACTTTTTACCCTTTGGTGGCACGGGACATAGCGGTATGGGTAAAACAAACGGACATGCCGGGTTTCTTGAATTCAGTAACACCCGAAGTTATTTTTACCAATGGGGAATTCCCATCAACAAAATACTATCCGCTCCTTACAACCGGGGTAAACTGAACATAGTGAAGACCTTACTAAAAAGATTTTATTGACTTTGAATTTAATCGGAAAGTAAAACCCCCACGAGGTTTGCCTCGTGGGGGTTTTTATTATCAAAAAAATCGATCCTATCCGACTTTTACAAGCTCTACTTTAAATAACAAAGTTGCGTTGGGAGGTATAACGCCGCCAGCTCCTGCTGATCCGTAACCTAGATCAGAAGGAACCACTAAAGTCGCTTTAGATCCTTCATTAAGCAATAAAATGCCTTCATCCCAGCCAGGGATCACTTGACCTACACCTATCGTAATGGCAATGGGCTCACCACGCTGGAAAGAACTATCAACAACTGTCCCGTTGAGTAGTTTCAATTCGTAATGCACCTGTACCTGGTCACCTACGTTAGGCTTAGGACCTTTTCCTTCCTCTTCCATTAGATACATAAGTCCGCTCTCAGTCTTCTGAGCACCATCAGTGAAGGGCTTCATTGCTTCTAATTGAGCTGCCGCTTGTGTATCAGCTGCCGCTTTTGCCGCCAATTCTGCCTTACCTCTTGAAGTGGAGAAAAGCTCTCCAGCATTCCAAGATGTTGCTTCAGTACCAACTCTCAGTATCTCTACTTTCGTCATCACGTCATCCTGCTCTACAGCATCAACTACGTTTTGGCCTTCCGTAACATATCCAAAAACAGTATGCTTTCCATCTAGCCAATCTGTAGTGCCATGGGTAATGAAGAATTGAGAACCATTAGATGCTGGACCAGAATTTGCCATAGACAACGTACCTGGTCTGTTATGAGATAGATCAGGATGAATTTCATCCTCAAATTGGTAGCCTGGACCACCTGCTCCAGTTCCAGTAGGATCACCGCCTTGAACCATAAAGTCAGCAATCACCCTGTGAAAAGTCATTCCATCGTAGTAAGCAACACCAGCATCTTTTGCGGTATTATCAACAGTACCCTCTGCAAGACCAACAAAATTTGCTACGGTCATGGGTGTTTTTTCGTGCTCAAGCTTAATTGTAATTTCTCCTTTCGAAGTAGAGATTTTAGCGTAAATACCGTTTTCCATGTAAAAAGTAATGTGAGGTATACCCTCGATTATTTTGCTATTTCTAAAATTTCGATGTCAAATATCAACGTAGCATTTGGCGGAATCACTCCTCCGGCACCTTGGTCGCCATAACCTAAATTGGAAGGAATAATCAACTTAGCTTTACCGCCGACATTCAATAATTCTAGTCCTTCTTTCCAACCGGCAATCACGCGACCGTTTGGTCCATATTCTACAGGAATAGCCTCATACGGCTCTCTACGACCATCGTAAAGACCATATTTAATAGCCCATTCCTTATCTGAAGTATCAAAACACGTACCGTCAGTTAAAAAACCTGCATACTTAACTTTAACTACTTGCCCTATTTCCGGCTTCACACCGCTACCTATATCCTCTATGATATATCTAAGACCTGTTGCGGTCTTCTTAGCGTCACTATACATGTCATTCATTTCATCTTCTAGTGCCGCTGCTGCATCAACCTTACGTTGCTCCACAGCATCCATTCCTGCGATAAATTCATCAGCTGCATTCCAATTCTTAGCATCCTTCCCAACACGGATAATGTCTACGGACTGGAGTAAGACGATATCTACAGGTCTGTCCTGAGAGGCACGTTCCACATCACCAATAGCAACAACAATTTCTTGACCAGAAATAACCTGTGCAAAAATGTTATATCCCCCGTCAAGATGCGGGGTTGCATTGTGAGTAATAAAAAACTGCGAACCGTTTGTTCCTGGTCCAGCGTTCGCCATACTTACGACACCGCTCTTATCATGTTTCAATTCCGCTGAAATTTCCTGCGGAAACTTGTATCCAGGACTTCCTGCACCAGTTCCATCCGGATCTCCAGCTTGAATCATGAATTTTGGAATTACTCTATGGAAAATGGTGCCATCAAAATAAGGTTTGTCTGCATATTTCGCATCAACTTTCGGATGGGTCCCTTCAGCAAGAGCAATAAAATTACCAGCAGTCATGGGAACCAAGTCCTCATGAAAGTCAAAAAGTATGTCGCCCATGGACGTAGTTAATTTCGCGTAAATACCAGGCTCCAAAGTAATGGTCTGGTCATTTACAGTGACTTTGTTTCCGCCACAACTAGCTAGCGTGAAAGCCATTAGTACAATGGCTAAGGTTTTTTTGATCATGATCTAATTTTTTTTAAAAGGAAATCAAAGGTACTATCTCTCGGTGATTATAATTCGACTTGATGGAATCAATATCCAATGAAAAGTAAATTTGAACCTAATGTAAATTCAATGTTAATTTGATTTTGACATGTGTAAACTTTATGTTAACTTTGAGGTAACATTGAAATCCATACAAATGAAGTATATACTCCAACTCACTGCCGCGCTTACACTAGGTCTGTTTATGACAAGTTGTTCTAATAATGAGTTATTCATTATTGACGTTGATACTCAGGCCTTTATGAATGAAAAAACGTTTGACGTTACTTCGTTCGAGTTCTACGACCATGCAACCTTGGAGAATTATGACTCAAGCGATGAGTATGATCACATGTACTTCACTATTAACGGAAGTAATGGTTTTATATCCAAAGTAGATCAAACCACTGACTTAGAAAGACAACCCTCGTACTCTTGGGATAGGGTAGAAATGAATTTTGAAGGTGGTGTTCTTCAAGGGATTTGGATTGACAAGTATACTTATATGTCCGCAGTGTCATATGACCGCGAAGGTAACAGAATAGCTCTTGAGCTAGAGGGAGCGCACGAATTGCACAAACAATTTCAAAGTATTTTTATAGTAATGACTGCTTTGGACTTTCATCCAAACGGTATTGCCGAAATCAGCGGACTATCTGAATAAGTCTTAAATCATAACGTAGAGGACTTTGCGGCGGAACCTTATCTAGGTCACCTGCCAGTCCGCGTGCTAAAAACGAGGGGATAAGAACTAGTTTCTTTTCCCCTTCTTTCATTCCAGAAAGTGCCTCATGTAAACCTATTTCCATTTCGCTCATTCCTAGATCAACGGTATCAGTATATTGGCCTACTCCACTGTCATCCATTAGATAGACAGTTGCACTGTAAATAATCCTATCCCCCATTTCAGATATTAGACCATCACCTTCTGAAATCGATAGCTCATACATACCATAGCCATTGCGTTCAATACCCTCAAGTTGATGCTGATCTATATATCCTTGAAGGATTTGACGCTCTTGTGCAAGGTACATACGTTGTCGCTCAACAGGGTCTACATTAATGGAGTTAACCGCAGACTCAGCACGCTCCGCACAAGAAGCGAGGCTTATTAATAAAACCAAGTATATTAAGTTTTTTACTCCCATACTAAAGTTGTTTTTGCATAATCGAGTGCGTCAGCAATCGACATCTCCAATTTACCTCCAGCAGCGTTTTTATGACCGCCACCATTAAACCCGTTACGCGCTATTTGATTTACATCTATTTGTCCTTCGCTACGAAGTGATAGCTTTACAGCACCCTTTTCCTCTCTCATGAATATGGTCATCTTAGACCCTGCAATACTCAAACCGTAATTCACAAAACCTTCTGTAATGCCTTTTTCAAAGCCTAGTCTATCGCATTGCTTTTCAGTTAGATACAACAGCACTTTATCACCCGATGGGCTTAATTGCATTTGATCTAACATCGCTCCTAAGAGACGAAGTCGCGCAGCAGGTTGTGCATCAAAAATCTTTCCGTGTAAAACGTGCGGCTCCACTCCTAGCTCAATTAATTTACCGGCCACTTCGTGGGTACGGGCAGTGGTAGCACTATATTTAAAACTTCCCGTATCCGTGACTATCCCTGTGTATATGGATTCTGCACTGTTCTTATCAAGGTATTCCAACCATCCAAACATGTCACAAAACTCATAGATCATTTGACAGGTTGAGCTCATATCTGTGTCACTGTAGATAAAGTCTGGCCAATCCTCAGGTTGCTGGTGGTGATCTATCATGATTTTAGAAGCCTTCGCATCTCTCAGTGCTTGCTCCATATCGGCAGATCTTCCGAAGGCATTATAATCTAAATGAAAGATCATATCTGCCTCTTCAATCACTGAATTACCAGCCGTTTTACCCTCCGAGTAAATCAACACACGCTCATTACCATGTAAATGCCATAGGAACTTAGGATATGGATTAGGAACAACCACACTCACTTTCTTGCCCATTTTCTCTAATACTTGCTGCAGAGCAAGTGCACTTCCCATAGCATCACCATCTGGGTTGGTATGGTTCGTGATAACGATTTTAGATGCCGATTTAAAGGTTTCAGTAAACCCATCAAGACGTATTTCTTTCATACTTGTTTCTAACTTGACACAAAGGTGCAGGAAAAGTGTACCTTTGCGGCGCAAAAAATTGATAAAACTAAAATAAAATGGCAGGTACTAAAACTCTTACCATGATTAAACCAGATGGCGTACGTGACGGTCATATTGGAGCAATCTTGAACCAAATTAACGAAGCAGGTTTTCGTATTTCAGCGATGAAGTTAACACAACTTTCTCAAGCTGATGCTGAAGCATTCTACGCAGTGCACAAAGAACGTCCATTCTATGGTGAACTAGTTGACTTTATGACTTCAGGTCCTATCGTAGCCGCTATCCTTGAGAAAGACAACGCAGTAGAGGATTTCCGCACGTTGATTGGCGCTACAAACCCAGCAGAAGCTGCAGAAGGAACACTACGCGCTCGTTTTGCAAAAAGCATTGGCGAGAACGCCGTTCACGGTTCTGATAGCGATGAAAATGCACAGATAGAAGGTGACTTCCATTTTGCAGGACGCGAGCAGTTCTAGACAAAGAATTATTTATTACTTTTGCCCTCCCGAAAGGGAACTGCGTATCAACCTCTGGCAAGAGATGTGAATGTTGGTCCACAGAAATAGAAAATATTATAATCATGGATTTAGTCAAGTTTGTAGAAGACGAATTTGTAGCGAGAAAAGAATTTCCTGTTTTTGGAGCTGGTGACACTGTTACTGTATTCTTCCAAATTACAGAGGGTGAAAAAACTCGTACACAGTTCTTCCGTGGAATCGTTTTACAGCGCAGAGGTACAGGTTTAACCGAAACATTTACTATTCGCAAGATGAGTGGTAGTGTTGGTGTTGAGCGTATCTTCCCTGTAAATCTTCCAGCAATCGAAAAAATTGAAGTTAACAAACGTGGTAAAGTACGTCGTTCGCGTATCTTCTATCAACGTGAGCTTACGGGTAAAGCAGCTCGTATTAAAGAGCTTCGTTACTAGGAAAACGTCTGAGAAACAAAAAATCCCCAACCTTAACGGTTGGGGATTTTTTTTTGCTTTTTACTGGGGAGCTCTTATAGTTGTGTCACCACAAATACGGTACGCCTGTTTAATGCTCGGCCCACCTGTGAATCATTTGGCGCCAAAGGTTTTGATTCCCCATACCCCTTATGAGATAGTTTACTTGACGGTATACCTAAATCATAGAGAAGGTCAGCAACACTCTTAGCCCGTCTTTTAGATAGGTTTAGGTTTGCTACTGCATCACCGACATTGTCTGTATGGCCTTGTATTTGAACCTTGAGATTTGCGGCTCCGGATAAGAATTCAGCAAATTCAGCAATGAGTAATTTACTTTGAAGATCTAAACGATCTGAAGCCGTTTCGAAGAGAATATGAGGAATGGGGTACGTTCCGCCCTGCTCAAGTTCCTTATGTTCTAGGCCAACTTCTAAACGGTCAACTTTTCCCGGAGGCCCTAAAGAAGCTAAACTCAACCGGAGCGGGGCCGCGCTAAATGCCGCTTTTTTAGCTTCTACTTTAAGTAATAGCTCGTTGGCTTCCGTTTTTTGAACGACTGCCGTAAAGCTTCCGTCGTCTTCACTCACCCTAAGTGTGGTTTCTTTTCCTGTAGTACTATTCTTCAGAACAACTCTTGCGTTATCATCAGAAGCATACTGGTCTTTCTTTAATGTTCCCTTTACTAAAACGACTTCTTCAGGACGAATTGCCTCATAAAGATCAAAGAAGTAAATATCCCAGCCATTTGCACTGTTAATTTTATTTGACGCGAAATATGCTTGCATACCATCCAGAGTTACCATTAACCCTATCTCATCTTTTTCTGTGTTAATTGGGTATCCAAGATTTTGAGGTTTATCCCAAGCCAATTCATCCGACCTACTCTTAAATAAATCATAACCTCCCATTCCTGGATGACCGTTGCTCGCGAAATACAAACTTTCGCTGTCAGGATGAATGAAAGGACTCTTTTCATTTTTAGAGGTGTTGATGGTTGGCCCTAAATTAACAGGAGCACTCCAGTCGCCCTCTATTGTTTTGATACTTCTATAAATATCTAAACCACCTTCTCCTGACTTACGGTCGCTAGCGAAGTATAGAACATCTCCATTAGGACTGATACTAGGTTGACTTTCCCAACTATCTGGCTCATTAACATTAGTCATGGGTCTAATCCCGTTCCAAACCCCATATCCAAAAGTTGTATAATACAGGTCACAGTTTTGTTTACCTGTTTTAGGATTACGCTCACAAATGGTAAAGACCATAAGCTTATTATCCGCTGTCATCGTTGGCCCACCTTCATTGTATTGGGAATTAAAGGGAGAACTAAGAGCTTGCCCTTCTTCGAAAAAAGGCATTCCGGACCTCTCTCCCTTTACCAGCGAGACACTAAACTCCTCCACGCTTCTCATTGGAGCTCCTGGACCGTCATATTTATTACGTTTATTACTTCTTCTTGTAAAATACAGTTGCGATCCGTCAGGGGTCATCGAAGCAAGGTATTCGTCGAACCTTGTATTTACATCTCTCGCAGGCTTGGGATCAAACGGCACAGGAGAAGCAAAAAAGGTCTCCTTTATATTAATTTCTTCGAGCATACCCTCAACTTCCTGATCATAACCATATTCACGGTCATCGCGTAATAGCCATTTCTCAAAATAAGTTCTGGCTTCATCAGGCCGACCACCAGCGAGCGCTAATGATCCAACTTGATATAGGAGATCAGGCTTATAACCAGGGCAGCGTTTGACCAGACGTTTCCAATGAGCCTCCGCCAATTCGAACTTACTGGTTCGAATCGCCCATTCGCCTTTAAATACAAGGCGTGCTGGTCTTCTTCATTCACGCGTAGGGCCGCA